>JBGVDD010000200.1:0-3253 GCA_045119215.1 Lachnospiraceae bacterium | reverse complement strand
ACGCCCGGCCAAAACCAGCCAGCACGGTATTATTGTAATAGACATTCTGACTGGAAAAACTGCCAGTTTTCTGCTTCATACTGTTGTATAACGCGAAATATTTCGGAATGGCGATTTTCTTTGGACAGCCATGTGTACAGTATTCGCAGGCGGTACATGGAATGGCGGTATTCTCCAGAATAATCTGCCGCACCGCATCGATAACCGCGTATTCCTCATCGTTCAAAGGTTTGAGCTCACCGAGCGCGGCACAGTTATCCTCAACCTGTTCGAGCGCATTCATGCCGCTGAGCACACGGAACACACCTTCCTGGGATATAAAGTTATAATTAAGAATGTACAAAAAGTGTGGAATAAAAATGTACAAATGTTATGATACATGAGCTATTAGGAGGAGCTCATAATGATATTAAGAAATCAGATCATAACAGACCTTGAGATACATAGTGTCAAGGATTTATATAAGTTAAAACCTTTTTTGGAGGATTCAACATTGAAGATTAATAAAAGTCAGATTGCCAGAGAGTTAGAAGTGGATCGACGTACCGTAGATAAATACATTAATGGCTATCAAAAACCTGTTACCCGCAGTTCAACCGACTGCATTACTCCTTTTTATGAAGTCATAAAGGAGCTGCTTTCTGACAGAAACCAGCAAGTGTTTTATTACAGAAAAGTACTCTGGCAGTACCTTGTGGATAACCATAATTATTCCGGTGCCTATTGTAACTTCTGCTTTTACCTTAAGAAATACGAAGAATTCGATTCCTATTTTAGAAAGGGTCGCCCATCAAATGTGAATCAGGTTACTGTCCGTTATGAAACAGATATGGGAAAACAGGCGCAGCTGGATTGGAAAGAATCCATTCCTTTTATCCTGTCAACGGGTGAAACAATTGATGTCAATATATTTGTTTTACTGCTTTCCTACTCAAGATACCGGGTATATAAAGTATCACTTACCAAAACACAAGACATTCTTTTTTCTTTTCTTGATGGAGCATTTGAAACCTTTGGCGGCGTGCCGGAAGAAATTGTTACGGATAACATGAAGACGGTTATGGATGAGGCGAGAACAGAGTATTCAGAAGGAAAATTAAATATCAGATTCCAGCAGTTTGCTGATGATTATGGATTCCATGTCCATCCATGTATTGCCGGACGTCCAAGAACCAAAGCCAAGGTAGAGGCTCCGATGAAAATACTGGATGAAATCCGGGCTTATAATGGGAAACTGAATTACTGTGAGTTGAATGAACTTGTGCAAAGAATAAATCACAGAGTGAATATTCAGGTAAACCAGGGAACAGGAAGGATCCCATTGATGTATTTTCAAAAAGAAAAAGCTTCCTTACGCAGCCTACCCGCTGATAACATAAGAAAGCTTTATCAGATAACAAACCATACTGCAAAAGTAAATCATTCCAGCATGTTCCATTATAATGGCTGCCAGTACTCCGTCCCACCGGAGTATGTGGGCAAACATGTCACATTGCAGGTATACGATGGTTATATCCATGTGTATTATAGCACGGATTTCATAACCATACACACTATAAGCAAAAATAAATTAAATTATAACAGTGAGCATTATGCTGCTATAGCAAGAAAATCGCATATATTCAAGGAAGAAAATATTGCTGACAGGGCAAAAGAAAATTTAGAGATGATCGGAAAGGTATATGGTTATGAATAATACTACATACGTACAGTTATGTACAAACATGGAACAACTCAAACTGACCCAGATGCTCCTGCATCTGGATGAGATCACGGACTTTGTGACCACCAACAATCTTTCTTTTACGGAAGGATTACTGAAACTTAGTAACTATGAGGTGGATTTCAAAGAGAAAAATGCTTCACGTTCAATGATAAAGGCTGCAGCATTTCCTTTTGTAAAAGAACTTAAGGATTATGATTTTGAATTTCAGCCAAATATAAGCGAACAAAAACTGCGGGAATTGTGTGCCCTTGGGTTTCTGGAGAAAAATGAAAACGTTGTATTTTTAGGTCCAAGTGGTGTTGGAAAGACACATCTTGCTACAGCAATAGGAGTGGCTGCTGCAAAGAAAAGAGTGAGCACATATTTTATCAAATGTCATGATCTGCTCCAGCAATTAAAAAAGGCAAAACTGGAAAATCGTCTTGATGCAAGACTGCGTCATTTTTGTCATTACAAGCTTTTGATTATTGATGAAATAGGGTATCTGCCTATCGATAAAGAAGATTCTAACCTGTTTTTCCAACTGATAGACAAAAGATACGAAAAGAAAAGCACTATATTTACCACAAATATGAATTTTAATGAATGGGATGAGATATTTTATGATGCCGTGGTTTCGAATGCTATCCTTGACAGAATACTGCATCATTCCCATGTGATAACAATATCGGGAAAATCATATCGATTAAAAGATCATATGCAGCCAAAAGATTAATTGTACATTCTTATATCATATTTTTTGTACATTATAGCTTGACATTTTATACCCCATGCCTTTGGAATGGTATAGGAATCCATACTTCCATCCTCACGAAACAAATTGCGCCCGGGAGTTTTTACATGCATGTTTTACGTATTTCTATATAAGTTACGTTTACGAAGATGTAGACTTTTGAAGAAAGGTAGAACATACAATTATTTTTGCGGCGCCATTTGTTTCGTGAGGAGAGTACAGCAGATAATTGCTATTGCTTTTCAATAACATTGGGGAAAGCGAGTTCGAAAATCCTTTTCTTAGATTGACTTTGGCGCGAAGGCGTTCCTGAGCGTCAATTTAGTCAATCTTAGAAAAGAGTTGAGAAGGAGCGGCCTGTTATTGAAAAGCAATAGCAATTATCTGCGTCGGTCCCCTCCGAATTACAAAAAGCAGTGCACTCAAACATTCAAGTACACTGCTTCTATTATTTTATACACAAGGTTTGTATCTTATTTTTCTTTTTTTCTCAACAGTTCTTTTCCGGAAATTCCTGGTTCTGTTAAGCTTACTGGGTTCATGATCTTATCCAGTTCTTCTTCTGTTAACAGACCTTCTTTCAGAATCAGGTCACGTACAGATTCGCCTGTAGCGAGTGCTTTTTTCGCGATATCTGCTGCTGGCTGGTATCCTACGTGTGGGCAGATTGCTGTGATCATACCAACACTGTTTTCTACCAGATAACGGCATCTTACTTCATTTGCTGTAATTCCGTTGATACAGTTTTCTACAAATGTATTTACAGCATATGCCAGTGTATCGATGGACTGGAA
>JBGVDD010000199.1:0-2414 GCA_045119215.1 Lachnospiraceae bacterium | reverse complement strand
CATGGATGAGAACCGCAGGAACGAAAAACAGGCATATATTCAGAAAATTCATAAGGACCAGAAGCTGGTGCCAGTCATTACGTTAGTGGCGTATTATGGACAAAAGGAATGGGATGCTCCAAAGGATATGTATGGTATGCTAGACATTCCCGAAGAACTGAAGCAGGAAGCATTGCCTTTTATTCAAAATTATCAGATGAATTTTGTTCACATGGGCAAGCTGTCACCGGAAGTGAGGGAACGCTTCACGTCAGATGTTCGTCTGCTGGTAGAATATTTAGCATGCAAGAATGACCCGGAAAAAATAATAAAGTATAATGTACCCTATAAGGTGGACACGACAAGAGAAAGGGATTGTTTGAAATGTTGATTACCGCTAGGGAAAATAATAGAGGTTGGCTAGGTCTGAAATTGCTGAAAGAATCCTTAAACGTAGACACCTTGAAAAAGGAAGATACCCTTAAAGATGGACATTTAAGCTAAGTGTTGCAGTGCCAAGGTGTGGACAATGTAAAAAAGGTATCACCCCAATAAAATAGACAGTTGAGAAAGGGATGATATCCCCTAAAGTAGACAGTGGATAAAGGCAATAAATTAGAAAAAATGGACACTTAAGTATTTTTTAGAACAAGGGCATCTGATACAATATATGAAAGATTGGAGAAGATGCAATGAAAGAATATACAGCAAAAGAAATGAAACTATTAAAAGCAAATCCATATACGTTTAAAGTAACAAAGAGCAAGCTATACTTTACAATTGAATTTAAGGAAGCTTTTTGGACAGCATATCAGGCAGGAATGGCACCGAGAAAGATATTAGAAGACTTAGGATATAATCTTGAGATGTTCGGTCAAAAGCAGATTGACAGTATTGTTCAAAGTATAAAAAGGCAGGCTCAAAGCGGAGGCGGATTTAGACAAGGAGAAAACAGAACACGAAGAAAAAAAGATGAATTATCAATACCAGAAGGTACTTCTGTAGAGTCTCAAGAAGCATTAACCAATATATTAAATGAGGTTAAATATTTACGCCAGGAAGTTGACTTTTTAAAAAAAATTGTAAAGACAGAAAATACAGCAACGAGGAAATTTTAATGAGTTCTAGTTGGAAATTTGAAGTCATACAGAAAACAGTTCAAGAAGCTGATAATCAATTAAGTGTAAGTATGCTTTGCGATATCGCAGGTGTTTCACGTTCTGGTTATTACAGATGGGTAAATGCGGCAGGTGTCAGAGAAGAAAGAGAACAGAAGGACAGAGAGGACTTTGAACTAATATTAAAAGCATATAATCAGCGAGGATACAGCAAAGGTGCACGTGGCATATATATGTGCATGGTTCACTGGAATCCCCCGGTAGTAATGAATTTAAAGAAAATTAGACGATTAATGGATAAATACGGTTTAAAATGTCCTGTACGAAGAGCAAATCCTTATAGACGAATGGCAAAAGCTATAAAAACAAACAATGTAGCAGATAATCTTCTTGACCGAAAATTCACAGAATATGGTCCAAGAAAAGTGTTGTTGACCGATATCACATATATTCCATACAATGGAACCTTTGCTTATTTATCAACAATTCTGGATGCTTATACAAAACAGATATTGTCGTATGTTCTAAGTGATTCTTTAGAAGTGGATTTTGTATTAGAAACTGTGAATAAATTGATAAAAAATCATGGGATTGAGCTAACAAAGGAAACGCTAATTCATTCGGATCAAGGATGCCATTATACAAGTACCAGCTTTATTCAATTGGTTAATGACAAAAAACTGAGACAGTCAATGTCGAGAAAAGGAAACTGTTGGGATAACGCACCACAGGAAAGTTTTTTTGGACATATGAAGGATGAAATAGATGTTAGTGAATGTACAAAATATCGAGAGGTTAAGGCAATTGTTGATGATTGGCTGGATTATTATAATAATAGCAGATATCAGTGGCAGTTGGCGAAACTATCACCAAACGAGTATTATGAGTATATCACAACGGGGATTTATCCATTAGAGGGAATTGTAAGTGTTAAAGAAAACGAACATACATTCCCTATGACAAACAAATAAAAATGTCCTTGACAAGGGGTACAGTTTAATGAGCTGACCAGACAGTTGGAGTATAAGGCAAAGTGGAATGACAGGGAATATGTCAAAATAGATACATTTTATGCCAGCAGTCAGCTATGTTCGGTTTGCGGATGCCAAAATACAGAGACGAAAAATCTGTCAGTAAGGGAATGGGTATGCCCTGTTTGTGGTACAAAGCATGACAGGGATATCAATGCTGCGAAGAACATATTGGCAGAGGGATTACGACAGACAGCATAAGAACAATAATACGTAGGGCAGGGACTGCCCGAATTAACGCCTGTGGAGATAGTAGGTTACGAGGTCTATGAAGCAGGAAGCCCAT
>JBGVDD010000198.1:0-2629 GCA_045119215.1 Lachnospiraceae bacterium | reverse complement strand
ATGATACAGTGTGCGATTACAGATATTTAAACAAAGAGTTTTGTTATTTTGAAAAACGAGAAAGAAGGTGCGTTTTATGACAGAAGGAAGATTAGGATACAATCCGGCGAATGACAGATATGGATTGTTGGTATCGGACTTATGGGTGGATAAAGGATTTCATTGTGGTGAATGTTTAGAAGTTTTTGTAAATGGAAAGTGGATAAGTACCAGAATGGAAATGTCGGCAGAAAGAAAATGGTATCTGGTGGATACACCTTATTATGGAAATCTGGAATATGTGAAAGCACGTATCTGAGTTAAAGTGATGGATTAAAAAATGGAATGATGAAGATTGTATAGGTAAATGCGGTGGCAGTGATACAGTGGACGCTTGCGGACACTGGTTACCGCAGGCAGATTAGCCCCCGGCAGGGCGCAAAACCTGACTTGTCAGGTTGCATTTTTGATGCCGCAGGTGTCAAAAGTGCTTTTGCGTTACTTTCGGCGAAAGTAACAAAGCCTGTGTGCCTGTCGGCACAAGATATGACTGATAAAAAAGAGAAAACGAAAGAGCGGTGTCAGCCTATTGGAGAGAACGATTAGCGGCATGATGGGGAAAGGTTCTGTTAATCATAATACAAGAGCCTTTAGTACAAAAAACGTAGATAAGGAACGAAGTGAGTACAATGTGGAGTTTTGCAATACAGATATTAAAAAAGTGTATCACGAATTATTTGATGAAGCACAGGAGCGTTACAATGCAAAACAGAAACGGAGTGACCGGAAGATTGATAGTTACTATGAGAAAATAAGACAAAGTAAGCAGGAGAAGTTATTTCATGAGGTCATATTTCAGATTGGCAATAAAGATGACATGAATGCGAAAAGTGAGGAAGGGAAGCTGGCAAGAGAGATTTTAATAGATTTTATGAAAGATTTTCAGAAAAGAAATCCAAATCTCTATGTATTTTCTGCTCATTTGCATATGGACGAAGAAACACCACACATTCACATTGATTTTGTTCCTTTTATTCGTGGAAGTAAACGTGGACTTGATACAAGAGTATCACTGAAAGGTGCATTAGCAGAACAGGGATTTAAAGGCGGTACAAGAGGTGCTACGGAATGGAACCAGTGGATAGAAGCCGAAAAGCTGGAATTGTCAAAGGTCATGGAACGATATGGAGTACAGTGGAAGCAGTTAGGAACCCATAATAAGCATTTGTCTGTGCTGGATTATGAAAAACAGGAGAGAGCCAAAGAAGTTGCTAAACTGGATAAGCAGATTGAAAAATCTGAAACTGCACTTTATGAGGTACAGCAGTTGGTAGATAACCGGCTGGATAGAGCAGAAGAACTGGCAGGAATTGGCGAACAGCTACAAAAGAGAAATGACAGACTGTTATCGGATAATTCAGAATTAGAAAAGGCAAATAGTGAAGCAAGATGGAGTAATGCACGATTAACAGAGGAAAACAAGTTGTTACAAACTGAAATAGAAGATTTAGCAGGGAAAAAGGTAAAATTGCAATCCGGCAATAAGGAGTTGGAGGAGCAACAGCAGAAGCTTCAGGCGGAAATAGAAGCTATGGCAGGTTCTAAAGTTAAATTGGAACGAAATGTGAGGGCTTATGACGAGGATGAGCAATGGAGGCTGCCGGAACCGGGAGCATTTACCAGTGCGAAGTCCTACCGGGAAAATAGTGCAAAGCCATTAGTAGCAAGACTGAAAGAGCTTGTAAAGAGTCTGACAATCAAATGTGTTAATTTAATGGAACAGGTTAAAAGGCTGACAGAGAAGGTAACACAGCAGACTTCGGATATTGAGTGGTACAAAGGAAAGATAAGAGAGCAGGCTGGTGTTGTGGAACATTTGCAGGAAAAAGCAAATGATTTAGAGCGTGTAAAGCGTTATATTGGTGCCGAAAAGATGCAGAGCATGATTGACAGCGTGAAAGAGGTTGAAAGACTGGAAAACGAGCAGGAACGGTTGCAGAGAAGCTATAACAGAGGAATGAGCAGATAAGGAGATGGATTGATATGATGAATAATGAAAAGGTGTTGGAGAAAACGGGATAAGTTACACACTTGGAGAAGATGGTTTATACTATCCGGATTTCAAGTTGCCAGAAGGAACACATTATGAGATAGGCAAGTATGGACTAATGCGGTGGGAGTATTTGAAAAACCACCGCAGAGGGGAGTATATTAAATTGTTGATGGAAGGAAAGCTAAATGAACATCTGCATGAGGTAGATGAGGAGTGTCATGAGAGAGTGGAGTTTCTGATGGAGGGAATGAAAGTTGGGGCAGGGATTACGGAAAAATTGAAAGCTGCTGACCAGATGAAATGGGTAAGACTTATGAATAATGTGAAAAGTGCTGCGGAGGAGATTGTAGTAAAGGAGATAATATTTGTGTAATGGTATGCGGAGTGTAATGCTCCGTATTCTTAAGATTTAGATGCAAAATAACTTCTGTTATGATATAATCAGTTTGGACTAAGAGAAAATTTGAATTTGGCGAGGAGAATATGCGATGAAAGTCTATGATATTTCTCAAGAAGTTTTTAGTTGTGAAGTATATCCTGGTGACCCTATACCGGAGAAAAACGTGTTGAAATCAATGCAAAAAGGTGAAGTATATA
>JBGVDD010000197.1:0-31584 GCA_045119215.1 Lachnospiraceae bacterium | reverse complement strand
GGCAACAAATACATATTTGGCGAAGATGGTTCGTATGAGTATGATGCTGTCATCAAGGGTGCAGCACTTACCATTCTGGCTTTTGAATCAGTACTTGGCAGACTGGGAGCCATTCTGGTAAGCATTGGCATTGTATTATTTGCCTTCTCTACCATTCTTGGTTGGGAATACCACGGCGAAAAAGCTTTTGAGTACCTAGTGAAATCTCCAAAGCTGAATATGATTTACCGTATCGTCTTCTCTTTGGTTGCATACCTTGGTGCAACCACAGCTTTGGATATTGTGTGGAATTTCTCCGACATTGCCAACGCATTGATGGCAATTCCAAACTTAATCTGTCTCCTTGCTTTAAGCGGTGAGATTGCAAGGGATATGAAAGAATTCCAGGAAATACTAAAAAAAGAAAAAGCTGCGAAATAAAAAGAAAGGGATGCGCCCCAAAACATATGGGGTCGCATCCCTTTATCTCACTGCTTTCACAAAATCCGCAATCCTCTCCGGGTCCTTTCCGGTTTCTTTTCCCTGCCTGTCCTCATACTCTACTCCGGAAGATACATCCACTCCGTCCGGTTTAATATAGCTAATTGCTTCTGAAACATTTTCCGAACACAGCCCCCCTGCCAACAAGAAAAGTTTTTCATCCCTTGGGATATTTTTTACCAGTTTCCAGTCAAACACCTTTCCACTGCCTGGCTCTACAGCATCAAACACATATCCTGCAATAGCTGAATTCCTATGATATTCTTCAAAATGTTCCATATCATTTACATTAAAAGCCTTTAATACCGGTATGCTGCACTGTTCATAAAAGCCTTGTGGCACATCCTTGTGAATCTGTATATAAGAAAAACCTGCCCCTTGGATTTCTTTTGCCTGTTCTATGGTAGGGCTTACTACCACTGCCACGGTCTGAATAGAATCCTTTAGCACAGACATAATCTCTTTTGCTTTTTCTAAAGTAACATTTCTCTTACTCTTTGGATAAAACAAAACAAATCCTGCAAAATCCACCTGGTGTTTATTGAGAAATTCTGCTTCTTTTACCGAAGTAATACCACAAATCTTGATTAAAGTATGTCTCTTTTCCACTAAATATTTCCTTCCTCTGGATATTTCTTTGCCAAAGCTCTGGCAAGTAGCAGCACAGCAATAGCAAATACCATGATTATCACTTCTACAAAAATTACATTTATATATTTTGCTGATACCACTGCCACAAAATCCACTGCAAAATGTAATACATAAGCCAATGCCAAACATCCCCATTTGCCTTTCTTTACCGCTAGGTATACCAGAATGGAAAGGCCTATTTGCAGAAAGATGGCAAAGGCTCTTTCGATTCCGGAAATATAAAACAAATAACTGTCCGAAGTCCACAATGCTGATATCTGTTGTAAGGTAGCTTCTTTTGTGGCATCGTCAAGTACTTCCAGGCTCTTTTGTAATGTGCCAGAGTTAATCATAACCGATGTCATAAGATTGCTGATACCTGACATACCACCGATAAGAATAGCCTCAATTCCACCATGTCCCACACCATACATAAACCCATTTTTAAAATCCAGGTGTTTCTTCATGATAAATTTCATGGCAACCAAACGTCCTGTCTCCTCAAAAACTGCGGCTGCGGCTGCGCCATACAAACCGTACAGCCATATATTATTCTGTAAGTTAGGCGCTGTTCCTAAAACTACCATGTGTAAAATCTGCTCCAATACCAGGGCAGACACAAAAAAGGTACCTGCTCCGATGAGAAAGCTTGAAACCTTTGCATCTTTTTTCACTTTTCCATATATGAGCAATCCCACCGGAATTCCCATGGAAAGCAGCATGGATACTCCCATCCCTATCATACTTGCTACACTTACTGTCTCCATCTCCATAATCATCATCCTTTCTTTTATATGTGTCCTACAATTTCGCACACAGGGATGCGACCTAATGTTGTAACAGTTCAGCCATAGGCTAAACTGTTACTAAATCGGGCAATGCTTACGCATGCAAAATTGCCCGATTTTTGTTAAATGCACATTTTTGCACGGTCAGCGCAGTAAATGCGCAGACCTGCCTGAACTGTTATCTAATGTTTCACCTGACGTGGCATCCCTATACATTTATTTTAGGAAAAATCCTACACATAATGCAAATACAATTGCACCTAAAGTTAATAAGCCTCCAAAAAACAACATACAGACAAAGGCTGTATCTCCAATTTTTTCACGCTTGTTTATGCCCACTGCCACAGTCACAATTCCTATTACCATAACAATGAGTGACAAAATAAATATTGGTAACATACTTTACTCTCCATATTTTCATAATTTCGCAAGATATGTCCTCAAAATCAGATTGATTTTTTCCGGCACCATGGGTTTTTCTATATAATCTGTAAATCCCATACCTACATACTCACTGCGGGCGTCCCCCGAGACATTGGCTGTCATTGCAATCACTGGAATGGAGGTTTTTTCCCTGATTCTATGTAAAGTCTCAACTCCGTCCATTCCAGGCATCATATGATCCAAAAAAATCAAATCATAATCTGTATGCTCTATTGCATCTAAACATTTTAATCCACTGTCGGCCATGTCAACCTTCATATGAAAGGTTTTTAGCATATTCATTGCCACATTTAGATTGATGATATTATCATCCACAACCAACACATGCTTATCACTTACATCAAAGCAGGTATCCACCCCATCCTCGCCGCGAGCAAGCTCCACCACTTTCTGTGGAAGAAGAAAAGAAAACGTAGAGCCCTCTCCGTAAACGCTCTCAACCAAAAGCCTGCTTTCCATTTGGGTTAACAGGGAAGTCACAATACCCATTCCAAGTCCGGTTCCTTCTATCTTACGATTTTTTTCCACGTCCAGACGCTCATACTCTGTAAAGAGCTGTTCCAGATCTTCCTCCTTGATGCCTATCCCTGTATCCTGCACCTTAACTGCCAGGGCAAATCTTCCTTCCTTTGTCTCCCCTGGCATGACTTCAAACAAAACTCTACCCTCTGGCGTATACTTGATGGCATTGGTGAGAAGATTCATAATAATCTGGGTAATTCGAACCTCATCCCCATAAAGCCTTTGGGGAAGCTCATCGCTGACCCTCACCTGATATTGTAAAGGCTTCTCTCCTATATAAGATTTTGCCAGGGTATTTATCTCCTTTATCATATCCATAAGATTGTATTCTACTGGTACAATTTGCATCTTTCCTGCCCGAATCTTAGAGTAATCCAAAATATCATTTACCAGGCTCAAAAGAAACCTTCCTGAATTTTTTACATCCTTGGCATAATGGCGAATGCTCTCTTCCTTTGCTTCCCGAAGAATCACCTCATTCATTCCCATAATTGCATTTAAGGGCGTTCGGATTTCATGGGACATATTAGAGAAAAACTTTGTCTGCTGTCGTTCTAATTCCTGTAATTCCCTATTCTGGGCCTCCACCGCTTTTACAATACTTTCCTGATTGAGAAAACGATTCATCTCCTTTTGATAATCTCTTACCGTATACACAAATCTTGGATTCGTGCGGCTAAAATCCTTCATTCTTGTAAAGGAAAGCTTACACCATATATACTGTCCTTCCATGTTCATCATTGGAAGTTCCAAATCAAAACTGTGCTCCTCCTCTAGCGTATTTATAATATATTCCGGGGAAGACATACGCAGAAAAAGTTCCCGATCCGTTTCCATAAACATATTCATAATCATCAAGCGCCAATCAGAATATTTAAAATCCAGATAATCCTGTCTTGTTGCACTTAACTCAGTAGTGTTGGGGTTGATACAGGAGTCCTCGGCAAGATTCACAATCATAGAAAACAAATAATTCTCCTGAATCGCATCAATCTTATCCAACTCAATCCGATTGGTCTCGTCAACACCATCCTCCAGACGCAGTAAAAGCGCCGCCTCATCCTCGGAAAGTTTTAGCAGGTATACACCATATCTCATTCTCTTTTCTTCGGAAACCACTGCAATATTTCCGCAATACTTTTCTTTTTTGAAAAAATCCACATCTACAAAATCCCTGTAACTGGTGGTTTCTGTTGTATGCTCATTGTCCCTTTTTGTAAACAACTGATAGAATAATTGAGACAGTTCTCCTTCTTTTCCCAGGGATTTTTTCCAAAAAGCATCTCCCTTCATAAGAGTATAGCATTGGGTGCGGTTATCCACAAAAATTACACAACTTAAATCGCCGTAGATTGCCTCCGCCATTTGATTGACAATCCTTTTATCCATCTCTTTTGACTCCATACGTTTTCCCCTCCATTTCTATTCCACATTATATCACAAACAGATAAAAATTACACCTTTTAAGGTGTAATTTTTACTTGCATTTCTTTTTTGATTGTGATATGATTTGCAATAGTTCATAGTAAAAAGCTGTGACGGGAAGAGTAGTGTGGAGATGCATTCAGAGAGGATAACCTAAGGCTGGAAGTTATCTATGATAAACCATATGAAAACCACCCCTAAGCTGTGCACGAAAATTATCTGAAAATTATAGGTATGTTAAGTGTTACCGTTTGCTGCGTTAAAGCATTTGAGTGAAACAAAAGGTGGAACCGTGTATACTGCACCCTTGGACTTAGGTCTAGGGGTGTTTTTTAATTTATAAAAAGAGAGGAACAAAAAATGGTAAATTTTAAAGAAAATGAAGAATTAAGTATGCTCAACCATTCCTGTGCCCATGTGATGGCTCAGGCTGTAAAACATTTATATCCCCATGCAAAATTTTGGGTAGGACCTGTGGTTGCAGAAGGATTCTATTATGACATTGACTTAGGCGATGATGTAATCAATGAAGAAGATATTGCAGCTATTGAAAAAGAAATGAAGAAGGTATGTAAGTCCGGCAAAAAGATTATTCGCCGTGAAATTTCCAAAGAAGAAGCCTTGGAGTTATTCAAAAAGGACGAATATAAATTAGACTTAATCTCTAATTTAGAAGACGGAAATATCACCTGCTATGATCAGGGCGACTTTACAGATTTATGCCGTGGACCACACGTTGACAATGTAAAATTATGTAAGAACTTTAAGCTTATCAAGCATTCCGGTGTATACTGGAAAGGGGATGCCAAAAACAAGGTACTGCAAAGAATCTACGGCGTATGCTTCCCAACACCGGAAGAATTGGCAGACCACTTACAGTTATTAGAGGAAGCCAAGGAAAGAGACCACAGAAAAATTGGAAAAGATATGCAGTTATTCATGGTGGATGACTTGATTGGCCGTGGACTTCCTATGTTTTTGCCAAAGGGATACACAGTATGGCAGGAATTAGAAAACTACATTAAAGAAAAGGAGCGGAAGCTAAATTATCTTCATGTAATGACACCTTGCGTAGGTACTGTAAATCTGTACAAGACTTCAGGCCACTGGGATCACTATAAAGAAAATATGTTTCCAGCCATGGAAGTGGAAGGAGAATCCTTTGTTCTTCGTCCAATGAACTGCCCACACCACATGATGATTTATGCTAACCAGATGCATTCTTATAAAGACCTTCCAATACGTATTGGAGAAATTGCCCATGACTTTAGATTTGAAGCCAGCGGTACCTTAAAGGGAATTGAACGAGGCAGACATTTCTGCCAGAATGATGCCCATCTTTTCGTAACACCGGAGCAGATTAAGGATGAATTCTCCAAGGTAGTAGACTTAATCTTTGACGTATACAAAGACTTTGGTATCACAGACTACCGTTGTGTTCTGTCTTTAAGAGATCCGGAAGATACGGAAAAATATCATCAGGATGACGAAATGTGGAACAATGCCGAGAATGCTCTCCGCGAGGTAATGAATGACCTTGGCATTGAGTACACAGAAGAAATCGGTGAGGCTGCGTTCTACGGTCCAAAGCTTGATGTTAACGTAAAGCCTGCGGTAGGAAATGAATACACACTTTCTACCTGTCAGTTAGACTTCTGCTTACCTGCAAAGTTTGAATTAACCTATGTAGACAGAGATGGGTCCAAGAAGACACCTGTGGTACTTCACAGAGCTATCTTAGGATCCCTGGACCGTTTCATGGCATATATCTTAGAGGAAACCAAAGGAAATCTTCCACTATGGCTTGCTCCAACTCAGGTAAAAGTCTTGCCTGTAAAGAATGACGATGAAGAATTAATCGAATACTCAAGAGAAATCTGTAATTTATTAGATGATGAAAATGTAAGAGTAGAATTGGATGACCGTCCTGAAAAGTTAGGCTACCGTATGCGTGAGGGACAGTTAGAAAAAGTTCCTTACCTTTTAGTTCTTGGCAAGAACGAAGTAAACGACAGAACAGTAACCTACAGACTTCACGGACAGCAGCAGACAACCACGGTCTCTGCAGATGAATTTGTTGCCATGGTAAAAGACGAAATTAAAACAAAGAAAATAAACAAATAGTAATAAAACAAATAATAATAAAACATTACAAAAAGGATTCCATAAAAACTATGGAATCCTTTTTTCATCGGGCATTTCCTCACTTTCACACCTGTTGTTGTGACATCTGCTTATAGATTTCATATCTTCTGTGGGCGTCTTCTTTTGCGTGTTGATACATCTTCTCTGCCTCTTTAGGTGCTGCTTTTTCTAAATAGGTGTATCTTAGCTGCCCCTTAATATAGTCTATATACTCTTTGCTTGGGGCCTTGGAGTCTAAAGAGAACACATTCTCTCCCTTTTCTTCTCTTCTAGGGTCAAAGCGATACAAATGAAAATAACCCGACTCCACTGCCTGACGCATATTCTCTATGCTCCTTCCCATTCCCTCTTTGATTCCGTGGTTGATACATGGCGCATAGGCAATTAACACGGAAGGACCTTCAAAGCTTTCTGCCTCTTTGATTGCCTGCAACGTATGATTCATATCTGCTCCCATGGCAATCTGGGCAATATACACATTTTCATAGGTCATCAACATTCTTCCCAAATCTTTCTTTCGTGTCCCCTTACCCTTGCTGGCTAATTTTGCTACCGCTGCTGTAGGGGTAGACTTTGACATTTGTCCCCCGGTATTGGAATACACCTCCGTATCAAACACCAGAATATTTACGTCTGCTCCCGTAGATACCACCTGGTCCACTCCTCCAAAGCCAATATCATAGGCCCAGCCGTCTCCACCTACCAGCCATATGGAGGGTTTCACAAAATAATCCTTTAAGTTTTGGATTTCCTGAAGGCACTTCTCCTCCCAGGTATATACCGGCTGGTATACACTCAACATATCTATGATGTCATCTCCAATGTTCCCTGCCTGGTTTTTGTCTTCCTTCTTCTCAAGCCAGATTGCCAAAAGCCTTTGTAGCTCTCCCCCAGGCCTCTCCTGTTGATTCCACAAGCTCAAATATTCTTCTATTTTCAATTGCAGCTGTTCTCTCATCTGCCGTACGCCCAGATACATTCCATACCCATACTCTGCATTGTCCTCAAACAGAGAACTGCCAAAGGCCGGCCCTTTGCCCTCCTCATTGCAGGTATAAGGGGTTGAGGGTGCGGAAGCCCCCCAGATAGAAGAACATCCTGTGGCATTGGCGATGATCATACGTTTTCCAAACAGTTGAGTTACCAGCTTGATATAAGGCGTTTCCCCACAACCTGCACAGGCTCCTGTGAATTCTACCAAAGGTTTAGCAAACTGACTGGTCTTCACATTTTTGCTGTCTTCTACTTTTATTTTTGGGGCTACCTCATATTCTGCAAATAGATGATTTTGAGTCTCAACATCCCTGTGTTGTTGCATATCCTCCATCACCAAAGCTTTTTCTTTTGCAGGACAGATATCGGCACAGTTGCCACAGCCGGTACAGTCTAAGGGGCTTACCTGGATACGAAACTTATAATCAGAAACTCCCTCCCCTATGGCTGGAATGGTGGCAAAGTCTTCCGGTGCCATCTCTAGTTCCGTCCCATCCAATAAATAAGGGCGGATGCAGCTATGAGGACAGATAAAAGCGCAACGGTTACACTGAATACAGTTCTTAGGTATCCAGCGGGGAACTTCACTGGCAACCCCGCGTTTTTCCAATGCCGCAGTCCCATTGGGAAATCTGCCATCTTCCCTGCCAAGAAAGGCACTCACTGGCAGCATATCTCCTTTATTTTCCCCCATGGGAATCATAATATTTTCAATAAACTCCTGAAAACCCTCCTGCTTTTTTCCCATCCGTTGCAACTGCTCTAAAGTGTCTTTGGCACTCTCTGTCATGTTCTCTGTTTTGCCACAACTCTCTCCATGGGTATTCATACTTTTCTCAAGCTCTGACAAATCAATTTTCTGTAGCTGTTCAAATCCTGCCCTAAGTGCTTTTTTATTCTTCTCTACAATACTCTCCCCTTTTTTCCCAAAGGTTTTCTCAATCTCTAAATCCAAAAGTTCTTTTGCCTTCTCTTCTTCTATCACCTTGCTACATTTAAAAAAGGCTCCCTGCATTACCATGCTGATACGATTGCCAAGGCCTAATTCACGGGCAATGTTGTGTCCATGAATAATATAAAACTCTGCCTTTTGTTTTATCAACTGCTCCTTATAATACCCAGGTAATTTTTTTAACACAGTCTCCTTATCCCAGACACAGTTTAGCACAAAACATCCTCCCGGTTTCAAATCGGAAATCATATCGTAACGATAGAGATAGGAAGGCATATGACAGGCAATATAATCTGCCTCCTGGACGTAATACGCAGATTTTATGTTTGAATCTCCAAACCGCAAATGGGAAATGGTAAGTCCTCCGGATTTCTTAGAATCATAGGCAAAGTATGCCTGCACTTTTTTATCTGTATAGTTACCGATAAGTTTCACTGCCTGCTTATTAGCCCCTACGGTCCCATCTGAACCCATACCATAAAACTTACACTGAACTCTATCCTTTTGTATGTGTTTACAGTAAAACACATCTTTTTCTTTTCGCTCCAGGGAAGTGTGCATCACATCATCCACGATTCCTATGGTAAAATGTTCTTTGTACTCTTCTTTCCTTTGCCACAAGTTCTCATACACTGCCATAATTTGTTCCGGTGTGGTATTTTTGGAACCAAGACCATATCTTCCCGCTGCCAGACGTATTTTCTTTCCACTCTGATACATACACTCTGCCACATCCAGATATAAAGGTTCCCCTAAAGCGCCTGGTTCTTTGGTTCTATCCAGTACGGCCATGGCTTCTATACCTTCCGGTATACATTCTAAGAAATGTTCTCTGGAAAAAGGCCGGTATAAACGTACCTGAATCAATCCACAGTCCTGGTTTCCTTTTAGCTGTAATTCATCAATCACCTCTTGTATGGTCTCACAGACTGAGCCCATGGCAACAATGACATACTTTGCCTGACTACTGCCATAGTAATCAAATAGATGATAGCTGCGGTGGGTGATGCCCTCCTGAAGTTTCATATTTTCCATTACGGTGAAAATCATTTGTCTGTAATACTTTTCACTTACCTCCCTGGTCTGAAAATAGATATCAGAATTTTGGGCTGTCCCTTTGGTCACCGGATGATTGGGGGACAATACTTTTTCCTGAAATTGATACACGGACTGCTCATCAAAAATTTTTTCGTACTCCTCATAGTCTGGCACCTGGACTTTTTGTATCTCATGGGAGGTTCGAAATCCGTCAAAAAAATGTACCACCGGGAGTTCCCCCGTAATTGCAGATAAATGGGCAACCAATGCCAGGTCCACCACTTCCTGCACAGAACAAGCGCACAGAATCACACATCCCGTCTGACGGGTTGCCATCACATCCTGATGATCTCCAAAGATATTTAATGCCTGGGCCGACAGTGCCCTGGCACTTACATGAAACACTCCCGGCAATAACTCTCCTGCCATCTTATACATATTGGGTATCATCAGCAATAATCCCTGGGATGCTGTAAATGTGGTTGCCAATGCTCCTGACTGCAAAGCTCCGTGCATGGCTCCTGCCGCCCCTGCTTCCGACTGCATCTGCACTACCCTTACCGGCTGTCCAAACAGATTCTGTTTTCCCTGTACAGACCAGCTTTCCGTAAGTTCAGCCATGGTTGAACTGGGGGTAATAGGATAGATGGCAGCTACCTGGGTAAATGCATAGGCAACATAAGCCGCCCCTGTATTCCCATCTATTGTCATTTCCTTCATATCCACCCTCCTATAAATGACTGCCGTTGTCTACCCAGTCCTTTGCCTGTGCTACATCACTTTTATTTTCTGCGCCTTTTTGCTCAGACATACTGATAGCATCTACAGGACATTGATGCATGGCATCCGTTGCCTCCCCTTCCAATGCATCCGGTATCACCTCATCTGATGCCACTGACTTTCCATCCTCATCCATGGTATAAATCTCCGGACAGATTCCTGCACAGAGCCCACATCCAATACAGGTATTTTTATCAACAATCGCTTTCATAACTTTACTCTCCTTTTTTTGCTTACAATATAATAAATTGCTTAAATACAATGCAGCAATTCTCATATACATATTTTGTATCAAATTTTTCAAATTATACAAAAAGCTCCAGATATTCCTAAGAATATCTGGAGCTTTTGAAACTCATATCTTTTTTATTTTCTTCTCAAATCATCCAACTGTTCAAATCCCTGACCAAAGCCATTTTCCACCGTTTTTTCCTGGATCTCGTGCTTTCCATCCCGATATACAATCTTTAGTAAAATAGGGGTAATAATGGTAGTAATCAAAACCACAATGACTACTGGTCCAAGGAAATTGCTTCCCAGCAGTCCTACAGCCGCTCCCTTACTTGCCACAATCAAGGCTACCTCTCCTCGAGATACCATTCCCACACCAATGCGGATACTATCCATCATTTCATATTTGCATAGCAAAGAACCAATACCACAGCCCACAACTTTTGTCAAAACTGCTACCACGGTCAGCACTACTGCAAAGGTTACCAAAGTAATATTCATCTTTGGCAGTTCCACTTTTAGTCCAATACTGGCAAAAAATACCGGGGACAATAAAAGATAGGACAACGTGTCAAACTTGGCAGACACATATTTTTCTTTATGGGTACAGGAGACAATCAATCCTGCAATAAAGGCACCTGTAATATCTGCCACTCCAAAAAATTCTTCTGCAATGTAAGACATTAACAGACAAAATACAAACACTACAATGGAATGACGATGCATACCCTTTCCACTTCTTTCAAACCAGCTAACGTAGAATTTATAGAATAAAAATCCAGCTACTGCCGCCACTGCAAAAAAAGCCACAATCTTTACTAACACTACACCAATCTTTACAGAAGAGTCTGCCATACTGGTGATCACAGTAAGGGCTATAATACCAAGAATATCATCTATGATAGCCGCTCCTAAAATTGCATTTCCAGAAGCTGTCTTTAGCTTACCAATTTCTTTTAAGGTTTCCACAGTAATACTAACAGAAGTTGCTGTTAAAATAATACCGATAAAAATATTTTGAAGGAAAATACTGCCTGCTGCGTCTGACGCAATCATATCCGGCTTGTTAAAAAAATAAGCCACCCCAAAACCGCCAATAATGGGTACAATCACTCCCGCCAATGCAATCACAAAGGAAGCTGCTCCTGAGCGCTTTAATTCATTCACATCTGTTTCCATTCCGGCACAGAACATTAACACAATAACGCCAATCTCTGCCACTTCCGTAATAAATGAAGTTTCTGACATAACTCCCAAAACTGCTGGTCCTAAAATTACTCCCGCCAGTAACGCTCCCACCACCTGGGGCATATTAAACTTTTTTGTCACCAGTCCAAATAATTTTGTGCTTAACAAAATTAATGCCAGGTCAAACAAAAAACGATATTCTGACATACCATGTATCCTCTCTTTCTGGTTTTCACCTTACTTCTTGAATATAATACTACTTGTCCCACCTGTTTGTAAACAGAAAAAGAGCGAATTCTTTCCAAAAAATTCACTCTTTTTTTATAATTTTTTTATATATATTTCGCATTTGTCGGCATTGCCCGATTTCGTAACAGTTTAGCCTATGGCTAAGCTGTTACGTTTTTTAGGTTTCAAAAGGTCTGATGCGCAGTGTAAGATTTCTATCCTCACAAACCTTTTTACACGCCGCAATCTCCTCTTCTCCAATGCAATCAACAATAGTCAATACCACATTGGGAACATAGCTTTCACATTCTTTTGCAAAATCAAGCATATCTTCATAGGCCTGCTCCTTGTATTTACTTCTGGTAATCTCATAGTACTTTTTGGCATTGGAAGCATTTAAACTGATAGAGACAGTATCTATCAGTCCCTGCAATTCTTTCGCCACATCCCGATGATTTTCACGGTTAGCAGAGCCGTTGGTATTTAATCGAAGAGGAATCTCCTTGTGGGTATTCTTTAAATAATCTGCCACTTCTAATACCGTATCCATACACATGGTAGGTTCCCCAAAACCACAGAAAATTATCTCTTCCAGATTTTTCCAGTCGTATTCCTTGAACTTACCGATAATCATTTGTGCAGTATTGTCTTTCTTTAACCATAGACTGTTGTTTTCATTCATCTCTTTTGTACTACGAAGACAAAAGGTACAGGCACAATTACACTTGTTGGTAACATTGATATAAATCTTTTTGGAAAACCCCTTTTCTTCCATATCGGATAAATCATGCTTAAAATTTTCGATATTATAATACTTTCCCTGTTTTACTCCATATAAAATCATATTAACTCTCCTGACCTAATTCGTATAGATATCTCTCAAAACATAAACCATAATGTTCTGGCGTACGCAGCTTTACAGTATACCGTATCACTTTGGTAATAAAATCTGCCGCATGCTTGGCAGCCCCATAAAATTCTTTTCCATTGATTATATCCCCAAACAATACAGAGGAAAATACATCCCCGGTTCCCGAACGATCCTTTCCGATTTTATCCACTAAAACCTCTCTTGTATCTTTTCCTTTCTCATACAGATAATTGGTGATCAAATCATTTCCCTGCAGCCCGGTAATCACAATCCTTTCCGGTCCCATTGAGCTTAATTCCTCACATATCTTCCTTAACCCTTCCTTAGAAGTATCCGCTTCTTCATAAGGAATATCCAATAATCTGCAAGCTTCTGTTAAATTTGGTGTAAGAATATCCGCATATGGAACTAATTTTTTCATTTCCTCACACATTTCTTCCGTATAAGAACTGTATAATTTTCCATAGTCCCCCATCACCGGATCTACCAATACCAGATTATCCTTTGTCTTGAACAAATCAAAAAAATGGATAACCTCCTCTATCTGCTCTTTCGAGCCCAAAAATCCTGTAGCAATTCCATCAAACTCCAGTTTTTGGGATTTCCAGTGCTCCATATAAGGTTTCATATCTTTTGTAAAGTCCCTGAGAAAATAATTTTCAAATCCTGTATGAGCAGAAAGTATGGCTGTTGGCAGTGGACAACATTGTATTTTCATTGCGGAAATAATAGGCAGTGCCGCTGCAATAGAACATCTTCCAAAACCTGTAATATCATTGATAACTGCTACTCTTTTTTGTCTTTTCATGTTGTCTTTCACCTGCTTCTCTTCTTTATTCATATACCTACCTGATGACCCTGCTTATCCAAAGCACGCCAGTCATGCCTAAGTGGGCCTGACCCCTGCCCTAGGTTAAGTCCTGCTTGAATTGCCCCTGTAATATACCCCTTTGCCCTTCTTACACTTTCCTCCACATCATAACCCAATGCCAAATTACTGGTAATAGCAGAAGAGAGAGTACATCCCGTACCGTGGGTGTTGGGATTGTCAAGCTTTTCTCCCGGAAACCATACTTCTTTTCCACATTCATACAGCAAATCGTCTGCGTTATCCACAGCGTGCCCCCCTTTTATGAGGATAGCCCCGGGATAACACAAAGACAATACCTTAGCACTTTCTATCTGCCCTTCCCGATTTTTTACCACAATACCTGAGAGTCTTTCTGCCTCTTGCATATTGGGAGTAATAACCGTTGCCAAAGGTAGCAGCTTTTCTTGCAGTGCCACCATTGCATCCTTCTTTAACAGGTCCTTTCCACTGCTTGAGACCATCACCGTATCCACCACAATATGTTTGGGTCTGTATTTTTCCAGTATCTTAACTATAATTTCCATGGTAGAAGCTGCATACACCATACCTACTTTCACTGCATCTGGAAAAATATCTTGAAACACACTCTCTAGCTGAGCCTCAACCATTTCATCTTCCACCTTTGATACCTTGCTTACCCCTAAAGTATTCTGTGCTGTCAGGGCTGTAATCACACTCATTCCATAAACCCCATGAGCCATCATAGTCTTTAAGTCTGCCTGAATTCCTGCTCCCCCACTGCAATCACTCCCTGCTATGGTTAGCACCGTTTTCACTATTCCATCATCTCCTCAAACTCTTTTATGTATTGGTCTGCACTTTCCCTGATGGCTTCTTCATCCTCCTTGGAATGCTCCTCAGCCAAGGCAACCACATAAAAGCCACCTTCCTTTGCCGCCTGAACTCCTTTTAGAATATCTTCAAATACCATACACTCAGAGGGCTTTACTTCCATTCTTCTTGCCGCCTCTAAATACACATCTGGAAACTCTTTTCCCCTCTCCACTTCCACGGTAGTAACAATAGTATCAAAAAACTCATACACCTCATTGTTTTCCAAACACGGAAGAAACAATCCCTCATGAGATGAGGTTGCCACAGCAAGCTTCATTCCCTTTGCCTTTAAGTATGCCAAATATTCTCTGGCATTGGATTTTAAGCATACATCCTCTGCATACTCCCTTACTGCCATCTGAAACCATTCATCCATAATATCTTCCACAGATTCCGGCAAATCAAATCTTTCCTTGGTGTATTCTGCCGCCGTTCTTAGATTCAATGCCGAGATTGCTTTCACATAATCTGATGGAATCTCTATGTTCCGTCTTCCTAAAAATTCTTCATCCACACGTTTCCATACCCACATGGAATCCAAAATCGTTCCATCCAAATCAAATATTGCCGCTTTAAAATTCTTCATTATAATATTTCCCCCATCAATTGACGCAGTCTTTTTGCTGCCAGTTTACTGTCTTCCTTTGCCATAATGGCTGAAACTACTGCAATTCCTTTAATGTTTGCCTCTGCTAGCTGCCCCACATTATCCTCTCCAATGCCTCCAATAGCAACCACAGGAAGCTTTACCAAGTTACAAATCTCCTTCAATACATCTATGGACGTATCTACCGTGTTCTGCTTGGTATTTGTAGAAAAGATAGCACCTACCCCAAGGTAATCCGCTCCCTGGTGCCAAGCTGCCTCTGCTTCCTCTAGATTATGGGCTGAACACCCTATAATTTTGTCTTCTCCTAATAATTTTCTTGCTGTAGACACTTCCATATCTTCCTGACCTAAATGGACCCCATCAGCATCCACTGCCAGGCACACATCTACCCTGTCGTTAATTATCAAGGGGACAGAAAGCCCCTTGGTCACCTCTCTTACTTTCTCAGCTATTCTAATATATTCTCTGGTGTCTATATTTTTCTCTCTTAATTGAACTACAGAACAGCCACCTAAAATGGCATTCCTAATAGTTTCATAAAAATCCTTCTGCCCTAAGCAGGTTCTGTCGGTACATAAATATACTGTATAGTCTATGTCACTTTTTTCCATGTCTTTCTTCCTTTTTGTTTAATATGCAAAAAGCGTGAAAACCATTGGGCTTTCACGCTATCCTTGAGAGCGATAGACGGGACTCGAACCCGCGACCCCAACCTTGGCAAGGTTGTACTCCACCAACTGAGCCACTATCGCACAGAGCGGGTGATGGGAATCGAACCCACGTATCTAGCTTGGAAGGCTAGTGTTCTACCATTGAACTACACCCGCATATTTACTTTTTGCCAAACAATGCCCAGAACCGGAATCGAACCAGTGACACGAGGATTTTCAGTCCTCTGCTCTACCAACTGAGCTATCTGGGCTTTTTTTATCACCCGCAAGCGACTTCTATATAATACAATCTATGTTTCAAAATGTCAAGCACTTTTTTGAAATTTTTTCAATTTTTTTTATTTTTATTCATTTTACTTTTCCCGCCAGCGGATTTGGCAACCCACTAGCGGGATTTTTCTTATCAACAATAGCTATTAAACATCATTCCACTATACATAGATGTAATATAAGGATTGGGAAAATTTTTACCCGGGTTTTTGTAGTT
The DNA here is from genome assembly GCA_045119215.1 of Lachnospiraceae bacterium. GTDB lineage: Bacteria > Bacillota > Clostridia > Lachnospirales > Lachnospiraceae > RUG11237. Next base: position 15,396 of record JBGVDD010000197.1, on the reverse strand, counting down.
TACTATCACCTTATCTATGTACTCCATAGGATTAATAAGGGACTGGTTTAATTTTCCTAACACAGAATTCTTAAAATTATTGATTCCGTCTAATGTCTCTGTATAATTTTCTTCATCATTGGTTGCCTGCACCAAAAGTGCCTCATCTATCTGAATGTTTCCATTGTCTAACAAATCTAATCCAATAGCCTCTAAATCATTTCTGTACTTTCCTGCAATATGGTTATACTCTCTGAGTAGTTTTTCACTTCCTGATTGAACATAACTAAAATCACGAATCAAATCTATAAAAGAATTATATTCATTCACAAAGGTTTCTATGTGCTCTGTAATAGACTCTGTATCCGTCTTAAAACCAATCACCGCATTCCCCGTCTGGTCACTTTCTCCATTTAAAGTAATCTCCAGAATTTTTCCTGCTACAAAAGTATTTCCCTGCGTACTTTTATGTACCCCATCAATCCAAAAGCTGGAATTCTCGGGCATAGCAAGAACTCGGTCTAATCCTAACTTTTTTACCACAGGATAATCCTCTTCTAAATTATCGGATACTGTGAAAATAAGTTCATCCTGCTGGCTGTCACCTGTTTTATTGGAGACAATCTCCAACGCCATTTCTCCACCCTTAGTCAGAATCTCACCTTTTAATCCAATGTTGGACTTATTTACCATACGCTTAAGTTTCTGTAAGATTGCTTCAGTTTTATCGCCTTCCCCTACACTAAACTGAAATTCATAATCCTGGTGATTGGTTTCTATATTGAACACATAACTTCCCGGCAAAAGTAAATCCTGCTGGCTTTGAAAAAAATAACTTACATTTTTTTGTCCCGTTGCCAGTTTTTCTACCCGAATCTCAAAATCATCCAAGGCTATCTCCCTGGCATCTTCTTCACCGATATATTTTACCGATGCTGTCTGAGAATTGTCTGTAAATACTGTTCTCTTACTAAATAATTGTTGTGTATTTCCATTTGTCAGGTCATTTATAGTGTTTTTTAGTCCTCTGGCTCCCTCTTTTAATTCCACTGCACACTCCAGAATATCACGGGAAAAGTTGACGTTATAGACAGGTGATTCCATGTTTAATTTAACAATTGCATTATAAATGTTCTTTAATTCTCCCTTTTTATGTGTATCATATCGCGTCAATGCCTTAGTCTGATAGCTGGTCATATAACTATTGTACACATTCATATAAAAGCCATTCAATCCTGCCATGAAAATTCCCCCTTTCCTGGCATTCCTCTGTCCTGCCAACATTTATAACCAAAAAACTAAATACACTTAATTTTCTTTATATCTTAAGTATATTTCAAATATTAAAAAAAGTCACTTAAAACTTAAGTGACTTTAGAGCAAAAAATTCATAAATTTTATTTTATTTTTTGTGCATTTTAGCTTGATGAAAAAGTTCGGTGTACTCTCTCACCATATCTTCTCTATTTAAATCCTTATAGCATTGAATCATGCCCTTATAAGGTATTTCTATCTGATATCGAAGATCCAGTATGCTTTCCTGTTCAAAAATCGCATTATAATACCACATTACAGCTTCTTCTGGCTGTCTTTCTTCTCTATAATACTCTCCTAACAGGCTGCATATCTCTGCAGGTGGATTCTCTGCCACCTCCTTTAATACAGCTTTGAAAAATCCTGATACATCTGATTTTTCCATAGCTGCCCTTGCCAAAACACAGTCTGCCATTTGATATTCTTCCTTACTTCTATCCTGATGAAGTATATCTCGAAAAAAGGGGACAGCCTTTTGAAAGTCTTCCTCCTGACCTGCCAAAAATAATTCCCTGGCATACATCATCAATAACTTTTTAGAAAAATTCTCTTTTTTCTCTATCAGTTTTCCATAACACTGAAAATCTCTTTTTGCATGACGTTCCAAGGGTTTATGTATAATTTCAATGTCTGAATCAAAAACAACAGGGTCTAGATTCACCGTTTCATGTACTGGGTCCACCCATTTAAAGGTTCTCAGTCGTTTGTATAGCTTTCCCCGATACTCTTCATCAAAATTATAAACACTTCCCATTTCCAGCTGATTACAGTATTTCATCTGAACAATCTCAATTTCAGGAAGTAATACCTGCTTTAATTTCAAAAATCGTTGTCTATTTTCCTCATCTATGATCTCATCTGCATCCGCCACATAGATATATTCCATTGTAGCCTTGGAAAAAGAATAATTTCTGGCTGCTGCAAAATCATCTTCCCATTGATAATCATAGATTTTGTCTGTATAGGCAGCTGCAACCTGTTTGGTACCATCTGTAGAGCCAGTATCAACAATAATAATTTCATCTGCAATTCCCTTTAGACAATCCAGGCATCTTGCCAGCAATCTTTCTTCGTTTTTTACAATCATGCATACACTAATGGTTGCCATATACTCACCTCATAATTCTAACTTCAATAAATCCCATTTAATTCCTGATATAATGTCTTGGCATAGTGATCCGTCATACCTGATATAAAATCGGTTACCAATAGCAAGCGAAGATATAATTTCTCCCCCTCCGATTTTCCCTCCGAATACACATGATAAATATACTTGTAGGTTTCCGACACCAGTTCCATAAGCTTCATCTGCAGCTGTGTCTTAGGCTCTTGGGTATCATACACCAGCGCCGCATCCACAAAACTATCCAGCAAAAACGTAAGTATCTTATAAGAGGCAGCCTCCAATTGTAATATCTGTTTACTCTGGAACACTTTTTTATAGGCCAACTCCCCTAAAAATTTTGCAAGATACTCTGCTTTTGTTCCTGCAAATAAATCCTTCGTATACCTTCCTTCCATAATTTCCTGGTAATGCTCCGCAAAGGACCAGGTAGCTGCATCAATCAGATATCTCTGTACAGATATGACCCAGTTTTGTACCGCATACCTCTCCGCATCATGATAAGATCTTTTAATTCCCTTTTCATATCTTTCCCGAAACTCCCTGATTGCCTCCTTTAAATACTCATATTCCCACTGCCCCTCATGTTCTCTATATTTGTTATTTTCTAATTCCTGTGTCAGTGTTGCAAAAGAAATACGTCCCTTTTGGAATCCATCTTCTATATCTGCAGTACGATATGCAATATCATCTGCTGCTTCCAAAATATAAGTCAACGGAAAACGATTCTCATATGCCCCGGTTCCTGATGTTATGCTTTGAAACACCTGCTCCTCTGCATAAAAATATCCCATCTTTTTATGCTTAATATCGCCACTCATTTTGTCTATTCCAAGAGATGATACCGGATATTTAATTATGGTATTTAATACTGCCTTTGTCAGATTCATCCCCTGGGCATCCACCAGACTATGTAATTTTGTCACAACCCGCAGGGCCTGGGCATTTCCCTCAAAATTGGTAAAGTCTCCCTTCATCTGTGAAGTAAGATATACTGATACCGGTTTCCCCTTATAGGTGATTCCTGCATGAGTCAAATGTTTGGAAAACCATTCCCGGATTACATTTTCTCCAAAATGTCCAAAGGGTGGATTGCCAATATCATGAATCAGTCCCGCTGCCAACAATACATCACCTATATCCACTCCATTCCGCTCTGTCATATCCACATTTGGATACTTTTCCTTTACCGAATGGTAAATGGACTTTCCAAAGGACTTTCCAATAGAAGATACCTCCATAGAATGGGTAAGCCTGGTACGAATAAAGTCGCTCTTATCCAAGGGAAACACCTGGGTCTTATCCTGTAATCTTCGAAAAGATGCACTTACGATGATTCTATGATAATCTTTCTCAAATTCACTTCGGTAATCTTTTTCATTCCTATATGTAGTTTTCCGAACACGTTCTCCCGATAATAACTTATCCCATTCCATCTTCCTTCCTCCCAACATTCTCATTCTTATATTAAAATTTGCTGTGAAAATATTATGCTAACATCTCTTCTATCGTTTCCGTGTCAAAATCCTTTACTTCCTGATGCAAAATGTCCCATTGTTTTTGTGAAAAACTCTCAGGATAATCTTCTTTCATCTTATCCAAAGTTTCTTCTACTCTTTCAAAATCAAATTCATCCATCTGATACCTTACCTGTTCTTTATACCATTCTAAACTTCCCTTATCTGCTTTCTGACCTGATTCTATCTTACTTTGGAACTCCTCTTTTACATCCATGTTAGAAGTTTCTAACTGGCTTTTGTCATTCTCACCAGGAAGCTTCTCACCCATCACCAGCTTATTGTCCGGAATATACTCAACCAGAATGCTTTCTAAAACATTCATTTGTATTGGTTTTGACATATAATCGGTAAAGCCTTGCCTCACCAATTCTTCTTTCACTCCTACAATAGCATTAGCCGTCAGGGCAACAATAGGCGGACATGCTTTTTCTTTCTTCCATTGCTCTTTAATTTGTTTCATGGCAGTAGTGCCATCCATTTCGGGCATCATACAATCCATAAAAATTATGTCGTAATCTTTCTCTAACGCCATCTTTACTCCTTGTAATCCACCATCTGCCAAGTCTGTCTGAATTCCATAATTCTTTAAAAGCCCCTTGGTAATCTGCAGATTCAAATCGTTATCATCCACCACCAAGACCCTACTGTCTTTAGCATAAAACAATATCCTTTCTTCTTCCCCAAGATACTGTTTCATATCCCAATCCTGCTGATACATAATCTCATTCCCCACCTTTTTTTGAGGAATCGTCATCAGAAATTCACTTCCCTTTCCATATTCACTTCTTACTTCTATAGTACCATGCATCAGATTCAAAAGTTCCTTTACAATAGAAAGACCAAGACCCGTGCCTTCAATTCCTTTATTTTTGTCCACATCCACCTGTTCAAACTGTTCAAATAAATACTTTTTATCCTCTTCTTTTATTCCCACACCGGTATCTTTCACACTAAACTTTAAGTATACCCATTCAAAACATCCGGGTTCGCAGGTCACCGTAAAAGTAATGTGACCTTTTTTTGTATATTTCACCGCATTATTTAGTATGTTTACCAGAATCTGCCGGATTCTCATAACATCACCATTTAGCTGATTCGGCAATCCATTTTGAAAATGTGTAATTAACTGCAGACCTTTTGTATTCACTGCCTGAGCCACCACCAGCAAAGTTTCATTTAGCAAATTCTGCAAGGTATAATTTTCCTCTAAGATTTCCAATTTTCCTGCCTCGATTTTGGAAATATCAAGAATTTCATTTATAATATTTAACAACCCTTTAGAGGAGCGTTTTATATCTGTGGCATACTGATTTACCACCGAATCACAATTCCTTTGCAAAATCAGTTCTGCCAGGCCCATCACGGCATTCATAGGGGTTCGAATCTCATGGGACATGTTTGCCAAAAAAGTGGATTTTGCCTGATTGGCACGTTCTGCCTCTTCCTTTAGGTGCATAATCTCATTGGTATACTGGTCTATAAATTCCATATCAAAAATCCAGGCTAAATATCCACGCAATGCTTTATCTTCATATAATTCTGACACACGGATTTCATAATGTCTGTCACCAAACTTTGCCACACTTTCTGTCTCTTGAAAAATAGAATCTAAAGCTGTTCTTTGCTGACCGGCACTTCCTATATTTCCCAACTCAGGAAAAGCCTTATTTGCCACCTGATTAGCATAGAGCAGATTATATTCATCATCAACAATTACCATTCCGTCCTTACTGTTTTTCAATGCGTCTTCCTGTGCCACCTGCACTGCATTTAAAATACCGTAACGTTTTACAACCATAATGATAATCGTACAGGTAATCAACAATCCTATAGGGGTCAAATCAAAGAATCTCACTACCCGCAACAAATAACTGCACAAGGCAATTCCCGGACATAAAGAGGCAACGAACAGCCAACCACTGCTTTGTTTTCTGGCACCATTACTGTTCTTCCAATTTTTGTAACTAATCTCCAGGATTTCGCCAAACATCAACACGATAAAAACCATATATGCATAATAAAACCAGCCTTTTTCCGTTTCTATAATGTAATATCCATCCACTAGTCTGTAGGAAATATCCGTGTAGTATAGTTTATGATATTCGCAGGTCATAATAATAGCAAATGCCAGAGTATTTATGGCAAATGCACCCTTGAGTATGCTGCTTCTTATTTTAATTTTTCCATACTTACTCAAGAAAATCATATACAAAAAAATGACAAAGCATTTCCCCATATACCCTACTTTGACCCCGGCCAAAATGCTATCCACATTTTTTCCCGTCAGTTCCATGGCATAGCCGCAGAAAGCCAGGAAGGTACAGACCGACACCAACTGTAAAACCTTCTGTATCTCACTGGAATGCTGCCCATACACCACTGCTATCATGGCGAAAGCACAAATCAATCCCATTACTATAATTATCAGCATTACCTCGTACATGATGGCACCCCCATTTTTTCCTTAAAACTATTGCAATTATAACATATATAACCATATTTCTCAACGCATGAAATACACATAAAAGAATATCAGTGCTGGCATATAGCTTGACACTTTCTAAAAGATAAGTCATAATAATTGTTGTTTCAAAATTGTAATCAAATGAAAGAGAAATATTAAAAATAAAGGAGACTCATTATGCAAGAAATACCATACAAAATTTACCTAGATGAAGCTGAAATGCCTACCCAATGGTACAATGTACGAGCAGATATGAAAAAGAAACCGGCACCTATTTTAAATCCTGCCACCCTAGAACCGGTCACATTAGAAGAACTATCCCATATCTTTTGTGAAGAATTGGCAAAACAGGAATTAGATGACAAAACACCTTATTTTGATATTCCTGAAGAAATCCGTAATTTCTATCGTATGTACCGCCCCGCACCATTGGTGCGTGCCTATTGTCTGGAAAAGAAATTACAGACCCCGGCACACATCTACTATAAATTTGAGGGAAATAACACTTCCGGAAGCCACAAACTGAATTCTGCCATTGCCCAAGCCTATTATGCAAAGAAACAAGGCTTAAAAGGAGTGACTACAGAAACTGGTGCCGGACAGTGGGGAACTGCTCTTTCCATGGCTTGCTCTTACTTCGACTTAGACTGTCAGGTTTATATGGTCAAATGTTCTTACGAGCAAAAACCTTTCCGTCGTGAAGTTATGAGAACTTACGGTGCACAGGTAACCCCTTCTCCATCCATGAATACCAAGGTAGGACGTGAAATCAATAAACAATTCCCTGGAACTACCGGAAGTCTTGGCTGTGCCATCTCGGAAGCTGTAGAAGCTGCCACCTCCCAGGAAGGTTACCGCTATGTATTGGGCTCTGTTCTCACCCAGGTATTGCTTCATCAGTCTATTATCGGTTTGGAAACCAAAGCTGCTTTGGACAAATACGGTGTAAAGGCAGATATGATTATCGGATGTGCCGGTGGTGGTTCTAACCTTGGTGGTTTAATCTCCCCATTTGCAGGAGAAATCCTGCGTGGCGAAGCAAACTACGATATCATTGCAGTAGAACCAGCTTCCTGTCCAAGCATGACAAGAGGAGTCTACGCTTACGACTTCTGTGACACTGGAAAAGTCTGTCCACTGGCCAAAATGTACACCTTAGGTTCTGGATTTATTCCTTCCGCAAACCATGCCGGAGGACTTCGCTATCACGGTATGAGCTCTGTGGTATCTGAGTTATACGATCAGGGAATTTTATCTGCAAGAAGCGTGACACAGACGGAAGTATTTAAAGCGGCAACAGAATTTGCCAAGGTAGAAGGTATTCTTCCGGCACCGGAAAGCAGTCATGCAATTAAGGTTGCTATTGACGAAGCATTAAAGTGTAAAGAAACCGGGGAAGAAAAGAACATTGTATTTGGCTTAACAGGTACAGGTTATTTTGATATGGTTGCTTATCAGAAATTTAATGATAATGAAATGAGTGACTATATCCCAACAGATGAAGAATTACAAAAATCCTTTGATTCTCTGCCAAAGGTAAACAGATAAAACTCTATAAAATCAAAAACACATTAAAATATAGTCAAAGAAAACCGGGCAATATTGCACATGATGCATTGCCCGGTTTTTTGTGGAAAATTTTCTTCCAATATGATTCTATTACTTTACCGTAACCTTTATTTTCTTTGCATATCCATTACGTGCATATACATACACATAACAGCTTCCCTTACTCTTTGCTTTGATTTTTCCCTTGCTGCTTACTGTAGCAATGGTTTTATTAGAGGATCTGTAGCGAAGCTCTGCCGCATGTCTGTTATCTAATGGCTTTTTCTTCTTGTCCACCAATACAGTTGCTGCCTTAATTTGAGCGGTCTTGCCTTTTTTTAGACTATACTGGCTCTTTGTGGCAGTTACTTTCTTTACATTAGTACTCTTATAATTCTTTCTTCCAACAATATGGGCTGTAATGGTCTGTCCAAGAATTACTGTTTTTCCATCTACAATCTTATAAGCCTCTACACATACTTTAAAGTTTTGCTTAAGATTCAATTTCTTTCCATTAATCTTCTTCACAACCACTTTTGTCACATCATATGACTTTACTTTCATAGTAGGCTTTTTCGCCATAGGCATTCCACAATACTGCACATAAACACGATAACCAGTAGCCGATTTTACTTTTCCCCAGGAAATTTCAATACGATCCCCTTTCTGAGCCACCTTAAGTCCAGCATTTAATACAGTTTCATTTTTGTAAATCTGTTGTTTGCTTGGTGTTGATGCATTAGGTGTTGGCGTTGCAGTAGGTCTCTTACTTGGTGCCACGCTTGGTTTTGTGCTTGGTGCCACGCTTGGCGCCACACTTGGTTTTGTACTTGGTGCCACGCTTGGCGCCACACTTGGTTTTGTACTTGGTGACACACTTGGTTTTGTGCTTGGTGCCACGCTTGGCGCCACACTTGGTTTTGTACTTGGTGACACACTTGGACTCACTGTTGGTTCTTCTGTTGTGGTTACCACAATTCTGTCTAATTTTCCAGCTCCCACTTTCCAGCTTTCCAGGTCTGTAATTGGTTTCTTGCATTCTTCATCTTCAAAAAATTCTCCACAGTTACACTGATAGTAATCCTTCCATCCATCCTCTGATGTTGTTGGTTTTTTTCCGTCTATCCTTGTTGCGCTGTGTGTATGTGCTGGAGCAGTATATCCTGGCACAACTACCTGTTTTGCCTCTCCGGCCTTTGTAGTAGCAGTTTCTGGATATCTCACATCGTAGGTTCCCGGTTTTAAATTTAAAATCTCTAACGAGTTCTTTGGAACCTTAATATATTCTGTATCCGTACTAAGTTTGTATTCATAGTCTTTCGCCGAATCAAGGCCTATGATTTTTCCATCCTCTTCCCTTGGTCCAGTGGGGGCTACACCTGTTAATGCTTCTACTATTGGTAAACCTTCTGATGGTTCCGTGATTTTATCTAATTTTCCTGCTCCCTTTTTCCAGTCCTCCAGGTCTGGAATCTCCTTGGTGTGGTCTGAATCTTCAAAAATCTTTCCACAATCCTGACACTGGTAGTAATCTTTCCAGCCATCTTCCTCATAGCTTGGAAGCTTGCCATCCATTTTCACCACTACATCGTGGGTACATTCCTGTTCTGGCTGATATGGTGGAACCTCCACCTCTTTTGCCTCTCCTGCAGTGAATTCCTCTGTTTCCTGGTATCTTACATCATATTTTCCTGCTGTTAAGCCTCGAATTTCCACAGTGCCTATAGCAAGCTTAGTGTAGCCATCTTCTCCGGCTTCTACTGGTTTGTACTCATACTTTTTGTTTTTATCAAGTCCAATGATTTTTCCATCTTCTCCATTTTCACGTGTAGGAGCTATGGCAATTAAATCTTCGATTGGAGCTCTTCCTGTTTCCTTCTTGAGCTTGTCCAGCTTTCCGTCTCCAACCTTCCAGCTTTCTAAATCTACGATTGGCTTGGTACATTCCTGATCTTCAAAATTCTTTCCACCTTCACAGGTATAGTAATCTTTCCAGCCATCTTCTGTGTAGGTTGGCTGTTTTCCTGTTACCTTGTTTCCTACATGGTTATGGCTTACTGCTGTTAAATTCACAGTAACATCATAGCTATCATAGTTTAAAGCCCCTGTCACCGGAACGGTAAACGTAGTCTTCTTGCCTTCTTCCATTCCCTTGGAGGTAACCATTATGGTGCCGTCCTGAGCAACAGTTCCCACAGCAATATCTGTATTGGAATTATTTGGAGTACCATAACGTGCTCCCTCTGGTAACTCTGGCAGAGTAACCAAAACACTACATCCCTCATCCTTTGGAATATTCTGGGCAACACTCTTATTTCCTGTGTAGGATATAGGGGTAATCGTAAATTCTCCAACGGCAACTTCCGGAATAGGGTCCACATTATTTCCACCCGCAGCAGATGCCTTTACAACGTAAGTACCTACATTAATTGGCTTATCCACCTTGTTGTTGTTCTTATCGTAGTAAGAAACAGTAATATCACCGATTTCTTCTTTTCCAACCGTCGCTGTAACAGTAGCCTCTTTCGCCTTTCCATCGTATACCAGATTAGCCGGAGCCTGATATTTGAAATTTCCTACGATTGGATTATACTTTGTAATCTCATAAGGTGCCACTACAGTTGCTGTTTTTTCCGGATTGCTATGATCGGTCACCGTCACCTGAGCGTAATAATTTCCCACGGCTTTTGGCATGGAAGCAAGCTTTTCTCCTCCGGTTACGGCTCCCTTAGTATCCACTTTATAATATGTAATTTCCACCGACGCATCTACATTCCCTGTAATGGTATCTGTAATGGTCACCGCTTTACCTTCAGAATAATAATCAATATCTTTTGCTTCTAAAGTTAAAGTTAATGGATTACTCTGATTGTATTTTTCCGTACATTCCGGATCTTCGCAGTAAACGCGAACTACCTTTGCATCTTTGGTATTATCCCCTTCGTACTTTAACTCATGCTCATGGGTAGCCACTGCTACTTCACATACATTGGAACTTAAACTATGTCCGGAATCATTTCCTGAACGTACTCTTACATAGTATGTTTCCCCTTTTGAAATAGTTTTTTCATCATTAATAACATAGGTATATCCGTCTTCTCCCTCCACCAAATCAGAATGTGTCAGCTTTTTATTGTTGTAGGTAGGCAGAATGTTATCAAAATTTTTATCTGTAGCCACATCAATATAATATTCTTTTGCATCCTTATCCTTAGCCCAGCTAGTATTCCATCCTGTCATAGTTACTCTTGAGGTAGAGATTACCGGTGCCTGTGGTGCATTCTCATGTGTAACACCTGTGAAAGAGAAAATAGACACACACATATCCGGATGGGTTGCCTGGAATGAAAACTCTACATTTTTTAATAATTTCGTAGAGTCTACCTTTACACCAAAGGACTGCATAAAATAGTTTACAAAATAGGCATTGGTGCCTCCCATCTGTCTACATCCTAAATCTTTGGAGGTTTTCAATTCACTCTTTCCATCTGCATTCCAGTCTTTTGCCCAGTCACCTAATGTTAAAGTAGATTTTTCCTGGGTACCATCTGTGTAAGTCAATGTAACATCTAACTTAGATGTCTGATTGACACTGTAACCTCCTGTCATTCCAAGGACATACAGCTTATCGTAGCTTCCGTAGGTAGCCAGTTCCACACTTTTGGATTTTTGACTTGGCGTCATACGCATAGAGTCATTTCCGTCATATGCTTCCTTTCCCGTCCACATGAACTCATATGGTACCTGAGCAACCACCAGCTTTCCATCCTGTGGGAGTCCAAGTTCCACGCCTTCTTCTCGACCTTCCACATAATAAGCTCCCCAACCATCGGCACCTTTTGATTGATCCTTTTGACTCCCGGTAATACCACCTTTGATGATACTCCAGTCTTCCGTTGCGCCCCAAATGGCATTACCATTTAAAGAACTGGTCTTTACCTTTACTGATTCATACTGGGGCTGTCCGCCTGCTGCCTGAACGCTTTCCATTGTCCACGGTGCAATATTGAAAGATGTGGCACCAATGGCAAAAGACAAGAGTCCCGCAAATACTCTCTTAGATTTTCTCATTTTAACCTTCTCCTTTTCCTTTCTTTATTTATTCTAGATTGTCTACAACGACCTTGTGTTACACATGTATATGTTATCGTCTAAATCACTTGAAAATTAAATAGAACCCGGAAATATTTTCTTGTTTTCTCTTGGTACAACAAATCCCCGCAGTTTTAATAGCTTGCGGGGATTTTTGATGTATGATTACAATTATTTTGCTGTAAAAGAAGCTGTAGAACTCCATGCACCATATACTTTTGTTCTTCCATTCAATATATATGACCTGGTTCTCACATAATATTTCTTTTTTGCTTTCAGATTTTTGGTATAAATAGAACTGCTGGTAGTTGTCTTTGTTGTTGCATTCCTAAACTTTTTATCTGTGCTGTACTGTATCTGGTGTCCGGACACATAGGACTGATACTTACAGCTGATTTGATACTTTCTACCAGATCCGTAGCTTCTATAAACACTAGGTCTTCCATCTTTTTTTGGTTTTACCACTACAGTTACACTTTTTGTGGCTCCGCCACCATCCAAGGCAGAAACCGTGATGTGGGCTGTTCCAGGATTGTGTGTGGTAACTAAACCGGTATTAGCATCTACTGTTGCCACGCTGGAATTGTCTGTGCTATAGGACACGGTCTTATTGGTTGCGCTTGAAGGTGATACACTTGATGAGAGTTTGAATTTCTTTCCAGCTACCACCTGCTTATTGCCTGATATCTTAATACTTGAAACCTTAACCACATTGATGTATTTCAGACTATAACGTCCTGTATTGCTTCCATATGGGGTTATTTTCACATAATATGTTCCAGGATTTAAGGTCACTTCATACACATGGGATTTGGGACTGGTCTCTGAGCCATAATACACTTCTTTACGATAAATAGAGATATAATTTTCATCCCAAATTTCAAAATACGAATCTCTTATGTATCCCAGATAACTAAATAACAGTGTTTTTTTCTGTGATAAGGTAAAGGTATAAAAATCAGTGTTATCATCCTCGGAAAGTAACCCAGTTACCAGTTGGTTGGCTCCAAGCTTCATTGCTGCGTTAAAAGTATTATTAGGTTCTTTTTCATTGTTCTTTGCTGGTGTGAATTTAGCTTTTACTTTATAAGTTCCAGTGTGTCTTCCATATCCCTCCACCCTCACAATATAAGTACCTGCTTCTAACCACCTGCCATCACTGTGTGTCTTTGGATTGATATCACTGGATGTATATACTTCATGTCTCCAGTATCGACTTGCCATATCCTCACTCAGCAAACTGCAATAACCATCCCCTATGCTCCATCCTTGGTAAGTAACAGAAAGGTATCCTGCACTTGGCAGATTCACAGTGTAAAAATCCACCTCACCTTCTATATCGATAGATCCACTCACCCAATTGTCGTTGGTGTACAATACTGCTTCGTCCGCTCTAGCTACATCCTGCACTCCAAAAAGAACAAGTATAGCAAAGGCAAGGCTTAATAATCCTTTTCCTAGTTTCTTCATTTTTTTCCTCCTTCGTTCCAAAAATACCCTTAGTTTAAACAAGATGTATTTTTTCCTAATTATCTGTTATATTATATTCTTATTTTTTTCTGCTGTCAATTCCCCCACTGAACAGCCCCCACTTAACCAGTAACAGTTCAGCCTTTTGGCTAAACTGTTACCTTAACCATTCTCCTTTACTGTTTTTATATAATCTTTCCATTCTTTCTATTTCTGTGGCAAGAACTTCCCTTCCTAATTCCGTGATACAATAGAGCTTTCTTTTCTCTACTTCTTTCTCAAAGGTAATCAATCCGTCACTTTCCATTTTGGACAAAGTTCCATACATAGTTCCCGGACTTATGATAACTGCATTCCCAGTCATCTGTTTTACCTGCAGGCTGATACCATATCCATGCTGTGGTTTCTGCAGACAGAATAAAATATAAAATCCAGTTTCTGTCATAGGGCAATAAACTCTTCTGATTCTGTCTCCCATAACTTTATCCTCTCATCGATAAAATTACCAACACACAAGAGACAATACTGAGCAGCAGGTATAAAATCATACCTACATTACCAAAGATTTTTCTAACCGGATGCTCTAGAGTCATTTCTCCTTTGCTTAATTTTGAAAAGTCAACCCATTTCAAGGCAAAACCTAAAATAAACGCAACCAGTCCCACCATACAAATTCCAATAATCAACATCCCTGCCACCATAATAATATACTGGTTTCCTGTGAGGGCTAAATTGGCAATTACAACAGAACCAATCAAATTAATTCCCATATGCAAACCAATGGTATATCGAATATCATTGGTTCTTACCTTTACATACCCAAAAATAACACCCAATGCTGTGGCGTATAAAATCTGCTGTATATTCCCGTGTAACAATCCAAAGCAAAGAGCTGAGACAAGGATTGCTGTCATATCACCGTAGACACGTAATCTTTCCAATATCACTTCACGGAACAGTAATTCTTCCACAATTGGAGCACAGATTGCTACTGTAATTACAGTAGGAACCAATGCATTTCCGCCCAATGCGGTTGCTAACGGGTTTAAAGAGGTTCCTCCAACCAGCATACCGATAAGATAGTTAATGGCCACACCCACTATACTAAATATATACATTGCCAAAAGACTGGCACACAAAAGCAATGGTAATGTATACCACTTTAATGGTTTTTTTTCTCTTTTGGATTTATCAATGACTGGCAAGGAACGGACTAGCATAATAACCACTGGTGCTCCTACTACATAAGTACTCACAATAACCAAAACATAAGTATACCAACTGGAATCTGCGAATGCAGGCAGTGTCTTTTGAATCAAAAAAGCCATTCCATACTGTATTGCATTCACCAGAACCGTCATAATAAAAAGTGACAATCCTATTCTTAAAAAAGGATTATTCCACCCCTTCCTCTCATTATCACAAGTTACATCTTGATTCATTTTTCTTTCCTCCTCTTTTATCCCGAAATTTTGTTACAATATGTAGTGTATCCTTCCTGGTGGTGGATGTCAACACTGACCAAAATAGATATCTGTTCAAAATCACGAAACAGATACCCATTTTGTCTAGATATTTTTTTTATTAAACACCAGGATTCCAATCATCACATCCATCAGACTCCACAGGATAATGATGACTATGGCATATGTAAAATCATCCGGAGTTCCTCTTCCAAAAGGAATTTGAGAACACTCCATCAATTTCGTTGGCAGATACTTTGCCACATTGGGAATTACACTTACTAACTATAAATGAGCAAATTTGAAAATTGCACAAAAAATTAAGGCATCCATTCTTATTTAGGTGTATAATGTTTTTAACCACAAAAACAGCACTTAAAAAAAGAGGATGCCTTATGGGAAATAGTATACACCAATCCAGAA
>JBGVDD010000196.1:0-5483 GCA_045119215.1 Lachnospiraceae bacterium | reverse complement strand
CCTTGTGGAACGATATAACACAAGGGAACACATAAGGGAAAGCACACATACAGAAAAGTTAGTGTTTATAAGGGTTTTCCAAGAATTTAATAATAAATTATAACAGGTAATGAAACCCTTAAATTATGGGTTTGCACAATTTTTATTTGTTTAAATAATCTTTTCCCAACAATATACTTCCGATGAACATTTAAAACCAATTTTATAATAAAATTCTTGGTCGGAAAGAACCGTTGCTCTTTTTGCTCCTAAATTCTTTGCTCTCTTACAAGCCTCATAGATTACTGCCCTTCCAAGACCTTTCTTTCTATGTTCAGGTATTGTCACAACAGGCTCCACATATGCCGAATCACCTTCCGTATACCATAATCCACAATGGGAGCAATACTCATCTTTTAAAATAGCAAAAGTTTTTAGTCGCATATCTTGATTAATGCCTCGTACAAAGACTTCATCAGCCCATTTATCTGGAATACCCTCATTGTTAAATCCCTTATGAATCACCAATTGATACTGCCAGTTATCCATATCGAATGTTTGTGAACTAATCGAATACCTATCCGAAATTTTATATTCTAACGTACCACCCAAATCTAATTCTAAAACACTGACATCTTTTTGTTTTCTTTCAAACTTCCTTTCCTGCAACACCCTGGCAAGAACTTCGTCTTTCGAATTTGCTTTGATAATCACTCTGTCTTCTTCGTTTTCAAGGACGGTATCTATCATTTTGTTAAGCAAACATTTATCCGAGATTGTATGAAGTAAATATACTCTATCATCATAAAAAGTATCATATGTAATCATCCCTACAATTTCATCATTTCCATCTTTGAACAAAACTATATTAGTCAGTTTATCTTCCTCTAACATAGTATGTATTTGCATCCACTCAAAACGCCCCCAGTGAAAATGCTCATTGTATTCAATCTTTTCTGCATTCAAAAGAAATCTGTATATATCCCGATACTGTTCATTAAATCTTTCACAATTCTTGTATTTTTCTACTCTATAATTCATTTTATGTATCTCCTACAAATTGATATTTCGATTTATAACATTGGCATTATTGTAAATACAATATCTGCTCCTTTCCTCATCCACTGCAGTTTTAATTATCATCATCGCAGGTAAGACATAATTCACGACCGATTACAATTCCTTTTGAATCCGTTCCATGGCCTATGTCTCCGGTAACCGCAATTGGCAAATCTTTTCCTGCTATTTCTTTCACAAGTGTTTCTACCGTTGGAATACATTTTTCAGTTTCCATTTCTGTAAAGGTCCCCAACAAAATACCTGCCACTTTATCAAAAGCCCCCAATTGCTGTAACTGACGTAAATATGTTTCTATTTTGGGAGCGGTTCCCCCACAGCTTTCCAATAATAATATCTTGCCGTTTAGATCCGGCATAAATTCTGTCCCGGCCAGTTTCAAAAAGCATCTGATATTTCCGCCAACCACAATGCCACACATTTCTTTTTGCTGAATAAACCGATAACTTATCTGAAACAAGTCATTCCTATTATTTATTACAGTATTTCGAAAATCTGCTATCTGTTCTTCCTTTTTATCATAAATGAGATTTCGAATCTGATACAGAACGGATGCCTTTCCTGTTTTTGTATAGATAGCATTCATAACGGTTGTCAGATCACTATATCCCCAGAACATCTTTGAACTATTTGCAATTATTTCATAATTCAGATAGGGCAATATGCCATTTGCAATGTCTCCTCCTGAAATATCAAATATTCCTTTTATTTCATCATCTATGTAAAATTTCATAAGTGCTTGTGCACGTTCGCTTGCCGTACCGCTAAAAACATTTTCTTTTTCATAAATATAATCACTAAAGATTGGGCGAATTCCAATTGACAGCAACGCATTTTCTAAATGCTTGATTTTTTCGATATAGGTTCGTTTCTGTCCGTTTGAACAACAGACAATTCCAATTTTGTTTCCACTTTCAGTCATTTTTTCACCTCTATCCATTTATTCTTTTATTTACCCCCATTTTACACCACTTTAGTTACAGATTCTATATGGTTTCTTTATGATAATCCAGAAATAATACCCGTATCTCAAAAAGAAAAAAATCTATTTCAATATCCTGATCTTCTTCTAATGCATCTGACCAGCAACATATTAAAACAGGCCGCCGGGTTTGCTAAGTTTCGTTACCTGTATTTTAGAAAAAACACCTTCCATATTAGATTCCTTATCAATCTAATATAAAAGGTGCTTTTTCACAAAAATCTATAAGACCATTTTTGACAGTTCTCTGGATATTGTGTTCCCCCAGAAAATGCCTTTTTCTGTCAGCTTATATCCATCCTCTGTCCAATAAGCCATTTTATTCTCCACTAGTTTATCCCGAAACTGACGATATGCTTCCCAGTCCCGGTACATTTTCTCATTGCGCGGCAGATATGCTGTCTGAACATCCCCCTTAAAACGAACAATGTTCACATACTCAGGAAGGAATAACATCCCCTTTCTGTCCGTAAAATGAATAACACTTTGCTCATATTCATCAAGTTTTATTGGATTCATCATTGCAAGACCATTTACCGAACCGCCTGCCCCTGCTCCCAGAGGAAGTGTATCCGCTCCCTTGTGTCTGTTGATAATATAGCGGTAACGGTCGCTCTTTACCATCTTTGTAAGTTCAAGGAATTCATACCCCCTGGCTTTCATAGTATGACTTATGGCAAAAAACATTTCCTCGTCATTCTTCTCACTTTGAGCCTCATCAATGGTGGTTTCCTTCATGTTGATAAGTGAATACATAGAAAAGCCATCCAGTTGAAGTTCATTTATTTTATCCAGATCTGCCATAAGATTCTCCATTGTCTGTCCCGGATAGTTATAGATTAAATCCATACTTACCGTAACCCCCGGATATTCCTTTAGCTGATGCAATCTCTCATAGGCCTCTGCCCCGCTTCCAATTCGTCCCATCTGCTTTCTGCCTTTATCATCAAAGGTCTGAACCCCAACAGAAAAACGGTTTACTCCGTTTTCTATAAGCGTTTTCATTTTGTCCTCTGTCAGTTCTGTGACCGTTGTCTCAACAGTAAACTCTGCATCAGCGGTAAATTTAAAATTCTTTTTAAGTGCCTTGAGAATCCTGCTTAATGCATCTGCCGGCAGCGTAGTAGGGGTTCCTCCTCCAAAATATACTGCATCAAAAATCGTTGTTTTTATATATGGAAGTTTCGCATATTGCTCTATCTCTTTTACGATCAGGTCTGCATAATTCTGCGCAGGTTTCTGAAGTGTACGACGCATGTTGCAAAAGCTGCATATTTTGTTACAAAACGGCACATGAATATAGATTGTTGCAATATTCTCATCCTTTGTATTCGGATCTGCAAAAACGGACTGTGGAGTCCCCATTCCTGCCATGTACTTTTTTCCTTCGCTCATGGCGCTGTGATGTGTTTTAATTCTCTCTTTAAACATCGGCTTCTATTCTCTCCCGGAACATCTCAGCAGCAGCTGCAATATCTGCTGCTGACGGATGATTTGCCGAAATCGCATATCTCTTTTTCTTTTCCGGTGTTGGTTTGTGAGGATTGTCTTCCGGCATTTTCTCAAACATGGCAACCATTCTGTCATCTATTTTTCCCTGACAGATATATTTTCCAATTACATGATTTTTTTCACTCACAAGCTTTTCTCCTGCCACAAGTGAATGAAATCCATGTTCTGAATCCGGCCAGAATGCCAATGTGGCAAAAATTCCAACCTTTTTCCCCTCGATCTTCTGCAAAAATTCTGCCGATTCCTGATTCGGGCCGCCTTTATCTACCCAGTATCCTGCCAGCACGATATCATATGCACTCATGTCATTTACTTCATTCATAGGGAGAATGGTCTTCTCCATATTTCCTAACCCTTCAAATATCCCCTGTGCAAGTTTCTTTGTATTTCCGGTTTTGCTTGAATATGTAATTATTAATCCTCATTTTTCGTATTCCTCCCTGACTTTACTTCATCTAATTATGTGTTTACCATATATCTTTTAATCGTACGCAGTTACACTGCAGCTGCGGCTTTAAAGTCTTCACACTCCTTCAACGGTATCATGTAAGGACAGTTATTCTGTTCGGACCATTTGATAACTGCTCTTATTCCATACACTTCCTTTAAACGTTCTTCTGTAATACCGCCCTCAACAGGCCCTGCATAACAGATACTGCCTTTTTTCATCACGATCAGGTTATCACTGAACTGCATTGCCTGATTGATGTCGTGAAGAACCATCACAATAGTCATGTTGTAATTCCGGTTCAGCTTACGCACCAGACTAAGTATCTCCATCTGATAATAAATGTCCAGATACGTTGTAGGCTCATCAAGAAATAAAATATCCGTCTTCTGTGCCAGCGCCAATGCAATCCACGCTCTCTGACGTTCTCCGCCGGATAACTGTCCAACCCGTTTCTTCGCCATATGCTCCAGATTTGTTACCTTAAGTGCCCACTTCACCACCTGTTCTCCACCTTCATCCTGAGATGAGAACATGGTCTGATATGGCATTCTTCCAAAATTTATGAGTCTCTCCACAGTCGTGTCTGATGGAACGGAATTTTGCTGATGTACCATGGCAATCTTTTTTGCTATATCCTTAAGAGGAATATGCTTTATCTCTTTTCCGTCCAGAAGTACCTGTCCGCCCTGCGGCTTTAGCTGATTTACCAGAAGATTCAGAAACGTGGACTTTCCGCAGCCGTTCGGTCCCAGTATCGTCGTGATTTTTCCCTTTTCAATTTTACCGCTGAGATCTTCGATAAATCTTTTATCTCCATAAGAAAAACTCAATTTCTTAATCTCCATATCCCTTACTGTCCTTTCTTAACAAATATAAAAAGAATGGTCCACCAAACACGGTTGTAATGACACCTACCGGAATCTCGTAAGGCGCAATAATGGTTCTTCCTATCGTATCTGCTGCCAAAAGTATGGTTGCTCCCATAAGAGCTGCAAATGGTATGAGCCTTTTATGCTCCGAACCCATAAGCATTCGCGATATATGAGGTACGATCAGCCCAATAAATCCTATAACTCCCGCATAAGCCGTTGATATACCTGCAAGCAGGACAGCTACCCCCGATATAAGAAGTCGTAAAACATTCGGATTGTAACCAAGACTTTTTGTGTTTTTGTCTCCAAGTGCCAGAACATCACAGCTTCTGTGAAGCAGAAAGGCCAGACCAAGGCCGATGACCGAATATATGGCAACATACTGTACCTGCGTCCAGCTCTTCTTTCCAAGTTCACCATTGAGCCAGCTTAAAACACCTGTAAGATTTTCACTGTTCATAAGCTGTATCATACTTATTTTCCGCCTTTCTGCGAAAGGCACCGATGGGGTTATGAAACCCGTTGGCGAACTTTCGCTTTTTAATCTATCTTCCTTCTGATATTATCTTTTTGATAGGACTGACACACTACAGAACACGTGGAGGTGAGT
>JBGVDD010000195.1:0-42341 GCA_045119215.1 Lachnospiraceae bacterium | reverse complement strand
AGCAATTGAAAGAACAGCAACGCCTCATAGAAGAACTACAAAAGAAATTGGAGAGCAAATAACCTACCCATGGAAAACGGGGTCGTATCCATCTTTTCAGGATACGACCCCGTTTTCCTAATCGTATCTCCATCATGTGGTCCCGTGAACCGGGTTCCCAGAACCATATATGTTACACAAATGTTACCAAAGTATCAAAAATTGTGAAGTTGCATCAAACCTATGGAAAATTTTGGAAGATAGTAGTATAATGTGACAGTATAGTTCTCTGGGGAGAGGAAAAAAGTTACTGTACGCTAACAAAAAGGGGTTGCATTATACATGAGAAAAGATATAATTTTGACAGACAGACAGACAGACAGACAGACAGACAGACAGACAGACAGACAGACAGACAGACAGACAGACAGACAGACAGACATTAATTAACTCTAATCATCCATTAGAGTCTCTTAAGGTACAAATAAAGAAGGCAATGACAGTTCTATCAAGGGATAGAGGGTGTCATTGCCTTTTTGTGTGGAAAAAAATACCCGTTAGGGTGTTTTATATATATTTTGTCAAAGAAGGGAGAAAAGCGTATGTATGGGTAAAAAAGTAAGATTTTGTAACAGTAGATTTTAGTGCAAGATAGGAGGGACTCATATGAGGAATATAAAAAAGATAATATCCCTCACCGTAGCAGCATCCATGCTGGCAGCAAGTATGGATATCAGTGTAGCGGTGGCAAAGGAAAAGGGAGAAGATCCAGTTGTTACAGATGTGGAAGTCACCGAAAGCGTTCCCATGGAGAGCACAGACAGTGATTTTGTAATTGATGAGAATGGGGTGTTAACTAAGTACAACGGCCCAGGTGGAGATGTGGTGATTCCCGATGGGGTGACGAGTATAGGGAAGGATGCATTTTGTGACGGTAGTATGATAACAAGTGTAAAGATACCGGAGGGAGTAACGAGCATAGGTTATGGCGCATTTTCTGGCTATAGCTGTAGCAGCTTAACCAGCATAGAGATACCGAATAGCGTAACGAGCATAGGTGAGTATGCATTTTCTGGATGTAGTAGCTTAACCAGTATAAACATACCAGAGGGAGTAACGAGAATAGGCGGTGGTGTATTTGGAGGTGGTACATTTTCAGGTTGTAGCAGCTTAACGAGTATAGAAATTCCCGAAGGGGTAACAACCATAGACGCTCATACATTTCAAGGCTGTAGCAGCCTAACAGATATAAAGATTCCAGAAGGAGTAACGAGCATAGGGCAGTATGCATTTTCTGGCTGTAGCAGCTTGAAGGGTATAGAAATCCCAAAAAGAGTAACGAGCATAGACGCTCATACATTTCAAGACTGTAGCAGCTTGAAGGGTATAGAAATCCCGGAAGGAGTTACGTACATAGGAGCCTATGCCTTTTTCGGCTGTAGCGGTTTGACCAGTATAGAAATTCCAGAAGCAGTAACAGAAATACATGATCATGCCTTTTCCAGCTGTAGTAGCATAACGAGTATAGAGATTCCAAAGAACGTTAAGTATATAGATTACGGTATAACTGGAGGGTGTAGTAGCCTGGAAAAGATAGAAGTGGATAAGGAGAATAAAGTATTTGATAGCCGTGAAAATTGTAATGCTATTATTAAAACAGAAGCAAACACACTTATCGCAGGGTGTAATAATTCAAAGATACCCGATAGTGTAACGGGCATAGAACGGGATGCATTTAAGGATTGTAGTAGCATAACGGGTGTAGAAATCCCCGCAGGAGTAACGAGCATAGGGCAGTATGCATTTTCTGGCTGTAGTAGCTTGACGGGTACAATAAAGATTCCAGAGGGAGTGACGAGCATAGAGGGGGCTGCATTTTTCGGTTGTAGCAGCTTGACGAGTATAGAAATCCCCGAAGCAGTGATGAGCATAGAGTGGGGTGCATTTTACGGTTGTAGCAGCTTGACGAGTATAGAAATCCCTGAAGCAGTGACGAGCATAGGAGGCAGTGCATTTTCCGGTTGTAGCAACCTAACGGGCATAGAAATCCCCAAAGGGGTAACTAGCATAGAGGGGGATGCATTTTTCGGTTGTAGCAGCTTAACCAGCATAGAGATACCGAATAGCGTAACGAGCATAGGTGAGTATGCATTTTCTGGATGTAGCAGCCTAACGGGCATAGAAATCCCAGAGGGAGTAACTAGCATAGGATATGATGCATTTTCCGGTTGTAGCAGCTTGACGAATATAGAAATCCCAGAGGGAGTAACGAGTATAGAGAGTCGTACGTTTGAAGACTGTAGCAGCCTAACGGGCATAGAAATTCCCAAAGGGGTAACGAGCATAGGATATAATGCATTTTCGGGTTGTAGCAGCTTGACGAACATAGAAATCCCAGAGGGAGTAACGAGTATAGAGAATTATACATTTGAAGGTTGTAGTAGCCTAACGGGTATAGAGATACCGGAGGGAGTAACGAGTATAGGAGGTGGTGCATTTGCAGATTGTAGTAGCCTAACGGGTACAATAAAGGTTCCAGAAGGAGTAACGGAAATTGTTGCATTTTCTGGCTGTAGTGGCTTAACAGGTATAGAGCTTCCCAAAGGAGCAACGAGCATAGGAGGTTTTTCTGGCTGTAGCAGCCTAACGGAGATAGAAATTCCGGAAGGAGTAACGAGCATAGGAAGTTATGCATTTTCTGGCTGTAGCAGTCTAACGAATATGGAGATACCGAAAAGCGTGACGAGCATAGATATGTTTGCATTTCTAGGTTGTAGTGGCTTGACAAGCATAAAAATTCTTGGAGATGCGGAAATAGGTGAACGGGCTTTGGGTTTTATAGGTTATCTTGTGGAAAAACCGTATTTCACCATCTATGGGCACAAAGGCACAAAAGTAGAAAATTATGCAAAAAAATGGAGATTTGAATTTGTTGACCTAGACCCGAATGGTACACCCATTCCGGAACCAACAGTAACTCCAACAAAAGCGGTGACGAAAGCCCCCACGAAAGCCCCAACCAAGGTTGTGACAAAAGCTCCCACGAAAGCCCCAACCAAGGTCGTGACCAAAGCTCCCACGAAAAAGCCAACTTTGAAGGAACAGAAGCTTACCGTATCTTCCAAGGCGTCTAAGACAGTAAAATACAAGGAATCTTCTCTAAAGAAGAAAAAAGCAACCTTTAGCATTGGGGCAAAGGCAAAGACAGCAATTAGCTACAAGGTGACCAAGGGCTCTGATAAATATATCAGTGTATCTTCGACGGGTAAGGTAACATTGAAGAAGGGCTGCAAGAAAGGTACTTACAAGATAAGGGTGATGGCAAAACAGTCATCAAAATATAAAGAAGCAACAAGAATAGTGACGATTAGAGTAAAATAAAAAGTCTGAATTTTATGAAAGAAAAATGCGAAATGTGAAAGGAGAACATAAAGTATGGGAAAATTATTTATTGCAGGGAATGGATTTGATATTGCACATAAGATGAAAACAAGTTATCAGGATTTTTATAGTTTTTTAGAGTTAGCACAACATGTATGCGAAATAACGAAACGTGAAAATGCAAGTTTATCCTGGGACAATTTGAAGCAAGATGATAAAGAGCGTATTAAAGAGAATGAATGGTTAAATCAGTTCCCCACAGAAACGATAAAAGTAAATATCATAAAGTATTTACTGAAATCGAACAATAAGAAGAAAACAAGCTATAAAAGTTATAATGCATGGAACATATATGTAAAATATATGGAAAACAATCAGTTATTAGCATACCTTATGAAGACCAGAATAGGGATAGAAGATGGGTTGGTTGCAATAATTAATCAAGGTAATATAAAAGCAGAACAGTTATTGTGTGAATTGATTGAGGTTACGCGTACCTTTATTTATTATATGAAGATTGTGGTTTTTGAGTGTTATGCACAGGAATATTATACTATGAATCACAAAAGGAACTCGTTTACTGTAATAAGCACTTACGATAAAATAGCGGAGGAATTAGAAACTACAATCAAGATTTTAAACTTTAATTTTACTAACCTGTTTGATTTATATGGCAAGGGAAAACTCAACAAGGAAGTAAATGGAACCGTCAAGGATTATACTTTGATATTTGGTGTTAATGGCTCAGTCATATTAGACAATGGGAAAAGAATTGATGACACAGATTATAGAATTTTAACAAAAGAATACATAAAAGGTCTGTTTCATGCAGCTAATTCCCAGTTATTTTCAGGCAGCGGCAACGATGAAATCAGAGAGTTGATGGAAGATATAGGTGAAGTGGTAATATATGGTCATTCCATGGCAGCGGCGGACAGTAAGATATTGCATGATATATTTACGTATCCGGGCTTGCGAAACATAAGAGTTTACTATTACTCAGAACAAGATAAAGAGAATTATAAAAAATTATTTTCAGAGCAGGAGTTCCCGGAAATAGAACGCATAACAGAGTATGTGTGTAGTCAGAATGCGCAAGTCAGAAATATAGATGACATGGATGGCATGCAAATCCAAATAAGGCAGGAAGAAGTAATAGCCAGAAACATAAAAGGTTATATAACCACCATGGAATCATTGAAAAGGGTAATCAACTCAAATCTGATAGATGACCTTAAAGCAGGTTATTTAGAAGAATAGTAAAAATTTTTCTGACAAGCCTTGGTGCATATCATAAAATCCCCTGTTTCAGGAAAAAAGAGTCTGAATTTCAAGAAGGAGGTCAAAAAACATGAAAAGCATAAAAAAGATAATATCTCTCACCGCAGTTGCAGCTATGCTGGCAGCCGGCATGGATATGGCTGTGGTACAGGCAGCGGGAGAAGAACCACAGGAATCTATGCAGGAGACTATAATAGAAGTTACCGAAAGTGTACCCATAGAAAGTGGGGACAGTGATTTTGTAATCAAAAATAAAGTGCTGACTAAGTACAAGGGAGCAGGCGGAGATGTGGTGATTCCCAAAGGAGTCAGTGGTATAGGAGAGTATGCATTTTCTGGGTGCAAAGGCTTAACCGGCATAAAGATACCGGAAGGGGTAAGCAGTATAGAGGCAGGTGCATTTTCCGGTTGTAGCAGCTTGAATAGTATTATCGTAGATGAGAAAAATCAGGTATATGATAGTCACAATGGATGTAACGCAATTATCGAAACAAAAACAAATACATTAATACAAGGTTGTAAAAGTACCATTATCCCGGAAGGGGTCCAAAAGATAGGAGAGCGTGCCTTTTATGGTTGCAGTGGATTAACCAGTGTGGAGATACCGAAAGGGGTAGTTGTCATAGATAGTGAAGCATTCGCAGGGTGTAGTAGTTTGAATAACGTGAGCCTTCCGGAAGAAGTGAAGGTCTTAGGATGGGCATCGTTTTCGGATTGTAGCAGTCTGACCAGCATAGAGTTGCCGAAACAATTGTGGACTATCGTAGGTACAACATTTGACGGCTGTAGCAAATTAAAAAGTATCAAGATACCGCAGCAGACAATGGGCAATAAAATACCTGACTACATGTTTAATGGTTGCAGCAGTTTGGAAAGTGTGGAGCTCCCAAGAGGAATCACAAGTATAGGAGAGAATGCATTTTATGGCTGTAGTAGTTTGAAAGGTGTGGAGTTCTCAATAGGATTAACAAGTATAGGAAGGTCTGCATTTGAAAGATGTAGCGGATTAACCAGTATATCACTGCCGGAGGGATTAATGGAAATCGGGCAGGGTGCATTTGAAGACTGTAGTAGTTTGGAAAGTGTGAAGTTGCCTCTGGGATTGAGAAGTATGGAAAGATTGGCGTTTGCTGGTTGTAGCAGTCTGAAAAGTTTGGAGATACAGAGAGGAATCAGTACCATAGAAGAGTGTGTATTTGCAAGTTGCAGCGGACTAACCAGTGTGAGCTTTCCCCAAAAAGATTTAACCAGCATAGGAGATGGTGCGTTTAGAGGTTGTAGCAGTCTGAAAAATCTGGAACTTCCCGAATGTGTGGAGAGCATAGATAGTGAAGCATTTGCGGGTTGTAGTGGATTAACCAGTGTGGAGTTGCCAAAGGGACTAACCAGTATAGGAAGTTCTGCATTTGAAAGCTGTAGCGGTCTGACAAATATAAAGCTTCCGGAAGGACTAAACAGTATAGGGTACTCAGCATTTGAAAGATGTAGCAGATTAATCAGCGTAGAGATTCCAAAAAGTGTGACCGAAATAGACAGTAGTACATTTGTGGGATGTAATAATTTGAAAAAAATTGTAGTTGCTGATGGAAATCCTGTATATGACAGTAGAAAGGGATGTAATGCCATAATCAAAACAAAAACAAATGAGTTGGTTGTAGGATGTAAAAGCACTATCATACCCCAAGGGGTAAAGAGCATAGGTTTTGGTGCATTTCAATGCTGTAGTGGATTAACCAGCGTGAATATACCAGAAGGAGTAAGTAGTATAGGGGTGGCTGCGTTCGAGAATTGTACCGGATTAACTAGTGTGAAAATATCTAAAGGAGTCAAAAAAATAGGGGACGCTGCATTTGAAGGCTGTAGCGGGTTGAAATCCGTAGAGATACCTAGCACCGTAAAAGAAATGGAAGGCTGTGGTCTGGGATATTACTATGTGAATCAAAAGCAAAAAAAAATAGAGGGTTTTGCCATTTTAGGATATGCAGATACAGGGGCGGAAAAATATGCGAAACGGGAAAAATTCAAATTTATCGAAAAGTCAGCTCCAAAGACGCAGAAGATTACCGTATCTTCCAAGGCTTCCAAGACAGTAAGATACAAAGCAACTTCCTTAAAGAAGAAAAAAGCAACCTTTAGTATTGGAGCAAAGGCAAAGACAACCATAAGCTACAAGGTGACCAAGGGCTCTGGTAAATATATCAGTGTATCATCAGCAGGTAAAGTAACCTTGAAGAAGGGGTGCAAGAAAGGTACCTACAAGGTAACAGTGACAGCCAAGCAGACAGCAAAGTATAAAAAAGCAACAAAAGTAATTACCATTCAGGTAAAGTAAAAGAAGTGGTCTGAATGCGTCTGACCCCAGGTGTACCAGGGGGACAGATGCAAACCTACACTTAGGCCATGTTTATGATTTACCAAGAGCTTCCTATGATTAGGAAATAATGGTCTTTTTAGCATGTATCATAAAAGAATATATTAAGAAAACAGTGTTTGAATGGAATGTAGAGGAGGAATTTCAATGAGAAATATAAAAAAGATAATATCCCTCACCGTAGCAGCATCTATGCTGGCAGCAAGCATGGATATCAGTGTAGCAGTGGCACAGGAAAAGGGAGAAGATGCAATTATATCAGAGGTGGAAGTCACTGAGAGTGTGCCTATAGAGAGTGCAGACAGTGATTTTGAAATTGGTGAGAATGGGGTGTTAACTGATTACGATGGAGCAGGTGGAGATGTGGTGATACCGGAAGGAGTTACGAGTATAGGGTCTTATGCATTTAGAGGTTGTAGCAGTTTAAGTAGTGTAGAGATACCGGAAGGAGTTACGAGTATAGGGGATTATGCATTTTTGGGTTGTAGTAGCTTGAGCAGTATAGAGATTCCGAAAAAAGTGACGAGTATAGGGGTTCGTGCATTTGATGACTGTAGTAATTTGAGTAGTGTGGAGGTTCCGGAAGGAGTAACGGTTATAGAGAAAGAAACGTTCAGGGGTTGTGTTGGTTTGAGTAGTGTAGAGCTTCCAAGCAGTATAACGAGCATAGGGGAGTCAGCATTTTCGGGTTGTAGCAGCTTGAGCAGTATAGAGATTCCGAAAGGAGTGACGAGTATAGGGCTTGATGTGTTTTATGGTTGTGTTAGTTTAAGCAATATTACAGTTGAAGAGGATAATCCAGTATATGACAGCCGGGGAGGTTGCAATGGAATTATCAAAACAGAAACAGATGAGTTGCTTGTGGGGTGTAAAAATACAATCATCCCAGAAGGAGTAAAGAGCATATGGGACCATGCATTTTATGGTTGTAGCAGTTTGAATAGTGTGGAGATTCCAAGCAGTGTGGAGTATATAGGGGCTAATGCATTTACCTGTTGTAGTGGCTTAACAAGTATAGAAATTCCAAGTAGTGTGAGCTATATAGATGCTGGTGTATTTAGCGGTTGTAGTGGCTTGACAAGTATAGAAATTCCAAGCAGTGTGAGCAGTATATATACTAGTGCATTTAGTGGTTGTAGTGGCTTGAAAAGTATAGAGATTCCAAGTAGTGTGAAGAGTATAACTGAGTTTGCGTTTGAAGATTGCAGCAGTTTAGAGAGTATATACATATCAGAAGGAGTGGAGTGGATAGATTCGGCAACATTTAGCGGCTGTAGCAGTTTGAGTAGTATCAGAGTTGCAGCAGAGAATCCAGTGTATGACAGTCGCGAGGGTTGTAATGCAATAATCAGAAAAAAAACAAATGAGTTGATTGTAGGCTGTAAAAATACATTTATCCCAAAAGGAGTAACGAGCATAGGGGGCTATGCATTTTCCGGATGTAGAAGTTTGGACAGCATAGAGCTTCCAGAAGGATTGACGAGCATAGGGATTTGTGCATTTCAAGGGTGTAGAAGTTTGGACAGCATAGAGCTTCCAGAAGGAGTAACGAATATAGAGTTTAGTGCATTTGAGGACTGTAGCAGCTTAAGTAGTATAAAGCTTCCAGAAGGATTGATGAGTATAGGGAGCTATGCATTTGAAGGCTGTAGCAGTTTGAACAGTGTAGAGCTTCCAAGTAGTGTGGTTAGTATAGGAAAAAATACATTAAGTGGAATAGATGTAATTTATAAAGGTAGTGCGTGTGAATGGCTTGAGAAGTTTGAACAAGGACAGGAAGAAGAAAACGAGGGGGGTAAAAAGAGTATCACAGGTGCAGAGAGCATTAGAGTAAATGAACAACATGCATTTGATGCCGGGGAAACTATTTCACAGCCTACAGAAGATGAAACAGGAGTCATTCGTGTAAAGTGTGTAAAATGCGGAAGCTATTATGACTTGATATGTAAAAAACAGGATGATGAAATAATTATGACAAGTCTCAATAGTTATGATCCTATAGTGATTTATGTAAAGATTCCGGAAGGAGTGACGAAGATAGGAGAAGGTGCATTTGGGGGTTGGAGACTGAGCGGTGTAGAGCTTTCAAGTAGTGTGAAGAGTATAGGAGAGGATGCATACGAATGGTGTGGCGGTTTGGAAAGTGTCACAGTTGCGGCAGGGAATTCGGTATATGACAGTCGGGGAGGCTGCAATGCAATTATCAATACAAAAACAAATGAGTTGATTGTAGGATGTAAAAATACCTCTATACCGAAAGGGGTAACAAGTATAGGAGAGGATGCATTTAGATGGTGTACAGGTTTGAGTAGCATAGTGATTCCAGAAGGGGTAACGAGCATAGGAGAACATGCATTTTATGAATGTAGCAGTTTGAGTAGTGTAGTAATTCCGGAAGGAGTAATGAGCGTAGGAGAACGTGCATTTTATGAATGTGGCAGTTTAAGAAGTATAGAAATCCCGAACAGTGTGACGAGTATAGGGTATGGAGCATTTTCGGGTTGCAGTAGTTTGAGTAGTGTAGTGATTTCGGAAGGAATTACGAGCATAGGGGATCATGCATTTTATGGTTGTAGCAGTTTGAGTAGCGTAGTGATTCCAGAAGGAGTAACGAGCATAGGAGAAGGAGCATTTTATGAATGTAACAGTTTGAGTAGCGTAGTGATTCCGGAAGGAGTAACGAGCATAGGAGAAGGAGCATTTTATGAATGTAGCAATTTGAGTGGTATAGAGCTTCCAGAAGGAGTAACGAGCATAGGAAAAGGTGCATTTCGTGAATGTAGCAGTTTGACAAGCATAGAAATTCCAAGCAATGTTACTAGTATAGAGTCTAGTGCATTTTGTGGATGTAGTAGTTTGGCAAGCATAGAAATCCCGAACAGTGTGACGAGTATAGGGTATGAAGCATTTTCAAGTTGCAATAACCTGAGAAGTATAAAAATTCCAAGTAATGTTACCAGCATAGGGTTTAGAGCATTTTGTGGATGTAGTAGTTTAACAAGTATAGAAATTCCAAACAATGTTACTAGTATAGGGTCTAGTGCATTTTCTAACTGTAGTAGTTTAACAAATATTAACATTCCCGATAGTGTAATATACTTAGATGAGTATTGTTTAGGTTATACAGAGGTTAAAGTTGAAATGGAGGACGATTGGGAATGGGTAAGGGAAAAGATACCAGATTTCACCATTTACGGTTATAAAGGCACAGCAGCGGAAACCTATGCAATGGAAAATGAATTTAAATTTATCGCCTTAGAGCCAAGTGGTACCCCAACGACGGAACCAACAGAGACACCTGTGTTGACAGAGATCCCAAGTGATACACCTACACCAACAGCAGTACCAACAGAACCAGCGGAAGGTACTCCAACTCCAGTTCCAACAGAGCTACCTAGTGGCACCCCCACAACAGCCCCATCAGAACCAACAGAGTTACCTAGTGTTACCCCAACAGCAATCCCAACAATGAGTCCAAGTGGTGCACCGACAGTGAATCCAACAGTAGCCCCCACAGCCACCCCAACCAAAGCAGAGGGCGCTACCGTTACCCCAACTGTAGCAGTAGCAAAACCCGCCACCATCACCGCCAAGAATATCACCAAAACCTACAGCACAAAAACGTTCAGCTTAGGTGCAAAGGTGGACAGCAACGGAAAGCTGACCTACACATCCTCGGATACCAAGGTGGCAACCGTATCATCAGCAGGCAAGGTGACGTTGAAAGGATATGGAAAGACAACTATTACCATCAAGGCATCAGCCAAGGGAAATTACAAGGCAGCTCAGAAGAAGATTGTGCTTACAGTAAAGCCAAAGACCATGTCAGCACCAAGCTTAAAGTCTGCCAAGGCAAAGAATCTCACCGTAAGCTGGAAGAAGGATGCCAAGGCAACAGGGTATGTAATGCAGTACAGCACAGACAAGAATTTCAAGAAAAATGTAAAGACTGTCACAATCTCAAAGGTAGCTACCACCTCAAAGAAGATAAGTAAGCTGACCTCAAAGAAGAAATATTATGTAAGAGTATGTGCCTACAAAAAGATTTCCGGCGGAAAGCTTACCGGAAGCTACAGTAAGGCAAAGAGTGTGACAATAAAATAGTGGAGATGGTCCCGGGAACCGGGTTCCCGGAACCAGTGAAGGCAGATAACCTTCCTATGGAAAACGGGGTCGTATTCATACGACCCCGTTTTCCTAGCAGAAAGGATTGAAATATTTGTAAGATTATGTTATCATGGAACATAATTATGGAAAAAATTATTTTGGAGGAAAAAGATGAGAACATATTTAGTAACAGGTGGAGCAGGTTTTATCGGATCAAATTATATCCATTATATGTTTCGCAAGTATGATAACGAAATCAGAATTATTAATGTAGACTGTTTGACATATGCAGGAAATCTTGAAAATTTAAAGGACATAGAGAATAGAGAAAACTATACCTTTATCAAAGCAGATATCTGCGATAAAGAAGCGATTGAGAAGATTTTTGAAGAAAACGATATTGATCGTGTGGTACATTTTGCAGCAGAAAGTCATGTGGACAGAAGTATCCGAAATCCAGAAGTGTTTGTACAGACCAATGTGTTAGGTACAGCGGTTATGTTAAATGCAGCAAAAAAAGCATGGGAAAAAGAGGATGGAACTTACCTGGAAGACAAAAAATTTCTTCATGTATCTACAGATGAGGTTTACGGTTCCCTCCCAGACGATGAGAATGCGTTCTTTTATGAGACTACACCCCTAGATCCTCACAGCCCATATTCGGCAAGCAAGGCATCTTCAGATATGTTGGTAAAGGCATATATGGATACTTACAAGTTTCCAGCAAATATTACAAATTGCTCCAATAATTATGGACCTTATCAGTTCCCGGAAAAGCTGATTCCTTTGATGATTAACAATGCGTTACAGGGAAAGAATCTTCCGGTATACGGAGATGGAAAAAATGTCCGTGATTGGCTGTATGTTGACGATCATGCAAAAGCCATAGATATGGTTCAGGAACAGGGAAAATTATTTGAACGCTACAATATTGGCGGACATAATGAAAAGCAAAATATTGAAATTATTGAAATTATTCTGGAAACCTTATTGGAAATTTTGCCGGAAGATGATCCTAGACGTGCAAATGTAGGAAAGCAGTTGATTACTTATGTAGAGGACAGAAAGGGACATGATAGAAGATATGCCATTGCTCCGGATAAGATTAAGAAGGATATTGGATGGTACCCGGAAACAATGTTTAAGGATGGAATCAAGCTTACAATTAAGTGGTTCTTGGAAAATGAAGAGTGGATGAAAAATGTTACTTCTGGAGATTATCAGAAATATTACTCAGAAATGTATAAATAAATCAACTGTAAAACAGAGGGTGTGAACGCACCCTCGTTTTGTGATTAAAAAAGGAGGACGCATCACAAATGAAAGGTATTATTTTAGCAGGAGGTTCTGGGACCAGATTGTATCCCCTAACCAAAGCAATTTCAAAACAGATTATGCCGGTATATGACAAACCAATGATATATTATCCCCTATCTACTTTGATGTTGGCAGGGATTCGTGAAATTTTAATTATTTCCACCCCTAGGGATTTGCCTATATTTCAGGAGTTATTAGGAGATGGCAAACAATTAGGATTAGAACTTAGCTATGCTGTTCAGGATCAGCCAAGAGGGTTAGCAGATGCCTTTATAATAGGAGCAGACTTTATTGGAAAGGATTCGGTTGCACTGGTACTAGGTGACAATATTTTCTATGGACAGAGTTTTTCAAAAGTGCTTAGAAAAGTTGCAAAACGGGAAAGTGGCGCAACCATCTTTGGCTATTATGTAAAAGACCCTAGAGAGTATGGAGTAGTAGAATTTGATGAAAATGGCATGGCGTTGTCCATAGAGGAAAAACCGGAATGTCCAAAGTCAAATTATGCAGTGCCTGGATTGTATTTTTATGACAATGAAGTGGTGGAGATTGCAAAGAATGTAAAACCTTCTGCCAGAGGAGAAATTGAAATTACAAGTATCAATAATGAATATTTAAGAAGAGGAAATCTTCATGTGGAAACTCTTGGACGGGGTTTTGCATGGTTAGATACAGGAAATCATGATGCTTTATTAGATGCGGCAGATTTTGTGGCGGCATTCCAGAAAAGACAGGGTCTGTATATTTCCTGTATCGAAGAAATTGCCTATCGCTCAGGATTTATCAACAGAGAACAGTTGTTAGAATTGGCAAAACCTTTGCTAAAGACAGCCTATGGAAGATATTTAGAAGATATAGCTAATGGATTATAAAGAATAGGAAAGGAAAGAAATAAAATGGGAAAGATAACAGTAGAAACATGTGAAATTGAAGGATTAAAGGTAATTACTCCAACCGTATTCCCAGATGAGCGTGGATATTTTATGGAAACCTATAACTATAATGATTTTAAGGAAGCAGGTATTGACGTTACTTTTGTACAGGATAATCAGTCCTGCTCAAAAAAAGGAGTGCTTCGTGGTCTGCATTTTCAGATTAACTATCCACAGGATAAATTGGTTCGTGTGGTAAAAGGTGAAGTGTTTGATGTTGCCGTAGATTTAAGAGAAGGTTCTAAAACTTATGGAAAGTGGTTTGGTGTGCTTTTAACAGAAGAAAACAAAAAGCAGTTCTTTATTCCAAAGAATTTCGCCCATGGTTTTGTAGTGCTTTCTGATGTGGCGGAGTTTGCATATAAGTGTACAGATTTTTATCATCCAAATGATGAAGGGGGTCTTGCATACAATGATCCGGAAATCGGAGTAGAATGGCCAATACCGGAGGATATGGAATTAATTATTTCCGAAAAAGACCAGAAATGGCCAGGAATTTCCAGTTTAAAAAAGTAGTGATTCATAGAAACAGTAAAGCAGATATTAGGAGAATAAGATGGCAGGAAAGACAAAGGCAAAAAGTAATCTTGTAAAAGATGTATATGACAATAGAAAACTGGTGTGGAAACTTGCAAAAAATGATTTTAAAACCAGATATGCAGGCTCCTATCTGGGGATTATCTGGGCTTTTGTCCAGCCGGTAGTCACCGTTTTGGTGTACTGGTTCGTGTTTGGTGTGGGATTTCGGGAAGCAACTCCACAAAATCCCCCCTTTCTTCTCTATCTACTTGGAGGAATCGTTCCCTGGTTTTTCTTTCAGGATGCTTTAAACAGCGGTACAAATGCTATGCTGGAATATAACTATCTGGTAAAAAAAGTAGTGTTTAAAATTAGCGTTTTACCAATTATTAAATTATTGTCAGCGCTATTTGTCCATTGTTTTTTTGTGGTGTTTACCATTGTTTTATTTACATGTTATGGGTATATTCCTGATGTTTATACCATTCAGGTATTGTATTATTCTTTTGCGATTTTTGCCCTGGTATTAGGTATTGTATATGCCACCAGTGCCGTAGTGGTGTTTTTTAGAGACTTGTCACAGATTATCAGTATTGCATTGCAGGTGGGAATCTGGATGACACCAATTATGTGGAAATTGACAGATAAACCGGCACTGGAAAAGATTCAGTGGATATTTAAACTAAATCCTTTGTATTATGTGGTGACAGGATACAGGGATTCCTTGTACGAAAAAGTATGGTTTTTTGAACATCCGGTGTATACATTGTACTTTTGGGTTTTTGTGATTGCAATGTATGTATTTGGGACAGGAATATTCAACCGGTTAAAAGTACACTTTGCAGATGTGTTATAAGGAGTAGAACATGGGAGATTTGGCAATACAGGTTAATAATGTTTCAAAAATGTATAAGCTTTACGATAAGCCATCAGACCGACTAAAAGAATCCTTGGGTTTGACAAAAAAGAAAAAGCATAAGGAACATTACGCATTAAAAAATATAGATTTTCAGGTAAATAAGGGCGAAACCGTGGGAATTATTGGAACCAATGGTTCTGGTAAGTCTACCATATTAAAAATTATTACAGGAGTATTAAATCCTACAGAAGGTGAAACAATAGTAGATGGAAGGATTTCGGCACTGTTAGAATTAGGAGCAGGTTTCAATATGGAATATACAGGAATTGAAAATGTATATTTGAATGGTACTATGCTGGGATTCACAGAGGAAGAAATTGATGCAAGACTGCAGGATATTCTGGATTTTGCAGATATTGGAGATTTTGTGAATCAGCCGGTAAAATCCTATTCCAGTGGTATGTTTGTCCGGCTGGCCTTTGCAGTGGCAATCAATATTGACCCGGATATTTTGATAGTAGACGAAGCCCTTTCAGTAGGGGATGTGTTCTTTCAGGCCAAGTGCTATCGTAAATTCGAGGAATTTAAGAACCAGGGAAAGACCATACTATTTGTAAGTCACGATTTGGGAAGTATCAGCAAATATTGTGACAGGGCGATTTTGATAAATAAGGGTGTGAAGCTTGCAGAGGGTACCCCGAAAGCAATGATTGATATGTATAAAAAACTTCTGGTGGGACAACTGCCTGTGGATGAAGTAGATGAAGAGATTAATGCTGTGGAATTGCCAGAGGAGAAATCAAATGCCATTCAGTCCAATCCGGAATTGTTAGAGTATGGGAATAAGGCGGCAGAGATTATTTCTTATACCATAGAGGATGAAAATGGAGTTATTTCGGATACTATTGAAAAAGGCACCGATTTTACTATAAGGGTAAAAATAAAATTTTATCAAAGAGTTCCGGACCCTATCTGTGCATTTTCTATAAAAAACGTGCAGGGTATAGAAATTACCGGCACCAATACTATGATAGAGAAAAATTTCATAGGACCGAAAGAACCAGGGGATGAAGTGGAAATTTCTTTTGAACAGAATATGAGTCTGCAAGGTGCAGAATACCTGTTATCTTTAGGGTGTACGGGATTTGAACAAGGTGAATTTAATGTGTATCACAGGTTGTACGATGTATGTAATCTTACTGTGGTTTCGGATAAAAATACAGTAGGATATTACGATATGGTGACGAAGGTTACTATTAGCGATTAATGCAAGAGGAGAAAAACCATGGCAGAATTAAATTTAAAATATTATACTCAGATAGATCACTATTCAGATGGAGATGTGGAGGAGGATATTCTGGAGTTTGTTCAGAATGGATGGAGCCTTACGGATATTCCAAAAGATAGAAGAAGCTATGCCTGTGCATATCATCTGGCTCAAATGCGTGAAAATATTATTAATTGGTATCCGATGAAGAAAACAGATAAAGTATTAGAAATCGGTTCCGGCTGTGGTGGAGTTACCGGTGCTCTCTGTGAAATGGCAGGCAGCGTTACCAGCGTGGAATTATCCAAAAGGCGTGCAACTATCAATTATGAGCGACATAAGTCTTATGATAATCTGGAAATCTTGGTAGGGAATTTTAATGATATGCAATTAAAACCAGAGTACGATTATGTGGTTTTGATTGGAGTATTTGAATATGCGATGAGTTTCACCAAAGGGGAAACTCCATATCACAATTTTTTAAAGAAGATGATGTCTTTTGTAAAACCAGGTGGAAAGATTCTAATGGCCATAGAAAACAGACTGGGAGAAAAATATTTCGCAGGTGCTTATGAAGACCATACAGATACCTTCTTTTTAGGTTTGAATCAGTATGAGGGAAATAATCAGGTGCGCACCTTTTCTAAAAAAGAATTGACAGATATTTTTAATGAATGTGGAATTTGGGATACTACCTACTATTATCCATATCCTGATTATAAGTTTCCCAGTGAAATCTATACAGATGCAACCATCAATAGCAGTAGCTTTGGACGGGAGTATATGAATCTTTATAAGAAAAGATGTAGCCTGTTTAGCGAGGAACAACTGATTGACGCCTTAAAAAATGAAGGGATTATGGACAGATTTGCCAATTCTTTTTTGGTAGAGGCTGTAGTAGGTCAGGCACAGAAAGAGGATAAAGTACTATATGCTAAGCTAAACAGCCTAAGAAAGCCGGAATTTCGCATTGCAACCATTATATATCAAGGCGTTGATGAAGAAAAATATGTGATTAAGAAGCCTCTAAATGTTGCATCGGTTCCCCATGTGGAAAAAATTGCCATTAAGAGTAGAATGAATACTATGGAAGAACTGATTAACCTTCCGGGAAAATATAGGGATGGGGTAATCCAATATGAATTCTTAAAGGACTGTAATTTGGATGCTAAGATTTGTGAACTTGCACAGAAAGAAAAGAAGAATGAAATTATAAAAATAATTACAGAAATTCGAGATATCTTGAAGAGCCATTCCAATGAAGTGCCATATCAGACCGAGGATTTTGAAAAAATATTTGGAGAGGTGAGCTGTGAAAAAGAAAAGGATTTTGCAGTTTGTCCTGCAAATATAGATTGTATCTGTGATAACATTATCTGCCGTGAGGATGGATATGTTTTGATTGACGGGGAATGGATATTTGATGTGGCTGTTCCCATCAATTTTATTGTGTGGCGCTTGGTAAATGAATTGTATACACAACATAAAAATTTACTGACCCCGCTGATTACCAGGGAGGAAGTCTATGAAAGTCTTGGTATCTCTAAGGAAGATGGAGCAGTTTATGCCCAGTGGGCAGAACATTTTGCACAAGAGTATGTTGGAAGAAACCCATTAGCTGAATATGGGGCAGAGATTAGAAAATTAAATTTGCAGGAATTAATTAATATTGCGGATAGAGAAAAGGCATGGGAAGAGAGTAAGAAAAAGATTCCTTGTATGTTATTTTTTGACACAGGAGATGGATTTTCAGAAAATGACGGATACCATCAGTTTATTTGTGAGGAGAACGGGGAATTTACAGTAACTTTTGAAATGGATAAGTATGCGTCCATAAAAAATCTAAGATTTGACCCATTAGAGGGAAGAGGATTGAAAATGCAGATTCTCAAAATCAATGGAAAAGATTTAGAAGGTACCGAAATTCTTGGAAATAATGCAGAGTTTGAAAAAAATGGAAAACAGATTTTTGTCAGTGGGGACCCACAGTATTACCTGAATCCAGAACTTCCGCAAAACGGAGTATTGGAAATTCACGGAAAAATTAAGGTGATGCCGGAGGAAGAAACCTTTGTTTATTATAGAAAAATATTAGGAGAGCTGGAATATATTAAAAATAGCAGACAGTATCGATTACTGAGGAAGGCAAAACTTATCAAAAATAAGAGAAAGGAGTAACTTATGTCTAAAAGTATTGACATTATTGTTCCCGTATATAATGGTTTGGAAGAATTAAAACAATGTGTAAACAGCATATTGGAAAATACAGATTTGACGTTACATCGCCTTCTTATTGTGGATGATAAGAGTCCGGATTCTAATGTACTTACTTATTTGGAGAGCATGAAACATCCGGGAATTGTTCTTTTGAAAAATGAAGTAAACCTAGGATTTTCCGCCAGTGTAAATAAAGGAATGGAATACTCAGACAGGGATGTGATTTTATTAAATTCAGATACCATTGTTACCAGGAACTGGGTGGAAAAAATCATGGAATGTGCGTACAGTAGCAGAAGTATAGCTTCTGTAACACCTTTGTCAAATGCGGCAACCTTATGCTCTGTACCAGAATTTTTGAAAGATAATTCATTGCCTGAGAATATGAGTGCCCAGGACATGGCGGATTTGGTGGAGCGGTGTAGCCTAAAGCGCTATCCTAGAATATCGGTGGCTGTAGGATTTTGTATGTTTATTAAAAGGGAAGTCATAGACAGAATAGGACTTTTTGACGCAAAAGCTTTTGAAAAAGGGTATGGAGAAGAAAACGACTTTTGTTATCGGGCAGAGAAGGAAGGATTTATCCATGTAATGTGTGATGACACCTTTATTTATCACAAAGGAACGGCTTCTTTTGCCACAGAGGAAAAGAGAAAGTTGATAGAAGAACATGAAAAGATTCTAATGCAACGTCATGAAGCCTATGTAAGACAGAATATACAATATTGTGAAAAAAATCCCAACCAGGATTTGCAAAGAAATATAAAGCTTCATCTTTTATTTGCGGACAAAAAAGAAAATTCTCTGATTCTTAGGGAAAAACTTCCTTCAATAGAGGAAATTTCTGACGGAGAGTTTTATGCGGTAAGAAAAAGCTGCAGTATTTGTGTGGATGGCAAAATCAAAGGAGTACATTTAAAATTTGCTTTTGCTTTGGGATATGCAGGGGTAACACCTGCGTTGGCAGACGAAAAAGAAGAAGCTATTCTTAATCAGTTGATTCAGGCATTTTATATCACTAGCATAAAGGAAAGTGGCAACCACTTTTTTGCCAGAGAAACCAAACAAGTATTAGAGGAAAAGATTCAGAAAAAAGGAAGGGGTAAGGATGAAGGGTTTGATGCAAAAGTAATTTTACGAGCCTATATGTTAGGTAGTAACAAAAAAATAGCAGTGATGGATGAACAGGATGGGTTATATGGCAAGCGGATTGTGGAATTGGAAAATGCTTATGAAACCCTGGCAAGAGAAGATAAATACAAAGGGGAAGAATTGTATAATATTTATCACTCCAAACGCTTTCAGTTGGCCTGCACCCTGGAGAAATTGATAAGACCCTTAAAGAAATCATAAATGGTGACTGATATGGAAGGAAAAAAAAGGATACTTTATGTATTACATGGAGATTTTGCGGAGGATGCCAGCAATAATTTAGGTGGAACCCAGTTTCATGTGAAAAATCTTGTAGAGCAGCTAAAAGATACATATCATTTGTATGTACTAGCCAGAGATGAAGAATATATCCGATTGACGGATTATGGTACAGAAAAAAAATTATATAAATTTCCTGTAGGTGAGCTGACAGAGGAAGTTGTGTTTTTTGATGAGAACGTCAGAAATGTTTTAGAACATATCATAAGTGGTTTTCAATTTGATTTAGTACACATACATCATACGGTAAATTTATCCTTTGACATTTTTGAGATTGTGAAAGCACATAATATACCAATGGTGTGCACCTTGCATGATTTTTATTACGTATGTCCGAGTGTGAAATTGCTGGATGAAAAGATGCATTTTTGTTCTGAACCGGAACATAGGGGAAATTGTCAAGAATGTATAAAGAAAAAATTTGGCAAAGAAAAAGAATTTTTGGACAAATGGCAGGAGAATTCAAGAAAGATGCTGGGATATGCCCAAGAGTTGTATTTTCCATCCAATTCGGCAAAGGATATCATACAAAATTATTACCCGGAACTTTCAAAAAAAATGAAGGTCATTCCCCATGGTTTGTCGGAGATTACCAACTTTCATAGTTTAAGGGATTCTCTGAATCTTGACTCTGTGAACGTAACAGATAAAGTGGAATGGGATTTGGACGAAGAGTTTGGAAAAGGCTGGGCACTGTTACGTGGAATGTCTTCTAAGCTGGTAAAGACCTATGTTCAAATTTGTGATATTACTGGAAAAACTCATGTATTCCTGCCGGAAAAGCATTTGCGTCCGGATGTAAGAACTGCTCACTGTGAAAATTCCAATTACAGTATGTGTGGTTTTTTAATCAATGGATTTTCAGGAATGTTTGCACAGGGTGATTTGAAATTTCAGGTGTTCTTAGAGTATAACGGAAAATTCTACACCGATGGAAAGGTAATGGTTCGTCATAATCGTATCAACTCACCACAAAATGTGCTGAAAGTGGGATTTTTAGGTGGATTGGTTCCGGCAAAGGGAAGCCGTATCATACAAAAAATGATAGCAACTAACACAAATAAAGATGAAATCATGTGGTATATTGTGGGAACCATCGGAGATAAAGAACTAGCTGCAATGCAACAGGAAAATCTAGTGAAGGTAGGAACCTATAGTCAGGAGACAGTAAAAGGGTTGCTCCAGGGGTATCAGATAGATTTGATTTGTCTGTTGCCTGTTTGGGCAGAGACTTTTAGCTACACCTTATCAGAAGCTATTATCAGTGGAATTCCTGTACTTGCCACAGATATTGGAGCTTTGGGCGAAAGAATCCGAAAAGAGGATATAGGTTATCTGGTGGATGTTGAGGAAGCACCTGAGAGAATTGTAAAGAAGATTTTTCATATTTGGAATCATGACAGGGAATCATATGAAAAAAAGAGACAAAATATGGAAAAGACTGTATTAAAAAGTGTGGAAGAAATGGCAGAAGAATATAGGGAAGCTTATGATAAGTTCTCTTTTAGAAATACGGAAGAGACAGATGATATAACAAAAAAATGGAAAATCCAAGGGGAAGAGAATGCAAGGGAAATAAAGATTAAAAATCCAGAGCAGGTAATAGAAAATTTAGAGGAAAAAAATGCAGCTCTTACAAAACAATTGATAGAAGCCAATGATAATTTGCAAAAAATATATGCGTCCTTAGGGTATAAAATTATCAAGAGAATCCCTTTTTTAAAGCCGGGAAAATAAGTGGATGAAACCAGAACGAAAGGTAGTAGCAGGTATGGATTATAAAGAACAATATGAACAGGAAAAGAGAAAATATGAGCAGCTGCAAGAGCGTTATCAGGAATTGGATATGAAGTATGAGGCTGCTATGTCTGAGGCGAAACGGGCAACAGAAAATCTGGCAAAAATCAAAAATTCGCCAGTTTGGAAGGCCAGCAAACCTTTAAGAGTGCTATATTTTTTCTTTAAAAGGACAAAAACTGCATATGTAATGTATGGAGGAGTGATTGGAATGACAAAGAAGATTGTCCATAAGCTTCACCAGAAAAAAGTGCAGAAAAATTACGGCTCAAAAAGTTATCCTGATGCCGAATTGACTAAAGAGCAGAAAAACACAAAATTTCCAAAGGATATTACCTTCAGTATTTTGGTGCCATTGTACAATACTCCGGAGAAGTTTCTGATAGAAATGATAGAGTCGGTTCAGGCTCAGACCTACCAAAAGTGGGAATTATGTCTGGCAGATGGAAGCGATCAGGAACATTCCTATGTGGGAGAAATCTGTAAGAGAATGGCAGGGGAAGATGCCCGTATAAAATATAAAAAATTAGAGAAAAATTTAGGTATCTCAGAAAATACCAATGCATGCTTAAACATGGCAACAGGAGAGTTTATTGCTTTGTTTGATCATGATGATTTATTGCATCCATGTGCATTGTATGAGAATATGAAGATGATTTGCGAAAGAGATGCAGATTATATTTATACGGATGAAGTTACTTTCACAGGAGATTCCATTGACAATATGGCTACCATGCACTTTAAACCGGATTTCTCACCGGATAACCTTTTGGCGAATAATTATATCTGTCATTTTAGCGTTTTTGACAGAGCTTTGTTGGAACAAACAGAGTTGTTCCGAAGTGCATATGATGGAAGCCAGGATCATGATATGATTTTGAGATTGACCAAAAGGGCAAAAAATGTATGTCATATTC
The DNA here is from genome assembly GCA_045119215.1 of Lachnospiraceae bacterium. Lineage (GTDB taxonomy): Bacteria > Bacillota > Clostridia > Lachnospirales > Lachnospiraceae > RUG11237. Next base: position 19,966 of record JBGVDD010000195.1, on the reverse strand, counting down.
CTAAAGTACTGTATTACTGGCGTTCCCATGCTGGCTCAGTTGCGGATAATATTGACGCAAAAACATACGCCATTGATGCGGCAAGAAGAGCAGTATATGACTTTTGTATAGATAATCAGGTTCCCATAGATAAGGTGGAGAGTACAAGAGCATTTCCTACAATTTTTCAGATTTCTTATAAAATTATGGGAAATCCAAAAATATCTATTCTGATACCAAATAAAAATCATAGAGAAGATTTAGAAAAGTGCATTGAGTCTATTCGTCTAAAATCAAGTTACACTAACTATGAGATTATTGTAATAGAGAATAATTCCAACGAAGACAGTATTTTTGCATATTATAAGGAATTAGAATCCTTGGATAATGTTAAGGTTGTTACCTACAAAGGAGAATTTAATTATTCCAAAATCAATAATTTTGGAATGGAATACGCCAGTGGGGAATATTTATTGTTATTAAATAATGATATTAAAATTCTAACACCAGACTGGATGGAACAAATGTTAATGCATGCTCAAAGAGATGAAGTAGGTGCGGTTGGAGCGAAGTTATATTATCCGGATATGACCATTCAGCATGCAGGAATTGTGCTGGGGCTGGGGGCACATAGAAGTGCTGGACATAGTCACTATGGCATGCCAAAGGAAAACTTAGGATATATGGGGCGTTTGTGTTACACCCAGGATGTATCAGCTGTCACAGGTGCCTGTCTTATGGTAAGCAGGGAAATCTATAAGGAAGTGGGTGGCCTGGATGAAGATTTTAAGGTTGCACTTAACGATGTAGATTTCTGCTTGAAAATCAGAAAAGCTGGTTATCTGAATATTTTTACACCGTTTGCTGAGGCTATACATTATGAGTCTAAATCCAGAGGATTTGAGGATAACAAGGCCAAAAAAGAGAGATACAATGAAGAGTGTGAAAACTTTAAGGAAAAATGGAAGGCAGAACTTGAAACTGGGGATCCTTACTATAATCCTAATTTTTCACTGGATTACTCAGATTATTCTATTAAATAAATAAGATACGTTACTTTGTATGAAAAAGAGGAAGAAATGAAAAAATTAGTAGAACAGATTATGAAATTTGGTGTGGTAGGAGGACTTTCTTTTGCCATTGACTATGGAATTTACTGTGGATTATGTGTGCTGTTTCATATTCCAGTGTTGATAGCAAATTTTTTTGGATTTACTATCTCTGTCATATTTAATTATGTTATGAGCATGAAATTTGTGTTTGAGCGCAAGGAAGATATGGACAGAAGGGCTGAGTTTATCATTTTTGTGATTCTCAGCCTGATTGGATTAGGGTTAAACCAAGGGTTGGTCTGGCTGTTTGTGGAGTATGTCCACGAAAATGTGCCAGTGATTTCAGAGGCTTTATCTTATGATTTATTAAAGATGATTGGAAAGATTCTGGCAACGGGAATTGTTATGGTGTATAATTTTATCTCAAGAAAAATGTTCTTGGAAAAAAAGTAAGGAGTGGGAAGCATGAGGGAAAAAATTTTATTGTTTATTCCGGCTTATAATTGTGAAAAGCAGATTGTGAGAGTTTTAGGCCAGCTAGACGAAGAAGTGATGAAGTACATTTCAAGGGTAGTGGTAATCAACAATATCAGTACGGATAATACAGAACAAGTGGTGGGAGAGTTTATAGCAGAACACAAAGAGCTGCCTATTACATTGTTGCGTAATAACGAAAATTACGGTCTGGGAGGGTCACATAAAAGTGCATTTGCATATGCAAAACAAAACGGCTATGACTATGTGATTGTCTTACACGGAGATGACCAGGGGGATATTCACAATCTTCTTCCAATTTTAAAAAAGGGAATTTATAAACAGTATGACTGCTGTTTAGGTGCTCGTTTTATGAATGGTTCTAAACTTGAGGGGTATTCTAAGTTTAGAAGCTTTGGAAATGTAGTTTACAATCTTTTATTTTCTCTTGTTACCAGACAGAGAGTTTTGGATTTGGGTTCCGGACTTAATATGTACAACACAAAAATGCTGGAATCGGAATTTTATAAAAAGTTCCCTGATAATCTCATGTTTAATTACTGTATGATTATGGCAGCGGATTACTATCACCATAATCTTCGATTTTTCCCTATTACATGGAGAGAGGATGACCAGGTATCTAATGTGAAAATGATGAATCAGGCTATTACGGTTCTGAAGATGTTGTTTTCTTATGGTTGTAACCCTAGAAAATTTATCAATAGTGAATGTAGGGAAAAAGTAGTAGAAGAATATTCTTCTACAGTAATCGCAGAAAACAAGAAATAAAAATGGGGAATGTTTTATGAATATAAAAAAACAATGGCTTGTGGTAGCCCTTTTGCACTGGGTTGTAAGTTTTTTTACGGATAAAATCATATTTTCTTATTCTATGGTAAATTTTTCTACAGCAAAGGATAGTATTCTAAGCTTATATAGTATAGGAATGAAAGCAGCATTCTTAGTATTGTTGTGTTTCCTTTATCAGATGTTAGCCAATTTGCTTGAGAAGGTAAAACAAGAGGAACATATTAGGGTGGCAGCTCAATTGGGGATGGTTTATTTTTGCTGCATGCTCTTAATTCTTTTATGTGTGTATCCTGGTGCGTGGAGGATGGATGAATTTGGTATTCTAAGGGAGGCCACTGCTTTGATGCCACTGTTTTGGCAAGGATATTTAACTTCACTGTTTTATATCTTTTCCCTGATGCTTATACCAACCCCGGCAGGAGTGATTGTAGTGATGTGTTTGGTAAACTCCATTTGCGTGGGATATGTGTGTGGAAAAATAGATAAAGTTTTACAGTTAAAACATAAATTCTGGCTGTTACTTCCGTTTTTTGCATTTCCTGTTTTGGATTCTAATATGTATCCAATGAGAATGTCTGTGTATGCTTTTGTGGAAATGGTGTTGGCTATGATATTTGTATCCGCAATTTATGAAAAAAGGAGACTTGGAAATTATGAAAAAGCTGTAGTGATAGTTTTGACGGCTCTTTGCGGAGTGTGGAGAACTGAGGGGATTTATTATCTTCTTTGGATTCCGTTGGTATATCTTTTTGTGTATTTTAAGGACAGTCCACAGAAGAAAAAGGATATTTGTTATGTGGGAATTCTTTGTCTGACGGGCGTACTGGTATTCCTGCCCCAGAGTCTGGGAAACAAAATGACATCAGGAGACAAATACGGCATTACCTCCATTGTTCTTCCTATGGCACCGTTACTAACTCAGGCAGATGAAAATCGTGAGGCTTCAGATTTGAAAGATATAGACGTTATTGATAAGGTGATTGATACTCGGAAAATGATTGATGGATACGCAAAAGGAAAAAGCGGAATCAATATTTTTTGGAGTGAACCAAAACTGGTTAAATCCGGCTATACAAATGAGGAGTATTCAGAATGTAAGAAGGCATATTATCATTTGATTATGAAGTATCCACAGGTATTTTTTAAAGAGAGAATTCACACATTTATCCACTCTTATGGAATTTTAATGAATACCACAGAACTTTATGAAAGTCAGGATAATGCTAATTTCATTGAATTTCGTGAAAGATATAAAGGGGTGGGTGCTATCAGTGCCACATTGAGAAAAAAGGTACTTACTTTGTTAGAACTTGGAAATTTAAAGGATAGTACGAAAAAGCTTGGTTTATATTATGTAGTATACAGTGCCTTACCTGCCATTGTGGTTTTAATAGTGACAGCAGTGATATTACTGTTAAAGAAGAAATGGGCTTATTTACTGGTATTGTTGGGCATATTAGGAAAAGTCCCCTTGATTTTTGCCACAGCTCCTTCTTTATTGTTTATGTATTATTACAGCATATATTTGATTGGAACCCTGGTGTTTGTCTGGGGACTTATGTATCTGTTTAAAGGTTTGAAATGGGTACAATCTGAGAAAAGGTGAAGTGGAACAGATATGAAGAAGAGAAACAATAATTATTTCATTCGGGGGATTCGGTATTTGCAGAATCCACAACACAGTGTGGGAAATCTTATTTTAAAAATGGAAGAACGTCTTTACCGGGATTATCTGGAAAAAGATTATCATAGGATAATGGTGGAATCCCAATGCGGTGAAACGGAACTGGAGAGACAAAAAAAACAGGTGTTTTCTGAAAAAATATTGTTTAGTATTCTGGTGCCGGTATATAATACCCCGGAAGAATTTTTAAGGGAGATGATAGAAAGCTGTCAAAGGCAAAGTTATGGGAATTGGGAGCTTTGTATTGCCGATGGAAGTACCTCACAAGTGCCCTTTGAAGTAATAAAAGAGTACATGGATGTGGATGATAGAGTACAATATAAAAAATTAAAAGAGAACAGAGGAATTTCAGAAAATACCAATGAAGCGCTTCAAATGGCAAAAGGAGATTTTATCTGTTTGTTTGACCACGATGATATTTTGGAGCCGGATGCCTTGTATGAAATGATGCAGGTAATTGAGGCTGAGCCCAAGACGGATATTATCTACACAGATGAAGATAAATTGGAGAGTGAGAGCAGCCGGTATTTTGGACCAAATTTCAAACCGGATTTTGACATTAATCTGCTTCGAACCAATAATTATATCTGTCATTTTTTTGCAGTGCGAAGAAATATTGTTCAACGAATTGGAGGATTTCGGAGGGAATTTGATGGTGCCCAGGATTATGATTTTATCTTAAGGTGTGTTGAAAGCACAATGGAAATCAGACACATACCTAAAGTTTTGTATCATTGGAGAACTCATAGCAACTCTACGGCGGCATCGCCAGAGAGTAAAATGTATGCGTATCAGGCGGCAAAAAAAAGCGTGGAGGCACATTTTGAAAGATGTGGCGTCCATGGAGTGGTGGAGAATACACAAAATTATGGTTTTTTTCAATGGAGAGTCAAAGGTTTGTCCAAAGAGAATGTGAAAGTGTTGGAATATGATTTGGAGGATGACGGACGTACCTTAAGTGAAATGGCAAAAAAGACAAAGGCTCAGGTTTTGATTTTCAAGCCCAAAGATATGAAGGTTCTCACCAGGGATTATCAGGATATTTTGTCGGGATTTGCCATGGTACATGGCTGTGGTGTGGTAGGATGTAAAAATCTTATGAAAGGTAAGGTATTAGAGGCAGGTCTTATGAATACCCAGGATGGCCTGATATCTTATTTTGACAGATATGCAAAACGCAGGACTGGATATTTTCATCGTTTATGCCTGAATCGAAGTGTGATGGCGGTGAGTATGTGTTTTGCAGTTGAGCAGCAGGTATTAGAGAGGGCAGGATACTTTAAAGAAGAACAAAATGCCAGGGAATCTATTGTGGATTTATGTTTGCGCCTGGGGGAAACCGGGTATACTAATATGTATACACCACTGGTGCAGACCATGTATTTTGGGAAGAAGAATAGTATAGAAAAGGTATATGGATATCCAGATGAAAAGCAACATAAAAAGGATCCATATTACAATGAAAATTGTGAGGATGGTAGAGGAGAGTACCGATTGAGGAGGAAGCAATGAATGAGATAACAGTGGTTGTACCTAATTACAATGGAATAAAATTTGTGGAAGATTGCTTCCAGGCATTGTATAAGGAACAAATTCAGATAAGGTTTGATATGATTTTGGTGGATAATGGTTCCATAGATGGAAGCAGAGAATTGGTGGAGAGAAAGTACAAAGAGGTGAGGGTGATACCTCTGGGAAAAAACACCGGATTTTGCAAGGCGGTTAATGTTGGCATAAAAGCAGCGGTGACCCCTTATGTGATTTTACTAAACAATGACACTAAGGTTTGTAAGGGATTTGTTAAAAATTTGTATGATACCATTAGAAAGGACAGTCATATTTTTTCGGTTTCATCATTGATGATACAGGAAAACTGCAGAACAATGGTTGACGATGCAGGAGATTTTTATTGTAGCTTAGGCTGGGCATTTGCCAATGGAAAAGACAAATCTATAGATGAGTATGAAAAACCTTATGAGATTACTGCGGCCTGTGGTGGAGCTGCTATTTATCGAAAGTCTGTATTTGAACAAATTGGATACTTTGATGAGGCACATTTTGCATATCTGGAAGATATAGATGTGGGAATACGAAGCAAGTTGTATGGATATAAGAATTTTTATGAGCCAAAGGCAAAGGTATATCATGTGGGTAGTGGTGCCAGTGGCAGTCGCTATAATGAGTTTAAGATAAAAAATTCTTCCAGGAATAGCGTATACATCATAAGAAAAAATTTTCCATTGGCAATGAAGCTATTAAACCTTCCATTTTTTGTGGTAGGGTTTGCTTTAAAAATACTCTTTTTTATCAAGAAGGGATTTGGAAAAGAGTATGTTATGGGATTGTGTAAAGGGTTTATCATGCCTATCAAGGATAAAAAAGTCAGGTTCCGGAAAAAATATTGGAAAAATTACGTCAAATTGCAACTAGAACTGTGGGGCAATATGGGAAAACGTCTGAAGTAGACAGTAACCATACGCAAAAGATAAAACGTAACAGTTTAGCCTATGGCTGAACTGTTACGATAAAACCAATCTTAAGAAAGTTTTTTGTTGCAAGTTTATGTTAATTATTGTAATATTAACTCTGTGATTGCAGAAAAAAGGTGATAAATTGATAAAAGATAATCAAAAATACTTTAATCGGTTGCATGTGGTTTTGGATGCAGCAATTATCGTAATCTCGTATATAGCTGCATATTATATAAAGTTTAAGACGGACTGGTTTGTTAACATAGGTGGAATTTTATCATTTCGGACTTATGTTTCGGCACTGGTTATCATTGTACCGTTGTATATGATGTTGTACTCACTGTTTAACCTTTATGGTTCCAAGCGTATCCAGGCTAGAAGAATTGAGTGCAGCAATATATTTAAGGCAAACACGGTGGGATTATTAATCTTTATTGTAGGACTGTATATTGTTAATGAACCAAATTTCTCACGTAGTATGATGTTTATTTTTTACGTGATAAATATTGTTGCAGATGTGCTTTTTAGAAATTCGGTTCGATACGTGTTGCGCAGTGCACGGGAAAACGGATTTAATATGAAACATGTACTGCTGGTAGGATATAGTCATGCAGCGGAACAATACATTGATAGAATAAAGGCAAATCCACAGTGGGGTTATACCATTCGCGGAATACTGGACGATGATGTGGAGCGAGGTACCATATATAAGGGTGTAAAGGTGATAGGGACAGTGGAAAATCTTCCTATTATTCTGCCCCAGAATAAACTGGATGAAATTGCAATTACGTTAAGTCTGGATAAGTATTCTAATTTGCAACATATAGTAAATATGTGCGAAAAATCTGGGGTACACACCAAGTTTATTCCGGATTATTACAACATTATACCTACAAGGCCTTACACAGAGGATTTGTTGGGGCTGCCGGTGATTAATATCAGGAATGTGCCTCTAACCAATTTCTTTAACAGTTTTGTAAAGCGTGGAGTGGATATTGTAGGTGCCCTATTTTGCATTGTCATTTTTGCACCGATTATGTTGGGGACGGCAGTATTGATAAAGCTTACATCAAAAGGTCCTGTTCTATACAGTCAGGAAAGGGTGGGTCTTCATAATCGAAAATTCAGGATGTACAAATTTCGCTCCATGGAAGTCCAGACACCAAAGGAAGAACAAGGGTGTTGGACTGTGAAGAATGATCCAAGGGTAACTCCAATTGGGAGAATCATAAGAAGTACTAGCATTGACGAACTGCCTCAGATGTTTAATGTTTTACTGGGAGATATGTCCTTGGTGGGACCAAGACCGGAGCGGCCTTTTTTTGTGGAAAAATTTCAGGAAGAGATTCCAAGATACATGGTGAAGCATCAGGTGAGACCTGGAATCACAGGATGGGCACAGATTAACGGACTTCGAGGCGATACTTCCATAAAGAAGAGAATCGAATATGATTTATATTATATTGAAAACTGGACTTTAGCTTTTGATATAAAAATATTGTTTCTGACCCTCTTTAAGGGATTTATCAATAAAAATGCATATTAGAGAAAGAGAAAGCATAAGAAGAAAGGATGAAAAAGTATATGTCAGACAATAAACAAACTAAAAAGGTGAGTACCCAGAAGGGGACTGCAAAGAAAAAATCATCGAAAAACAGAAAGCGTATGATTCTGATTGCTCTGGAAGCGCTGGTAATTGTTGTTGCATTATTGGTAGCAGTTGTGATTTATGTTATGGACAAAAAAGGTGGAAATGAAAACGCAGGAGAGGGAGTTTCAGCAACAGTAAAAAAAGAAAACCTGATTGTGAAAGAAGAAAATAAGGTAGATGGATTCTGGAATATTGCATTATTCGGTGTGGATTCCAGAACAGGTTTGCTTGGCAAGGGAACTTTAAGTGATTGTATTATTGTTTGCAGCATTAATAAAGAGACAAAAGAAGTTAAATTGGTTTCTGTATATCGAGACACATACTTGAATATCGGAAACGATACATACAATAAAGCCAACAGTGCTTACAGCACAGGAGGACCTGAGCAGGCAATCAATATGCTGAATACAAACCTTGATTTGGATATTACCAGTTTTGCCACTGTTGATTTCTCAGCTTTGGTGAGTGTAATCGATGCTATTGGAGGAGTTACTATTGATTTAACCTCAGAAGAGATCACACATCTTAATAATTATCAGGTAGAAACAGCTATGGTTACTGATGGAAAGGTGGAAAAGGTTTCCGGAGCAGGAGAGCATTTATTAAATGGTATCCAGGCGGTTTCTTACTGTAGAATACGATATACAGCAGGAGATGATTTTAAACGAACAGAGCGTCAAAGAACGGTTATTAATCTCATTATTGAAAAGGCAAGAAGTATGTCTCCGGCAACACTTGCCAAGGTAATAGAGGATGCTTTTCCTAAGTGTGCGACCAATATTGAGTTAACAGAGTTACTAGACTTAGCAAAAGATATCAATAGCTACAAGATTGTAGATACTTGTGGATTCCCATTTGATAAAAAGAATGATATTTTAGGTTCTAAGGGAGATTGTGTTATTCCAATCGGTCTTGCTCAGAACGTAGAACAATTACATGTATACCTGTTTGGAGATAAAGATGACTACAAGGTATCTGATACATTGCAGATTATCAATGATAAGATTATAAAAGATACAGGTGTAGCTGCACCAGTAAAGTCAGAAAATACAGAACCAGCCCAGGCATCCGTAGAAGGGGTACAATAAAATAAATACTTCGTTGAAACAAGATAACAGTTCAGCCAATAGGCTGAACTGTTATCTTAAATGAACTAAAGATGCAAAGTAATTATTCAGTACAGGTTCCAGCATTTATTGCTGAGACCTGTGAAAAATGGAAATTTTATAAAATTAAATTCGTAATGGGGATGAATGCAGAATGAAGAGATTAAGTGTAGATGTGGTGATTCCCACATATAAACCAGGGGAAGAATTTGAAGCAACCTTGAAAATGTTATTATCCCAAACACAACAACCGGATCATATATTTATAATGAACACAGAAGCCGCCTTTTGGAGGGAGTCTTTTCAGAAACTGGATTCTAGAATTATAGTTACACATATCAAAAAAGAAGAATTTGATCACGGTAAGACCAGAAGTGAAGGAGCAGCGAAATCCAAGGCAGATATTTTGTTATTTATGACTCAGGATGCTGTTCCGGTGGATAACAAGCTGATAGAACATATGTTAAAGTATTTTCAGAGAGAGAAAACAGCAGCAGTATATGCCAGACAGCTGCCCAAAAAAGATTGCAGTATGTTAGAGGCATATACCAGGAGCTTTAATTATCCAAAGCAATCCAAGGTAAAGGCGAAGACTGATTTGAAAGAACTTGGAATCAAGACCTTTTTTTGCTCTAATGTGTGTGCAGCGTATCGCAGGGATGTATTTGAGAAAAGAAATAGATTTTTTAGTCCTAGCATATTTAATGAAGATATGATATACTGTGGTGGATTGATTCGGGATGGTTATGAGGTATGCTATGTGGCAGAAGCACAGGTGTATCATTCTCATAACTATACTCCCATGGAACAATTAAGGAGAAATTTTGATTTGGGAGTATCTCAGGCAGAACATCCAGAAATCTTCTCGGGCATATCTTCGGAAAATGAAGGAATTAAGATGGTGAAAGATACGGCAGCATATTTTGTGAAAGAAAAGAAGCCTTGGGTTATCTTTCCGCTTGTAATACAAAGTGGGTTTAAATTTCTAGGTTATCGTTTGGGAAAGAATTATAAAAAGTTATCTAAAAAGACCATTTTAAAATTGACAAACAGTCAAAATTATTGGTTAAAGGAGGAGTAATTTATGTGTGGAATTGTTGGATATATTGGAAAAAAACAGGCAGCTCCCATTCTCTTGGATGGATTGTCAAAGCTAGAGTACCGTGGTTATGATTCAGCAGGTATTGCAGTGTATAATGGCGAAGAAATTAATATGACAAAAGCAAAGGGAAGACTTAAGGTGTTAAGCGAATTAACTCATGACGGAGAAACTCTTCCAGGTACCATAGGAATTGGTCATACCAGATGGGCTACCCATGGAGCACCATCGGATGTGAATTCTCATCCCCATTTTAATGAAACAAAAAGCATTGCAGTGGTTCACAACGGAATTATTGAGAATTATATAAAAATTAAGAAAATGTTAGAGGGCAAAGGATATAAATTCGTGTCTGAAACGGATACGGAAGTTATTGCCCATCTGTTAGATTATTATTATCAGGGAAATGCCCTGGAGGCAGTGACAAAAGTAATGCACAGAGTGGAGGGATCTTACGCTTTAGGTATCTTATTTGCAGAGGAGCCGGATACCCTGTATGCAGTTCGTAAAGACAGTCCGTTGATTGTAGGGAAAAGTCAAGAAGGTAATTTGATTGCATCAGATGTTCCTGCGGTATTAAAGTATACAAGAGACGTGTATTTTATCGATAATGAAGAAATTGCTGTGATAAAAGAAGATTCTATGAAGTTCTTTAATATATATGAAGAGGAACTTACAAAAGAGTCTACACATATTGAGTGGGATGTGGAAGCTGCGGAAAAGGGTGGATATGAACACTTTATGTTAAAAGAAGTGTATGAACAGCCAAAGGCAGTTGCTGATACTTTAAATCCCAGATTGCAGGATGGCAAGGTAGTTATTGAAGAACTAAATATGACTGATGAGGAAATCAAGGCGATTAAGAAGATTATGATTGTTGCCTGTGGTTCTGCATACCATACTGGAGTAACTGCAAAATATATTTTTGAAGGTTTATCAAGAATACCGGTGGAGGTAGATGTGGCCAGTGAATTTAGATACCGTAACCCGATCTTAGATGAAGGAACACTGGTGCTCATTATCAGCCAGTCAGGAGAAACAGCAGATTCTTTAGCTGCTCTTCGTATGGCAAAACAAATGGGAAGCAAGGTAGTGGCTATTGTTAATGTGGTAGGAAGTTCTATTGCCCGTGAAGCAGACAGTGTAATCTATACCTGGGCAGGCCCGGAAATCGCAGTGGCAACCACAAAGGCATACAGTGCACAGCTAGTTGCCCATTATCTGTTGGCAATGAAGTTTGCACAGGTCAGAGGTACTGTGGATGATGCTGAAATGGAAACGTTAGTGGCAGATTTAAAGAGAATTCCAGAACAGATTGAGCTGTTATTGGGCAATAGAGAAAAGATTCAGAAATTTGCTAACCGTTACGTGGCTGCTAAGGATGTGTTCTTCATAGGAAGAGGTATTGACTATGCCATCTCTTTGGAAGGTTCTTTAAAATTAAAGGAAATTTCCTATATACATTCGGAGGCCTACGCAGCTGGTGAATTAAAGCATGGAACGATATCATTGATTGAGGATGGCACTTTGGTTGTGGCCTTACTTACCCAGGATGAGCTGTTTAAAAAGACGGTAAGCAATGTGGTGGAAGTTAAGACCAGAGGGGCTGTGGTACTTTCTGTGACAAATGCAGGAAATACAGATATTGAAAAGAATTCAGATTATACAATCTATATTCCAAAAACAAATAAATATTTTGCCAATTCTCTTGCAGTGATTCCGTTACAGTTGTTTTCTTACTATATCGCATTGGGAAGAGGTTGTGATGTGGATAAGCCAAGAAATCTTGCAAAATCGGTAACTGTTGAATAAAAGTAATTATTCAGTACAGGTCTCAGTATTTACTGCTGAGACCGTGGAAATATGTAAATTTTACAAAAATAGGGCAAAACACTCTCTGACATATCATATGTTAGGGAGTGTTTTTTTGAAAATTAATCAGCTTTTTGCCAGTTATCATAATTCTATAAAACTTTTATCACAGTTTGAACACAAATCACTGTTAGTATAATACTTGTCAAAAGGAAATGAACACAAATAAAATAAATATAGAAAACGAAAGGAAGATAGATATGAAAGAAGAATTTTATGATGGAATGAATTCCCAGTCCCAAGGGGAAGTAAATGCAGCCCATGAACAGAGTCAGGATTTCAATCAAGGAAGACCACAGGAAGTTGCCCCAATCCAGGAAAATAAGAGTCAGGAACAAAATGTGTATCCTCAGGAGCGGATGCCTGGAGAAGAACAGTATCAACGTCCTCATTACGAATACCAGACATCATATGAAGAACAGAAAAGACAACAAGGACAGTCCTTTAGTTACAGCAATCCAAATTATAACTTTGAAGAAGAAGAGGAAAAAAAGAAAAAAAGATTAGAAAAAGCAAAAAAAAGAAAGGGTGCAGCTAAAAAGGCAATGGCAATGGTGGCGTGCGCAGCAGTTCTTGGATGTGTGGCTGGTGGTGGTTTTTACGGTGTGAATAAGCTGGCAAATGCTGTGTTTGGAGAAGAGGAAATAGTGATGCCCACCACAGCGGAAAGTGATGTCAAGGAAGATAAGAAAGTGGTTACTACTACTACATCAGCTAATACAAGTACCACTGTTACAGATGTTACAAAAGTGGTGCAAAATGCTATGCCGTCAGTTGTTTCTATTACAAGTAAATCTACCCAGGTACAGCAAAGCTTTTGGGGACAGAATTTTGAGTATGAAAGTGAAGGCAGTGGTTCAGGGATTATAGTGGGACAAAGCGATACAGAACTATTGATAGCCACAAACAATCATGTGGTAGAAGGTTCGGATGAATTGACGGTTTACTTTATCAATGAAAAAACAGCCCCTGCAAAGATTAAGGGTACTGATTCGGATATGGACCTGGCAGTGATTGCGGTAGAAGTTTCTCAGTTGGATGCAGACACTATAGGTGCCATTTCAGTAGCTACTTTGGGAGATTCCACAGCACTTACGGTAGGAGAACCAGCCATTGCGATTGGAAATGCATTAGGATATGGACAATCTGTAACCACTGGTGTGATTAGTGCCTTGAATCGCAGCGTAGATGGAGATTCTGAGGAAGAAGGCAAAACAGAGAAAAGTGAGGGATTTATCCAGACAGATGCTGCCATTAATCCTGGCAATAGCGGAGGCGCCTTGCTAAACACTCAGGGTCAGGTTATTGGAATCAATTCCATGAAAATTTCCAGTGGTGGATATTCTGAGGCAAGCATTGAAGGTATGGGTTATGCTATCCCAATTTCAGCAGCAAAACCAATCATCGATGAACTGATGAATAAGGTAACCAGAGACAAGGTGGAAGAAAATGATATGGGTTATCTGGGAATACGTGGTGCAACCATTGGAGATGAGGCTCATGAATACTATAATATGCCTTATGGTGTGTATGTCAGTGAGGTGGTAGAAGGAAGCGCAGCTCAGAGGGCAGGTTTACAGTCTGGTGATATTATCGTAAAATTTGACGGAACAAAGATTAGCAGCTATGAAGAGTTACAGCAACAGCTTCAGTATTACAAGGCAGGAGAAACCGTAAAACTGGAGGTGGAGCGAACAGACAATGGATCTTATGCATCACAGACTTTGACCATTACCTTAGGAAGCAGAAGTGAAATGGAGCAGGAACAGTAATATGGTTTTCTAAAATTTTAATGAAAAGATGTCCTTATCTATTGTGAGGGCGTCTTTTCTTTGTTATAATCTTTGTGATACTCATAACAGGAGTGAGAATGGAATTTTAAGTGTTACACTAGGAAGAAGATGGGAGGATCTATGGAAAAGAATACAGAAAATAACAATATAGAAGAAAAAGAAGATAACGAGTACGAAGATGTGTGTTATCTTTGCCGAAGGACAGAGAGTACTGCCGGGAAAATGGTGCATATGCCAAACAATATCTGTGTATGTTCCGATTGTATGCAGAAGACTTTAGATACTATGGGGAATGGGAATATTGACTATGGAAACATGATGAAAAACATGCCCAATATCAGTTTTTTGAATATGTCGGATTTGTTGAACTTTGGTGGAAAAATGGATGGTCCTAAAGCTAAGAAGTTAAAAAAGAAAAAACCGGAAGAAAAGTCAAAACCTATCATTGATATTAAGGATATTCCGGCACCTCATAAAATAAAGGCCAGCTTAGATGAATATGTGGTAGGTCAGGAACATGCCAAAAAAGTGATTTCGGTGGCGGTTTACAATCATTATAAGCGAGTAGCCACAGATACTATGGATGATATTGAAATTGAAAAATCCAATATGCTGATGATTGGTCCCACAGGAAGTGGTAAAACATTTTTGGTAAAAATTTTAGCAAGGCTTTTAGATGTTCCACTTGCTATTACAGATGCTACATCTTTGACAGAGGCAGGGTATATCGGAGATGATATTGAAAGCGTGGTTTCTAAATTGCTGGCAGCTGCAGGCAATGATGTAGAGAAGGCAGAACAGGGAATTATTTTTATTGACGAAATCGATAAAATTGCCAAGAAAAAGAATACCAATCAAAGGGATGTGAGTGGGGAATCGGTACAGCAGGGAATGTTAAAATTATTGGAAGGCAGCGAAGTGGAAGTGCCAGTTGGTGCCAATAGCAAGAATGCCATGGTTCCTATGACGACGGTAAATACCAAGAATATTTTGTTTATTTGTGGTGGGGCCTTCCCGGATTTGGAGAATATCATCAAAGAAAGGCTAAATAAATCAGCCTCCATTGGATTTCAGTCTGACTTGAAAGATAAGTATGACAATGACCCCAATCTGTTGAGCAAGGTGACAGTGGAAGATATCCGCAAGTTTGGAATGATTCCGGAGTTCTTAGGACGTCTGCCAATTATATACACTTTAGATGCTTTATCTAAGGATATGTTGGTAAAGGTGTTAAAGGAGCCAAGGAATGCTATTTTAAAACAGTATCAGAAATTGTTAGCCTTAGATGAAGTAAAACTGGAATTTGAGGATGAGGCACTGGAAGCTATTGCAGAACAGGCACTGGAAAAGAAAACAGGTGCCAGAGCACTGCGGGCTATCATCGAAGAATTTATGTTGGATATCATGTATGAGATTCCGAAAGATGATAATATCGGAACGGTAACAATTACCAGGGAATACATCGAAAAGAAGGGTGCACCTAGAATCGAAAATCGTTCTAATCAGAGAAAAAAAGAAGTTGTAGTGTAAACAATATGCAAAAAAAGGAGGATGAGAGTCCTCCTTTTAGTGTGCTTTTTCAAAATGCTGGTAATCTTTGGAATTTTTCCAGTCTCCACCCCAGGTAAATCCTTTCTGTGTAAATAGCTGATAACATAAGTCGTTGTGGTCAATCATGTGTTCACGGATGCTGCTACGGTCTGCGTACATCTCTCCATTATCCTGATAGTATACAGGATTACCATTCTTGTAGGTAATGTAAGGGTTTTCGTAGGGGTTAATGTCAATAGCAAACCCCAGAGCATGGTTGGACAGCCTGGTGGTATTGGCAATGGTGCGGTAACAAAAGCCAGAGGAGTTGTCAGCGTTCATGGAAGCTTCATCGGTGGAGGAGGCATCTCCTGTCCAATAATTATCAATTAGATACATGGATTTTATCTCATATTTATTTTCAAACAGGTTCTGAAAGATTTCCAGACAATCTGTGGCAATCTTTTCGTTTACAATTAATTCGCCTACCTGGATTTCCTCATTAAAATTATAATGTAGTATTTTAAGATATCGAAGTTTATTGACAGAGATATCCGGGTTTTCGCGATAGGATTTCCCTTGGATTCGTTCCAATAAAGTGTCATCAATTTCACTGGCTGTAAAATATTGACTTAATTTGGAAAAGTCTATGTTTTCCAGGGAGAGAATCTCACCTGCCATATAATTTGTAAGTGATGAAATCACCGGGTTGGGTGTTGGGGTTGGAGTTGGAGTTTGGGTTGGGGATTGGGTTACGGTTAAAACTGGTGGGGCAGTTTGGAAACCCTGGCTGGGATTTTTTTTACTCTTTGCTTTTATAACAATAAGAAGCAGTCCCAGAAAAAACAACAAAAAAATAATACAGTATATCATGGTCAATAACGACCTATTCTTTTCTTTCATATTACTATTTCCTTTAAAGCAATTTATATTAGTATCACAGGCCATGCTGCTACACATGACCTGCTTTTTTGTGTCAATATTTACAAAAAGAAATCCAACAATGCCGTATTGGAAAGGTTGTAATTTCCACTGTTAGTATAGAGAGACGATGTAGTGGAAGTTCCCTTTGTGGATACGGTTTGTACCATATATCCGGCAGTGGAATTTACCTGACCGGCATAGGAATCTTTACCGGAAAAAGCTTTCTTTAAGTCGGTAAGTGAGGCATTTGAAAGCTTTTCTGAGTCCAGAGAAAGGGTATTGTCATCATTGATGGTGATACCAACAGACTCCAAGGTAGAAACGCTGGCGGATGTAATTCCTGTCATCCAGCTTCTTCGCTGGGTCAGAGAGGATGCTACATCTTTGGTATCTTTGAGCATAGTATTATAATCTTTTACCAAAGAAGAAATATTTTTTTCTATCTTTGAGCGGTTTGCCTCGGTGTAGTCTGCCAAAGATAAAGATGCGGCATCTGTTTTCAGTTTTGTAATAGAAGCCCCAGCGGTTTTTAGTTTTTCATTCTCCAGCTTGGTTGTTTTTGTAGAGTCCGTTTTGTCGGTCTTATCTTTCTTTGGTTTCTCGGCAGTGGTTTTATTTTCGTTATAGTAAGCCTTTAAAAGTTTTTTATAACTGCCATTTCTGATAGCGGCATAGTCTCCCAAAAGGGAACTGGTGCTACGATTAGAAGAACCAAGGCTGGAAAAAAGTGTGGATACATTTGTAGAACCCAGACCAAAATAATTTGCCATAGAATCACCTCCTTTTATAATATTTCGTCTCATCTTTATTATAATAATTCAGCGTTATAAACACAAGAAATAGTTGCAGGTTATAAATTTGTTACAAGTATTTAAAAAAAGTTTAAGAATAATTTAAAATGCAGGAAATACAATTGAAAGAAATGTATTGCTATGCTATAGTTGTAAAGGTTACGTTCGTCAAAAAACACGAAGACGATAATAACCAAATAAAGAAGATGAGGTGATTTTAAAATGAAGCTACAAAAAGTAGTCAGTGGTCTGCTGGCATTTAGTATGATGGCAACCATGGTGCCTTGTGATGTAAGTGCACAGACAAATCTTCAGGAGAAAAAATCTTCTAAGGTGCTGACAGGACAGTCAGAGCTGCAAAAAAAGGTGGAAGAGCTGAAGAACAAAAAGAAAGAAAGAAAATATGTAGAAGGAGAAATTCTTTTAGTTTCCAAAGCGGGAAAGAGCAAAAAGGAAAATACCCAAGCAATCAATGCAGTCAGGGGAACAGCAAAGGAATTAGGGGTCTCTCTTAAAGAAAGTACAATATTGGAAGCAGGGAAAAAGCCAGCTCTTTTGGTATCAAAGATTTCTTCAGATAAATTAAGCACAGAAGAATTGTTAGCGTTATATAAAGGAAAAGATAAGGATGTGATTGCTCAGCCAAACTACATCTATTCAGCCTTAGATATTGATAAAAACAGCTATGAAAAAGAACTGTGGGGATTGGATAATCAGGGACAGAGTAATGGTACTTTGGGACTGGATATCAATCCAGAGTCAGACAAGGTAAAAGCTACAACTGATAAAGAACAGATTATCGCTGTAATAGATACAGGTGTGGATTATGATCATGAATTACTAAAGGATTATATTTGGGAAAATCCATATACCGCGTATTTAAGTGGAAAACATGGATATGATATGGTAAACGATGATGCAGATCCTATGGACGATGCTGGACATGGCAGTCATTGTGCAGGTATTATCAGCTCTGTGGCAGAAAGCTGCAATACCAGGATTATGCCATTGAAATTCTTGGACGCAGAAGGTTATGGTGACACCTATGATGCGGTAGAAGCCTATGAATATATTTATACAGCTATGGAATTGGGAGCAAATGTAGTAGCTGTCAGCAATTCCTGGGGTGGTATCTATATGGGAGTGGATGAAGATAAGGCCCTGGCTGCTGCCATCGATATGGTAGGGGAAGCTGGTGCCATCTCCGTATGTGCTGCAGGTAATGAGTATTCAGAATTAGGAGGTGAGTTTCTGACCTCTCCAGCCTGTCTTGACAGTGAATATATTGTATCTGTTGCGGCTATAAATGAAAAGGGAGAGTTGGCAGATTTCTCTAACTACGGTTCTGAATATGTAGATGTGGCGGCCCCAGGTGCCGACATTTTATCCACAGTTTCTTACAATAATTTTACTCCAAGGGCTTATGGAAAAGATGAAAATGGAAACTACAAGAACTGTGAATTTTTCCAGGAGTTCTCAGGAAACCTGGTGGAGGTGGCAACAGCCTTAGATGAAGCTTCTGAATCCACACCAGGACAGACAATGCAGAAATTAGTAGATATCAAGTCGTTAGATGGTAATCAGATTCCATATTTTTATCTGAGAGATTATACGGATGAAGATGAAATCCAGAAAATGAAGGTTGAAGTGGTGTCAGATGAGTACTTTGGAGGTGACCCATCAGATAAAACTTCCTTAAAGTGGACCATTAAGGATGCAAAGGAAGACGAAAATTATATTCTGGTACTTCCGTATATTCAGCCGGCTACCAGTACACTGGCTATAGCAAATGTCATGGTAAAGGCGAAGATTACACCAGAGAAGCCAGAGACTTCATATGCACCAGAGGATGTACCTATGGTGGGCTGGGGGACAGGAATGGGTGTTTTTGATAAGGATACCTTTGAGCCGATAAATTATGAGTTTATGCTTCAGTCCATTACTTCTGGTGAAGAAAATTACTGGACTCAGTGTAATCCAGGGCAAGACAAGGCGAAAAAAGAACAGGTAAATGCACTGATGGTTGCTGTAGTCGCTCTGGGAGATGGAGATATTGAAGTACATATTGATGATTTTGCTGTAAGTAAGCCGAATTTAAAAGAAGAAGAATACGGAAAAACTGCTTATTATAATGGTACATCTATGGCAACACCATATGTGTCAGGTGCGGTGGCAGCTATGGCAGCAGCTTATCCAAAGGATGATGCGTTAGCTAGAAAAGCCCGTGTGTTAGGTGCAGTGACCAAGCTTGATACCTTAAAAGGTAAAGTTGCCACTGATGGTATGTTAGATTTAAACCATGCAGATAAGCAGGGAGCATTCTTAAAAGAGGTTTCCCTAAATGAAAAGGGACAGCTCTTGATTTCCGGACGTTACTTTGACAAGGATGCCTCCGTTACAGTGGAAGGTGTGGAGACGAAAAAGATTTCCGGCACCGATAAGGAAATTGTATTATCCGGTGATTTTTATAATAAACGTTTAAAAATAACAGTTACCTCAGATGGTAAGGAAATGAAAGCAAATAAGTATTTTGCCAAAGGAAAAACTCCCAAATTAGTAGGTCTTGCTGCAAATGTGGGTTATAATCTCGATGGTTCCAGTGTATTAACCAATGGAAACATGGGATACATGGTAGGTGACAATGGAGAGATAGAATATTTTGATAATGTAGGCATATACTCGGATGTAAACGATACCATGGGAGAAAAAGCAGAGATGTTCCAATATTGT
>JBGVDD010000194.1:0-3242 GCA_045119215.1 Lachnospiraceae bacterium | reverse complement strand
TATCTAAGTTAGCCTGAATAAAGGACACGTATTCAGCTATTGATTTTTTGCGAATATGGCAGTAGCTTTTTTTAATATTTCGTTTTCAATCTCAAGCTCCTTCATTTTCTTTTGAAGTGCTTTGTACTCCTTTAATGAAATAGTCTCGGTATCGGAAACTGCAACAGGTGCAAGATTTTTAATCCATGTAGATACAGTGCCTTTTGGAATGCCATATTCGTTGCTTAATTCAGTTACTCCTTTGCCAGCTTGACAGTGCAGATCAACAATCTGCTGCTTAAATTCTGGTGTATAAGATTTTTGATTTTTAGCCATTGTGTTGAACTCCTTTTTATTAAGTATAAATTGTTCAACATTTCGTGTCCATAGTTATATCCTAACACCAAGAACAGGAGAGAAAGTTCCTAGAGTTTATTCAACAGGACAAGCATTATAGAAGATACTATGATGCGTTTTATATCTTGTTCAAGACTGGGCTTCGTATCAGTGAGTTTTGTGGATTGACGATTAAGGACATTGATTTTCGCAAGAAGGTTATCAAGGTTAATCATCAGCTCCAGCGTACAAACGAAATGAAGTATATTTGTGAGTCGACCAAGACGGGGAATGGTGTTCGTGATGTTCCGATGACACCGGATGTGGTGGATGCATTTAAGCGAATTATCAAGAATCGTCCAAAGCCAAATATCGAGCCAATTGTAGACGGATATTCAGGATTTCTTTTCTTAGATAAGAATGGGAAACCAAGGGTGGCATTACATTGGGAGAAGTACTTCCAACTCTCTGTGCGAAAGTACAATAGCATTTACAGGGTGCAATTGCCGCAGATTACACCGCATGTGTGCAGACATACGTTTTGTACGAATATGGCGAAATCCGGCATGAATCCGAAGGTGTTGCAGTATATTATGGGACATGGAGATATCTCCGTAACCCTTGATACATATACGCATATCAAGTCAGAGGATGCAATTGCAGAGATGGAAAGACTCGATTTATTGATGGAAAAAGAGGCTTAAACGAACAGAAGTTTTGACCCGGCAATAGGCGTTTTTGATATGTTAGTTTGTTATGGAACGCCCTAAAAAGCCAGTGTTTATAAGGGTTCGTGAAAATTTAAGACAGTTGAAATTGCTGTCTTAAATTTTTGAAAATAAGACAATTTTTAAGACAAACACCTGAGAAAATATACCCCATTTTGAGAAGAAAAGAGAAAGTAATAAAAAATTAAAAAACTCCACAAACCCAGTATTTACGGGCATTTGAAAGGATTTGAGAACCAATGAAAGAAAAGATAAAAGTGCTCATGGTTTGCCACGGCACTCCTTCAACATTCTTGAAATAATCCAGTATTTATGGGTGTTCGGAGGAAGTGAGGAGTGTGATTTGCACCCCGTTTGCACCTCCAAAATAGATGACTGAAAAGACTCTTTATATGGCTAATATTACAATTACAGGAGCGAAAATATGTACAAGAATTGTCGTGAGGAATTATTAGCTGTATTAACAGAGTATGTGAAAGAGAAAGGCGAAAACGAGTTTACTAGAGCAGAAGCAATAGTTGCTATGCGTAGAGCTGGAAGTAAATATAAATCAGGAAGCGTAAGTGCTCATTTATCTTATCGATGCTGTGCGAACGTTCCAAGGTATTATAAGCCGATGTATGATGATTACGAGAAGATTGGTGATGGCTTATATAGAATAAAAGAGAAGTAAAGATGGTATTACAATGGGCTCTGCTAGCTATGATGCGGTAGAGCCATATATGTTTATGGGGTAGAGAATTAAAAAATGAAATATTTGTGAAGAGGAGGAATTCATCATGGTACATAAGTTTAAATCTATTATGCATGTAAAAGCAGTGTTAGATAACATTGCAGAATATGTGAATGGAATGGAAAATATATTTGGTGAATTAACAGAGGACCAATGCGAAAATATACAATTTCAGTTAGCAGAGATTGATAGCTTTATAATTGGAAAACAGAAGTTGTCTGCATCTAATATAGCGATGGCGGATATTCGAGTTATTCATTATTGGGAGTACATAGAAGGAAAAATAGATTTTGATAACTTGATGAAGAAGCTTAGAGAAAATGAAGGAGAAATTTAATATGGATAATAGCCCATGCCTATGCTGTAGTGGAAAACTATATAAGGATTGTTGTAAGCCCAAAAAGAAGATTCGGACTGAAACGGAATATAAAATTTTTATGCGTGAATTTGATGATAAGCATAAGAATTATAAGAAGTGCATGCATCCACAAAGAAGTGAATGTACTAATATAATTCATGCTCATACAATATCTCAGAAGGCTGTCTTAGAAGAGATTGCAGATAATAAGCAAGTACTTATGCCAATAGAATTTGGTATATCAAAACAATTTGTATTGAAAAGCTTGGGAATTGAAAGTAAAGCATCAAAGTTCTACTGTTTTTGCAAAAAACATGATGAATTATTTTATCCCATAGATAAAAAGAATGTGGATTTTTCAACGGATAATTGTTTCCTTTATGCATACCGTGCATTTGCATCTACGTACTATAAAATTGAAAGAGAATTATATTGTTATAAAGAACTAAAAGAAAAATATGATTTGACATATAATCCAGTAGCAATTTTAACATTTTTGGGGATGGAAAGAAATGTTATACAGTTGGATAGGATAAGAAAAATATTTGATGATGCAATTATTAATAGTGCATATGATGTTTTAGAAAATACATTGATTGAGTTGGATTATAAAGTTTTCTTTGCAGCTACAACATGCTTTTGTCCTATGGTTGATTTGTACGGAGGCGAATTACCTTGGGATGATGAGAGTATACCGTTAGTTTATATATCAATTATTCCAGATGAATCGCATACTAAAATTATAATATCATGGCTCAAAGAAGATACAATGAAATATAAAAATTTTAAAGAACAACTAAATAATGTTCCAATCAATTTTGTATTAAAGTATATAAATAATTTATTGCCGCTTAATTGTGAAAATATTGTTTTGAGTCCTAAATTATGGAGTAAGTGGAGTAATGATGCTCAAGAGCAGTACAAAATGCTTTCATCTGAACATTTCGTTGATACTACTTTGAAGTATGATTCGGAAAATTATTATGCGGATAGGTTATATGACTTATTTGACAAAATAACCAATTAATTTAATTGTGTGAACCACATATAACATTTATAATAATGTTATATAAATTATGTTTGTAGAAAGAAGAGATATATATGATTG
>JBGVDD010000193.1:0-35359 GCA_045119215.1 Lachnospiraceae bacterium | reverse complement strand
TCTTTGGCAGAAAAAAACTTCCATACAGGTTCCCTCACCCAACAGTGTATGGAAGCTTATCGCTTATATTTTTAATAAGGATAATAAATTTCTCAGCTGAATATTCAGACAGTTATTTACCTGAACTAGATAATTCAAGGTACTGTAGCTAACCCAGAAATACCCCTCTGGCAGCTTGGATAGTTCTTCCTTTGAAATTTCCATGATTACATTTCGGTTCTGCTCATGATAGAAGCGTCCCCCCTCCTCGGAGAGAAGCACATCCAGCAGGACTCCTTCTTTTTTTGACAGCTTTTGCTCAAACAAGTGTTCCACAGCATTTTCGTGGGTGGCAACTTCAATGGGCTCTTTCTGTATGGATGGAGCCAATTCCAGTTTATCGAAAGAACCAATCTCTGCTCTAGGACAAACCAGATATTTGTATACCCCTTGATCCTTACAGCAAATCAGCCCAAACACAGCCTGTCCATTTGCCTTAAACAAAGGCTGAGTCCAATTCTGTACTTCACGCCCAGAGATGGAAATATCGTAAAATCTCACCATAAAATTGGAAGATTTCTTACAGGTAACCCCGCAATCATCCACCCGCCAATCCACCAGCTCATTCAGAGGAACCGGCTTGGTCTTCACTTCATGAAACATTTTATAATTGTTCATATACTGATATATCTGTGCCAGCTCTTCCATAATATCTGTCTCGTATACAGATGCAAAAAACTCTCTTTCAGAAAAATAACTCTTCAGTTCCTTGAAATCCCCGGCATCAAATTGGGCCGTTATCAAGGGAATGCCGGAGAGAACTGTCCTGGTATCCATATTCACCAGATTGTCAATCTTCATCAATTCCTTGATTTGTCCTAATGTCATCCATTTATAGTTATCGTAAACCTGGATTTCATCCTCTATCAGCATTATCATATTTCGATTTCTTTTCTTATAGAACCTTGCAGACTGCTCCGACTGAATCTGGTCATAAAGCACCGTGTACTGCCTGGAATTTTCAAAATACTCAAAATACGTAGGCAGCTTTCCACCATGTGCCCTGGTGAAATTACTTTTGGTAGCCTGAATCGTAGGGGAAATCTGGACACAGTTTACATTTCCCGGCTCAATTTTTGCCTGCATCAGAAAATTTAACTCTCCATTAATCACTTTGCAGATAATACCAAGATAACCGATTTCCGGCTGGATAATCATAGGCTGCTCACAGATAAACTCATCATCCACAAAATGACGCATTCCTTTTACTGAGAAAAAACTGCGTTTTCTGTTTAAAATTTCACCATTATAATCATCGTAAAACCAAAAAGTACTGTCTGAAATCTTACACTCTTTAATATCCACAAAGGTTTCTTTATTTAGTTTTTCTATCCACAGGATAATATCCTGGGTACTGTTTACATTTCCGTCCCTATTGTTCCAGGACTGTAATATCTGCTTTATGATTTCCTTCATTCCCTCACCCTTTTACGAAACCTAATCCTGTTTAGTTATATTTATCTGCTCTCCTATCACAAACTGTGGAGAAGCATTGATACAAATATAAATTCGCCCTACATATTCACCGATTAATCCTAACATAACCATAAGCATACCACCGATAAAGAGTAACACAGCCATTAAAGAGCTATATCCTGGTACCAAATCCGGCTGCAGGAGTTTCTTTACAATGGTGAAAATAATAAACAAAACTCCAACTGCAGAAGTGACAGCACCTACACCGGTAGCAATCCGAAGGGGTTTGACGGAAAAGGCTGTAAAGCCATTCATCCACAAATTTAACAACTTTACCAGAGTGTATCCTGATTTTCCCTCTTTTCTTTCCTCATGATTGATTGGTACATTCACAATATTTTTTGTAGTACGAAGCACCAGACCCCAGATATATGGATAGGGATTTTTATATTTTACAATTTCATCCACGATATATCTTTTTGCCACAAAATAACTGGTTAAATGTACTGATTTTGGTTTTTCAATCATCATTTCCAGCATCTTAT
The DNA here is from genome assembly GCA_045119215.1 of Lachnospiraceae bacterium. Classification (GTDB taxonomy): domain Bacteria; phylum Bacillota; class Clostridia; order Lachnospirales; family Lachnospiraceae; genus RUG11237. The sequence continues at coordinate 33,359 of JBGVDD010000193.1, read as the reverse complement.
TGTTCATTAAAGTACCAAACTTGCGGAAAATATTATCTTTTCTCTCTGGATAATAGCCATATGCCACATCATATCCTTCTTTTACCTTATCGATTAACTTAAATACCTCTCCTGCCGGAGTCTGTCCGTCATCATCCAGGGTAGCCACATAATCTCCAGTCACAAAGGTATATCCCGCCATCAGTGCAGAGTGCTGCCCAAAATTCTTTGCCAGACGAATGGCACGAATATGGCTATCCTCTTTGCATAGCTTGGTAATCACGCTCCACACATTGTCCGGAGAACAATCATTTACCAAAAGAATCTCATAATCGAATTCTTCTCTTTCTTTCATCACATCTTTTATCTGACCTGTTACGATTCCAATGGTCTGTTCCGAACCATAACAGGGAATTACAAACGAAATTTTTTCACTCATCATTTTTCCCTTTCTTTAACATATCAAGGATTTTTATTCCAAACATCTTAAGCAATACCGGAATACACAGCCCCATAAACACTGCCACTAGTTTGACCCATATATTCTCACTTCCAAGCCCTACGCTTCCTGCCATGGTAGTTACCAGTGCAAAGATAAATAAATGGAAGCACAAAATATCCATGGTGTACCTTCCTACTATCATAAGTGGTTTTGCAAAAAAATGCAAATAGGTTTCTATATAATAGGATAATAAAATGCACAGGTAGGTTCCACAAACAGATGCCAGCAAAAACATACACACACTATGACCATAATCATTCACAGAAGAATTTCCAGCTCCATTCAAAGCTACGGTAATCACAAAAAGAAATGTTGTCATAGGCAGTATCAAAAGCTTCTTTCTTGTAACTTTAATATAATCTATCTTTGTAATGCATTCCCCTACATACATGAGGGGCAGCATAATCAAAGCCACATCCATTCCCCAGGGCAATAGCATTTTCACCATATACTGTAACACCACCCCCAAAAAGGTCACCCCCACTACACCAATCCATTTTTTTTCCTTCATGGTAATAGTCAAAATTCCATATATCACAAGACAGCAAAAGAGAGCCAACAAAAACCACATAGGAGCGTTCATAATCTCCATTGTGTAAATTCTACGGTTTCCAAGGGAGAGATAATTTCTCCCATACAATATTCCCCCTATTTTTTTCTGAATATCCATAGCATTCAAATGGTGAACTCTCATTTGGGACAATCCGTACCAAATAAGATAAAACAAGCTGTATCCAAAATAGGGCAGCAACAATCGTTTTGCCTTTCTTGCAATGAAATCATCCACCTTTTCGCCCTCTTTTATGGAAAAGGTGATTCCAGCTAACAAAAAAAATTCTGAGACATAAAAGGCTCCTAGATATGTATTTCCTTTTCCAAGAGATAATCCTATGTGATTGATAAGCACGATAATCACTCCAATTGCCTTGGCAATATCCAGATATCCTTTTCTCTGTAAATTTTTCTCTTTGATGTTTCTTAATGTCTGTGTTGTGTTTCTTCTTTCTTTTGCTTCCATTGTACTATTTGACCTCCCCTTCCTCTTTCGGGAAGGCCTTTAAAGCCACCCATTTTGCCAAACGGATACTGTACTTATCCAATGTTTTAGAGACAGCTACCGCAAGAGCCACAATCACTGCCATAGTAATCACAAAGTCAATAGCCACTACCTTGTAATAAGACAGGCTCCCTCCTGTATATTTTACAATAATATAGCTTGATAGACTCATCATCACCGGCCAGTGTACCAGGTACAATCCAAAGCAGTGTTTTCCTAAAAAAGCAAAAGGCGGCAGTTCAAAAAATCTTTGCAGTCCCCTGCTGTTTATGATGGTCAAAAGCAGTAAGGCAGCTCCAATAAAATGGTACACTGTCACAGTATCCATGATTTGATTCAGATTAAAATACCGGTATATGGTAATACTCGGGTCAGTTCCGGAAGGGTAGGTAGAAAATGCCACTCCAATCACTGCCACCAAGGCTATCGCCCATTTTCTTTTTCTAAGCTTCTTCATCAGACCATCCTTGGTTATCATAAGGTCGCACAATGCCATACCTACCACAAAGTGGGAATAATTTGACTCTCTAAAAAGCACCAAAAATACCACGTAGAGCAGATAACGTACCTTATCCTGGCCAAATAGGGCAAGAAAAGCAAAGACCAGCAAAGACCCAAGCATCTCATAGGTCATAGTCCACAAAGGACCTACATAGGTAGCTTTGTTTAGAAAAAAATTCTCAAACAAGCCTTCTTTGAGGGCGGTAAGCAGATTTGGGGGAAAATTATTAAAAGCTGCCAGCCAGTCATAGCTTTTAGAAATCATGGCAGCCTCCTGATGATACATCAAACCAAATCTCATCAGTCCAAAGGTTGCCAGGTTGATAAACACCACCGGAATCACCAGCCGAAAATACCGTTTTATGGCTCCTTTTTTCAAATATTCCATGCTTCCCGAACAAAAATATCCATAGCTTAATACAAACCCACTGGTAATGAAAAACACACGTACCCCAAAGTTTCCATTGTAAAATAAGTTTAGCGGTGTAGTACCAATCCAGGTTTCATACCATGCACCGTTGTGAGCCCGCTCCGGCAAGGATGTGACCCACACATTACAGAATGCGGCAAAAAAATGGGATAACATAACACACAAACAGGCAAAGCCTTTATATCCTTCTATATACTCTAACTTTTTCTTTTTCATAGTTACTGTAGCACCCTTTCTTCTGCATCTAATAATTGTTTGGTATACTCTCTGCGGCCTTTGGCAGACAAATGAAACAAATCCTGATAATTTTCAGGATTCCCATTATCAAAGTCTACCTGGGAGGCAGCAATATACTTCTCCCCTGCCACAACCTCCTCTAACTCTCCTCTAAGTCTTTGATAATAATCTGCCTCAGCCAAAGTCTCATATTTTGGAACCTCCAGAAAAACAAGATTGATTCCACGTTCCCTACATATGTCTATAATATCTGACAATGCTTGCTTTTGCACCGGATGAATCCCTTCTCTGTCCCCCGGAGCCACAAGATGATCAAGCACTTTTTTGGTACTTCCCTGGGTTTGTCTTATGTTTCCACCTTTATAAAATTCATTTTTCATAGCCAGCTGATATACAGGATAAAAAAGAAGATACTCATTATTTGCACTGATAAAAAAATCTACAAACTCGCTGCCACCTGCCTGAGAATACCTTACCATATCCGAAAAGACATTAATTTTTCTCCTCATATCCAAATCCCAGATAAGCCTTGTATCACTGATTGCAGGTCCTAAAGCCGAAGAATACACATACAAGTCTACATATAACTTCTTAATATCCAACTGGTGAGCTAAAATCATATCCAACTCTTCTCTCATCTGAACTGGCTGATTTCCATTGTATGACAGCACAAAACAATTTCCCCCGGTTTCTTCCATAGCTGTATTAATATCAATACCCTGTCGAAACAGAGAAGAACCCAAGAACAACGAGTCAATCTTTTGCTCCTGTATGGCTGCCTGAATTCCGCTGCTTTTACAGGGAAAGCGGTACGCCACACAATTTTTCACAGCACAAAACAGCAGGGCACATACTAGTCCTATCCCCATATATTTGATATATTTTTTCATCTTTTACCTCTAAAAATTCGCATATATAAATCCCTGACTTCCAAAGCTTCCAAAACAAACAATAGCAAAAACACAGAATGCTAACCAGATGGTTTGTTCTCTCTCTCTTTTTTGCTGAATATCATGATTTTTTGAAAGGTCTGTCTCTTTCACTGCCTCTGACAAGCCTCCATAGGTATAACGATATTCACGCAGAAGCAGTACCACTACCAGAATAGCACTCATTAAAAATGGGGATAGGCTCATCATATCTCCCGTATAAACCATAATCATTTCCAGAACTCCTTCTACGCAAATGCTCTGTCTGAAGGTGGTGACGATTCTGGCAAGCAACGTGACTGCCTGTGTCAGGCTTTCTGCCCGAAAGAAAACCCAGCCGATGGTGACACATACAAAAGTAATGCTGATTCTTCCCACCAATTTTACTCTGTCTTTTAAGCTTTTAACAGGTATCACTTTCGTCTTTGTTTTTTTACACATACAGTTTAAGACTCCATGAAACAGCCCCCATACCAAAAAGGTATAATTGGCACCATGCCACAAGCCACTGAGCAGAAAGGTAACCAGGGTATTTTTTATCTTTTGTACCCTGCCATTTCGATTTCCCCCTAGAGGAATATAGATATAATCCTTTAAAAATGAGGACAGGGAGATATGCCACCTGCCCCAAAAGTCTTTGATATTTAATGCCAGATAAGGACAGTTGAAATTATCTCCCACCTCTATTCCAAGCATTCCTGCCAGCCCCATACTAATCTGGGAATATCCACTAAAGTCACAGTAAATCTGTATGGAATAAAGGAAGATTCCATACAATAATGTAAGTCCTTTATAAGCTGATACATCTGTATAGATGCTATCTACATATCCCACAACCATATTGGCTATCACCAGCTTTTTCATATAGCCGGAAGCCAGAAGTAAGATAGATTTTTTCACTAATTCTTCTCTATAAGAAAGTTCTCCTTTTAATTGAACCAATAAACTCTTAGGACGGTCAATGGGACCTGCGATAATCTGCGGAAAGAACAATAAATAAGAAGCTAAGGCCACAAGATCCTTTTCTGATTCTGTCTTTTTTTGATAAACCTCCACTACATACATAACCGCCTTTAATGTATAGTAGGACATGCCAACTGTGGCAAACAGCTCAAACAGTTTTCGCTCACCAGAGAAATGAAACAATCTCAAGACCTGATAAAAGATGTCTGATGCAAAATTGATATATTTAAATATTCCAAGGATTCCAAGAAGCACTGCAATGATTATCCCAAAACAGCATCTTCCATACACCATTTTCTTTTGCTGCAAGTGCTCCATGACTCCAGTACCAAAATAGGTAAATACTACGGTAAACAATGCCAGCATACAGACCTTAACATCCAACAACAAATAAAAGCATATACTGGCAACCAGTATCACGTATTTTCGCTTTGCCCTGGGAGTAAGGTAAAATCCTCCCAGTACAATCATAAAAAATATACAAAATCTAAGTGTATCAAAGGTCATTTGTCTTTCCTCTTTTTATTATTCCTATTTACATTCCCCAATTTTTTCATATAAGTCTGCGGCTACCACATACATTGCCCCTAAGTATCCTAAGGCCAGCACAACGTAGGGAATTGGAAAGGTTCCTGTGATAAATCCTACATAACCTCCCAGGGAACACAACACACACAAAATAGTTACATAGAATTTCTTCACATATACAATACCATACATCACCGCCAGCAAATCTGCCACATAGCCGTATCTCTCATGCATAAATGGAAGGAAAAAGGTGACAACCATCATCATAAGTAAGCCTGCATGAATCACATGAATGTCATTTAACCCATCCTTTTTCATTGCCAGAAATGCCATGACCACCATCAAAAGTCCTAAGGTAAGCCAGCTTCCTGCACCTGAAATATATTCCTGAAGCATATCGGTCACTGTTAGAGTATATCCATTAGGACGATTAAAGCTTAGCAATGTGGTGTATTCTCCATAATGATTAAAGTAGATTAAAAGTAAATCCTTCAAACTACGCCCTGCAATCCATGCAGGAATCACACTTAGAAAGTACATTCCCGGAATCATGAGAAAATGCCATAGCTTCATCTCCTTTTTTTTCACCCAAAGTACTATGTACAGTGGTAATAAAAACAAGCACTGTAGCTTTAGGGCAAAGGCCAACCCATAAAACACAAAGGACTTTAGTGACTTTCCCTGCATAAGATAAAGCAGGCTGAAAATCAGAAACGTTCCGTAGATGGAATCTACCTGAGCCCACAGACCGCTGTCCACTGCTACGGTAGGCAGCAGTAAAACAACAGCGTAGGTTAACAAAGCCTTGTTTTTGCTCTTTGCTGCCTGATATACCACCAAACCACAGCCTACTGCCAGGATATAATCAAATACGATACCTATTACCTTCACTGAAGTCATATAGGAACAGGGCAGATAAGAAAGAATAGCAAAAAGATACATATAAAGTGGTGGATAGTTTCCTATCTCCATTCCTATAGATGCCAGTCCGCCTACCTGCTGAATCTGTTCCATCCAAGGCCCTATATAAATATTGTAATCCGCAGAGGCAAATCCCTTCATTGCAAATCTCATCACAAATCCTGCCACTGCAACCCCCAGTACAAGAGCAAGTTCCAACACAGTTACAAAATTCTTTTTATGCTTTCCACAAGGTATTTTACATGTGATTAATTCTCTTACAAAGTTATCCATAGCCTACCCCTTATACTTCTTTTAAGTACTGGGCAATAGCATCGTGCCAGTCTGCGAACATATAATCCGTAGTCAGCTTTAACATATAATTTTCCAATACAGAATAAGCTGGTCTTGGGGCAGCCGCTGCAAATTCTGCTGAGGTGATATGATTTACTTTTGTGGATAATCCCTTAAGACGGAAAATCTCTTCTGTAAAGTCTGCCCAACTGCAAACCCCTTCACAGGTGCCGTGGAATAAGCCGTAATTGTCTGTTGGAATCAAATGGGCAATCATAGATGCCAGTTCTTTGGTGCTGGTTGGAGAACCCACCTGGTCTGATACCACTCTTACCTCATCATTGGTCTCTGACAAACGAAGCATGGTCTTTACAAAATTCTTGCCATCCCCGTAAAGCCACGCAGTACGTACAATAAAATATCTGTCTGCAAAGGCCTTTACAAATTCTTCTCCTGCAAGCTTTGTCTTTCCGTAAGCTCCCTGTGGTGCTGTGGCATCAAATTCTGTATATGGTCTGGTTCCTTTTCCATCGAATACATAATCAGTGGAAACATGAACTAACTTTGCATGAACTTCATTGGCTGCAAGGCTTAGATTTCTGGGACCTATGGCATTGATACGATAAGCATTGTCCCAATCTGTTTCGCAGGCATCCACTGCGGTATGGGCAGCACAGTTTACAATAACATCCGGCTTTTCTGCCCGAACTGCCTCCATCACCTGTTCTACCTTGGTGATATCTAAATCCGCCACATCTGTGTTCACAAAGGTCACATCGGTAGCATCCTTGTACTGCAAATTGATTGCTCTTCCTAACTGTCCATTACATCCTGTTACAAAAATCTTCATTTTCTATTCCTCCATTTTCTTTAAATCACTTATTTAGTATCACTATCTATCTTTTCCTGCTTTGTAGCTTTTTGTTCCTCTTGTCTTAGCTTTTCTTCAATTGCCAGTCTCTGGGTAAGCTGTTTTAACTTATCCTCTAACTGTGAATGTTCTATGGTCTGCATAAATAACTTTAGCATCAATGTGAAAATAACCACCAAAAACACACAGTTAATGGGGGACTGCATCCCTATCGCTCTGGTAAGCATAATCATTAAATTTGGAAATATACTGATGACCAGCAAAATCCCTGCAAATAAAAGCCAGAAAATGGCATATTCTATCTGCAGTTTTGCATTCCGTATTCTCTTTAAAATATATAAGGTGGTAAATAACGAGGCTAATATCAACAATAATCTTACTACATATCCCATAAGCTATCCCTTTTTTCTCTTTCTAAAATTCTGAATAAATAAAATAGAAATCAACATCCTTAACATATAGCTGACAGACCGCCCAAGGGTAAGATAACTTTCCCCTTCCATTCTCTCTTGCATATCTGCCTGTACTTCCGTAATCGTCGCACCCTGCTTTAATAAAAAGGAAATGGTATCCGGTTCTGGTCCATAATTTAAGCTTAATGCAAATTCCTGTATCATTTTCCTGCTAAACATACGCATTCCTGACGTGGGATCCTTCACTTTATAACCAGTGGTAATTCTCATTGCTGTAGACAACAGAAAACTTCCAAGCATCCTTAAGCTACAAGGCTTCTTCTTCTCTACAAATCTGGAACCTATCACAATATCATAGCCTTCCTCAATTTTTGCTATCATGGCTTCAATATACTCTGGCCTGTGCTGACCATCGGCATCAAACTGTATAGCACAGTCATATTTCTTAATATATGCATATTTTAATCCTGTCTGAAAAGCACCTGCCAATCCCAGATTTACAGGTAAGTCAATCAGTTCATACCCATGTTTTCTACATATGTTCGCTGTATCATCGCTAGAGCCATCATTAATCACCACATAATCATACTGTGGATAATTTTGAATAATCTCATCTACAACCTTCACAATATTCATTTCTTCATTAAAGGCTGGGATAATAATCAAACACCGCATCATGGCACCTCCTGTTTTTCTCTAACTCACTTTTTTATTTCTGGATTAATACCCATTGACCACTTTCGTATAAAACCTTGCAATCTGCAAGCTTCTTTTTATTTAGTTCATATAAATCCATAGATAAATACAATACTGTATTCTTTCCAGTATCCGAAAGAAATCCGGCAATTCCTCCATTTTTACACTTATAATCTCCCTCTAATTCCCCTAATAACTGGTTGCACTGAGTCCAATAATCCGGGTATTCCGGCACATTTAGCTGTATATATGCAGACTTTCCTGCATAATCTGAATCCCTGTCCACACTGTCCATTAAAAAGGTTTGAAATTCATCCCCATTTAAGCCTTTAATATTGGTATAAGTCTCCTTCATTCCCAAAAGCAAGGCTACTACAATCAGGGCTAATCCTATCCCCTTGACACCCAGCAAAATTTCCTGGGATTTCAAAAATTTCTCCATAAAAACAGAAGCACAAATAAAAATTGGTATAATCACAGGATATACATACCAGTTCAACTTTGTGGATGCTATGGAGAAAGCGGTAAAAGGAACCAGAATCCACAGAAGATAACCGGAGATTTCACCTATATTTTCTTTTTTGTACATCTTAGTAAAAAATACCCCGCCACAAATACAGATTATCAATGCCGGAAGATAGATTCTATTATCACAAAATAGAAATGTAAAATAATACTCCAATGGATATTCGTGATTTTCCAGAGTTTCCCCGGTGCGCTTTAGTAAATCATACTCTAACATTCCCTGTAAAAATTTCATGCCATCCCTTGAGATTCTGGCTCCTGCCCAGATTCCAAGGGGCAAAAGAAAGCTTGCCAAAAATAAAAGCCACTGTTTTATGTTCAGTTTTTTTATCTCTCCGGAAAAAATCAAAAACAACCCGCCGATTGCCACAATCATCATAGCATGCCAGCTCTTAGTTAAAAAGGCACAGGCAAAAAACAAGCCACACAAGTATACCATGTATTTTTTCTTTGGAATCAAAAACATGGATAACATTGCCAGGGTAAAAAACATTACAAACATGGAATCTGCATCCCCGGACCGGACCATATGATACTCAAAACATCTAAAATTCGCTGCCAAAAAAGCCAGAGAACACAAGGAAGCTATCTTCCCATAACGTTTTACAAACAACCCCACGCAAAGGGCTAGTATCATATAGCACATCCCCGAGTAAAAACGTAAACTAAAAATAGTATACCCAAACAGCTTATAGCCCAAAATAATCCCATAAAAGCTAAAAGGCGGCTTATAATTCCAATAGTCTGTCTCATAACTATAGGTATGTACCAGATAATCCTGATTCTGTATCATTTCGTAGGCATTGATTCCATGCCTGGCTTCATCCCAACTGTTTACATAAGCACCTTCTAAATTGTAAAAGCTGAAAAAACCTATCAAAAACATGAGCAATACAAAAAAACACCAGTAATATTTTTCCACTACAAATAACATTGTGTCATATATTTTCTTCATCTTCACTTGCCTTCCTCTTTTATTTCCTCACGAACTGTAATAATACCCTTAAGGTTCTAACCATGTCAATGAAAAAAGCGTGCTTTACATTATTTTCTTTTAGTGCACGATGTCCTTCCTTTAATCCATCCAGATAAGACCCCAGACTATTGGTACTGGTTCCACCATGACTCATATAAATTAACACTCTTGGAATATAGGAAAGCTTTACTTTCTCATCCTTTAAAATACGGATCATATATTCATAATCTGCCGAAATACGATAGTCTGTTTTGTATAATCCATAGGTATCGTACACCTGCTTTTTCAAATACAAGGTAGGATGTCCTGGCATCCAGCCTTTTTTTATGCTTCCCTGCCCCTGCTTCCAATAACGCACGATTTTATCTCCAGCTATATAATATAGATCTCCGTGAACCCCGTCGCTTCCTTCTTTTTCAACAATATCCACCATATCTGATATCACATGTTCATCTGCAAATCTGTCAAAACAACACCCAATCAAGTCGCCACTTGCCATCTGAATCCCTTTATTTAAGGCATCATAGATACCTTTGTCCTTTTCTGAAATATATTTCATCCTGCCATTGAATTTCTTTTCGTACTCTTTTATAATGTCCATGGTATGGTCTGTGGATTTCCCATCTACCACAATATATTCTATATTCTCATAATCCTGCTTTAAAATTTCATCCATGATTCTTTGCAGGTTATCTGCATCATTATATGTTGTTGTAATAATCGATACCTTCACTTTGAAATCTCCTTACTCTACAACTTTTTGATAAAGTTCTATATATTCTAAAAAACGCTTTTTTCTGTCGTATTTTTGTCCCATTCTGATACATGCCTCTTTAGATTTTGGGTGTTTTTTTATTTCCTTTATACTTTCTAAAAGGCCATATTCATCTTTTTTTCCAGTGGCAATTCCACAACTGTCATCTATGGATTCTGTACTTCCACCGGTTGGAAAGGTAATAACAGGTGTTCCACAGGCCAATGCCTCTAAATTAGTGGTGGGAAAGTTATCTTCTAAAGTAGCGTTCACATACACATCTGCTGTAGCGTATAATGCGGCTAACTCCCTTGCCCCATTTGTTCTCTCCACTCCAATCATAGTAGAGGGGAGATTTTTCTTCTGCTTTTTACTTAACCCCACCAGTACAATCACTGTGTTATCATGATTAAGATCACTTTCCTCCCTAGCTAACAATTGATTCAGTCTTATAAAGTATTCCAATCCCTTTCTTTCCTCCCAGACATTGGCCACTCCCAGAATCATATACTTACTGCCGATTCCATAAAGTTCTCTGGGAGACTTTTTATCCTTAGACTGAGGTTTTAGCACCTGTGGATGAAATTTCTCCAAATCTATACCATTAGGTATCACACAGGTAGGATAATCCTTTAAAAAAGATTTTTTCACCAAGGCCTCCAGCCAGTATGACGGGGTTACAATGGTAAGATTCTCCACCCCCAGAAAGGCTTTTCTTTTTCTTAAAAAGCTTTTGTCTGCATAATTTCTGATACTATAAGGATAGGCGTTTAAGTGATTTGCACATCCTTTGCAGCCTGTCTGCCATTTATCACAATCTGCGTAGTCAAAATAGGCACAGTGTCCTGTAAAGGGCCAACAATCGTGGAAGGTCCATACCACAGGAATCCCTGCCTTTTTTAAATACTCAAACAGCACTTCTATCTGTAAGTAAAACCCATGGATATTATGCAGATGTATCACATCAGGTTTTTCCGTTTTTATCTTTTCTATCATTTGCCAGGTATATTTCTTTGACCCAAACCCGGCTTTTCCCAAGGTAACTCCTAATAGAGCATGTAGGTAAAAATCCAGATTACTACCTATTCTTTTAGCATTCTTCACTTCTCCCGGTGCCTGATTACGACCATAGAGGATGATTGCCTCTTCCCCTTGTTCTTTTAAGGTTTCGTAAATATCTATGGTAATCTTTCCCACACTTCCACTGCCGCATACAGTATTAATCTGTAAAACCTTCATGTTTAAGTTCCTCCTTGAAGTGCTAAGCTTGCGTCTGTACAATAACCCATTATCTCACAGTTTTGTGACATTGTCTACTTGTATCTCTTTACAGAAATTATTTTTTTGATTATACTATTCCCATATACTGTTATAATGTAACAATAAGAAAGAGGAAACAATATGATAATTATTCAGCCTTCCGGTGGATTGGGTAACCGTATGCGGGTAATTAACTCTGCGTATATCTTAGCCCAGAAGAAAAAATGTAAACTATATGTACTGTGGAAAATGTGCGACGAACTTAATTGTCCTTTTGAGGAACTTTTTGAATTGCCAAAAGAATTTAAAGTATATAATTTTAGAAGCAATTTTAATCTGAAAAAGCTTTGGATGCAGATGAGCCAAAAACAACGCTTTGCCAATGAGGATATTGAAAATAACAAAACAGACGGGATTTTAAATGAAGGTTTTTTTTCGTCTTTGAGTAACTCGGTGTATATCTCTACCTGGGAACATTTTTATCCTGCAAAAGACTATCATCTATTTATCCCAAGGAAAGCACTGCTGGAAAAGGTAGATAATATCGCAAAAAAATTTGGCTCCCATTCCGTAGGTGTACATATTCGGCGTACAGACAATACCTGGGCCATAGAAAACAGCAAAAGTGATGATTTTGAAAGTGCCATAGAACAAGAATTAAAGATACAGCCAGACACAAAGTTTTACCTTGCCACAGACGATGCAAAGGAAGAGGAAAGACTTGCTGTCCGTTTCAGGGATGCTATTATCACAAATCAGAATAAGACCTTAGAACGGGACAGCATTGCTGGTATGCATGATGCACTTATCGACCTTTACTGTCTGTCCAAAACAGACAAAATCTTTGGCAGCTACTACAGTTCTTTTACAGACATTGCCGCTGATATGAATGGTATCAAAAAAATTGTAATCGGCGAGAAAAAGTAGCACTTTCCTATTTATTATGAAAATATTATGCGAAGTCCAAGAGCCATAGGAAGGTACCACTTATGCTTCATCATAAAGACAAAAACTTTGCCACTAAACATTAAATTAGGCATATGATATTCTTCCAAAGCCTCCTGTACCTGGGGGCTTTGACAGATGCCTGCTACATTCTTTATTACCTTTCCAAAGCTTTCTTCTCTGTTTTTGTGTACTTCCTCTTTGATACACATCAGGGTCAAAAACAAGAAATCACTCATAATCTGTTGTCTGTAATCATATCCACGATTCTTCTTTTCATTGATGTACAATAACTGTTCTCTTAAGGCAATCAGCTTATCTATATAATCCTTATCATGCTTTCCTGTTAAAGAGCTTTCATTAATCCAGTAATGATATGGATAATAATCATGGAACGTATAGATTGACTCACAGTCTAAAAACGTTGCAAAGGTAATAACCAGGTCTTCCCCAATGCTAATATTTTCATTGCAGTACTGCATATTCTGTTTCACAAGCTCGCTGCGATATAGCTTCATACACCTGGATGCAGGAATTGCCCTGCTGTCAAAGCTTCCATCACAGAAAAACACCGGACAAATCCTCTTAATAATATCTTCTTTTTCATAATAATCCTGTTCCAGACGGTCAGTAAGGTAGGTATTCTCCCTTTTGGCATTCTCAAATTCCTTTATCAAACCGCAGCAAACCATGTCTACCTGCTTTTCTTTGGCTTTTTCATACATTGTCTGGTACATATCCTCATCCACCCAGTCATCACTGTCCACAAATCCCAGATAATCCCCCTTTGATGCTCTCACTCCTGCCATCCATGCGGAGGTGAGTCCACCATTTTCTTTGTGAACCACCGATATTTTTTCATACCTTCTGGCATAGTCATCGCACAGACTGCCGGAAGTATCCGTGGAGCCATCATCCACCAGAATAATCTCCATATCTTTCAGGGTCTGATTCACCAGACTCTGTACACATCTGTCTAAATATTTTTCTACATTATACACAGGTACAATCACACTTAACATTTTTCTAATCCTTTTTTCTACTAAATCTTAATTTTGGGAAGGCATAATTTTTTTAAATACTTTAGGCATATTCATAAACAAAGTATACCCCAGCTTTGTTCTCAGTGGAATGCTTTTCTCCTTTATGACTTTTTTGTATATTTTTTTCATATGATCCTTTAATTTTGCAGCCGCTTTTTTATCCTGCAACAATTCTAAGGTCTTAAAATACAAGTCAATGCATCCATCCATGTAAAGCTTGTAGTGAATTGCCACTAACTTATTTTCCTTATGCTCTTCCAAAAAACGAATCCGTTCATACACTGCCCATTCCCAATCCAACCTTTTCTTCGAAAAGCTGTCTCTGGTGATACTGCTCCCCCCGGTAAAGTATCCATATAGATACCGATATACAAAAGCAACCTTATCCGCTTGATAAAATAATCTGTAACTGGTAGCTTCATCCTCATGGATTCTTCCTTTTGGGTAAGAAATCTGGCAAAACAATTCCCTTTTGTACAGTTTGTTCCATGCCACCACATTGTACGCCCCATCCTTCCAGGCAAATCCTGCAATCATTTCCCGTCCGGTAAAAATCTCTGTATTCTCCACTTCCTCCTTATCTTTTGTCATACAATCTCCGGACACATACTCATACCTGCACTGTACAATATCACTTCCAGTTTCTAAGGCTGTAGTAAGCAGGGTTTCTATAAAGTCTTTTGATACAAAGTCGTCCGAATCCACCAGAGCAATATATTCCCCTTTTGCTTTTTCTATCCCTGCATTCCTAGCATCAGACAAGCCCCCATTTTCTTTATGAATCACCTGTATCCTATCATCTTTTCCAGCCCACTGGTCACATATTTTCGGACAGGAATCCAAAGAGCCATCATCCACCAAAATAATTTCCAGATTTTTATAAGTCTGATTTACAAGAGATGTTACACATCGGTCTAAATACTTTTCTACCATATAAATCGGCACAATCACACTTACCAATGGTTTCACAGTCCTCACCTCACCTTTCTAAGCTCTTTTTATTTGAACTAACACCTTGCGGATTTTACACAAAAACCACATTGTCCGAAATTTCTTTCTTATAAAAAAGTAATTTAACACCTTCAAATCTAAGGGCAATCCCTCCATAGATGTATTTATCTTATGAAGATAGCTGTCATTATAATACTCTCCTGCCAGAGCCTGAAAATCTCTCCAGTGAAATTTCTTTTTCAGCACACTTTCTGCCAGTTCACACATTGCTTCTGCCACCATTCTCTCCTGAATTTCCCTTTCCTGTCCCCTTCGCTCTAACACATCATTGTAAAATTTCACTGTAGTCTTACAAAGAAAGGCTGACAATGCCAGCTTATTATGCCCAGCCCCAGAGGATAAAGTCTTTTCCATTGGGTTTTGTACATAATAATACAATGTTTCTGGGATGGTCACAATCAATGGATGCTCACTTTTCTCCTTAATGTTCTCTAAATAGGATAAATTGAATATCAAATCCTCACCCAGACTTAAATCTGTGTCAAAATAATCTGTAATCAGCTCTTTTTTGTACAGCTTATTCCAGGGCATATTCAAAAATCCCTGCTGATAAAGTAAGATAAACTGATTGGCAAACTCTCCATATTCCATGGTGCAGACGTATTCCCCACACTTTTTCACCACATCACGTCCTGCAAATAAATGATGAAATCCACAGATGCACAAATCCGCATCTCCTTTCTCCATCTCCTGTAACAGGACTTTGCACATATCCGGTTCCACAAAGTCATCACTATCCACAAACTGAATATATTCTCCCCTGGCATATAAAAGTCCGGTATTCCTAGCCTCTGACACTCCCTGGTTTTTTTTGTCTATTACATGAATTCTTGAATCCTTTGCTTCGTACTCCTTACAAATCTTCAAAGAATTATCGGTAGAGCCATCATTGATTAGTAGTATTTCACATACACTCTCATCCTGTGCCATCATACTTTCAATACATCTCCTAAGCGTATTCTGACTATTGTACACCGGCACAATTATAGAAATCTTACCCATTTTCCCTATCTCCTGTTACTCTTCCCTAACAACCACACTAATTCTCTTATTGTAATATGTGGCATTGGCAGGTACCGTTTTATTCACAATACTCCCAGCCCCTATCACTGCTCCATCTCCTATCACTGCCCCCGGCAAAATGACACAGTTTGCGCCAATCCACACACGTTTTCCTATCTTTACAGGCTTGGTGGTATAGCCGGACAAATCTTTGGTGTGATTGTGGTCTACCATCACCACATTGTTTCCTATCTGACATCCGTCCCCGATGGAAATACTTTCCATACAAGTAATGGAGCTATTTAAATTAAAGAAACATTTATCTCCTATCTGAAGACTACCACTTTCCACGCGAAATTGACAGTTTTCTCTGGTTACAAGTTCTTTTCCCAGAGAAAAGAATCCACTTCCTCGCAAAATAAACCTGGTTTTCTTTCCCAAACCATGTACCAAAGTTGTTTGTAGCCTTTTTCCATATCTTAATTTATAACCAATTATTTTAGGCAGCGAACAAACTGCCCGCACAGCCAGCTCTATATCCATACCTGTTCCTCCATCCAGTCTACCACAGATGCTGCTCCAATCCCTTTATCACAGCATTTATCCTTCATAAAATCATGTACCTTGTTTCGATAGGATTCCTCTTCATAGGAGAGTATCATCTCTTCTAAGCCCTCATTGGAATCTGTTTTTGGAAAAGGTACTTCATCCAAGGTAATCAGACCTCTTTCCTTCATGTACACCTCTAAATCCGAAGCATAGATAAAACAAGGCTTATCCATAATAGCAAATTCAAACATAGCGGAAGTAAAATCTGTTACCATCACATCCGCTGCAAATAAAAGCTCCTGCATATCTGAATAAGAAGATACATTTAAGATATCTTCCCCCTTTAAATTCAAATCGTCAAATTTATCAAAGAGATTGGGATGGAGACGAACCAACAAGCTCCATTCTCCACCAAAACGTTTTTTCAATGCCTTTAATAATCTGTCGTAATCACAGTCATATGCTGACAAGCCATAATCTGAGCGGAAGGTAGGTGCATATAGCACCGTTTTCCTTTCTAAAGGAATCCCCAATCGTTTGTATATTCTAGCTTTTTCCTTTTCTCCATATTGAAAAAACAAATCGTTTCTTGGATGTCCCTTTTCTAAAAATTCTCCGTCATACCAAAAGATTCTTTTAAAGTGATTTGTCATAAAAGGTCCGTTAGATACAATTAAATCAATAGCTGCTGAGTCAATCTTTGCCATACGGATATACTCAGGACTTAAGCTCTCCTCTACATCCTTTTCAATGCGCTTAAATCCAAGCCCGGCATGCCAGGTCTGAATATAACACTGATTTTTCCGCTTGATGAAATATTGATTGATTCTCACATTGTTAATCCAATATTTTGCTGTTGCCATGTGATAAATTTCTTTTATAGTGCCAATTTTCACCGGCTGTATTCCTTTCGGTAGTTTCTGTTCCTTGGGATTTTGCAGTACCCAGAACAGTTTGTAGTCTCTTTTTAAGCTTCCTGCCTGTTTTCTTTTTAAAATCTCCAGGGCAATATATTTTTGGTTATCCGCAAATCCCCGTCCATTGAAATTCGAAAAATACACTTTGTCTTCCTGAACCGGTAAGTGACTGCAAACCTTCCAAACAACCTTTGCCACCATATGATTTTTAAAATATTCATATGATTTTGCTACCCTTACCAAAGTTTCATACAGCTTTTTATTTTTTTTAATGCGTTCTACAATTCCACTCATTCTTATCCTCTTCTTTGCAATTTATTGATTACCAATGCTCTGTCCTGCTTTTTCAAAATAATAAAGAAATTCAAAATCAGTGCCAGACATCCTACCACAATCCCTACAAGAATCAAGCTAAAGTAGCTGTGAATGGAAACTAGATTTCTGGAAATAATTCCAAGAACACTGATACTTCCTATGGACACAAAACCGGTAAATATATCTGCGTAAAAGGTGGTCCACTTTATTTCAAGACATCGGCTTGCATAAATTGGTGTAAATAAAAGATTTCGAACCAATCCTATCACTGTGCTCACACCTGCCACAGCATAAATCCCCAGATTAGTGGTATTTAACAATATAAATACCATAGTAGTGGAAAGTACTCCGGAACAAATCATTACAATGGAATTTACTTTTACCTTTTTTGTAATAATAAACACATGGTATAATACCTGGATGCTCATACTAACATAAAGCACACCCATTCCCAAAAGTGCCAGAAGATGCATTTGATGGGGATCCCTCTTTGGCAGCCAGAGTGAAAAGAAGATGTCACCATAGGCCGTCACAAATGCTATGGGAATACTCATAATAAAAATCATAATCCGGTTGGAGCTTTTTATTACATCCAGTAATTTTTCCTTGTTGCCTTCTGCATAAGCAATAGTTATCTGGGGCGAAAATACCCCAACCACCGTGCCCATCAATCCAGAAATTGCCGTAGGCACAAACTTTGCATTTCCCAACGCTGACATTTGCTCTGCATTGATTAGAATCCCTGTAATCATAAGGTCCAATTCATCCAATAAAACCTGACTTAACCTGGTCAGGGAATTCCAAAGTCCAAGGGACATTAACTCCCATACCTTTTTCCACTGAAAATATATTTTCTTAATGTGGATTTCCGGCAACAATCTTTTGGTAAACTGAACATTTGACAGGGTAACATAGGTGGTGTGTAACAAAGATGCCGCACCAATATACCACACATATTTTGGGAAAAACCTATATGCGGTCACTAAGAATACAACCCGGATAATTTCTGCGTGAATCACACGGACAGAATTTAAATCCAGACGATTCTTACAATAGGTGGCTGTGCTGAACACAGAACCTATGATGCTGACAAAAAAGTTAGCAAATAAAAACACCCACAGCAATCTCACATCCCCGATATAGGCCTGGGGTACCGGGAAAATTTTATTCACAAAAACAATCAAGGTAAGCATGGGAATCAAAAAGATTCCTGCCATCATAAGGTTTCCAAAAAATACAGAACTAAAATATTCGTTTGCCTGTTCCTCATTCTTTTTATGGATATGAATGGTGATAAACCGGCTTGCCATAGTATTCAATGCTGACACCACAATCTGGGCAATGGTAATAAAGTTATTTGCCAAAGTGACAAACCCTGTCAGTTCTGTGCTGATATCGTCAATAATCGGCGTTACAATAAAACTAACCCCCATATTCACGGCGAAAGCAAGCATCTGAGCCGTAAGATTTATCATCAGTCTTTTTTTCTCGTTCATATTACTCCTTTTTCAAAACTCGCGTGAAATCATAATACTGCATGCATAAAGAAATACGCCGCTATTACCGTGATTGCAAAGCCTGCATACATAAGCTCCCTATCTAAATTTCTTGATAATATCACCTTGGAATTTCTAAGGGTAAACAGTCCAAAAAACAATAGAGGATAAAAATATCTTCCCTGTACCCCTTCCACAGATATATAAGAAATCGGCGTCCAGGAAATCAACATTCCCAATAACACCAAAGCGGCACTGGCTCCCGTGATACATACCATCCACCACTTATGGCCAACTTCAATATACTGTTCTTCTCCTCTTGACCGTAGGGCTGCTAAAAACAGACAGACAGTAAATGCTATCACAATCACATTAGCCACTTCTATCTGTATCCATCCTAGATGCTGTCCCAACATAGACTGAATATAAAAATCCGTCTTGTCCATGACCGTATTATTTATCACATCAAAGAAAGTAGAAGGATGAGCCAATAAATAACCCACGCTGTAATTAGGCACAGACATTGCACTTTCAATTCCCATTACTTTATTGGTAACCTCTGCCCCGGTATTTACCACCTTTATATTTTTTGCCAGAAAGGCTAATATATAAGTGATTCCCAAGCCGGATACAAATGTAGTATATTCCTTTTTGTTGGCAAATTTCTTTGCCGGAATCAATAAATACGAAAAACAAATAGGAGTATATGCACCACTTTTACAATAAATAATTGCGATTCCCAGCAAACACACTATGAATAAGTCAATCCCAGAAATGGATTTATCATCGTAAGCCATTCCAAGAATATAACAGGCAAATACCAAAACTGCCGAAAATAATACGCTATCATAAGAAAAAGAATTGACTTGTTGTAAGGTGATGGGAAGTATTGCCAAGGTGAAAATTATCGTTTTCCCAAAAGGTATTCGTCTTATCCCTAAAAATAGCGCCGCAGCAAATAAAAGCAATCCCAGAAATCTTCCCAAATAAAGCATCTGGGTAGTTCCCAATCCCAGCATTCTGGCTATCATAATGCCCACAGCCCCTGGAAAATGCATAAACAGATAGGCTCCAGAATTTCCGGTTGCTGCTACATCCTCAATTCTTGCTCCTTCCTTATTCATTTTCTCTCCAATAGTTTCATATACTTCCCGGTAATTCCCCACAGAAGGATCGGAAATAAAGCCTATTTCACTGTCTCCAATTCTCTTCAAACATCTGCCATCCTGAGTATTCCCTGTCCCCATAATGATATCTGCATAACGGTACGCCATATCAATATGTGTTTCCTCATCCGGCACCATATATGGTGTAATTAAAAAGCCATAGATTACTCCCAGAAGCAGCACTGCCACAAATGCACATATGCTGATGTCTGCTTTTTTGATAAAAAGAAGAACATACATTAAAACGGACAGCAAAATAAGTGCTATACAAATCCCCAGAAAGTATGGACGTATAAATAGATTCAAATCTTTATGACCGTTAAGTGCCAAGGAGTGTTTTGATTCATTTTT
This sequence comes from Lachnospiraceae bacterium, assembly GCA_045119215.1. Taxonomy (GTDB): domain Bacteria; phylum Bacillota; class Clostridia; order Lachnospirales; family Lachnospiraceae; genus RUG11237. The sequence continues at coordinate 12,749 of JBGVDD010000193.1, read as the reverse complement.
GCCGTTGAGCACTGCTTTACTTCCTTTATTACTAACCGCCATAGAAATTCCGTAATCTGCAATATTTTCTGGAAATTCCAACTTTAATAGATATTGAGTGTTTTTATCCACAGTTTGTTTTTCATCAAACATTATTTTCCACCAAAATCCATTACTGATTTCTGATAACTGAATATTATAATCCGAAATTGTCTCTGTTCCATTTTTTATCACTGTAGCATGAATATTTCCTTGTTGGTTCTCCTTATATGTGTCCCTAAAGAATCCCACGGAAACTCCAATTAAATCCTCATCTATGGTAAATCCTTGGGTAATTTCCTTTGTATCATTCTTCACCCTAAGCTTTCCCTCTGATATTTTCTGCACACTACAGTCCCTTGTACTGTTCATAGCCACCCTGATATCTGTTCTATAAACAAATAAAGACAAATACCCCACTACTCCCATTACTATGAGAACTCCCAGCACATGTTTATATTTTCCATAAAATTTTATCAGTTTGTTTATATACTTCCCCTTATATTCCAGCTTCCCTTTATCCTTCTTCCTTTTTTCCTCTCCAAAAATAACAGGATACATTGCCACCCCTCCAAAAAACAGCATCATCCCCCGGATTAACACAGCTTTCAGAGTATACATAGCAGCATATTGAGCCGGATGTGGACGTAGGAATTGTATGATAATGTATAAAACACAAACAATCACATAGCCACAAATAACTTTCCCCTTATTGTTTCTGATAAATTTTTTCATAATGCCTCCATAAATAAACTCAAAACAGCCACGCATTGCGTAGCTGTTTCTCTAAGTTATCTTCAATTCACCACAGCAAGACCCAGGCTTACACAATTATTTAAATTCTCCCAAACCTGTCTCCACTACTTCCACCAATGCGTTCAAAGCTTCTTTTTCGTCTTCACCTTCACATATAAATTCTATTTCATCCCCACTCTTCACACAGGCACCAAGTACACTTAACACACTCTTGGCATTTGCGGTTGTATCACGAAACGTAAATTGTGTGACCGCCTGAAATTTCATTGCTACTTTACACAACACTCCCGCCGGACGTAAATGTAGCCCTGCCGGATTCTTCACTGTAACTTTTTGACTCACCATTTTGTATTTCCTCCATTTCTGAAATTAATCTATATTGTTTCCCACAGTCAGACCATTATTCTCTAGTACATTCATCTAAACTTCCCTAACAGTTATCTGTCTGTTTTTGTATCATCCTGGCTAATACCAATTTGAGAATAATCCAAATTTCCTTCATATACATGAATATTAATTGTATACTCATCAAATACCAGATACCCATCCTTCAGTTCTACGGTTACCGGCACTGTATAGTTTCCCACATTCTCAATGGTACTAAGATCTGCCTTTACACTAACAATAACATTATTGTTAATTTCATTGGCCTTTTCTTTCTGTCCCCATACAGTCATCTGAATAGGATCAAAATTTGCATATACATATTTGTACTTCTCATTCAGACCACCAACTTCAATACCATTCACTGGAACATATACATCTTTAGATTCCAGCTGCTCAATATTGATGGTTGCCAGCACTTCTTTATCTGAACATATACTTACGCCATCTGGCGCATATTTTGAAATATCTACCATCTGTTCAAAGCTTTCACTTTTTCCAGTCACATCAATTTCTGACTTGTCTATCTTAATTTCATTGATTTTGGAAAGTACATTTTCCTTTCCTGCAATCACTACGGTCTCAGGAGCTATAGCCACATCCCCCACTACACGACAACCGTCTGCCGGTGTTCCCATAGTATCCGCCGTCACCACTACCTCTTTTGTGGGCAACATTTGTACTGTAACATTTACACTATCCACAGACATCTTTAAGCCTGAAGTATCCACCACTCTGTCATTTCCATCGTAAAGTGTAATATTAATTGGTGTGTTAATATCTGTTGACATATCTGATACATTCACTTCTGCCACTACCCTGCTAATAGTGGACATAACCGAAGCAGGTCCATTGATTTTTACAACATTCTGGGATAGGGAGGTCTCGCCAACTGCATATCCTACAGCCGGAGTACCGATAATGCTAGGCTTGATTGCAAACTGTTTCGATGCCAAGTTTTCAATATTTACCTTAACATTTTTTGTCTTGCTCTCCACACTGCTCAGCTTATCTTTATAACGTAACGTCGCAATTTCAATAGGCACAAATTCAAACTCTGTCAATTCTCTCAAATCAGCAGTAGCTTTAAAATCCGATGCAGCTAAAGATTCCACTACACTCCTTGGTCCACGCACTGTTACCGTAATAATATCACTGTTCCCTTCTACAGAACATACCTTTTCCTTGTCTGTAATAGCGTCTTCGTGAGTCAATTCCACCTGTACATTTGTAAATTCCTTCCTTATGATCGGGTTATCGATATTTACCACAACCAGCCAAAGTAGCACAGCTACAGCAATAGAACCCAGTTTTAATGCGACATTATGAGTTGCCCATCTTTTCATGGTTCTTCGACCTTCCCTTCCTTAATTTTATTTTGAATCTCTTGTCCTCGTATATCTTATCCTGAGCCTTCGTCAACATGCCTCTTAATTCATCCGGCTCCAAATTCACATACAATTTACCTGCACTTGCTACAGAGACACGACCTGTTTCCTCTGAAACAATAATAGTAAAGGAATCTGTATTTTCCGATATTCCAACTCCAGCTCGATGTCTGGTACCTAATTCTTTACTTAATTCCATATTGTCGGATAATGGAAGATAACAAGTTGCAGATACAATTCTATTTCCCCGAATCAACACAGCTCCATCATGAAGTGGTGTGTTATGTTCAAAGATATTGATTAAAAGTTGATTGCTCACTAAAGCATCCACTTCAATTCCCGTTCTCTCATACTCTGCAAGAGAAAGCTCCCTTTCAATTACTATCAAAGCTCCGGTCTTTACCTTGGCCATGTCATAACTGGCTTTTACAATTTCATTCACTGTCTTGTCTGAGAACCTTTCCGTAGCAGATTTTCCCGTATCAAAAGAAAAAATTGCAGACAAATAGTTTTTTCTACCCAACTGTTCTAATGCCCGTCTCAGTTCTGGTTGAAATACAATAACAACCGCAACTACAGCAATACTAAGTACACTTTTAAAAATATAGAGAATGGTATGCATCTCCGTTACCACAGCAATGGCCACAAAGACGAGAATTACTGCAATCCCTTTTACTAAAAACCATGCTTTGGAATTTTTCACCCACACAAGAATCTGGTAAATAAAAAATGCAATAATTGCAATCTCCACAATATCCGTAGGCGTGATACTGGGAATTGCCAAAAAGTTTAAATTGTTTTCGTAAAATTTTCTTAACAGTTCCACTATGCCACTCCTTTTTATGTTTTCATGAAACCCCTGACTACATTATTCCCTTATTATTGCGTCTGTACAATAACTATTATTCTTCATAAAACTTCTTTTGTGAAGTAATATTTTTCACTTTTTTCTCTGTAACGCTTACATTCATCTTAGGTACAGCTTTTACATAATAATAATATTCATCATCTTCAAACTGCACATACTCTGTTCTGGTGTAATCCAGACAAAATGCAAATAATTGCATTATCATCGCTATTACAAATGATATCACCATAGAGGTAATCATGCCTCCCAAGGACTTATCTGTATTCAACATAAACTGACCCAGCAACATAATCAAAAGCATTGTAAGACTACCAATCACACTTGCCATAGTCCACGCATGGTCAATATTTAATCTGCGAACCATATAAGTAACCACCACAGTAGCCATAAAAGCAACTAAAATCAAAATCATTTCTCTATCAGAGAAAACTTTTTCCAAAATTAAACTGATTTTAGAAAACATATCTGTATCTGCAGTGGAGGCAAGTACCCCTGAATTTCCTCCTACAAATTTTATAAAATAATATATTATAATACCAAAAGACATTGGTATCATAGACACCGGTCCTGCCATTAATCCTATTAACAATGGTGCAAGATACGGTATATGAAAAGCACACGCCACTGGTACCAAAAGAATAACACACGCATCTTTAGGTGAAAATCTGTAGTATAGTAAGAACATAAGCAACAGCATAACCAAAGTTACAATCGCCACTTCCAAAGACAGTGCAAACCCATTTCCCAACATGTAAATAGCACCTATAACCACAGTTACATTCATAGGCAAAACCGCACAAATTAGTGCTGCTACAAATATTACTACGGGATTTACTAAAACGGACATATATCCAATTTTATTATTTAATAAAAAAATCATTGTAATAGCCAACAAAAATTTTAACACTGGCTCTATATACATTTGATTTCTAGTATAAAAATTTTTTATTATTTCCCTCGCTTCAAGCAGACTGGACATCTCGCTTCCTCCCAATTTTCTGTTTTTTGTTTTGTAATCTATATATTTCAATTACAACTATTCTTCTTCCTGCTCTTTATAATAGTTATTAAGCTGTTTCAACCAGTGGAGATACCGCTTGGCACTCTCTCTGGCATTTTCGTATTTTCGAATATAAAAAATCAAACTCGCAGTAATATAAATTGCCAGCATGATTACATAACCAATGAAAACTCTTCCACCAATTTGTCCAATACTCATTTTATGAATATTTTCAAGCAAATACTGACTGTTTGCCACACAGCCTGCAACTAAAATTAATACATAAGCTAATGTAGCCGAAACAACAGTTTTCAACACATGATATACAATATAATCCTCTTGATAATACTGTACGATTGGAAGACTTTCCTTTCCTTCTTTTTTTTCGTATGTAGCAAGTTTTGTCATCAACTTGACTTTATCCTCATTTATCATAAATTGCCTCACTTTTTTTTCATTCACTACCTAGTCTATCACAAAACAAAAGTTGTGTAAACTCTGAACTATAGTATTTTATCTAATATCATAAACTGTTTTTGGGCATCTGCCGACACCGTCATCAATTTTTCTTTTCTTTCAAGCAGCTGCCTGGTTCCATTGCCTTTTACATCTCCCATACTTATTCTTCTCATTTTACGGATATCTGCATAGGCACCTTGAAATCCTATGTCATTCAACATATGCAGACTTTTATCCGAATAAAGTAACGGATACACTATTTTTTCTAATAATAATCCCAGTACAATTGCATGAAAACGACTTGCCACAATATATTTAGAATTACCCAGAACCTCCAAAGATTCTTCCAAATCCCCGTCATAGTGATACAGCTTTATCCGCTCCTTGTATCCTGAATCTCCTAAACAGTTTAAGACAGCATCCATCGCCTGTCCATCTCCTTCATTGTCACAAAAACTCATAAGGGTAACCTCTTCTCCTGAATCCATAAACTCCCTGGCTACCTGTGCTATTTCATCATAATACCTTTCTGCATTTTCACTTAATTCGTCCCTGTTCTCCAATTTTATTACTGAAATCACCACGCCTTTGCCATCCTTGTTGGCATACCGAGACAATTCCTGATACTGGGAGAAGACAATATCACCTGCAACCCTCACTTTTGCAATATCCGAAAATAAATCAGCAGAGTAGGTATCACGAAATACCACATCATCACACTGTTTATAGAGTTCGCGGTAACAGTCAACAAATTCATTTTCTGTGTAGGGTCCAAAATTTGCTCCCAGAATATAATTTTTACTACTTTTCTTTATCAGCCTTCTTCTCTCTTCCAGCTTTAATTTCCAAAATCTGTTTTGCAAGAAAACAGAACCGCCAATAAAGATATTGTTTTTTATCTTCTTTATCTGTCCTAATGAAATGTCTGTTATGGTCTCAAGGTTAGGATACTTTTCCAGACCTTTGGCAACATACTTATTTTTAGCTAATACGGTAAATCTCCTGTCAGGATAACGTTTGGCAAGGATTGCCAAAAATAAATCATCCCCCAGGTTCATATTTACATATGCATTTACAAAATTTTCATATTTTAGGATTTCTTCGTTTTTTTCCACGATATCCTTTAACACTTCTCTTGCCTGTGAAAAATAATTCCCATCATAATTAATTCCCTCATTCATCACATAAGTATGTTGATTTAACTTATGCTCTCCACAAAGATCTATCACATGACAGTTACAGTGCTGTGTGAAATACTGTTGGTATTTTTGTAATTTTTCGTTGTCTGCCTTTAATTTTTCTACGGCCCAAAATGTCTGTACATCTCCCTGTAAATCTGTATATTCTGTCTTTATCTGGAGTTTATGAAAAATAATATTACTTCCATAACGCTCTGTTAAGAAGCTTATCATTACGTCCAAGGCCCTCTTAATCTCTTCTTCAGACAAAGCAGACTGGGCAATAACGCTATATATATCCACCACTATCCACTGGGCAGTAGATTTTCTCATCCGTTCAAAGGCCTCTTCCCTGCCTTCTTCCCAAGGTTCTACATCTATAATCTTTCTCACCAGTTCATACTTGCTGTTTTGGCGTGGGTACAGCAAAGTACTGATATATTTTCCAAAGAAATCAATTCCAATAGGCTCACTGTTATTTGCATAAAATGCCAGAGCATTTCCCAGTTCTTCCCTGCAATTGGATTTTGCCTTGTACTTTCTTGGTCTTTTTCCCAACAAAGCAATAGCTTCATTCACATAGCCTATAGCCTGGATATATTTTCCCTGTTTTGCCAGCTTCATGGCAAAATAAAATTCCTTTAGATTTGTAAGGTTAATATACTTTAATGGTAAAAGTCTCTGCTCCACATAGTAATTCCTTGTTTGAGCCAAAATTTCCAATTCTAATCCCATGCCAATACCAAGCATATCTTCAATATCCTTTGGTATCTCATCCTCCGGATGTTCAATGACGGCACAAAAAGAACGGACAAACTTTACAAAAGCCGGAAGTAATTCTTCCTGCTGTAAAATCTCATGGTACCGGGACAATCCCCTATTGGTAACAAAAGCCAGTTCAAAAGCATATTTTTGTACCATTTCCTTGTTCATGGCACGAATCAGCCGCTCAATAGGCAGTTCCTTACCCATAAGCAAATACTCCTCATTTCTCTCCTTTGCTATGTCATAATATTTCAAATACCGTTTGATTACATATTTGTAATTTCCTCTATACAGTCTGCAATCTTCTTTTTTCACTAAAATTCTATGTAAAACCTGTGACATATCCAAATAAAAATTCTGCTCATAAGACGTGTATACTCCGTGTTTTTTTCCCACCACGTCAAAATAATACTGATTACTGATATCTACCACAATAGGAGAGACTTTTTCTATAAAATAGTCTTCCACTTTTCGAATCATCATATTAAATTTATCACGATGTAACGGCTGATAATTTTGTACGAAAAATTTGGTAATACTTCGTTTTGGACACTGAATACGTACCAGAATCACCTGTTCAAATTTTTCTTTTACTTTTTTGATATACTGATCAAATGCAGATTTTACTGTGTTAAACTTCTCTTCAAAATCTTCTTCACCTGCTATATCATTTAAAAAAGAAAATTCTCCCTGCTTTTCCTTTACTTCCCTTCGGTCTTTATTTTTCGCATTAACGGTATAATATTTTCCTTCATAATAGGCTACGGGTGCAGAAATAGTATAGGACAAATCCACCAGTAAACATTTGTTTTCTTTTTCTGCCACGTCCCATTCCTTACAGGCAAGTTCCAGTGCTGAGCACCAGGCATCTTTGGTATCCCACCGAATTTGCTTTTTTTCCACAGGAGTATAATACAACATGGAACTTCCATGTAAATATGCTTTCACCATTTTTCTTCCCTCACTTTATGATAATCTGTTTTTGAAATCCTGATAAGTAAACGTACGTACCGTTTCTATCTCCCCTTCCTGGGTTCTCACCAGAATAGAAGGCAGATTAATTCCATTAAAGGTATTATTCTTCACCATGGTATAGTGTGACATATCTGTAAACACCAGCTTCTGCCCAATTTCCAATGGCTTGTCAAAAGAATAGTCTCCAATCACATCACCTGCAAGACAGGTAGGCCCGCCCAGGCGATAGGTATAAGCTTTTTCCCCCGGCTTTCCTGCTCCTATAATTTCCGGCCGATAAGGCATCTCTAACACATCCGGCATATGACAGGCTGCCGAGGTATCCAAAATGGCAAGATTCATGCCATTTTCTGATAATTCCAGCACTGTAGCCACCAGATATCCTGTATTTAGTGCCGTAGCCTCTCCCGGTTCTAAATATACTTTCACACCATATGTTTCCTGGATATAATTTACGCAGGAAATCAACCGTTCTACATCATAATCCTTTCTGGTAATATGATGTCCGCCGCCAAAGTTAATCCATTTCATATCTTTCATGTATGTTCCGAACTTTTCTTCCACCACCTTTAATGTACGCTCCAGGGTATCTGAGTTCTGCTCACACATGGTATGGAAATGAAGACCGTCAATCCCCTCTAAATCCAATTCTTCCTCAAAGGTCTTTAATGTAGTCCCTAGACGAGAACCTGTAAAGCATGGATTATAAATATCTGTTTCAATTTCTGCATATTCCGGATTGATACGGATACCGCACTCTATTTTTTTTCCTGCCCTTTTAGCTTCCATCACTTTATTTTTAAACCGTTTCCACTGGGCAAAAGAATTAAATACAATATGGTCACAAAGGCTTATAATTTCATCCATTTCACTGTCCTTATAAGCGGGTGCAAAAATATGAGTCTCCCCGCCAAATTCTTCTTTTCCTAACTTAGCTTCAAACAGGGAGCTTGCAGTGGTTCCTGATAAATACCTGCTCATCATAGGATACATGGAAAACATGGAAAAAGCCTTCTGGGCCAGAAGAATCCTGCAACCGGTTGCATCTGAGACTGATTTTAAAACTTCCATATTTTTCTTTAATAATCTTTCATCCACCAGATAAGATGGGGTTGGAATATTTGTAATATCTATATCAAATTCAAATTCTGTCATATCGTCGTCCTTTCTTACAATGAATTAATCTTACCTATTTTTTATATTTTCGTCAAGGGGATACATAGCAGGGTGATGTCTGTCCGTAACAGTTCAGCCATAGGCTAAACTGTTACATCTATCCCCTTGTTACATATGGTGTCAGACACCGTGTAACAAAAAAATCCGCTATATCAATGTTTTATCATTAGTATAACGGATTTCCAGTTATATTACAATTTGTATTGGTATTCTTTACAAGTTTCTCTATGACTTTTTCCGATTCTGTAGTGGCAAACAGCTTATTCTCCTCCGCTGTAAGTGTAGGTGTGGGAGTTTGTGTGGCTGCCTTTGTAATAACCGGTACATCTGTTGGTTTTGCTGTTGCAACAGGTTTCACAGTTACAGCTGGATTCTCAGTTACCGTTGGGGTTACCTTCTCTTTTGGATATTCCGTTATTGTTGGAGTCACCTTCTCTTCCGGGTGCTCTGTTATCGTTGGAGTTACCTTCTCTTCCGGGCATTCCGTTATTGTTGGAGTTACCTTCTCTTCCGGGATTTTTGTTACTGTCTCCGTGGGACCTTCTGTTACTGTGGGGGTTCCTGTCACAATTGAAATAACTTCTGTCTGCTTATACTCACAAACCGTGCAGCTTCGCTCTTTCGTTCCATCCTCCGTTTCCGTTGCCTCTTTTGTTACTGTCCATTCTCCATAAGTATGCCAGCTACGTCTTCCACCACTGTGCAGCTTGCCGATTTGCACTTATGCCAATGTTTCTCCTCATCACTTGACCAGTCTTCTTTCATTCTGTGTCCTCTTGCCGGAATGATTAAATCCTCCATTGTGATTTCCTGGGTTCCATCTATATCTTTAAATATTTTTCCACATCCCGGATCTGTACACCTATAATGAAGCTTCATACCCTCTTTGGTACATGTTGCGTAATCTCCATGGACCAGTTCCACCAGATGAACGCCAGGTATCCACTCATAGACAGCTACCAGTTCCAAATCAATTTCCCTCCTCATCTATCCAGCTCCAGAAGTAAACCTGCTTTCCTTCTTCCGGTGGGTCTGCAATTACGGTAATATATTCCCCCGGACTATAATATCCATCTTCCGAAGGATTCTCTATGCTGCCATTATTTACGATTACTTTATGTATCTCTCCTCTTTCCTCATAGATTGCTGTCACCTCCACTTCACCTGCCGGCATGGTAAATGTAGTGGTACCGCTTTTGCTGTTTTTAAAGTTAAAGAATCCTTCTACACGTTCCCAATTTTTAAACCGCATTCCTTCTTCTGGTGGGTCTGCGGTTATGGTTACGGTGTCTCCGGCTTTATAGATTCCATCCCCGGTACCATTATTTACTACTACCGTATATGTACTCACCACTGCTTTGTATGTCATAGGCACAGTAAGTCCTGTAACTGCGGTATCCAAGTTACCTTATCTTCATCTTCCCAATGGTAGCCATATATAGATGGAAAGGGAATTTCAACACTGAGATTTTTCGGAAATTTTATGCTTTTCATAGCAAAGCACAATTTTAACATATCGTTATAGTTTGTAACTTTACCGGTGTCAAAACTGCTTAAATCCAGGCTGGTAAGATTACTGCAGCCATGAAACATGTCGCTCATATCTTTTACTTTACTGGTATTAAAGTTGCCAACACCCAAGCTGGTCAGGCCACTGCAGCCATGAAACATATCACTCATGTTCAATGAATTACTGGTATCAAAATTGCTCATATTTAAACTGGTAAGACTGCTGCATTCCCAAAACATGCCAGCCATGCTTTTTACCTTACCAGTATTGAATTTGCTTACATCCAGACTGGTAAGCTCCTTACAGCGGTAGAACATACTGCTCATATATATGACCTGGCTGGTATCAAATCCACTGATATTCAAACCTGTCAGTTTCTCACAGGAAGCAAACATACAGCTCATGTTGGTTACCTTACTGGTATTAAAACTGCTCACATCCAGACTGGTAAGATTCTTACACATATCAAACATGCTGCTCATATCCGTTACATTGCCGGTGTTAAATTTACCATTTAACTTCAGGCTGGTCAGGTTGCTACAGGAATAAAACATATTGTGCATATCTGTTACATTGCCAGCGTCAAAGCTGCTCACATCCAGACTGGTAAGACCACTGCACCCCCGAAACATTTCGCCCATATTGGTCACCTGGGCGGTACAGAATCTGCCATTTACTTTCAAAGTTTTTAGACTGCTGCAGTCTCTGAACATAGCCCACATATTCGTTACCTTGCTGGTGTCTAATCCACTGACATCCAGAGTTTCCAAGCTGGTACAGTCATGAAACATTTGATTCATATCTGTCACCTGACTGAAATCAGAGCCTGTAAAATCTATTTTGGTTAATTCAGTGCAGTTACTAAACATATTCATTGTGCTGGTAATTCCCGTCACAGACACCTTGGCACTTTTTATCTTATCCTTATGATTTTTCCATGCCGGCGTACCATAATTTCCGGTACCGGTAATTGTCAACAATCCATTTCCATCAATACTCCATTCCAGTCCTAATTGTGTGCCGCTTGCAACAATTCCCGCTGTGCTTGTGGAATTGATGTTGGTTTCTTCCACTGTTACCATATCTTCTGACAACTTTTCTATTTCTGCAGCATAAACTACATTTCCTGAATTTAATGCCATGACAGCTACGCATAGACAAGCTACAATCCTTTGTTTCATTTTCAACCTCCATAGAGTCTGTGAACTTATTTCTCTGTTTTATAGTTGTATCGTTTTTACCTAAGCATTTTGACCTGTTCTTCCGGGATTTCGTTCTCTTTACACACAGCAAATTGGCGCATGGTACTCTCATATATTTCCATACTCATGATTACCATGTCGCCATATCCGTTTTTTGTGATATAAATTGGTTCATCTGATTTGTGACACATATCAGATATCTCCGAAGTATTTTTTAAGTCTTTAATTGGTATAATCTGTGGCATTCCACGTACCTCCTCTCAAAACCAGACAAATTATGCCATAATTATACCATTATTTTCAAGTATATTATTCCTGCCCCAAACAAGAGTTATGCCATTTGAAACCAAATGTTCAAATGGCATTGAATCACATTCACAAAATCCTAATTGAGCAAGCGCCATCGCTAACGATGACACTCAAACATAAGTCCAATTTTTATTTTAACCTAATCTCAACCTTATAAAATTTCAAGAAATACGCTATAGACATTATGACCCCTATTAACAAAACGATAGGTCCAACCCATGTACCATGATTATTGGGATAAAAATAGTTGATTGCTAAATGAACAGGAAATAATAAAATAGCTATCACACCTGACACCCCACCTTTATGAAAGATTATTTCATCATTATCTTTATAAAATCTAAGATAACTTTCTCCAAATCCCCAGAATTTATCACCTACATACTTATTTTTATTTTTCTTTTTAATAATTTATCTATCAAGGATTCCTTATTATGCTTTTCCCACCATAAAAGGGCACTTTCTTTTAAATTAATAGTTTCACTTTCTTCTTTCAAATTAAGGTATGTCATTTTTCCATCTGAAATATTTTGTATCCTTTCAAGATTATACTTAAATTTCATTGTCAAATCTCCACATATTCATTATATATTTTTAGTAGATTTCCACTGCATCTGGCGGCAATTTCCTCACATGTTCCAAAAAACTCCGACAATTCTTGCCTTCTTCCTCATTATACAGATACCCAAGCCTTTCTCCCACAAATATTGCCGTCTTTTCAAATAAATCACACATTCTAAAAACTGCATCCCAGCACTCTT
>JBGVDD010000192.1:0-3510 GCA_045119215.1 Lachnospiraceae bacterium | reverse complement strand
TCTTTTGGGGGACTCTGCACACAACAGATACATAAACTGTTCAAAAACCGTTTCACCAAACTTTCTAAGTAAACCTTTTGCTTCTCTTTCTGCCTTTTGACTATCTCTATCCACATAAATATATTCCGTAAAAAACTCCATCGTCTCCATTCCATCAAATTGTATATGGGTGTTTTTGGGATTTAATTTTAACTCATAGGCCACAAATATGGCGGTATAAATACTTTCCAAGTCATCTTCACATAGTAAAATCGTCTGTTCCATTTTGGGTCTCCCTTACCAAATATCTTTCCCTAAAACACATCGAAACATCTTATTAGATTTGTCCCGTAAGACTTTTATACTTATCCTCCTGTTTTGGCAGCGCATAATAAGAATAATCATCAAATAATGACATCTGTTTATAGGTAACTCCATCTGCACAAAAGGGTAGTTTTTCCCTTTCATACACTAAATTTCTAACAATATAGTCTTCTTCCAACTTCGTAGGATACATCATCTTCCCATTACAAGTGATAAAAAAAACTGCCCGCTTTAATACCACACCGATTTTCTTCAAATCTTCAAAAGTAAGCTTTCCATATCGTCTGGCGGCTACAATACGTCTGGCACTATTTACCCCAAGTCCCGGGACTCTTAACAAGGTATAATAGTCTGCTTGATTCACTTCTACTGGAAATTTTTCCAAATGTCTCACTGCCCAATCTGCCTTCGGGTCTATGGCAATATTGAAATTGGGGCGTTTTTCACTTAATAATTCCCCCGCTTTAAAACCATAAAAACGAAGCAGCCAGTCTGCCTGATACAAGCGATGTTCTCGAAGTAACGGCGGACCTTCTCCCTCTCTGACCATTGGCAATGCCTTATCCTCATTGACGTGGATGAACGCAGAATAAAACACTCTTTTCAAAGAAAATTTATCGTATAAACTTTCTGCCACAGACAACACCTGAAAATCATTTTCCATAGTAGCTCCAATAATCATCTGAGTGGACTGTCCTCCTGAAACAAATTTAGGTGCATTTCGATATAAAACGAGGTCATTTCTATTATTTTCTATGCCGTTCTGAATCTGACGCATATTTTTTAAAATATGATTCCTGGGTTTATTGGGAGCAAGCTTTTCTAATCCTTCTTTAGTCGGAAGTTCCAAATTGATACTCATTCTATCTGCTAAAAAACCCGTCTTTTCAATCAGTACAGGGTCCGCACCAGGAATCCCTTTTACATGAATATAGCCCATAAAATGATACTTATTTCTGAGCAAATATAAGGTGCGATACAATAATTCCATCGTGAACGTAGGATTTTTAATAATTCCACTACTTAAAAATAAGCCTTCGATATAATTTCTTCGATAAAATTGCATTGTCAACTGGCATACTTCCTCCGGCGTAAAAGTAGCCCTTTTCACATCATTAGACTTTCTGTTTATGCAATATTTACAATCGTAGGCACATTCATTACTCAATAAAATTTTTAACAGAGAAATGCATCTTCCATCTGCCGCAAAGCTATGACAAATCCCCGAATGTACCGCATTGCCCATATCCTTCCCATTACCTCGTCTGTCTACTCCACTACTGGTACAGGCTACATCATACTTTGCCGCGTCTGTCAAAATATGCAATTTATCTATTAAACTGTCTTCTCCTGTAACCAAATATTCCATCACTACTTCACCTTCTATTACTTTTTGCAGTAGAACAAATGTTCTGTTTTTATATTACCACATCACTTTTTAGTTTTCAAGAACAAATGTTCTATTTTGATTATTTCTTTTCGAGCGATTTTTCCCCTAACTTAAATGCATTTTTAAATTCCAGTTGGCAAGAGTAAATTCCATATAGCCAGAAATTACTCCTGCACGTATATTTGCCGTATTGCTTTTAAACTTTATAATTCCTTATACTGTACTTGCAGCTGATTGCCTGCCTGTGCGGAAATGGAGATTATGATGAATAATAAAGGCAATCAGAAACATTTAACATTTGAACAACGTGTAGAAATCGAAAAAGGACTTACCGAAAACAAAAGCTTTGCAGCAATTGCAAGAATTATCGGTAAAGACCCTTCTACCATTTCAAAAGAAGTCAGATTACACGCACATACCAAGGAACGTCCTGACGCCGGATACACTAATCCACCCTGTATTCACCGCAAGGAATGCAAAATAGTATGTCTTTGTGAGGAACAATGCGGAACGCTCTGTAAGATTTGTAAAAAGCCTGATATGCGCTGTATTCAGGTGTGTCCCGGCTATGAAACTGCTGAATGCGATAAACTGAACAAGCCACCCTATGTGTGCAATGGTTGTGGTAAAAAGACACACTGTCTTATGCCCAGAAAATTTTATTCATCCAAGTACGCTCAGGACGAATATCGCAGTGTTTTGGTTGACAGTAGAGTCGGCATTAACCAGACACCGGAAAGCATTCAGGCAATGAACGACCTGCTTGTTCCTCTTATCAAGGGGAAACACCAATCTATTGCCCACATATATGCTACGCATGCAGAGGAGCTTGGCTGTTCCAGACGAACACTGTACTCTTATATCAACGATTGTGTATTTGAAGTCCGTAATGGCGACTTAAGGCGTGCTGTACGCTATAAAAAGCGTAAGAAGGCTACCCAGACAAGTGCCAAAGACCGTTCTTATCGCAAAGGCCATAATTACGAAGATTTCCTGAACTACATGAAAGAGCATCCTGACACAAATGTAGTGGAAATGGATTGTGTGGAAGGAAAGAAAGGCGAAAGCAGAGCTATCCTCACTTTCACATTTCGTAACTGCAATCTCATGCTGATGTTTCTTCTGGAATATCAGGATCAGGAGTGTGTACTGGAAGTCTTTGTCTGGCTTGAAACAGTCCTTGGGAAAGAAGCTTTTAGAAAGCTGTTTCCGGTAATTCTTACAGATGGCGGTGCGGAATTCTCTGCCAGAGAAGAAATGGAAGAATTCTGCGATGGAACCCAAAGCACCACCATTTTTTACTGTGACCCTTACTGCTTCTGGCAAAAGGGAGCCTGTGAGAAAAATCACGAGTACATTCGCTATATACGCCCCAAGGGAAGTTCCTTTGCTGACCTGGATGATAATAAAGTCAGGCTTATGATGAACCACATAAACAACGAAAAAAGAGACAGCCTCAATGGACACAGCCCATATGAACTCTCTCTTTTACTCTTGGACAACAAGTTGCATAAAGCATTAGGATTAAAGGCAATCGCACCTGATGACATTATGCTTAGTCCAAACTTATTGAAATAAAATAGTTAAGCACAGGCAGATTTCACTGCACCAGAATTTAGTCTTGCACACAAGCATGTGGAATTTAGTCCTGCACACTATTTCCAGATGCCCGTTTAGCATGCTCAAAAACAGAAAAACTGGGTGCTTATGGGTTCATTATACGGCAAAAATATGAAATTGTTAAGGTACAAAACGGAATTTAATCCCGCAATTTTACTGGGGTATTCCATAACTGGAATTTAGTTTTTCATTTAAGT
>JBGVDD010000191.1:0-2437 GCA_045119215.1 Lachnospiraceae bacterium | reverse complement strand
ATATGCTCCCGTGGTCAGATAAACTGCCTGAAAGCTGCCGTCTTATACATAAGCATAAAAAGAGCTTCAAAAAATAGGTTACTGATATCATAGCAGAATGAGTGTTGTTTGTCAGTAACGCTATGTTTTGAAGCACTTACCTCACAATGAATAAATTCCTGTGGTTGTCAAGTTGTCTATTACACCTGCTGCCACAGCCAAAACGAAAGGAGCATTACCATGAGCAATCAACATAAAAATCCAACTATCAGCTTTAGAATTACTGACGCTGAACGCAAACAAATTGAAGCGCGTATTCTTGCCAGTGGAATGATGAAGAAAGATTACTTTGTCCGTTCCTGCATCTACAACCGCATCTGTGTTGTTGGAAAGAAAGAAACCATATATCCTCTGGTGCAAACTGTAAATGCATTCTATCTGCAATTACTTGAAATGCAAAAGGCATTTACCACAACCAACACTTCCCATACACCGCCTTCTTCAGAAGACATTAAGGAATTACAGACCGAATACACCAATATGCTTACGGCTATTATCGACCTGCTGGATGGTGCAAAATATCTGTGGGAGGGTGACTGCCATGAACAACAATCTTAATTTCCAGTTTGGTATGTACGAACCAGCCACAGACTCCGTTATCATCAATACCGGCGAGAACTCCATTCTTGTTATCTGTTGCAAGGAATGTAACTCCTCTGTTATCTTTGATGACCCGAGAGATATCATATATCTGTACCGGCTGGCAGAGGATACCCCTCTGCTGTATGCAAAACTGGCATTGAAAGCAAACGGATTACAGGATTATGTGGATGCGATGAATGAATTTAACTAATGGCACTCATCATGAAAACGCACAAGTAGTTTGAATTGTATAGCTTGATCATTGGGGTGGGTGTTTTTTCACCCACCATTTTTTGAAGAGCCACTAAATCTTTTGTTTTCTAAAAAAATCATATGGACTTATCGGCGTTAAATTATTATATGAAAAACTCCTCTCATAGGTTTTTATTATTAAATTTCCACACTTTATTAAATCACTTTTTGAAATCTCTGCGTAAGCTGATATCATTTTCTTAAAACACTTCGCAAGTATATCAACTTCATCTCTATTTAAATACATTTTTACTAGTTGATCGCAATATATGGAATGCCTCTCATTAAGATAGTATCCTAACAATCTACTCGAATAATAGTTTTTACTTCCACCTTTTTCTTGAAAACTATTTTCAAACGAATCATATAGTCGAACATCTTCATATATAGCAAAAGAACAATATGTCGCAAAAAATTCTGTCCATACATCAAAACCTAGTTCTATTTCTTTCTTTATATTTTCATCTTCTTTTATTAGTCTTTTCCAAACCAACTCAAAATCACGAATATGGCAAAATTCATGATATAGTGTAGCCATTGCTTCTTTATGTTTTTTTATTACGTTTCTTTCCATGTCATTCTTAATATTCACTGCTGTAATGTAAGCCAATTCAATAGTCGATTTTTCTCCATTACTTCTAGCAGTTCCTAATGTACTTTCAAAAAGAACCATCGGTTTTATTATAATTTTGTTCAGTGAAGTAATATTCATCTCATTAATGAAATTTAACGACGCTTGATATACGGCATCAATTATTTCTTCTTTACTGATCATACTACCGCTAATAGGTATATCACTTTCAAAAATTATATTTTCTCTTCCAAACATACACTTATCCTTACAATTTTTTCACCGCTTAAATCATTCCCCAACTTTTGGGATAATCAAGTCACGCATTACTCATCATCTGTGATTTCCCAGTGTCCGCTAAAACCACGTCCAACATAACATACATTATCCATTTCCTTTATATGACGCTTAATTGTTTTAGAACTTACACCTAATACAATTGCCATCTTTTCTGTACTTATTTTTCTGTCCTTACGGATCATGTCCACAATCTGAACATCTAACTTGTCTTGAGGGACATCTTGAGGGACATCTTGAGAGACATCATAGTTCAGGTTCGGCATCACTACAGTAAACTGATATCTGTCTGAGCGGAATGATGGTTTTTTGCTCTCATTATAATTTATTTGAAATTCATATCCACTGATAATCTTTCCAAATCCACTACCTTTACGCTCCATATATCCAAGCCGGTTGAATACATCGGCAAGAACCGGATTTCTTCTGGTTGAAGGCACTGTAAGAGGGTCTCTGTCCTGAATCATGGAACCATCCGGCATTCCTCCCGGAGAATAGATTTCCATTCGGTCATCATATATGTCAATATGCACTTCACTTCCATTTACCAGATAATCACGATGTGCCAAAGCATTTACAAGGGCTTCGTGATAGCTTCGCTCTACATACTCCGGCATTTCTTCTCTTGAATTCGCAGTCTTACGCCACTTCATTTTACAATTACGCTTGATGAATGCCTCTCCATTCTCAATCAGG
>JBGVDD010000190.1:0-12009 GCA_045119215.1 Lachnospiraceae bacterium | reverse complement strand
GGCAAAGAGCAAGAAAACCAAAATACATAAGAAAACAGATGGACAGCTTTTGCAGATGAACAAGTCTTTTAACAATCTTAAGATGAAGCAGAAAGATAAGATTACTGCATGGGTATACGAAGAATACAAAAAGTATGTAACTGAGAATGAAAAAGTGTCCGACGCAGAAGCGGATGAGCATATTATTGATGCGGTTCTTGATAAGATTAATGAGGCACAGATATGGATACCGTCGGGAGAAATTGTTAGTTATTATCACAGAAAGAAACCACATTTGCAGAAACGCCTGGATAATGAGAAAAACATAAAGTTCAAGTCATATGTGAGTTTTTATAAGAGTATCTTGGATCAGGATAGATGTGCGGTAGTAATATGCAATTTGAATCATGAAATTATTTATATGAATCTGGCGGCTGTACTTAACTATGAGAAATGGGGCGGAGAAAAGTTGATTGGAAGAAGCCTCATGGAATGTCATAACCAAGCGTCTAGAGAAAAGATACAGCAAGTGGTTGATTGGTTTATTGAAGATAATAACCACAATATTGTATATACTTTTCACAATGAAAAACAAAATAAGGATGTATATATGGTTGCTCTTCGAGATGAAGGAAAGCTGATTGGGTACTATGAGAAGCATGAATATAGAAATACAGAGACAATGAAACTTTATGATTTATGGTAGGTGAAGCAAATGAATATCCAAATTTTTGGAACAAAGAAATGTAATGATACAAAGAAAGCAGAACGCTTCTTCAAGGAGCGTGGCATTAAATATCAGTTTATTGATATGAAAGAAAAAGGCATGAGTAAGGGAGAGTTTACTTCTGTTGCGCAGGCTAATGGCGGACTTGAAAACATGATTAACTGGGAAGGAAAAGACCAGGATATACTTGCTCTTATTAAGTATATTGCAGATTAAGATAAACTGGAAAAGGTACTTGAGAATCCGCAGGTAATTAAAACACCAGTAGTAAGAAATGGAAAACAATCTACACTTGGATATCAGCCTGATGTATGGAAGGGATGGAATTAATGGTAAAGAAGATAATGCATGATCCGCTGTTTCTGGCACAAAAGTCAGTGGATGCAACAGAGGCAGATAAACAGATTGTGACTGATTTGCTTGATACACTTAGGGCAAATTTAGAACACTGTGTTGGTATGGCTGCCAATATGATTGGTGTAAAAAAGAATATCATTGTAATAGCAGCCGGACCATTTCAATTTGCAATGATAAATCCGATAATTACAAAGAAATCCGGAGTGTATCAGACTGAGGAAGGATGTCTTTCTCTGAAAGGCGTAAGACCATGCACGCGATATCAGGAAATAGAAGTGGACTATCTTGATCAGAACTTTAAGAAACAGCATGGAAAGTATTCAGGGTGGACAGCACAGATTATTCAGCATGAGATTGACCATTGCAATGGAATAGTAATATAAGAATCAGGCAGGTGGTAAAATGTATTTAATAAAGACGGTAAAAGGTGATATTACGAAAATTACAGATGTTCAGGCAATTGTAAATGCTGCCAACAACTCTCTTTTAGGAGGTGGTGGAGTTGATGGTGCCATTCACAGGGCAGCAGGACCGGAACTTCTGGCAGAGTGTAGGACTCTTCATGGTTGCGAGACAGGTCAGGCTAAGATTACAAAGGCTTATAATCTGCCATGTGATTATGTGATACATACGGTGGGTCCGATTTGGAATGGTGGCAGAAGTAAGGAAGAGGAACTTTTGGCAAGCTGTTATTTTCATTCTATGCAGGTGGCACTTGAGCATGAGATAAGAAGTATCGCATTTCCTTCTATTTCAACCGGAGTATATAGTTTTCCGGTAGAACTTGCAGCAAAGATTGCGGTTAAGACGGTCAGCCGATTTTTGGAGGATAACAAGAATAGCTTTGACCTTGTAGAATGGGTTTTGTTTGATTCTGTGACAGAATCAGTGTATGAAAAAGAAGTGGATAAGTTGTATTCATAAAAGTATTTTGAGCAATACGTTTGTGTGGGGGGTTAAATAGATGTGAATTTTAAGTATCAAGTAAAAAATATAATAACATTGCGAAAAGTAGACTGATATTTTAGCCAGTTTACTTTTTTATTCTTGATAATTTTTATTTTAGGAAGAGTTTTTATAGATTAAAACTGAAAGATATGCTATAATCAACATATGTCGGAAACGAGAGGTGATAAAATGCCAAGACCTAAAAGATGCAGAAGAGTCTGTAGTGAACCGGAATATTCATGTTTTGAACCGGAAGGAGTTACAAATCCGGAAAGTGTGGTTCTTTCTGTTGATGAATATGAAGTGATAAGGCTTGTAGACTTTGAGAAACAAAATCATGAACAATGTGCGGCAGTTATGGATATTTCACGCACGACAGTTACAGAAATATATGAGAGAGCAAGATATAAAATTTCGGACTGTATTGTGAATGGGAAACAATTAGTGATATCCGGCGGAAATTATAGAATCTGTAGCGGAAAACATAAAGCTTGTTGTGAAAGACCATGCCGGAGATATGCAGAAAATTCAGAAAAAAATATAATAACGAAGGGACAGAAAGATATGAAGATAGCAGTAACTTATGAAAACGGAGAAATTTTTCAGCACTTTGGACATACAGAACAGTTTAAGGTATATGAAGTAGAAAATGGTGAGATTGTAAAAGCAGAAGTAATGGATTCTAATGGAAGCGGTCATGGAGCACTGGCGGGCTTGCTTTCGGATTCAGGCATTGAGGTTCTGATTTGTGGTGGAATCGGAGGCGGAGCACAGATGGCTCTTGCGGAAGCTGGCATCAAGCTTTATGGTGGAGTGTCCGGTAATGCAGATGAAGCAGTTCTTGCTTTGATTAATGGAACACTTGGATATAATCCGGATGTACGTTGTGACCATCATGACCATGAGCATGGAGAAGGTGGACATACCTGTGGCAGTCATGGTTGTGGAAATAACTGTCATTAATCTATGTTGATGCTGGATGGGATGAAGGATGGATATTAATGAACTAGTAAAGCAAATACCTTTTTGGAATAATCTTGTGGATGAAGAGAAAACACAGCTGTTAAGTGGTGTTGTTTTACGCGTGTATAATAAAGATTCCTATATTTATGGAACAACCGATGCATGTCTTGGAATGATTTATGTACAAAAAGGGTCTATACGAGTTTATATCACAAATGAAGAAGGACGAGAGATTACATTGTTTCATATCGGAAGCGGAGAATGTTGCATTATGTCAGCTTCCTGCGTGATTACAGGAATATCGTTGGATGTTCAGCTACTAGCGGAAGAAGAGACTGAGATTTTGGCAATTCATTCCGGCATGATTCAAAAACTGATGGATAGTAATATCTATGTGAGATGTTTTGCCTATGAACTTGCGACGAAAAGATTCTCTGACGTGGTATGGGTGATGCAGGAAATATTGTTTGCAGGATTTGATGTGAGAATGGCAAGATTTTTACTGTCTGTTTATGAAAAAACCGGAGAAAAGAAGATTCAAATGACACAGGAAGCCATTGCAAAAGAAGTCAATTCAGCAAGAGAGGTAGTGGCGAGAATGTTGAAACAATTTGCATCAGATGAGCTAATAGAGCTTAACAGAGGTGCGATTCTTATAAAAGATTTTGAAGGATTGAAAAAAATTATTGAATAATGAGACTCAGTCACAGAAAAGAGAACTCCTAATCTATATAATGAAGTTAGAAATCAGGAATGATTGCTAATACTTATGAAATCAGGAGGGCTAATAAATGGCTGAATTAAAAATAACAAGAGAAAATTTTGAAAATGAAGTGATGAAATCCAATATCCCGGTGCTGATTGATTTCTGGGCACCTTGGTGTGGACCATGTCGAATGATGGGGCCAATTATTGAACAGCTGGCAGAGGAGTACGAAGGAAAAGCAAAAGTCGGTAAAGTTAATGTGGATGAGGAGGGTGAATTATCACAGGCGTTTGGAGTGATGAGCATTCCAACCATTGTACTCGTTAAAGATGGAAAGGTTGTAAGACAAGCTGTCGGTGCAAGACCAAAGGCAGAAGTGGAGGCGATGTTACAATGAGTATTTTCGGATTTTTAAAACAAGCAGATATCAATGCAGGAGTTCAGGAATTTCTGAAAACAGAAAAAGCAGTGTTATTAGATGTTAGAACAAAGGAAGAATATGAATCCGGACATATTGAGAATAGTGAGAATATTCCTCTTCAACAGATAGAGGAGGTTCTTGCAAAAATAACGGATAAGAGTACACCTCTGTTTGTATATTGCCAAAGTGGGGCAAGAAGCAGCAGTGCTGCATCTGCATTGAAACAGATGGGATATTTAAATATTACCAATATTGGAGGTATTAGTTCTTACAGAGGAAAGGTTGTGAAAGGATGAAGGTTGTAATTGTGGGTGGAGTTGCAGGTGGTGCAACGGCAGCAACCAGGCTTAGAAGATTAGATGAACATGCACAGATAACCGTTTTTGAACGCTCCGGATACATTTCATATGCAAATTGTGGACTGCCTTATTATATTGGCGGTGTAATTGAGGATAAGGAGGAACTGACACTTCAAACACCGGAAAGCATAGGAAAAAGATTTCGCATAGATATGAAGGTTCATCATGAAGTGACAGACATCAATGTTTTAAAGAAAACGGTTACAGTTTGCAATCTGGATACAGGAAAAGTATATGAGGAATCTTATGATAAATTGATTTTATCACCGGGAGCAAAACCGGTAATGCCGAATCTTCCTGGAATAGAAAATGAGAAGATTTTTACATTGCGAACAGTGGAGGATACTCTGAAAATTAGAGCGTTTGTAGAGGATAAAAAGCCTAAAACGGCAGTTATGGTTGGTGGTGGATTTATCGGACTTGAGGTTGCGGAAAATTTATGTGACTTGGGTGTTAAAGTAACAGTTGTACAAAGACCGAAACAGCTGATGAATATACTGGATTATGATATGGCAACTCTTGTACATAACAAGCTACGCAGTAAAGGGATAAGTCTAAAGCTTGGCGGTGACGTAATCGGATTTGAGGAGAAGGAACAGTTACAGGTTCTTTTAAAAGATGATGAGCCAATAAGTACCGATATGGTTCTAATGGCAATCGGTGTCAGCCCGGAAACTACACTTGCAAAAAAGGCAGGACTTGAACTTGGCATTAAGGGTGCGATTGTCGTAAATGATAAAATGGAAACATCCGTGCCGGATATTTATGCGGTAGGAGATGCAGTACAAGTAAAGCATACAGTTACGGGAAATAATGCGGTTATTTCTTTAGCAGGTCCTGCAAACAAGCAAGGCAGGATCGTGGCAGATAATATTTGCGGATTAGACAGTCATTATAAAGGGAGCATGGGTTCTTCGGTTATCAAGCTGTTTGATATGACAGCTACAAGCACAGGGCTTACCGAAAAAGCAGCGAGAGATGCCGGAATAGATTATGAAAGAGTTGTTTTATCTCCTGCTTCCCATGCAGGCTATTATCCCGGTGCAAAAGTCATGACTATGAAGGTTGTGTATGAAAAGAGTACTTTAAAAATTCTTGGAGCACAGATTGTGGGTTATGATGGTGTCGATAAGCGATTGGATGTAATTGCAACAGCAATTAGTGCCGGTATGAAAGCAACAGAGCTTAAGGATTTGGATTTGGCATATGCTCCGCCTTATTCCTCTGCAAAAGACCCGGTAAATATGGCTGGATTTATGATTGAGAATATTGAAAGCGGAATTGTAAAACAGTTCCACTATGATGAATTGGAGAAGCTACCAAGAGATGGAAGTGTGACACTTCTTGATACAAGAACGCAAGGTGAATATGTAAGAGGTCATGTGGATGGATTTATCAATATTCCTGTAGATGATTTAAGAGAAAACATCGATAAGCTTGATAAGTCAAAACCAGTGTATGTGATGTGTCAAAGCGGATTAAGAAGCTATATATCCTGTAGAATTTTATCTGAGGAAGGATTTGATTGTTACAATTTCTCAGGCGGATATCGCTTCTATGAGAATGTCATGAGGGAAACTAATTTGATAGAAGAATCACTTCCGTGCGGAATGGATAAGCAGTAGGGGGGTACATAATGAAAAAATTACTGATTCTGTGTATGACGTTTATCTGTATCCTCTCGGGATGTGGAAATGCTGATTCTGTGCAGAACACGGAACAAAAGTCAGGTTATAAACAGGTTTCCATGGAAGAAGGACTTGAGCTTATGGAGGCAGATTCAGACTATATTCTTTTAGATGTCAGAAGAGATGATGAGTTTGAGGAAGGACATATTCCCGGAGCAATCAATATTCCGAATGAATCCATTGGAACAGAAGAGATTGCGGAACTTCCGGATAAGAATCAGACAATCTATGTATATTGCCGAAGCGGAAACAGAAGTAAGCAGGCTTCACAGAAGCTTGTGGACTTAGGGTATACAGATGTTATTGAATTTGGAGGCATAATTGACTATTCCGGAGAAATAGAGAAGGGTAGACAATAGCTTTTCATAATAAAACAAAAGGAGGTATTTTCTATGAAGTACGTTTGTCAGATTTGTGGCTATGTCTACGATGATGCCAAAGAAAAAGTCCCATTTGCAGAATTGCCGGATGATTGGAAATGCCCACTATGTGGTGCTGCAAAATCAGATTTTAAACCAGAAGCAAATGGTGACGAAAAGAAAGTTGTTACAGCCATAGAGCCAATGGAAGCAGATTTGGAGAAGCTTTCAGCAGGACAACTGGCAGCACTTTGTTCCAATCTTGCCAGAGGCTGTGAGAAACAGTACAAGCAGGAAGAAGCAGATTTATTTAAGCAGTTAGCAGATTATTTTACCGCAGTTGTACCGGCGGTAAATGATGCATCCGTTGAAAAAATTGCCAAGGAACTTCAGACAGATGCAGATAATTATGCAGCTGTAAGAGCTACCGCAGATGCTAATGCAGACAGGGGGGCTGCAAGAGTATGCGTATGGGGTGAAAAGGTGACAAGAATGCTTTCATCGTTGGTAAATCGCTATTTGAACGAAGGTGAAGCCATGTTAAAAGATACCAATATCTGGGTATGTACAACATGTGGATTTGTTTACATAGGCGATACACCTCCGGAACTTTGCCCGGTGTGCAAGGTTCCTGACTGGAAATTTGAGAAAATAGAAGGGAGAGCATAATCATGGATGAAAAAGTAGCTGTAAGAAATCTAAGACTTTGTACCAAAGATTGTCTGTGTCTTTATGTTTGCCCTGTTGGAGCCACAGACACAGAAAACAGTGTGATTGATGTAGAAAAGTGTATCGGTTGCGGAATGTGTGCACAGGCTTGCCCGAGTGGAGCAATTTCTATGGTGCCAAAGGAATATCCTGCACAACAGCCAAAGACAAATCAGGTGAAAGCAGTGCTGAATAAGACTGCACAGGCAAAAGCGGATGAAGAAAAGGAAGCACTTCAAATAGCAGAAGCTACTGATAAAGATGGACTGTATCGTTTGATGAAGGCGGTAGCAAAATCAGAAAGACTGGTAGCAGAAGACATTATGAGAGAAGCAGGATTTATGCTTCCTCAGAGCAACAATGCACATGAGCTTTTAGAGGATTTGATTGCAAATCCACCGACCAAAGATTTTCCTGTGGATGTTGCAAGAAAGTTATTAGAAATGATTCCAAACAACGAAAAAAATAATATTAAGAAAGAAGGAAAGACTATGAAGAAATGGGTATGTACAGTATGTGGTTATGTTCATGAAGGAGAGGAAGCACCGGAGCAGTGCCCTGTTTGCAAACAGCCAAAGGAAAAGTTTAAGTTAATGGAAGAAGAGAAGAAAAATCCTTATGCAGGAACTCAGACAGAGAAAAATCTTGAGGCTGCTTTTGCAGGAGAATCTCAGGCAAGAAACAAGTATACATATTTTGCTTCTGTTGCTAAGAAGGAAGGCTATGAGCAGATGGCAGCTTTATTCTTAAAGACAGCTGACAACGAAAAAGAACATGCAAAGATGTGGTTCAAGGAATTGAACGGTTTAGGTGATACACCTGCTAACTTACAGGCAGCGGCTGATGGCGAAAATTATGAGTGGACAGATATGTATGAAGATTTTGCTAAAACTGCTGAAGCAGAAGGCTTCACAGCCCTTGCAGCAAAGTTCCGCATGGTAGCCGCAATCGAAAAGCATCATGAGGAAAGATATCGTGCACTTCTTAAGAATATCGAGACTGCACAGGTATTTGAAAAGAGTGAAGTAAAGGTATGGGAGTGCCGTAACTGTGGGCATATAGTAGTTGGCACAAAGGCACCGGAGGTATGCCCTGTATGTGCACATCCACAGTCATACTTTGAAGTAAATGCAGAGAACTATTAAAATAGTTTTTGGAGGTAGAACTATGGAACAAAGATTTCTTATTTGTGAGCATTGCGGAAATATTATTGCAATGGTAAAGGACTCTGGTGTACCGGTAATGTGTTGTGGTCAGAAAATGACAGAAATTATTCCGGGTACATCCGATGGTGCAGTAGAAAAACATCTTCCGGTATGGACTGTGGAAGGCAATACAGTAAAGGTTTCTGTTGGCTCAGTTGAGCATCCAATGGTAGAAGCTCATTATATTGAATGGGTATCTTTACAGACAAAATCCGGAAATCAAAGAAAGGTGTTAAAGCCAGGTGATGCACCGGAAGTAAGCTTTGCCATTTCTGAAGGCGATGAAGTAGAAGCTGTATATGCATATTGTAACTTACATGGTTTGTGGAAAGCGTAATATCAGAATATTATATGTAATTTCGAAAGAAGAAAATTCAGGGGTGAGAGACTTTTATCTCACCCCTGTTTTTTGCTAGATGAGAATATCTATAACATACAAAAAGTATGTTATAAAATATTAAAGGATGTGCAATTCCTGTTTATCGAATTGATGATGTATAGAATAAATAATATATAGAGTAAATAAAAAGGTATATATTAGTGTACTCAAAAAGGAAGAACACCGACCAAAGTCAGTGCTCTTCCAACTTAAAGACATCTTCAACAAGCAGATTAAAATATGCTGCAATACGGAGCATAAATTCAGCGGATGGTGCCCGTTCACCACGTTCCACTCTGCCGATAGTTTTTGTGCAGAATCCGGTGGCAGAGGCTAAATCCTCTTGGAGAAGACCTTGTGATTCACGAATTTCTTTAAGGTTATTAACGACCGCCATAGTAAACACCTACTTTCATACATATCTTATATTAACAAGGATACAGAAAATACTGTCCTAAAATTCGGACTCGTTTATTGCAGAAAATCTCTAATCTCATTCGGATGATTCTTTCCAACCACTTTTCCAAGTATATCGAAACGATCATTTTCATTAACAGGAATAGGAGGGTATTTCTTGTTGAGAGAAATAAGAAATACGCCATTCTTATCATCCTGTAGTTTTTTTATATAGGCATCTCCGTTCAGATAGAAGATACCAATTTCTCCGTTTTCAAGAATATCCTGTTTCAGAACCCAGGCAATCTGTCCATCTTCAAATTCCGGTTCCATACTGTCACCACTGATTTTTACGCCGTAGCTTGCAGTATCTGGGATAATATCCTTCGTAAGCTGAAGTGTTTCTTTCGGTCCATCTACCAGAAAGTTACCGGTTCCGGCAGATACTGCATTATCATACACATCAATATATCTGCAAAATGGAATAACCTTTGCAGTCTGTTTCTCATATTTGCCACTGTCATGCAACAATCCAATGTAATCCAAAGCTTTTTCTTTCCCTTCATCATTAAGGGAAGAGAGTGGATCTGCCGGATTTTCTCCAAAATATTCTTCATATATATTTGTAATATTTAATATTTTGCATACGGCAAGGAAGGTTGCCACACTGGGTTCAGTAGCATTTGTCTCCCATTTGGAGATTGCTTTTACAGTAAGATTAATTCCTTCCTGCTGTAGTAATTCAGCTAACTTTGGCTGAGATAACTTCAGTTTCTTTCTGTTAGAAGAAATGATATCACCTATGTTTCTCATATTCTCGCCTCATTCCTATGATTATATTATGTATAGTTTTCTCTTACAGTATATATCAGATAATAGAATATTTCAAGTGTAAAATCTCTGTATGAGAGATGAAAGGACACATGTGTCCGTTGACAATCTCTTTATGAGAGAGTTATACTTGTACCTGCAAGAAGCAATACAACACATACAGACTGGAGGTGAATGTTGTGGGAGACAGAGTGATTTTACATAGTGATATTAACTCCTGTTATGCGAGTATTGAGCTGTTGCATCATCCGGAGCTTCGTGGAAAGCCTGTGGCAGTAGGTGGTGATCCGGAGGCAAGACACGGAATCGTATTAACTGCTGATTATGTAGCGAAGAAACATGGAGTAAAGACAGGAATGGCTCTGTGGCAGGCAAGACAGGTTTGCCCTGACATTACATTTGTTCCTCCGAGAATGGACTTGTATCTTCGTTTTTCAAAAATGGCTCACGAGATATACAGTGAGTACACGGATTTACAGGAACCCTATGGAATTGATGAAAGCTGGCTGGATGTTACAGCAAGTGCTTCTATTAAAGGTGATGGTTACAAGATTGCACATGAAATAAGTAATCGCATGAAATCAGAACTTGGCATAACAGTAAGTGTTGGTGTGTCATTTAATAAGATATTTGCAAAGCTTGGTTAGATACTTGTTTCGTTACTAAATCATTTCATATAGGAACGGAAGAACTGTTTCAGGCATTTGAAAAAATAGCTGGCGGTAAGGAACCACAAAAAATAGTATTTGTTATAATGGAACTTGTTTTGTATGAACTTAAAGATTCGGCAGCAAATGTATTACAGGCAAAAAACAAAGATTTTTTTGAGAAAATGTCAGAACAAGGATTTTGTTTGCTTTTGTTGAAAGAAGAAACGGTTTATGAACATATCAGACCATTCATGAGTTATTCAATTGAAAAATGGAATGTGCTTTTTTCAACATTGATGCATGATAATGTTGCATATTTAAGTTTTAATAGTCTGGTCAGAACGGATAGCAGGATGCCGTATTTTGGCTTCTCGGAGATCGGATATCATGCTCCGAGTGATAGCAATTTTATTAAAGATATTATAGTATATTTGAAAAATGTGAAAAGAAGCAAAGATAGTATGGCAGAAGAACTAATCTGTATTTCGCTTTTCTTCATATTTGAATTGACACGCGGATCTATGCGCAATGAATATATTTTTTGTACACATGATTTTGGGGCAGTTGCGAGGATGAAAAAGGCAATACAAACATCATATCCTGACATGCAAAAGCAACTTAAAACTATTAATGTGTTTACGATAGTTCAATATATGATTAATGAAGAAATTGTTACTTCAAAGGAAGAAGCTCTAAATGTACTAAAAAAAATAATGGGTGAAAGAGTTAGTTTAATTATTAGAGATGCTCTCCCTTTTTCATCTATGGAAGAAACGATAACAATAGAGGAAGCAGTTGAGAAGATTTTTAATCATGAACAGGTTGAATTAGTTGGGTGTGAAGCATAAAAGTTTCACAATTTGTTAGCACTCAATTAAAAAGAGTGCTGATTTTCTATTGACATTTGCCGCAGATAGTTTTATCATCTTAATAACGAAAAAGTTATTCAGAAAAGGAGTTGTTTAAACTATGGCAAATAAGCATGGAAGTCTTTCAATTGACAGCGATAACCTTTTTCCTATTATAAAGAAATGGTTATACTCAGATCACGATATTTTCTATCGTGAATTAATTTCAAATGGATGTGATGCGATCACAAAGCTGAAAAAGCTTGATATGATGGGAGAATATTCACTTCCAAATGATTATAAAGCAAAGATTCAGGTGATTGTGAATCCGGAGGAGAAGACATTAAAATTCATCGACAATGGTCTTGGAATGACTGCAGATGAAGTAGAAGAGTATATCAACCAGATCGCATTTTCCGGTGCTACAGATTTCATTGAAAAATACAAGGATAAATCAAATGATGACCAGATCATCGGTCACTTTG
>JBGVDD010000189.1:0-9444 GCA_045119215.1 Lachnospiraceae bacterium | reverse complement strand
TGTATTATGGAGAGAATCAATGGGATGGACCAATGTGTTTAAAAGATATGTTTTCAGAAGATGTTAGTTTTGGGCCTTTTATTCAGGATTATAAAATGAATTTGATTGAAATGAGAAAAGGAAAAGAAGGATATCACTTTAGAAATAAGCAGTTGATAGAATTTCTGGAAATGTTACGTGAAGTATATGAAAAAAGTGAATCATTAAATACATATTCCGGAAGGATAGCACAGTTAATTGGAATTGTAGTAAACGATGAGAAGATATATCAAATGGGAAAGAAGGAGGCAGAGGTGACTATGTGTAGAGCAACCGAAGAACTGAGAGAAGAAGGCCGAAGAGAAGAGAGAGCTAAAACAGAGGCAGAGAGAGCTAAAACGGAGGCAGAGAAAGCAAGGGCAGACAAAGCGGAAGCGGAAAAGAACAAAGCGGAAGCGGAAAAGAACAAAGCGGAAGCGGAAAAGAACAAAGCAGAAGCGGAAAAGAACAAAGCGGAAGCAGAAAATGAACTCCTCAAAGAGGAAATAAAAAGATTACAAGATATGATAAACAAAAATAAAGAAGGATAAAACACAACCCCCCATGGAAAACGGGGTCGCATCCGTTTAGCCAAAGCTGGATGCGACCCTGTTTTCCTAACAACACGCTCCACTTTAAACGATGAGAAGCTATATCAAATGGGAAAGAAGGAGGCAGAGGTGACTATGTGTAGAGCAACAGAAGAACTGAGAGAAGAAGGCCGGAGAGAAGAGAGAGCCAAAACAGAGGCAGAGAGAGCAAGGGCAGATATGGTTCCGTGAACCGGGTTCTCGGAATCATAAGATATTTGTGAAAAAGGCGACCGTATGGTCGTCCTTTTTGTTGGTACCGTGGGTGGGTATGGTGAACCGGGTTCCCGGAACCAGGTATTGTGACAGAGGGACACTCCTTGTGACAAGATATTGGGGTCAAAAGCCCCCAACTATGATACCTACGGATTGTTCCGTGCTTTGCACTCCCACAATCCTACCCCAAATTCGCATATCGTGGGATAATGATCCCACTTTTATGCTCATATCGGGGCGGGTTCCAAGGTCTTTCACCCACTTATGAGCAAGCTCATGTGGGTTTAGACCTTTTGACCCTGGTATCGTGACAAAAGCAGCGTCCCCGTGAAATGAATTGACAGAATTGGAAGATTTCGTGTACTATATGATAATGTATGCGAGCCAAGGTACCTAGTTCCCTGGCCTGCAAAAAAATGCGAGGTAAAAAAATGCCGAATTTTAATGATATGTTGGAACTTAATATTGGATTGTTGGCTTTCGCTATTCTTGTGACAGTCTTTATTTTGCTTGGATGCGTGGGATACAGGAGTAGGAATCTTTCCTACATGAGAAACTTTATATGGATTGTATGCATGAATCTTGTGATGCTTATTGGGGAATGCGGATTATGGATTATGAAATTGGGTTATGAAAATGTATGGCTGACAAAGCTTTTCGGTTTCTTCTCTTATGGCGGAGGTACCGTGATGGCACTCTTTTATTTGTTTTGCATTCTTAGTTTCGTCAAGGAAAGAGGTGCGCCGAAGGTATCCTATCGGCCGGCATATTTGATAATGATTGCCTGTGGATGCTATCTCTTACTTGTATTTCTATCCATGTTTAACGGAATGCTTTTTAAAGTGGATGCGCACGGAAATCTTACGGATGGTCCTTATTATTGGATTGCTTGGTTGATTGATCCGATTACACTCATCATAGAGATTTTAGTAGTGGTATATTATCGAAAAAATCTTGGCAGATTTGGTATTGTTGTGATGCTTAATTTCGGCTTTGTTTCGCTCATAACGACAGGACTGCAGTCCATCTGGTATCCGGTACCGGAGCTTCTTGTGTGTACCCTGGCCCTTCTTTTGATGTTTATGCTGTTTTATTGGGAAACGGCAAAAAAGCTTGTGGAGAATGAAAGGGAACTCATGCAAAGCCAGATGTCACTGACAATCAGCCAGATTCAGCCGCATTTTTTATATAATACATTGTCTACCATAGCGGAACTTTGCAGAAAGGATTCGGCCATGGCAGAAGAAGCGACAAACTGTTTCGCCTTATATCTTCGCGGTAATTTAGAATATATGGGAGATTTGTTTCCGGTTGATTTTTCGAAAGAGCTTAAGCATGTACAGACATACCTTTGGATAGAGAAGATTCGTTTTCAGGAGGAACTTCAAGTTGTGTATGACATTCAGACAGAGGATTTTATCATACCGGCCCTAACGGTGCAGCCTTTAGTAGAAAATGCGGTAAAGCATGGTATGATGGGGAGTGAAAACGTATGCACCATAACGATTCGCACAAAATGTGTGGAGCAGGGCTATCAGGTAATCATCGAAGATGATGGATGTGGATTTAATCCGAATGAAGTAAAAAACGACGGAAGAAAGCACATTGGTATTGAAAGTGTCAGAAACAGACTAAAGTATATGGTGGGAGGAACCGTAACGGTTAGAAGCGTGATTGGTAAAGGAATCACGGTTATTATTGAGGTACCAGGAAAGGAATAAAGGATGAGGATACTTGCAGTAGATGATGAAAAATTAATGTTAGAACGATTACTAAGGTGTATCAAGGAGGCAGCCCCTGAAGCGGAACTGATTTCTTTTCAGAAAGCAACCGAATGTCTTTCCTATGTAAAAGAACAGCAGGCAGACGTGGCATTTTTAGATATTCGTATGCGCATGATGGATGGAATGGAATTAGCAAGGCAGATAAAACTGTTGCAGCCGAACATGAATATCATTTTTACTACCGGATATAGTGATTACCTCTATGATGCGGTGTCGGAGATACGATGCAGCGGTTATATCTTAAAACCGGTCACCACCGGGCAGATTGCAAGAGAGCTTGAGAACTTGCGGCATCCAATAGAAGCAAAGCCCAAGGAAAAGGTATATATGCAGTGTTTTGGTAACTTTGAGGTGTTTGTGGATGGAAAAGTACTTCCCATTGAACCGGTAAAGGCGAAGGAGCTTTTGGCATATTTAGTTGACCGCAAAGGAGCCATGTGCTCTAACGCAGAGATTATCGCAGCGCTTTGGGAAGATGACGGGGATCATTATTCTTACCTGAAAAAATGCAAGAAAGCGCTATTATCTACCTTGACGCAGGCAGGCTGTCAGGAAGTCTTAATCAGTCATAGGGGAAGCATAGGAGTTGACAGAAATGCTTTCACCTGCGATTATTACGATTGGTTAGAAGGAACTGCCAGTGGTATCAATGCCTATCACGGTCAGTATATGGCACAGTATAGCTGGGGAGAAATAACGAATGCTTCTCTTGAGCTGGAAAAAAACGAATAAAATAAAAAATCTTTAGAAATACCCCCTCATTAGTACCCAAAAAGTACCCATTCGTTTGGTATAATTTATGTTATGCGAGACGAATGGGTACTTTTTTTACTCTATAGGAAATTCTGTCTTGTTTTAACGAGGAGGTGAATTGATAGTGGTACTGAAACCGTGGTACCGCGAAACGGGTTGGAAGAACCAGCAAGGAAAACAAAAACAATAAGGATAAGAAAGAAGGTATAATTATGATGAGAGAAAAACAAAAAAAGATATGCAGCATACTGCTGTCCATAGTGATGGTGGTCTCTCTGTTTGCAGGGGTGGGACCCTTAAAGGTGCAGGCAGCGGAAACACATGGAGAACATTCGGCGGATGACGGATGGGTAGATTTAGAAACAAAAGATGCTTCTAATGCTTCTAATCAACAATATCGAATCGAAGAATCAGGTAAGTATTATTTGTCAACTAATGTAACAAAACAGGTATATGTAGGGGGCACTGATACTGATAATGATATTGATGTTATTCTGTGTCTGAACGGACATAATATTAGCTATGACAGTCAGTCTACTGCTGCGGTCGTTGTTTATGGTAGTGTTAATCTTACAATAACGGATTGTAGTGACAATGATACAAAAAGCTGCATTACAGATACCAGTGGTTATGGAGCGGGAATAGAACAAAGAGGTAACGCCACAGTAAAATTAGAAAATGTTGCTGTCAAGAGTACGGGGGATAGCTCAAACGGAATAGAGATAGTACCCTCTTTAAGTTCTTCCAGTGGAAATTTGGAATTAGATAACTCCACTATTGAAGCAAAAGGAGCCGCGATTAATAAAAGTGGTAATGGCTATATTAAGATTTCCAACAGTACGCTGGGAAACTCCAGTTATTATTTGAATGATAACAGTTATTGTA
The DNA here is from genome assembly GCA_045119215.1 of Lachnospiraceae bacterium. Classification (GTDB taxonomy): domain Bacteria; phylum Bacillota; class Clostridia; order Lachnospirales; family Lachnospiraceae; genus RUG11237. The sequence goes on along the minus strand of JBGVDD010000189.1, from coordinate 5,198 downwards.
CAATATATACAAGTGACTATAACTCTGAACCAATAGAAAATATTACTATAAGTAATAGTACTTTTTATGGCGGGGTGGAGATAAATTCCGTTTGTAATAATCTCACTCTTACTGAAAGTGACTTTCATTCTGGGAGCACATGCTTTAGACTTGTCGGTGGTAACGCAGTTGTTACGGATTGTGATTTTATGAGAAGTTCAGATCTTAAATCGGCCACTGGATTTTGCATGGGTGTAAAAGATAGTACACTGACCATTTCCGGTGGTAAATTTCAGGATTGGCTAAGGGTATTAGGTATGAATATGATTATAATCTGGAGAATGCAAAAAAAGATCTGACGTTAGAAGGCGACATTACATTTGATGGTATTTCTTATTCAGATTATACGCAGTGTGCTGACTTGTACATTCCGGCTTTAGCTGATATAAATCTGCATCTGAATAATCTGGAAACAAGAAATATTACGATGTCTGCGCCTGATTCTAATAAACCATCCATAATCTGTGATAGCGATTACAGCTCATATTTTAAAAATGTAAAATACATATTCAGCAGCGAGGAGACAGAGGATGGCAAGTGTCGTTTGATTTCGACGGAACGTGCAATCACCAGTCAGCCGAATAATGACACCAAGGCAGTTGAAGTAAATGATGGGGAAAATGCAAGCTATCAATGGAGCCGTGTGCGTGCAACAACAAAAACGGTTAAGGATGTAGAAGCTGATGATGTAATTGTGCCGACAACGATTAATAGTGGAACTTATAACAGTGATAAGGGTGTATGGCAGCCGAGGGAAAGAACATTTACTTTTGGTACGCCAATGACATATTATTATTATGATATGGATATTCCATTCACAGGTAATGGTATCGTTATTTTAGAAAATCCAAATGGTTCACTGGAAAATATTAAAAACACTTTTAATGTTAAGTCTAATAATAAAAATGCGACATGCAGAATGGTAGATGAAAAACTGTATTTTGAGGTCAGCGATGCGAATGAGAAGGTTTCGTTATCCGGAACTTCAACAACAGAGTCAGAAATTGTTATAACGGTAATTAATATAGCAGATGAGACATTAGAAGGACATAATGATAGCAGCCTTGGAGCGGTAGAGGATGGTTCATATCGTTGTTATGTTACATGGAATAAGGATGATGACGTATTTAAGTACGAAACTGTTTCGAATATTTTTGATTTGGTAAGCCACATCTGGAAATATTCAGAAAATGGAAATCATGTTTTGGCATATTGTGATGGTTCGCATACAGGATGTGAATATACAGGAGTAGATAAGGCAGTTTCTCTTACATTGACAGCCGAGGATAAGGAATATTCTGGCAGTGAGTACAACGGGGCAAGTGTGACAGACAATATTTCCTCTGTAGTTACCAATGCTGTGGTAGGAAATATTACTTATTATCTGTCAGACGGTTCCACACAGACTACATCTGCCAACAGTGGTGCGGCAGGAGAAGGACAGGCACCTGTAAATGTAGGAAAATATGTTGCTAAGATTACTGTTTCAGGTGTAACAGCTTCTAAGGCATTTGAAATCAAGGCACCTCACACACATAATGGTGTGAAGCAGAATGGAAAGGCAGCAACATGTACAACCGATGGATGGAAGGACTACTATCAGTGTTCCTGCGATGCATTCTATGAGGATGAAGCATGTACAGCTGAAATTACAGATTTAGACGCATGGAAGACAACAGAGGGAAAAATTGCTGCACTGGGACATGACTTTGTCAAAATCTGGGAAAAGGATGCAGAGAGTCATTATCACAAGTGTACTCGCTGCAATGAGATAAAAGACAAAGCAGCCCATACTTACGGAGAATGGTCTGTGGAGAAACAGGCAGCAGAAGCAGAGGCAGGCTTAAGAAAGAGAAGCTGTAGTGTATGTGGTTATGAACAGACAGAACCTCTGTATGCCATCACAGTACAAAATGATGGAAACGGAACTGCATCTGCAGACAAGACAAACGCAGTAGAAGGGGAAACGGTAACACTTTCTGTAGCACCAAAGGAAAACTATGCTTTTGAAAAATGGGAAGTGACACCGGATACGGTTTCCATTACTGACAATCAGTTTACCATGCCGGCAGGGGCAGTAAAGGTAAAGGCAGTTTTTAGATATGTACCTACAGCAGAAGACAAGCTTGCAGAGGCAAAGACAGCCATAGAGGCAGCACTTGATGGCTTTACAGCTACCAATGAAACCAAGGCAGAAGATATTATTGCAGTGGCAGAAGAAAAAGTAAGGGAATTAGGATATGATGACATGGAAGTAACTCTTCCGGATTTTGCAAAGACAGTTGCAACCAAAGAGGCAGCAGGCGTTGTCACAGGAACCCTGACTCTGAAGTTATCAGATAAGACAGCCCAAACAGCCTTAAATCTGCCAATTGCCAAGCTGCCAAAGACGGATGCAGACAAGCTTGCAGAGGCAAAGACAGCAATAGAAGAAATCCTTGCAGGAATCACAGCAACCAACGATACTACCAAGGAAGAAATTCAGAAAAAGCTTGCAGATGGCTTGACTGCTAAAGGCATCGAAGATGTGACAGCAACCCTGGGAGACTTTGCCAAGACAGAGGCAACCACAGAAGCGGCAGGAAGCATTACAGGTAAAATTACAGTAACCTCCGGTACAGAGAGTGGAGAAGTGAAAGTAAATCTTGTGATAGCAAAATTAACTCCTTCCCATAACCATACCTTTGCAGAAGCATGGAGCAAGGATGCTACTAAGCACTGGAAGGAATGTAGCTGTGGAGCAAAAGCACAGGAAGAAAACCACAACATTAACTGGAACATCACAACAAAGGCAACAGAAACTACCGTAGGAAAGATGACAGGTATTTGTAACGTGTGTGGTTATACCACAGAAAAAGAGATTCCAGCCATGGGAGAAAATGGTAGTGGAAATATCTTTGTGGAATCAGAGAAGAAAAACGATTACAAAGGAAAACTGGAAAATGAAAAAGAGGTTGCGGGAAAAGTAACTTTGGATGACGAAGAAGCTGCCCTGGTACTGGGTGGAGAAGATTTGAAGCTTCTGCTGAAAGTAGATGATATTTCCATGACCGTAAGTACGGAGGAAAAGGCAAAAATTGAGGAGAAAATCACAGACAACACCATGGGACTGTATCTGGATGTATCCTTGTTCAAACAGATTGGAACCAGAGAAAAACAGCCGGTACATGATACCAAAGAAGCAGTAAAAATTGCCTTTGAAGTTCCGGAAAACTTAAGAAACAAGGATGAAAAAGTCACAAGAACCTACAAGATTATGAGACTTCACAACGGTGAGGTAACAATGATGGATGGTGTCTATGACAAGGCTTCCGGAGTGTTATCCTTTGAGACAGACAGGTTCTCAACCTATGCCCTGGTGTACAAGGATAGTGAGAATACAGTAAGCCCAACAGTAACTGTGAATCCAACAGTAACCACAGAACCAACTATCACAGTAGAACCAACGGTGACCACGGAACCAACCATTAGCTTGGAGCCAACCCAGATTCCAACAGCAACTGCGGAGCCAACAGTGACTACAGAGCCAACAGCAACGGTTACTATGACTCCGGCACCGACGAAAAAGCCAACGGTTACAAAGAAGCCGGTAACACCAACCAAGATACCGACTAAGAAACCAACACCAAAGCCAACTGCCTTGCCGAAGAAAACTTTGGAAAAGAATGCATTATCATTAAATGCCAAGCTGAAGGTAAGCCAGACAGGAAGTAAAATCAACGTATCCTGGGGTAAGGTATCCGGAGCAGACGGCTATAACGTATATGTACAGTACTGTGGCAAGAAGTTTACTTCTAAGTCCCTAAATTCCGTAAAGAGTGGAAAAACCACCAAGATTACCATCACAAAAGTAAATGGAAAGAAGTTAGACTTAAAGAAGAACTTTAAAGTATACGTTGAGGCTTACAAGAAAGTAAACGGCAAGAAAATAACCTTAGGAAAGACAGTAACAGCCCATATCATCGGACGAAAGAATACTCAGTGTACCAATGTAAAAGCTGTGAAGGTGAAAAAGAGTTCCTACACCTTAAAGGTAGGCAAGACTGCCACCATCAAGGCAAGCACGGTATTGGTAGACAAACATAAAAAGCAGCTTTCCGATAAGCACGCAAAAGAATTCCGTTACGCTACCAGCAACAAAAAGGTAGCTACCGTCTCTGGCAGTGGAAAAATCAAAGCGGTAGGAAAAGGAAGCTGTACCGTCTATGTATATGCAAGAAATGGATATGCAAAGAAAGTGAAGGTGACTGTGAAATAAAAAGATTCATAAAATAAATAATATCCATAAACATAGATGAGCCAGGGTACCCAGTACCCTGGCTGTTACTGAATGGTACGGCGAACCCGGTTCGCCGTACCATATAAAATTTTATGAAAAATGCACTATAAAGAAAAAACGAAAAGACAGAATTCACAAAATTTTTAAGTTTCCCATAAAGTATTGAATTCTCATAGTCATAAGTGTTATCATAATCATGCAGGCATCAGTACCTGTAAGGATGCAAGAGGCTCCATCCGGCGTTCGCCAAAATTACGCGTAAGAAATAACAATAATGAAGAGGAGAAAGTGTGTATGGGAAATATGCCAAAAGCAAATGACGCTATCAGAGATTTTTTTATGGATAATGAAAACTTTGCAGATTTATTTAATGGTTATCTGTTTCAGGGAGAACAGGTTGTGAAAGCAGAAGAACTGTCAGATATCCCATCAGAGTATGAGTTATCCCTAGAAGAGAAAAATAAAGGGAAAAAGAAAAGAATATTGCGGGTGAGTCAATATCGGGATGTGATAAAAAAATCCACTGCTGGAACAGAATATGTGATATTAGGCATTGAGAATCAGAAGAAAATTCATTATAATATGCCTGTAAGAACCATGCTGTATGATGCAGTGACTTATATGGACCAGCTGAAAAGAATTGCAATGGAATCAAAGAATTATGATGGTTGGACAGCAGATGAATTCCTGTCAAAGATTCCAAAGGGAACGAAAATAATACCCTGTTACACCATTGTGCTGTATTATGGAGAGAATCAATGGGATGGACCAATGTGTTTAAAAGATATGTTTTCAGAAGATGTTAGTTTTGGGCCTTTTATTCAGGATTATAAAATGAATTTGATTGAAATGAGAAAAGGAAAAGAAGGATATCACTTTA
>JBGVDD010000188.1:0-21332 GCA_045119215.1 Lachnospiraceae bacterium | reverse complement strand
TCCACATGGGACAAGAAATCTTCTAAAAGGAGTTTCTCTTATCCACAATAAAGCTGTTTTTGTCAAAACAGAAAAAAAGAAATTTCTCTGTTTTGTACAAAATAAAGTTACATGAACCCACTAGGGTTCTGAACAGTTACGCAGACTAAATATAAAATATGGAATCAGCAACCTAAAAAACCTCTTTTTTACATACGGTAAAAATAAAGGCTGAGGATTTTTATAAAATAAATAACCAGAAATCACAAAAAAAACTGTTAATTCGAATACTGATAAGACTCTTACAATTTCCCCCAATCTCATTTCTGGTTTACTCATAGAAACCAATGTAATGATATGTCCAATTACAACGCAACACATTGCAAATCCCCGTGCTCTGTCAATATAGGACAAATGCTCCCTTTTTCTGTCTAACCTCTGTATGTTTTCATTTTCCAATTTTTACTCACTCCTCTTCCCCACACTATAAAACTATAATAGTATATTTCTCCTTTTGTTGTCAATCTTTTTTCTCTGTTAGCGAAGTAGTGAAAATATAAATAGACTGCATTTTTCGCAAATATCCGTCACCCTTATTTCTAACATTTCACCGCCAGCGAATATAGCACATCTTTTGTATCTGTGAGGAATATAACTATATTGTTAGAATACTTAATTATCGGAGGTAATATTATGTTGGAAATCCCCAAAAAATATGATATCGGACAACGAATCAGACATTTACGTCTTGTGCAGGATTATACCCAGGCCGAATTTGCCGAAGCGGTAGACATATCTGTCAATTTTTTATCTGAAATTGAAAATGGAAAAAAGGGCGTCTCCCAGGACACCTTAGCAAAGATTTGTATGGAACTGAACAGTTCCGCTGATTATGTTTTGTTTGGCAAAAATTCTAATCAAAATTCGCTGATAGAGACCGCAAATTCCCTCACCATAGATGAAATAGAAACAACTATCAAGTATCTCCAAAGCTTATTGGAGATGCGCCGCATGACACTCAAAAAGCAATAAGTTCAACCCATAACTTTCTTATTCTCGGATACTAATCGCATTTTTCCAAAACAAGCTATCCCCCCAGCTTTGACAGCCCTACAGCTTTGAAACCAGTAAAATCAATGGTTTCAGAGCTGTTTTCTATTCTTATTGACAAATTTATTATAATACTGTATACATTGTATTACAAAGTATATGAAATAGGAGGTCTTTATGGGATTTTGGATATTTATGTTTGCAATGAATATTTTAATACCATTCATTATGATTGTTTTTGGATCATGGATGTATAAATATCCTCCAAAGGAAATAAACGGTGTGATTGGATATAGAACTACCATGTCCAGAAAAAACATGGACACATGGAATTTTGCCCACAATTACTGTGGAAGATTATGGATTAAAATTGGTATCATTCTGATGATACCGTCTGTTTTATGTAATTTTTTTGTTATTCATGGTACGGAAAATCAGATTGGGATTGTAGGGGGAATTGCAGTATCACTTCAGACAATAATCCTCTGCCTCTCCATTCTTCCGGTAGAAAAAGCCTTAAAACAGGTATTTGACCAGAACGGAAATAGGAGGAATGCAACATGATAATTGCTTTTGTTATTTGGAGCCTGGTGGCAGTTTTATTTTTAGGTATAGGCCTTGGTGGATGGAACTCCACCAAGGCTGTAGGATTCTTTACCTTTGTAAATCCTCCTGCTGTCACTGATATCAAAAAATACAACCATGCTGTTTCAATTCTTTGGATGGTTGTTGCTGTTATTTTTGAAATCATGGGAGTGCCGTTTCTATTTTTCTCGCAAAATTCGCCTATATTTATTTTGCTGGTATTTGGTGTGTTTGCTTTGGTGATTGGAATGATGAACGCATATCTTAAAATTGAAGCGAAATACCGGGCATAGCCAGGGGATGTTAGTGCTACTAAACAGCAAAGTTACACCAATTTTTTCATTACAAAATATGGCAGATTTTGATATCCACATTTTTCATACAACTTGATAGCCCTCTCATTCTCTTTGTCAACTTCCAATTTGATGACTGTGTCTGGATACTTCTTCTCCAAAAAGTCAAAAAATTTACCACCAAGCCCCAATCCTCTATATTCACTTTTCACATACAAATCTTCAATCCAGATACAAACCTTACCCGCCTCTGTAGAAAATCCCTTAGATACCATTGCGTAACCCTGTACTTCTTTGTCATCCTGAAAGATATATCCTTCTATATATGGGCACTCTCCAACACAATTCTCTACATCACTTCGAAATATTTCCTCTGACCCATTGGTTGATACTGCCGGTGAAGCATAGAAAACTTCCATCATTTCCATGACACATTTTTTATCTTCCTCTACCATAACTCTTATTGTATTATTCACCATAGCTTTTCTTCTCCTCATATTTGTTCTGGTTACCGGGTTCACAACCTTTCCCCTGGTTCTGCGAACCCGGTTTACGGAACCACTTAAATTCTTTCATCTGTTACAATGTGCTCAATTCCTGTATGCTCCCTGCTTAGGTAATCTTTTAAGAAGGTAGGAAACGCCTTAACTTTATCCAATTCTTCCAGTGGCACCCAGTGCATCAGCTCCTTATCTCCAAAAGCAGTTATGCTGTTGCTATTTAATTCCTTTGTTCCCCTTGGCTTCATCATATAGTAAAAGCTCAGTTCATGACACTCTAACCCCTTTAACGTTCCTGTGTTATCGTTAAAGAAATTCTCATGTATTACTGCAAGATAATCAATCTCATAATGAACACCTGTCTCCTCATATACCTCGCGAAGGACAGCATCCTTGGCTGTCTCTCCCATATGAACCCCACCGCCGATAGAGTAATAATAATCATCTCTCTGGTTGCTTGCAAAAAGCGCGCACCCCTCCTCTATAATAATAGCGGCAGCCCGATACCGAAACCAGTTACCTTCTTTTGTAAAACCACAATCATACATTTTCCCTTACCCCTTCTTTCATCATCCTGCTCTAAAATCAAATTTCTCATGTATCTGTTCAGAATCACGAAACAGATACATGCGATTGTATCATAACACTTACTATCTTGCACGAAATTTTTATTGGGATTGATTTGTGATATAAAAAATAACCGCCCGAAGTCTGGTAAACTGAAGCGGTTATTTTAACTTAATCATATATCAGGCGAGCCGTCATCGGTAGCACCTTTTGTTATAATTATAATAACACCTATCTCAAATTATGTCAAAAGAATATTATGATTTTTACTTCAGAATATACGACAAATCCTCTTTTGTCCTGTATGCTGCCGTTGTATAACTGCCGTCATCATTTCGCTCAATTACATTAATCTGAAAATCCGACATGTCAAGTTCTACATTAGGCTCCTCACCCGCTCCAGAGGTTACCCATCCGGTAACTTTAAAATCCAGCCCCTCTTCTATCATGTAGTTTATATATCCTGAGCCCCCATTCATCACATAACCTTCTTCTTCGATATAGCGGCTTCCAAAATCAATCCATCCTTTTTCATCTGGTGTGGCAGTGAATACTGTATTATCATCCCGGGTAAAGTATTCCTCTACATTATCCTTTGTAATCTTATCAACAAATGCTTGAATTTTATCCCTGTCTGCATCTGTTTCCAAATCTGTTTCCTCTTCTGACTCTGATGCTGACTTTTCTATCTTTGACTCCAATGTTTTGATATAAGCTTCTGCGGCTTTTTCATCCGCTTTTTTTATATCCAGGGGTAAGTCAAACAATGCATTTGTTCCTTCAAAAGTGGAATTCTTACTATAAGCGCCACTTTGAGTATCCATTTGAAAGGCACTAGTTTCATTTCCAAAACTATCGGTAACACCAAGCTGCACACCACGTTTTGCAAACATTTCCAGATTATCACATTCTATCAATTCATAAATTACCCCATCCTGCAAAAACCATGTAAGAAATACATCCATTGTCCCATTGTTTGCCACATGGAAATCTACCCCATGAATCAATGGAGAAATACAGAAGTTTCTATATTCCATCTTGGTTCCATCCGTTTTTGCAATTGCTACCGCTGCATAGGTATGTGTTTCATTCAATTCTGATGCCGTATCTTCCGGTACATATAACTCTAAGTTTTTTCCTGATACCATCCCTAACAATGTAATATCATAACCGTTGCTGCTTTGGGTTTCATTGATCAAAACCGCCTTATCCCCTTCAAATGCCTCCATCAATGCTCCATTATCTGAGACAATCTCTGCCACCTGAGCTGGGCTTAAATATCGATATGCGGCATATGCCGTAACACTGCCGGCTGCAATCAGGCAAACACTTGCTGCTACCATAGCGGATTTTTTTATTATGTTATTATGTTTCATACAATTTCTCTCCTTTGCCTTCACAATAATCTGACGATTCAGCTCTGGGCTTGGAGCTTTTCTATTGGATAACGCTTCTTTTATTATGGTATCTAAATTATCATTCATAAAAATATTCCTCCAGTTGAGACTTTAAAATTTTCCTAGCTGCATATAATCTGCTTTTTATGGTACCCGTGGGAAGATGCAGTATTTTTGCAATTTTTTCCTGCGGCATCTCTTCCATATAATACAAAAGGATAATAATTTTATACTTTCCCGGCAATCTCTCTATTGCTGATTTTACAACTTCTAATCTCTCATCCTCCAACACGCCATCTTTTTCCTCATAGGCTATATCAATGGCAGAATTCTCCACAATTTCTGATGTAGGAGCAATCCTGTTTCTCCAGGCCCATTTTCTTTTTGTGTTTTTCCAGATTCGAATACTGATAGATAGCAAATAACTTTTCGTATTCGCTTCCTTATCTATACGCTCCATTCCCTCTAGCGCTGTCAGAAATGTATCTTGATATAAATCATCCGCAAGCTCTTTATTTCCAGCTAAATGCAGACAGAAAGTATAAATATCTTTTCCGTAAGCCTCTATACAACTTTCCAGTTCTTTCATCGTCATGTTTTCTATCGTTTCCTTTCTTTGTTGCCATGGCAGCGGGAATTCGGTATTTCCAAATCCCTTACATCTATACATTGTAATAACTTGGCTTTTGGTTCGATTTATTCCCAAAATTTCCCTCTCTTAATTGACCGCTTTTTTTGCAAAAAAACACAACCCCTGATTACTCAAGGATTGCGGAATAAACTAGGCGTGAGCCACGGTACCGGTTTCACTGACACGACAATTTTCTTTTCCTCCTATCTAAAAACTAATCCCGATACTCAAGACCAAAATAATCCATATATACTTTAAATCTATCCTGTGCCATTAGGCAGGTATCCATCAAGTATCCCTCTTCATTTTTCCATTCTTTTAATCCACGATAATAGAACTCTTTGATCTCATCTTCAATAATGAATGGCGTTATACCATTACGTAGACATTCTTTAAACATAATAAGTCTTCCAACACGACCATTTCCATCTTGAAAAGGATGTATCTTCTCAAATTCATAATGAAACTCTAGTATTTCTTTTAATGTCTTTTTCTTGTAGGTATTGTATTTTTTCAGCAATTCTTTCATTTCCGCGGAAACCTTTTCAGGTTTCGTTGTTTCACTTCCCCCAACTTCATTCTCGAATCGTTTATAATCTCCCACAGCGAACCATGCTTTTCTACTATCTGAAGTACCTGATTTCAGAATAAAATGAAGTTGTTTAATAAAAGATTCACTTAAACTATAATTAGCCAATTCAATAATCTGGTCAATGCATCTGAAATGATTTGCTGTTTCCACAACATCATCAACATTCACCGTTTCATCCTGTATACCAATAGTATTTGTTTCGAAAATATACCTTGTCTGATCATGGGAAAGTCTACTTCCCTCCATATGATTTGAATTGTATGTTAATTCTATCTGTACCTTATGATATATTCCCCCGGGAATACCTGATTCTTTTTCTAATTTTAATCGTGTAAGTATATCCTTAGATACCTTCCCTGCCCTTTGCTTTCTAACTGGCTTAGTAGCATTTTCAGGTATTTTCCATTTTTTTCCCTCTAGAATTGCTCCTGGAATCTTTCCCTGTGCACAATAATTTCGAACACTTCTTTCTGATACGTTCCACTGTGTAGCAATATTGCTGACACTTATATACTTCATACAGACCTCCTACCAAAAATCTATCTATCGGAATGATTATATCATTATCGGCAAAATATATCAGCTCTTCAAAGTTTCATTCTTCAATATATTTTGCCGATATTTATTTCATACATTTCTCTGTCACTCACTCTCACGTATAGAGCCACGGTACCCGGTTCACTGGTTCACACTCTTGCCAAAAATATACTTAACTAAAACTTCCCACACTCAAAATGAACTCAGTACCTTGAAAACTCAATATTACAGCGAAACAAATATGAAATTTAGACCGCAACAGGCATTTTAGACAACGCATTTGCAATATATGGTGGTAACTTGTCTACAAAATCATCAATAAATGCAATCATTTGTTCTTCTCTGATATGAAAAATGGTATACATGCTCTCAAACATTGCACAAAGAAGGGTATGCAAAGCACTGGCAAATGTTATATCTGCCATTTCATCAACAAAGAAAAAGAATAGTTCTCCGAGGGTTCTGTCATCGTTGGATTTGCGTTGCTCCAAAGCTATCATCAGATAGCGTGCAAACACGATTGCTACATGAGCAGTCAGCGCATCATATGATAAACTGCGACACTCACCGATAAGATTCAGCTGGGATTTGCAAACTTTGAAGAAAACTTCAATCTGCCATCTCTTTCCATAAATGCGTACAACTTCCTCATCTGAAAGATTAGGATTTGTACAAATGAAAGAGCAATCCAGTCTTTCTTGTTATGTTTATTTCGAACACAAACAATCTTAGCAGGAATCTGGTTATCATCTGATTCTACCATCACATTTACGGAAAGAAGGATTTTGCTACGACCTCTGTTTTTCTTGCAGATACCATATATCTTTTTGAGAGAAAGTCTTTCACCTTCATAGGTATAAAAAATGCGGCTGCTTTTCTTAATCATTGCAATAGTATCCAGACCGGCATTTTTTATTGCAAGAAGTTGTGCCGGTGCAGAGAACCAGGTATCAAAGAGAACATAGTCTGCGGACAGACCACAAGCCTTAGCTTTTTCAATCAGTTCAAGCATGGCATCCGTTCCCTTCATCTGTGCAAGCTTCCTTCTCTTAGCGGCCAGAGAGCGACCATCAAAACATTCCTTAGGTCCTAAAACGTTATGTTCTTTGGAGGATGCCAAAAAGCAACTGTTGACAGGAAGAAATGTATTTCCGTCCGTCCAGCCTAAAGTCATCAGGCGGAAGCCTTTTTTGTATTTCATACTGCAATGGTCAAAAACTTTTGAGGCAAGTTCGATAGCTTTGCAGCTGGTTCTTTCAAACAGACTGTCATCTACAATAAAAGCATTGATACGTTTTTCGTCTGTGAGAGGTTCAATTTCATCAACAACCTTTTTGCAAAGCATAGAAGTGAATTTAAGCCAGTTTGTCTTTGTGGAATTTAGGAATCTGTAGAAAGTATTCTTTGAAAAATTTTCCTTAAATGAGCCGGTTTTCTGCTGCATGTACATGCTTCTGTCAGCAAAGATATTGCACATTTTATATTTGAATATCTGGATTACAGGAACTCCTTGGTACGGAAAATCGGAATTTCTAAATTCCCATTTCTTTCATTTCTTTTAACATAAATTCTTGTAATTTCTTCTTATCTGGCAAATGCAACATATATGTGGAAACAAACAACTGATTATCCATTCCAGATAACGCATACTCTACCATTTCTGACCCTTTATCTGTACATAATAAAATACCGACCGGCGGATTATCTCCTTCCGACATCTCATTTATCTTATAGTATCCTACATATGCATTTAACTGTCCCAAATCTTCATGCTTAAATTCATCATTCTTAAGCTCTATTATGACATTGCAGTGTAGTAATCTATTATAGAATACTAAGTCTATAAAGTAGTATTTATCATCAATAATAATACGTTTTTGCCTTGCCTCAAAACAAAATCCTTCTCCAAGCTCTAGCATAAATTCTTGCAAATGATCCATAAGGGCTTGTTCCAAATCTGACTCAGTTACTGCGTCTTTTGCATCCAATCCAAGAAACTCGAATGTAAATGGATCTTTTATTGTAAGTATTCCATTTACTTTATTATCCGTCGATGGTTGTATCAATAGCTCTGGTTTCTTACTAATTCCAGCTCTGACATACAGATTTGTCTTTATCTGTCTGCGTAATTCTCTTACACTCCAGTTACACTTAATACATTCTGTTTCATAGAAAAATCTTTCAAAAGCATCATCAATTACCATTATCTCTCTTATATGAGAAAAAGATAGATGATTTACAAGTAACTCAGGCTGCGTTACAAATTGGTTCGACACTGTCGAACTTTTTCCAAAATCTGGTATTTCAAATTGGTTCGACACTGTCGAACCAATTTGTGGGTAAACAAGATAAAACTGCCTACATGCCTTAAATAATGTTGTGTTCAGCCCTTTTTCTGATATCTGATTTTCAAGATTTTTTAGTAAATGTGCCCCATATTCCGCTCTATCACTTCCACCTTGTTCATATTCTACAATATAGTATCCAATTGCCCAGTTTCGAAGTGTCATTAGCTGATTCACAGCACTCTTAGCAGCATTGCCAGCTTTTACATTTATATTTTTTATACTATCTGCCAATATTTCAAATTTCATATTATCAGCCATTCACCATACTTCCTTTCAATCTGTGTCACCACTGATGACACTAATAGTATTACCCAATATATTTCTTATGAGCAATCTTTCAGAGCCACGGTACCCGGTTCACTGGTTTAAGTTTTCTGCATCTCTTCCCCATCTTCTTGCCCTTCGGACAAGAAGCATCCCTCGCTCAAAGAGCTCGGTCAATTCTAATTAAACCAGGGAGATTCCTTTTGGCCCTAGCATCTTAAGAAGCGTCCCTATTTAAATCCAACAATTTCTATAAGCTAGAAGTCTACTTTTTTCTTCTTGCTATAGCTACTGATGATATTATTGCATAAGCAATTACTATGATAGCAACAACTATTACCAAATAAAACAACCATCCTGTTTCAAGAATCATCTCTGCCACATTGATTAAGAATATAATTCCAATCATCAAAAAAACGATTCCAGACTGTTTATAATGTGGCTTTTTATCCATAGCTTCTCGCTCCTGTTTGGAAGCATAGATATAAGCATTATTAAATAAGAATCCCTTTTCATTAAACTGTAAATAACTAATTACCAAGCATACTATTGCCACAATACCTGAAATAATTGCTCCAACTATATTCCCCATATTATTTCCTCCACAACTCCTAATCTTCTTAACCAAAATATACTATTTTTTGAATATTTCCACATTTACAATCCCATATACTCCTTTGTCTCCTCAGTGGTTTCCACATAATCTACACTTTCAAGAAACACCTCACAAACAGAATATTTATAATAGTTTCTTACAAGCTTTTTTATCTGCTCATAAGAAACCACCTCTCTTTCTAAAGGGGTAAAGTTTCCGTATGGAGTCTCAAGTACAACTCTCTCCAATGCATTTTCTTTCTCTTTGTTTATAAAAGAAAATGTACGAAAATCATCATTTGCATATTTTATATGCATTTCTGCCACAAAATGGTTGTCCACACCATAGAACTGTAAGAATCCCTCCTGGGAGTTTAGTATGATAAAGTCTTCCTCTCCATTTTCAATCATATCAATGTAGAAATCCACATCACGCTCTGACACATTATCAATCTTCTCCCCAGAGGCTGTCTCCAAATCAACCACTCGGTATTCTAGTTTCGCTTCAAATTTTCCATTTATTTTCATAAAATCCTCCTTTAAGACACGGTACCGGGTTCACTGGCCCACCTTTTTTCTCTTATTTTCGCCATTTTCTTTGAGCCACGGTACCAGGTTCACTGGCTCAAGTCTTTGGCAGAAAAAATTATCAATTTTGTTGCTTTTCCCTTTGTAGAAGAACTAACATTGTTCCTCTAATATCAGTAGACATGTCCATTGTCATATTGACAACTTCCCATCCTTCGGAGGATTTTTGCTCCAATGACTTTTCAATAAGCTCATAAGATTTGTTTGGTTTTTCGAATTTGATAATTTTAAACTCTTTCATGCACTTCCACTCCTTTCTATGTACTAAATAAAATAGGAATTTACATCCTGACAATTTGGGAGTTGCTTATTTCTTTATAAGTAGAACTTTTAATACTTTCTCAAAATTATCTTCCAATTTGTTCTCTCCATCTAAATATAAAATCTTACACGAAAACGACTTTTGTAATTCATCATGCATCGCTTTACTTCTGATATCCATACCACCATTGTCATAAGATTTTGCCCATTCAATAAAATCAATATGCTGTTGGTACATATCTCCACCTAATTCAATGCGTGAACCATATCTTTCCTTTTCTCTTTTTACCAATCTTTCAATACGTATACTCTGTTTCATTTCAATTCTTATAGCCAGGGTAAAATATGGAATCAACTCATCTCCCCAATCTGTAAGCGAACCAGATATTACAACATTCTCTGATTTATTGATATCGTTTTTCATTAATTCTATTCGCTCTTTTTTAGGGCGTTTATGCGTAAATGGGGGTTCTGTCGGTATCCAAAAATAATTATCTGTATCCATTAATGTATATCCTAATTCTTCACATATTTTTTTCCCAACGTTGTTGTACCAGAACCAGAAGCACCCAAAATATGAATTACATTTTTCATGATAAACACCTCGTCAAATTCTAAGTTTTCTGCATCTATTCCCCATCTTCCTGCTCTTCGGACAAGAAGCATCCCTCGCTCAAAGAGCTCGGTCAATTCTGATTTGAATTAAGCTTCTTTCTATTACCATACTAATAATCCTTAATTGTTTTTGTGTCTCTTAATTCCATAGCACTGTCCAAACTAGTAGTTTTGTACTCATAATCAAACCCATTATTGTCCACCATAACAAGTGTTTCTGGGGCATTAACATACTTAAAATGTAAATTATACGACCATGTGTCATTTCCATCATGATATGTAATTATCATTGAATCATTAAGTGTACCTGATTCAATTTTTAATCTATCACAAAACTCTTCCCCATTGCCTTCTGTAAAGTAATACACATATCCTTCTTCAAAATCTATAATGTAATAGATATCATAAGAACTTCCTGGTTTCTTATATGAAAATACCCCAGAATTACCATTCTTTGCAGTTTCATAATTATTGGTAGAATAGAAAACTGGTTCTTCATCTAACTCATCTTCTTCTTCCTCTTCCTTTGCTTCTGTTGACTTTTCCTGTTCCTTATTAGGATCATCTTCCTCTTTCATATGATATGTAATAACTACTTCATCACTATTTGAGAAAATGTCTCCTCTCTTAAAATCTTTTTTTCCTCCAACTGAAACAGTCTCAGTTTCACCTTCCTCTGTCCAACCTAATTCGATATCATACAGTATTTTTGTTGTAATATTTTTGAAGCCAAGTTGCTTTAATTCTGTTTCAACATCTTTGTAATTCCTATATTCATAATCTGACGCATTAGATGTCATCATAACTTCATTTTCATCCACTTCTCCCAGATTTTCAGTGTATTCTACCTCAACCGATATTTTATCACTGTAACAGCTGATTTTATAAGATACGTTAGTATCGCCACTTACTTCAAGCATAGTTTCACCTTTTACTGAAGGTGATTCTTCATTGACAAACTCAACCATATACTCTCCAGGTTCAACAGCAAGCTCATAATCTGCATCTTCTCCATGGGAAATAATTCCATGGGATAAACCATTGAATTTAAATTCCACATCATACTTACTGAACATCAAGTTAGGGACAAAATTAATGTGCACTTTTACCATACACTTTGCATAGGTGTGATAATTGATTACAATCTCAGCATTGCTATCAAATGTCTGGTTTTTTGAGAAATCTGTCCTTCCACCAATTGAAATAGTTTCTATCTGTCCGACTTTATCCGATTCTGAAGCCTTCAAATCTTCGATTTCTTCGAGATAAATATTGGTAAAACCACATTCTGACAATGTAGTTTCAATATCCAAATAATCCTCTTCCAAACATTCATCTAGTCCAATGGGAACCTGAACAGAGTCTCCTCCACTCTCATCACTTTCTGAATCAATTTCTGACAAATCTATATCCGATTTAGTACCAATGGAATAACACTTAATATTAAATATAGTAAGCAAGACTGCTATGCCCATTACTATGTACTTAACCCATGTTTTTGAAATCTTGATGTCCTCCCTATGTATTAAGAAAGCAACTACTACTCCGACAAACTGAATGATTGATATTACAATGGGCAAAAACTTATGTGAAACGATTGCAACTACAAACATTAGTGCAAACACAGCACATGCAATTGTTAATACCTTACAGAACCCATCCATTTCACTCCATGTCTGCTTTGCTCTCATTTTTATTTTATCTGTGAGTGAATTATTTTCTGTAGCTGTATTCCTATTCACATCATTTTCTATTTCTCTCTCGGAACACAAATCCCCACTTTTTTTCATTTCATCCGTCTTAGATACATCGATGCTGTCATTCTCTGATATATTTTGTGGTTCAGCATTAACACTGCCTCCGCAATTAGAACAAAATTTTACATTATCACTTAATTCAGCTCCGCATTCTCTACAAAATCTTTTCTGACAGCTGTCCCCTACTGTATTTCCACATTCACGACAGAACTTTCCTTCATCTACAAGTTCCGTACCACAATACTTACATTTCATAATCTCTTATCCTCCCAATAATTTTTAAAACTATAATACGAAATCTTCAAAGAAATATAAGCTAAAATTCTTCTTCGAACACTCCCTCAAGCTCACAAACACTATCTGCACTTACCCATTCAGACATTCCCTCTTTCCAAACCCAACTAGCTTTATTCATAATTCCATTTGAAGCCATTTGCTTCATTTTCCCAATATCAAATGGTCCCTTGGCCTGACCGTCTATAACCACATAATACGCTATAACAGGAACCGGAGGTGGTGTAACGCTAGCCTGATTCAATTGTGACATAGCGCCATTTATTGATGCAGAAATATTTTGTCCCACAGCTCCACCAATTGCCATTCCAGCCATCATAGCTGCTGGATTAAACCCTGTCCCCCCATCAGAAAAACTTACTCCACCCGCACCATTAGCTCCCATCTGACCTAACGCCTCAGCACCAACCATTCCAACTTGTGTCTGAGCCTCAACTTGATAAGCCTGAAAATACTTAGACTGTATATCCTTGTGCGTTGCATACTGACCTTCATCTCTTTTGATTCTCAGCGTCTCTTCATAATTCACTGCTTCGATTCTCTGCATATCGTGAATCTTTTTTACATTCGCCTCTTTTTGAGCCTGGATTGTTGCCTCATCCACATCTCTTGTAACTGCCATAAGCTTCTTATAACCCTCGCTTGACTTATCAATTTCAATAGCTCCAATGTCTACACCTAATACCTCTACGCCAAAATCTTCTCTTAACCGCTCGCTCACGTCATATTCAATCGCATCATTGATAACGTAGGTCTTTGTTTCTATCTGAACAACTGGTATATCATTTGCACTTGGTGCATTGGCTACAACATCCTTGACATAACGAATCACAACATCCCTTATCTGTTTTTGAAAATCCTCAAGCCGAAAGGTGCTCAGTCTATGCAATTTAATAAATTCCCTGTAATCTGCAATTTTAAAGCTAACAGTTCCTCGAACCGCAACTGGAACGCCAAAATCTGTAAATCTTGGGTCATACACATCAAAGTATGGGACACCAAATCTAACTTGTATAATTTGTGCCAAATTAATAAAATACACTTCTGCTTGAAATGGAGAACCTCCATTATACGCAATTCCAACAATACTAGCCAAAACGGGAAAATTATATGTGCTAATCGTTTCATCAAAAGGTCCAAGAATAAAATCTTGCATTATACCATTGCCCAAGTTATATACAAACACTGCTACCTCTCCATCTTTTACTCTAAGTGAAGATCCCCATCTAATTGTATTTTCTTTTTTATTTTTTCCTTCTTTTGAACCTGTTGGATGCCACTTCCAAATTAAATATGAGGGCTCATCGCACCTTATAGTATCCATCAATCCACCATTTTTATTTTTACTAAATAATCCCATAGTATCTTCCTCCTTTAGTCATTTCCTTGATTTGATACTTCCTCATCACCACTCATAATACGATTGAACTCTTCCATATTTTCCTGGACGGCTCCTATGCCAGGTTGCATACCATCTTTTAAGCCTTCAATAAATCCTCCACTGCTCGTTTTTTTCTCTACATCTTCTTCATCTGTCTTTTCTTTTGGGCGTTCAAGTATCACGCCATTCTTATTTGCTTCCTCAATAACTTTATCAATCCAATAATCTCGTTCAATTTCCCATTTTCTCTTCATCTCATGATTGTAACGCTGATAATCAATAGAGTCTGCCACCCTTAATGCATGTTTATATTCTCCATTATCCAAGGCCTCTTGGACATCAACAACGACATTTTCTAATCGCCCTAACTCTTTTGCATCTTCTTTTGGTCCTGTGATAACAAGTGATGCAATAATTCCAATCCAAAGCAAAGGAACCCAACCAACTAGCATCATCCATTTGATAATGCCCCTTTTCTTTGACCTTCCTATATCTATCATACAATTATCATATATGTTCTGAATTAAGATAAAATCAGAATCACCACGATATGATAATTTTGCTTTATCGTACACTTGTCTTATTTTTGATAACCACGCATCATTAATCGCCCTCTCTCCCTTTGAAATATTATATGTAGAATCATATAAACGATAATTGATATTCGAAGTAGCAAGAATCATAAATTCCATAATATCTTCCTTTGTATTTGGCACAGAAAAACTTCGTATCAAGCTTATTTTTTGCTCATCAGCTTTTGAGATTCTTAAACTCGAATCATAAATCCCAAAAATGCCCCTGGGTTTTTCATATTCACGTTTAGCTTCTATTTTCTCAATTTTGGCTTCAAATTCACGAACCGAATTTGTAGCTTTTTTATTTCTAAATTCATGTCCACAACTTGGACACGATACCATAAAACTTTTAATGTTTTCTCCACATGAAGGACACTTTATTTTTTCTCCCTCATACCGTACTATTCTCTTACTTTTCGCATCCCCCTTTTTCAATATTACTTTAGCACCACACATATGACAAAATTTTGCTACTTCTGTTATCTCTTCCCCACAATTTATACAAAATGGCATTCTGCATTGACCTCCTTAGTATCTACCAAAGTCTATTCATCTACTTTTACTGCGTCACAAATATCCCCTATATTACACCCCAAATATTCGCATATCCTTAACAAAACAGATAATGCAACTTCTTCATTTTTTCGTATTTTCGTCATAGTTCCTGTTGCAATATTTAATTCTTTTCTAAGGTCTGCTGGCGAGATCTCTCGTTCGACTAGCATTATCCACAATTTTTTGTAACTCATTCTCATGCTCATAAAAAATACCTCTTGAGTCAAAATTTATAATTAACACCGTCTATTATGGTATCCATTCTGATAATACAATAATACTATTTTAGCATATTGTCAAGGATATCACTCTACTTATTGTATAAAATTCGCAACATCTTGCGAATTTTATCTGTAAAAAAATAAAGTACAACCAATAATCTGTGCCAAAACACACTCGATAATGATAATGATATGTAAGATCAAAAATAAAAAAGACTATAACCCAACCAGAAGTAATAGTCTTTTTAAACCAAGATGCAACATCTTGCCTTCTCAATTCCTGCAATTTTCATTTCGAATTATCTTTCCACATCCTGAATCACTTCAATTAATTCCATCTCACTTTCTATATCAGAAGTATTTGGATAAGTTTTTTCAATTCTATGAAACATTTCTAATTTCTTCTCCGCCTTTTTCTCATCTTTCTCACATAGCAATGCATATGCATATTCTGTTCGAATCACCGATGGAAAATCTTTCATGGCTTTTCTTATCTTCGTGACGTTTTTATCAGTTATAATATTTTTGGCTTCTTCCATTTCTCCCTTAAGCAAAGCGATATAAGCCAGGTCATTTTTTAATAACGCCTTATGTAATTCTACAACTCCTGTACTATTTTCCAATAAGTACTCTATCTGATTCTTTGCTTCCTCAAATCTATATAAATCCATAAGATAATTACAATAGTATACTCCTATTGATGCTATCAGCGAATCCTTAAGATACTGTTTTTCTGGCATAAAAAACAATTCACCCGGCATATCCTTTAACCGTTTATTTTGAACAGATATCAACTCATTTATTTTCATAGTTATCCAAAATGCCTTCATGCCCTCCTTATTCTTACCTAAGGAAAATGCATTGTATCCGTCATTATTCACCGTTCCCATCAAAGGTAAGCCATTTGTGACAGCAAAGCCTACTCCCACAATTCCCAATAACAAAAATATCAGGAAAACATTTTTATTAATATGACACAGATTAGCAAGAAAAAAGAATAAGATTCCTGAACATAAATTGGTGATACAACCACCTAAATTATATAAAATTACAGGCACTTTTCCATCTACCATATCCGGTGGAGACATGAGACACTGTCCACCTGTCCCTGCAATATTTAAACGTTTCAGCTCTATTTTTCCATTCTTTTTTATCCACATAAAACTAAAAATTCTAAAAGAACTAAATTCATATCCACTTAATTGTCCAAAAATCAAATGACCTGCTTCATGAATAATAATCTGCACAATAATTGCAACATATATTGCAACAAAACAAAGTGAAATCTTAAATAATCTTTCACCCGTAGTTAGGTTTTCCAATTCTCCAATACCATATTTAGCCACAAGATATCCACAAATCGCAAACAGAAAAGTAGATAACAACACTCCAATACAACTACCTATTTTCTTCATACACACCTCTTATTCTCTTTTTAAAACATTTTTACTTTCTTCACGGTTCTGCGAACCCGGTTCACGGGACCAATAATATTTTTTCTCCAATTCTGCAAAAACTATCTCTGCGTCAACTGCTTCTGCTCCGTTGGCAATTTCCTGCTCGGATTCGAAGATGGCTTGGTCAATGCGGTTAATCCTTACGAATTTATCATATAATTCACTACTCATTCTATTTTCCTATTCACAAAATAAATTCCACAAGCTACCATCATTACAGCTATAAGATATTGCCATTTCAGTTCTTCCTGCAGTAACAGTGCTGCGAATATTACTCCCAAAACTGGAATCAGCGCATTATAAATTGCTATCTTACTAATGGGATGATAAGCAAGCAACTCGTTATAAATAGCAAAACAAACTGCTGATATCATAATCAATGCTATTAATACAAGAATTCCTTTTATGGTGAAACTCCAGGGACTTTTACTTCCTATCACCCAACCAGTTACCACCAGAAATGCTCCTCCAAGCATCATACTTTGCCCTGTTGTCTGCATCATATTCATTTTCCTGGAAGCAACCCGTGTTATGACACCACCCAGCGCTGCACAGCCTGCGTTTAGAAGAATCATTCCGTCCCCTCTAAAGGTAATATCTTCAAAAAAATCAACACCAGGCTGTATATTGATTGTTACAATGCCCCCAATGCCCAAGACACATCCCATGATTTTAGTAGCAGATACTTTGTCATCAGAAATCATTTCTCTTTTTTATCTCCAGTTTTATTTTTTTCATGCCACAGAATATCAGAACAAACATACCCGCAAAAAGAAAACGAATCCCTGCAAACAGGATTTTTCCACCCAAATCGGCTGAACCAATTTGAAATTCCTGATACCCGATTTTTATAAGCGGATATGCCAACGACCATCCAAAGGCACAAAAAATTGCCAGTATTGACTTGTATCTGCTATCTTTTATCATTTTTTCCATCTTTATCTACCTGCTTAAAAAACGCAAAATCAAATCGCTTTTTGTGCAATTATAATCTGAAACCAAACTGCCTTCCTCTAATCAGCCTACCATAAATCCAATTCCAATTCCTAAACCTACAATAAGCATTACCCCACTGATGATTCCAAAAATAATCGACATAAATTTTACAATGTGCTGTTCTGCCTCAACAAAAATCATTTCCGGATTTTTAGCATTATATCGTAAGACCACCTTATCACCTACTGAGAATTTTCGTCGGGAGGATGAATAGGAACTAGTCTTTCTATACTCTTTATCATTTGCCCAATATAAGTATACCGGTGCGTATGTATAACCTGTATCATCGCGATAACCCATATACTCTACCACTGTTGCAGTTGTCTCCCGATCACACATGGCTGCTTTCTTCTTTCTGCTTTTATTCATTATGATTGGTACAAGAGCGAATATAATGCCCATAAGTATAAAAAATCCCGCAATCATTAAACCAACCTGTTGTTCTGTCATAATTTTTTCTCCTTTCAACTTCAAAGTCTAATTTGTGTCCACAGTGTTATCACAAATAGAACTATTCCTGTATTTCTCATGTTCTTTTACTTTTTCAAGAAGCGTCTTGCATTCCGGATACATTTCAGTAGGTGGTTCGGTGCTATAATCAAACAATTTTCCTTTATAATAATATCTGCAATAGATTCTTTTTTCCGCAAGCTCTGATACTTTCATATCCGGTATTGCAAGTTCATATTTGTAACTGGCATCTTCATCAAAAATCAAATATGCAATAGCCTGACCTTGGGATGCCACAACACTCCACACAACATTTTCCATCGTAGGAACATATCTGGCTACCGAATCCATAAATTCTGACAATAGCTCATTGGTTTCATACTCTAAATCTCTAGCATTAGGAGCGTTGCAATCATCTCCCATACACACACTTTCTCGTTCCACATGAATCTTTTTTAATATTCCCATATGTACATCCCCCTTCTAACACATTACATTTCTTCCATCTTTCCTATCCATTTAAAAATGTAAGTTCGCCCATGCAAACATCCAAGACCGGTCATAAAATCATTTTTAATATCAACCCAATAATAATTATCCAAAACACTATAATAGGAATAGCATAATACCACTTCTTAGGTTTTCCATTTTCCCATAATCCTTCTGCTTGCTGTCTATTTCTTTCTATAACATCACTAGGAATAAATTTTATCGTCAATGTTACCAACAGGGGTAACAGGATAACATCATCCAAGTATCCTAAAATTGGGATAAAGTCCGGAATCAAATCAATCGGTGAAAGTGCATATGCTACGGTTACGCCAGCAAACATTTTTGCAATGATTGGTGTATCTTTATCTTTTAATGCCAAAAATATCATTGGGATATCCATTTTTAACTTCTTTGCTCGTTCTTTTAAGTTCATTTTCTCATCCCCCCCTAACATATCACCTATTCTATCATAACAACCGTATTCTTTCCAGAAAAAAGGCACCGGAACGTAACAGTTCAGGCAGGCCTGCGCATTTACTGCACTGACCGTGCAAAAATGTGCATTTTACAAAAATCGGGCAATTTTGCATGCGTAAGCATTGCCCGATTTCGTAACAGTTTAGCCTATGGCTGAACTGTTACACCGGAACCACAAGTCCCAGTGCCTCAATTTCGTTTCTGGTATATTATCTAAGCAACATAGCAAATGCAATTGCGATAACAAGCGTTACAATACCAGCCCCACATGCCAGCAAAATCTTTTGATAAGGTCTTTTCCCTTCTTCTCTGGCTTTTGCAATTTCGTCGAGTCCTTCCCCTTCTGTAAACGCAATGATTTCCCTATAGGTTTGGATATCAAACTGTTTCTTCTTCTTTTCAACAAGTATTGCCACATACATAGCCGCTGCCCACAGAATTCCCCAGATGACAATTCCAAAATAACTCAAGAAATGAGCAAGACAGTTTTAATCAAATTTGACTTTTTGGTCTATCAAAAGCCTTTTACATATGTCTTTTCAGGCTGATTTTCCTATATCTAAGGTTGTCAAAAGTCTTTTACATCCCCATAAAATGGGCACCTCTCTTTGATACACTGGGCATTCTGCTTTGAATATTCACATATCATTTTTTCATATTCCAAGGTAACGCCATAGTGCTCATTCACATAATTAATGGCATTCTTAAATGCAATCATCGCATCTCTTTTGCAGCATCTTGGACCGTTCACTTTTCCCAGTTCACAGGCAGCATTTGCCGTAAATTCCATATGATTACCCCAGGTTCCATCAGTAGATAGCGGTCCTGTGCCGTCAATAATTGATAATGCCGCTCCCATGGAGGTAATTGCTCCACAAATCCCCCATAGTCCGCACATTGCTCCAGGCATGCGAAGTCCCTCTGCCATAAGCTTTGACAGCGCAGCTTCAAGATCAATGTCTCCACCAGCGTTTTTGAATGCCACAAGTAAACTTGCCCCATCCAAAATATGATGTTCCGGACCATGAATGCTTATATACTCTTTCGAGGCAATATGTTTAAATATTGTGATAGGATTACTTCCTTTTTCTGTTTTGATATCCTGGATAATTTTCCCTGCTTTTTCTTCTATTGTCATACAGCACCGTTCCTTCCTATTCTAAAAACATTTCTTTGATACTGTCAAATCCATATCTCGATGCTAAGGCACTGAGGCCTTGTTGCACTTCATCTCGGCTAAAGTTGTTTTCTTCCAAAAAATCATCTGACTTTCCATTTAAATGAGCATAAAACAATAATGCTATTTTCAAATCACTCTGATTCAAATACTCTGTCATTTCATATATCCTGTTTTCTGCTTCGTCAATCTTTCCAACATCAACCATATGAATAATAACTTAAATGGTATCTATTCAATACAGGTCTCAGCATTTACTGCTGGGACCGTGGAAAAGTGTAAATTTTACAAAAATGGGGCAATTTTGCATGCGTAAGCATTGCCCCATTTACATATCTGTTCAGCAGATTTGAACAGATAACTCTAATGTTTCTCTATCTTCTGATTCTTCCAACAGTTCTGCTGTGGGCGAATCCGTATCAATATGAAACACCAGCTTTAATATGGCCCTTACCATTTCCTGTATCAATCGCATAATATAATCTTGTTTCACCATTTATAATTCTTCCTTTCATTCCTACGGAGTCCTATTCCATATCATGCGAAAAGAGCAAAACTGCTTGGCAGTCTCGCTCTTTTCACAAAAACTATATAATAATAATGAGGGGGAGTAGTAAATTTACTTGGGGGAATAAATTTACTATATAAAAAAGGTATAATATCGAGATTTCAAATTTCTTTTCCGTCCTGAAATTTGTC
>JBGVDD010000187.1:0-2092 GCA_045119215.1 Lachnospiraceae bacterium | reverse complement strand
AAAATTGTGGTATGATACTTATGTGTTGGCTATCCGCAAGAAGTTGAATTGTAGATCTACGCGGCTAGGCATTTTCCACGCATCAAGATGTTGTAGCATCATGATTGCATAGAGACGGCAGTACCACATTTTAGTAGAACGGTGTCTGCCGTCTTCTAATTTATAATCTATTTTTTCACGTTTATTTGATCTTTCAACAGATGTTCGACTGTTGTATTCCAGTTTCCATTTCTTACTGTCTCGTGGCGGTATGTTAAATAATCTTGGATTATCTTTTTGTTGAAGATGTACTGTTCTTCCGTACTTAGAGTCTGAGCAAGGGTGTTCGCAAAAGCAGCCTTTCTTCCTGTTTGCAAGAGGGCAGCGGTATTTTTCGCGATGTTTTGCTTTTTCTACACCATCATGATGCATACGTAAGCCCATTTTACAAACAGGAACACCATCATTACCTATGGTAAAATCATTTTTGTATTTAAAATGTCCGGTTTTTCCAGGATTTAAATCAATAAAAGGTGTGATGTCATTTGTTTTACAATAGTCGTAGACAGGATAAGCATCATGCGCAGCATCAAGTAAAAGTTTTTCAATACGAAATTCAGAAAGATAGGATTTCATAGAGAAAAATGTATGTAAAAAAGACAGCATATCATGTCTGGAAGCACGCTCTAACATTGGAAAAACAGGAAGATCATTTTCCGAATCAGCAGCTACAAACATATAAAGATGGTAACCAAAAAAATATTTATTTCTGGAAGAATCCCAGCCCCAGTTGCAGTCTGGTTGAGAGAATTTACGTTTGCAGTTACAATGTGTGTTTTTATCACATCCACAAATGCGTTTGGAACGTTCTAACCTTGCAGTCTGAACAGGAGTACCATCACCGGCAAGACAGAGTGCATTTGGAGTAATCAATCCTTTACGGATGGAAGTGTCCAAAAACTGCTCTTTGTATAACCGGAAAATCAGATAAAACGGATTGGTATTTGGAAGTTCCATACGTTCTAAAAGTGGTAAAAGTTTAGCTGAAATGCTGTTGGTATCACAAGGAGTTTTATCTCCCTGTTTTTTGCCCTTTTGCACTTTCTCTTTTTGGTGTTTAAGCTGGCTGATGTAGTTGTTGTTTTCGGACTGCCAAAGTCGGTTAAAAAAGTCATAGAAGGTTCCTACACCAGGAGTGTCATCGACCGGAAAACCACTGAGAATGGCAAACAATGGAGTGATTTTAAGAAGTTCACACCATTTTGTAATGGATGTAATGTGTAGCTTTATTGATAACAGATAGGAACGAAGCAAAGAGGATGGTAAACGCTTTACAGGTTTTCCGGATTTAGGATAATAATTAAGCATAATGGTATCTGTTTCAGAAAGGTCCAGATACCAAAATTTCACAATAAGATCCCATGTTGCTTTAGGGACAACAAAGGGATTAGGAAATAAAGAAAGAAATGCAGATACAAAAGTTTGTTGATAGGCGGAATGACCGCCAGTGTTAACAGGTAACATAAAATCGCCTCCAAATCAAAAAAATGCCTTAATAATTAAGGGCGCGAAGCGCCGCATTTTTTTGAGGATTTGTCAAGTGTTTTGGCAAAAAAAAGTGGGGGAATTTTAGAAAAATAGGAAGTAAAAGCCTTGAAAAATATGGGCTTGAGAAGCCGAGAGGCTATATAGAAGAAAGGGAGGAAATGCTTATGAGAAAGAGTGTGAAAAAAGCAATACGAAGAGGTGGAGCGCTTACTTTGGCAGGAGTAATGCTTTTATCAGCAGGAATTTCAGGAAAGACAGCACAGGCAAAATCTGAATCAGTAAATGTGGGGGGAGCCATAATTGAGGCTAGCGTTTCAGATGGAAGGAGTTCAGGAAAAACCACTGCAAAAATTGTTGTTAAGAGCCGTCCAACAATTAGTTTGTCGGCAGAGGCAAGGATTTATTATCGTTTTGATAAAAAAGCTTATTATGCTACGAGTGGAAAGTCAACATCTACTGCAATAAGTTTATCTAAAACGGTTGAAAAGTACAGAGCAGGAGCAGAAGTGGATCAATGTAAAGGTATGTTTTCTGCATATTATAATAATACATCATGGTCTAAGCC
>JBGVDD010000186.1:0-6591 GCA_045119215.1 Lachnospiraceae bacterium | reverse complement strand
ATTACTACGAGAACATGATGGATATGTTCTTTTGTATAAAAAACTAAAAGATGTTCACGGAAGATACCGTTGGCCACGCAA
The DNA here is from genome assembly GCA_045119215.1 of Lachnospiraceae bacterium. Classification (GTDB taxonomy): domain Bacteria; phylum Bacillota; class Clostridia; order Lachnospirales; family Lachnospiraceae; genus RUG11237. Next base: position 6,510 of record JBGVDD010000186.1, on the reverse strand, counting down.
TAAATCAGAGGTAAAAGCAATAACCTGGCAACAGTTTGACTGGCTAATGTCAGGGCTTGATATTGAACAGCCAAAGGCTATCCAAACAACACGAAACCCTTGATTTTACTGGCTTTTCACCCTTTTTTGGTAAGCGCCTAATTTCGGGGTGGATTCCATCCATCCACTGATTTCCTTATAATGATTGGTAGGAGACGCAAGCGTTTTGCTCCATTTGGAGGGCTAGATGCAAGTGTTTTACTCTATCCAAAGGAGCCAATCATTATGCAAAAAAGAATTGTCAGAAAAGATGAGCAGATCCGGCTCATCATGGAATGTCGTCAAAGCGGTCTTTCCGATTATCAGTGGTGCCAACGACAGGATATTAATGTTGGTACTTTCTATAACTGGGTCAGCAAGCTGCGAAAGGCCGGTTATACCTTTCCTGATTCCAAAAGTAAGTCTGAAGGAGCGGTAGTTGTACAGGATGTCGTTAAGGTAAATCTGGTAAGCGAGGATATGTCTAGTTCTGTAATAGAGCAAAACACTCGCCCTATAGCTACCCCATCTACTCCTTCTGTTGCTGCTGAATTAGTGGTCGGAAATGTGACACTTCGTCTTTTCAATGGTGCAGATCAAAATCTGATCCGGTGTGCCATGCAGTGTATGGGAGGTGCCACTCGTGCTTGGTGACATTTCCATTGCAGACAACATTTATATCGTGACCGGTTATACTGATTATCCGAGAAGAATTATTATTCGAGAAGATTCCCGTCGGCACGGTTGTTTCCAGCATTCTCAATAATTCTTCTCGAATAACGATAGTTCGTTTATCCTTATTTTACAAACTACAATAAGGAGGTATTGCTATAATGCAAGAACAGAACTATTCATTTGAGGAGTTTAGGACCACTCTTCTCGAAAAACTAAGCAGCCAAGGGTGTTCACCTATTACTGTTACCGGCTATAGATACCAATGTAACAGTATTTTTAAATGGCTGAGGGAAAACGGCTACGACTATTACAGTGCGGAAGGAGGGAACAGATTTTTAAATGATTATCTTGCCGAACATGGTAAAAATCAGTACTACACAAATCTAAGGACCGTGGTATACCGACTAAATGACATAATAAATGATACCTGGCGTAACGTGCATTCCGATAAAGGTAAGCATTTCTGCCTGTCGGATGCTTTTATCGAAATAGTGAATCGATATTGCTCTTGGAATACCAATACAGGACATGCTGTCGGTACCATCAGAAACAAAAGGTATGCAGTCTCTTGGTTTTTAGATGAGTTGGTAAAACAGAATTGTAGATCTCTTGCAGACCTTTCTCCTATGCAGATATCACAGGCATGTATAAAGATAACGGATCACAATCTTTGGGGTGAGATCAAACTGTTTTTAAGATACCTGACGGATTATGAAGGTGTCACATCTGACTATTCAACTATCGTTCCTCACAGAAGTAAGCCTTATGTTATCCCAAGTGTATATTCTATCGAGGAAATAAGACAGGTAGAAGATATCATCGATACAAGTAGTATTATAGGAAAACGTGATTATGCAATGATTCTACTTGCATCAAGAATGGGGATGCGTTCAGGGGATATTGTAGGGTTAAGGATTAAGGATGTTCAGAATAAAACTGACATAGATATCATCCAAGAAAAGACCGGAAATATTCTTCATCTCCCACTGATCAAAGATGTTAAAACAGCTATTGAGGAGTATTTATCTGTCAGGCCATCGGCACAGTCAGATTTGATATTTATAAATGTGTATGCTCCGTATAATCCGGTTACAACGTCAACTCTTAGAGTTGCCTTGAAAAAATATATCGGACTGGCAAAGGTTGATCCCGGAAAACGCAAAAGTGGCCCTCATGCTTTTAGATCATCCTTGGCAAGTTCCATGGTCAACAATGATATTAGCTATGAGACTGTAAGGAAGGTGCTGGGACATAGCTCACAAAGTGCCATTAAACATTATGCGCGCATAGACATAGAAATCCTCAGAAGATATAGCCTGACGCCACCATTAACTACAGGGAAGTTTCGTGCATTTCTATATGGGGAGATGGAATAAGATGTCAGAGCTTAATTCAGTTTTTCGTGATGAAATAAAACTTCACCTTTCTATAAGAGAGGCGGAACTCGGTCAGGAGGCATATAGACATTATAAGAGGACAATGATTCTCTTTGATGAATATCTATGCCGGATTAATCATGATGTAAAAGAAATACCCGAATCAGTAATCGAATCCTGGATTAAGGAGGTTGGCAAAGACATTTCACTTAATACATCCAACCAGCATGTTCACTATGTCAGGCAGTTATTGTTGTTTTTGCTCAATTCCGGTTACAACTGCTTCATTCCGAGAACTCTCATGACCCATGACACCTATGTTCCTTATCTTTACTCGGATGAAGATATAGAAAAACTCTTTGCAGTTGCCGACTCAATGGTTGTTACTAAGGCAAGAAAAAACAAATACGCAGAAAAAGAAATGCCGTTGATCCTACGCTTGTTGTACTGCTGCGGTATGCGTGTCGGAGAAACCGTGAACATTAAGGTTGGAGACTTGGATTTCGACAGGAATCTGATTATTCTGAGAGTTACAAAAAAATACAAGCAACGCTTGGTTCCTTTTGGGGAGGATCTGGCAGAGATCCTTTATCGTTATTGCACAGGCATGGGAATACTGAATGATTCGGAAGCATATCTTTTTCCGGCAGAAGACATGCATAGCCATATTTCAACTAATAACGTTGGAAACTATTATAGGAGTATTCGCAAGTTAGCCGGAGTTAGTAACGGCGAACTGATCAAGAATGGCCGTGGTGCTTGTCTTCACTGTTTTCGCCACACATTTGCTATAAGGTCATTCGATAAAAATGAGCGTGATGGTATAAAAGCCAGCGAATCTGTCCCATATTTATCAACATATTTAGGACATGATAGTCTTTATGAAACTGAAAAGTACCTGAAATACAGTGGTAATTACTTTGAGGATACGCTTACAAAGTTTAATGACTATTCTGGGGAATTGTTTCCGGAGGTGATTATTTATGAGTAGGCGTAAGATTGAATTCATGTCATTACTGGAGGATTATTTTGAGACCTACTTGCCGTATAGCCGGGGGCTTAGTCCTAACACAATAGAATCCTATAAGCAAAGCTTTATGCTATTACTCCGGTTTATGCAGGATGTCAAAGGGATTAAAGCTGATTATATCAGGTTCTCAAACCTGGATTATGATACACTGTTAGAATTCTTTAACTGGCTTGAAACAGTAAGACATTGCAAATCCGTTACCAGAAACCAGAGACTGTCCGCACTTTCTGCGTTCTCAGAGTATGCACAAAACCGGGATTTTGATGCGGCTTCTGTTTTTAGGAGTGCCATAATAAAGATTCCGGTAAAGCGTTGCAATAAAAATGGACGAGCTGTTTTTTCAAGGGATGAGATAAAAGCATTATTGTCTCTGCCTGATGAAAACTATGAAACAGGCTTAAGAGATAAAGTTCTGCTCTCATTTATGTATGCAACTGGTGCACGCGCTCAGGAAATATGTGATTTTACCGTGAATAGTCTCCATGTAAATGATATAAATGCATCTGTTACGCTAATCGGTAAAGGATCAAAGACCAGACAAGTTGGTATTTCGTTGGCATTGGCGGGAACAATTCAAAAATACATTAGGCACAGACACATTGAAGGATATCCTGAAAGACATGTTTTCTCCAGTCAAACACATGAACAGATGACCATCTCATGCGTTGAAGGCATATATAAAAAATATGTTACCATTGCAAAAGAAAAATACCCGGACATGTTCCTTAAAGACAGTTATCCTCCGCATTCCATGCGGCATAGTACAGCCTGCCATTTGTTAGAAGCCGGGGTGGATATTGTGACAATAAAAAATATATTGGGGCATGTATCGGTCCAGACCACTCAGATATATGCTGAAATGTCACAGGATTCGGTCGATAAGAAGCTGAAGGAATGGAATGATACCTGGTTTGGAAGTAAATACGAAATGAAAGAGTCTAAAAAAGATATACCTGATTTCTTGAAGCGGAAGTAAAACATTATTCGAGAAGAATTATTGAGAATGCTGGAAACAACCGTGCTGACGGGAATCTTCTCGAATAATAATTCTTCTCGGATAATCAGTATTATTTCAGAACTAAAATAATACTGATATGCGAAAGTCAATAGATGGTCTGTGTGCCATCATACTAAAACAGCTGCAGACAGAACCGGACAGGAATGCCATTTATCTTTTCTGTGGAAAAAGATGTGACCGTATCAAGGTTCTTTTGCGGGAACCGGATGGGTATGTTCTTCTATACAAAAGACTGGATGTCGTGCATGGAAAATACCGTTGGCCTCGTAACAGTTCCGAGGTAAAACCGATCACATGGCAACAATTCGACTGGCTGATGTCAGGTCTTGAAATCGAGCAGCCAAAGGCACTTCGAACCGCCTGAAACCGCCTACTTTACTGGCTTTTCCGCCGTTTTTGTGGTATACTATTTATAGTAAAACAAGGAGCAGAAGCATGGCAAAAAGCAGTAAAGATATCCAGCTTTCAGAGCTTAAGGATCTGATATCACAACTGAATATGACCATTAAAACTCTGAATGAAACCATTGCCAGACAGCAACAGGAGAATGATAATCTCAAGGCTGAAATGGCATGGCTTAAGCAGAAACTTTTCGGCTCCTCAAGCGAGCGCAGGGCTGCTCCGTTCCCAGGTCAAATGGGACTTTTCGATGGCGAAGAAGAAAAACCACTGGAGCTTATCGAACCGGAAGTTGTTTCTCTGCCTAAGAAATCACGGAAGAAAAAGCCAACGCTGAAAGAACAGTTTGAGAATTTACCAACCAGACAGGTACCGGTTGATACATTGTCTGATGACGATAAAATCTGTTCTATATGTGGAACGCAGATGGTTCCGATCGGCACAGAGATAATCCGTACTGAAATCGTATATACAAGACCAAAGCTGGAGCGCATCGAATATATCGCAACTACTTATGGATGCCCTCAGTGCAAAGATACAGAGGAACCTCAGTTTATCAAGGACAATGGCAGACCGGCTTTTATTGAAGGAAGCTACGTGTCCGAATCATTGCTTTCACTGATTGCTTATCAAAAGTATGGTCTGTATCTTCCGCTCTACAGGCAGGAAAAAGATTTCCTGCAGCTGAATGCCCCGATCAGTCGCAGCACTATGGCGAAAAATCTTATCACTGCGGCACAGGAGTATTTACAACCAATGTATGATTTCTTCCATCGAAAACTTCTTTACCGAAGGTTTTTAATGATGGATGAAACACCGGTACAGGTCCTGAAGGAAGATGACAGGCGAGCCCAGACAAAATCTTACTTCTGGGTGATCCGTACCGGAGAGGATGGTCTGAATCCTATCATCCTCTATAATTACACTCCTACGAGAGCAGGAGAAAATGCAAGACGGTTCCTGAATGGAATCGCTCCCGGATTCTATCTGATGGCCGACGGATATCAGGGCTACAACAAGGTACAGGAAACGAACCGCTGTTGTTGCTGGGCACATATCCGCAGATATCTTTTGGAATCCATACCAAAGGGAATGGAAAAGGATTATACCAATCCCGCAGTTCAGGGATTTCTCTATTGTGAAAAACTGTTCGCATATGAACGGTCCTACAGAGAAAAGGGACTTAATTATAAGCAAATATACACACGCCGCCTCAAAGATGAAAAACCTGTTATTGAGGGCTTTTTGGCGTGGCTGAAACAGGTAGAACCCGGCAGTAATGGAAAACTGAAAAAAGCTATCACATATATCCGTAATCGTGAAGAGTTCCTGATGACCTATCTTGAAGACGGTCGTTGCAGTTTCAGCAATAATCTCAGCGAGAACAATATTCGCCCGGTAACCGTAGGTCGTAAAAACTGGCTGTTCTCTGATACGCCGGAAGGCGCACAGGCAAACACGTTGTATCTCACAGTTGTAGAGATGGCAAAAGCCTATGGTCTGGATTTATACAAATATCTGAATTTCCTGTTTGAACAAAGGCCAAGTAAGGACATGTCAGATGAAGAACTCGAAAAATTGGCTCCGTGGAATGAAAGTGTGAAGGGGCTTTGTAATATAAAATAGAGTAAAACGCTTGCGTTCCGGATTTCTAGCCTGAAATCCGGAATACATTTTCAGGGGTACACCCCGAAATTAAGCGCTTACGTTTTAAATCACGCATTTCAGATGGCAATCGCCATCTAAGTCATAAGGTCAAGTCGACCAATTACTCATATGTGTATACAATAAAAAGGAAAGCTGTGGATTAATATATGCAATTAGGCTTCGAGGTGCTATAATTATACATAATATCCATATGCTTTCTGTGATAAGAAAAGGAGAAAGCCTATGGCGAAACGAACAATTGAACAACTAAATTTACTGGATAACTTTCTATTTGGGAAGATGATGAGTGATCCGAAAATCGGAGAAGAATTCCTGCATTGAAGAAC
>JBGVDD010000185.1:0-3421 GCA_045119215.1 Lachnospiraceae bacterium | reverse complement strand
CCTGGGCGCAGAATTGCGAACAGGCAGCGATCAGTGAACAAGTTTCCCTTTACCAACGAGGGGTATGAGTCAGTAGTTTCGTTTCCTCATGCCACGTCGAGACTGTGTGCCTCTTGAGCAACACCCAAAGACCTAAGAAAGAATCCTATATTACGCTTGATGTGGAGATGGAAGACTACTACCGCATCAAGAATGAAGGGAAGAATTCTACCACCTAAAGTTCAGCCTCACAATCGAATAGGAATTTGAATAGATAAGCTGCAGATGCGTAAGTGATCCGAGATCTGCAGCTTGTTTTGTTTCAATTCAAAAGAGTCGATTGAAAAAGGAGGACAAACACATGGCCAGCAAGAACGAAAGAGAACTGAAGGTTTGTGCGCTGAGCGGGCACAACTACAAGCCTGTCCCGTCGATCCGGTTGATGGGGCAGTGGCTGGAGGCTGCTGGGTTCCACATTGGAGATCCGGTATTGGTCAGATGTGAGGACGGCAAGCTCATCATTAGCTTGGACACTGCAAGAGCGGAGATGATCGAGGCAGAGAAGGCGTTTATGGAGAAGGAAACCAGAAAACTGCATGAAAAATTCCTGAAGGAGAAGAAGGCGCTTCATGTGTCAATCACGCTTAAATTTTGTACATTTTTCACGCCGAAAAAATGTACAGGTACTACTGATGTTTCTTTGCGAGTAAATCACCTCTTTCCTTTAAACGATAACTTTCACCAACTATTTTTACAACTTTAGAATGATGAAGAATTCTATCAAGTATTGCAGCCGATATCGTATTATCCTGAAATATATCCTGCCATTCTCCAAAGTTCTTATTTGTTGTAAATATCGTTGAGTGCTTTTCGTATCTTTTTGCTATCAGTTGAAAAAACAGATTCGCACCTTCCAAACTTGTCGGAAGATAACCTATTTCATCAATAATTAAAACCTTATATTTTGCGTATTGTTTTAATCTTTCATCCAGTCTATTTTCATGGTTTGCCTTCAAAAGATTTTGAATAAGCTGATGACAGCTTATAAAGTATGTTGAATATTTGTTTTCAATAGCACTTATTCCTAATGCTATGGCAAGGTGTGTTTTCCCAACACCCGGAGTTCCAAGGAAGATGATGTTTTCGTTATTTCCTATAAATCTTAATGTTCTAAGGTCATCTATCATATCTGTATCAAGATTCGGCTGAAAATCAAAATCGTATAATTCAAAAGTCTTTCTTGCCGGAAAACCAGCCATTTTTATCTGATTTTCTACGGATCTGTTTACTTTAGCCTTAGCTTCTCTTTCAAATATGAGATCAAGAAACTCTGTAATTGATACCTTATTATCAATAGCATTTCCCAGGTATTCATCAATATTTTCATGTGTATTTCTCAACCCCAGAATAGCAAGATTCTGTTTCATTCTTACCATTACATTGTCATTCATAGTTATATACCTCCAAATTTACATTGCTTAGTTTTTCATCATAATTAGCATCATCAAATATTGAATTATGATCTTTGTCATGCTGCGAGTGAGATATCGAATCATAATGATATTTACTAATTACTGCCATGTTTTTCCCTTTGGCTATCGGATGGGTGGCTATTTTTTCACCATCACAGTAAACTTGAAGAAGATTATCGAATCCAGCTACTATAACATGGCGGTATATGTATTTGGGCGGAACGGAATATTTGTTACCTTTATATGAAAATAGACAGTCTTTTTCAACTTTTCTTACTGTATTAATATCAATAAAATATGGTCTTGTAACCTTTGTTAAATGTTCTTCAAGTAGTCGTATTTTTGGTATTTCATTTGTTGTGGAATGAACCTTATTATTTACTTTTTCACACCATGCGTATGCCTGTTTATTTAAATCCTCTAGGTTTTTATATTTTATTCCGACCATAAAGTTCTCGCGGACATATCTTACTGTGCGTTCAATTTTCCCTTTGGTCTGTCCTCTGTATGGCCTGCATAAAATAGGTTTGAAATTGAAGAAGCCTGCAAAGTCTTCAAATGTTTTGTTCAATGTTGAATCTTTCTGTTTCAGCAGTCTTTTAACAACGACCTGTTTCATGTTGTCATAAAGTATTTCTTCCGGATAACCTCCAAAGTAATCAAATGCATTAAGGTGACATCTGATAAGAGTCTGTGTACTCATGTCCGTTACGAATTCGATATATCTCATTCGAGAGTATCCAAGAATCATGAGAAAACAATATAATTTCTTTTCCTCGCCGTTTATGTCCTTAACTGTATAGCTTTCAAAAAATCCCCAGTCTACCTGACCTTGTAATCCTGGCATTGTTTCAAATCGCACTGTAGCCTGATGATTATAGTTATGCTTAGTCTTTTTAACATACTCCTGTATAGTTGTATAACCGATTTTGGTATGAAAGTGTTCTTCCACCAATTCCTGTATTCTGACAGCTGAATAAGGCGCTTCGGCTAGAAGTTCATCAATATATGATGAATAAGCATCTATTTTGCGTTTTCTTGGGCTAATGTACTTGTAATCGGGTTTAACATTGCTTTCGCAGTACTTCTTTGCGGTACGGCGATCGATGTTATATTTCCTGCCTATTTCGGAATAACTCATTCCTTTTTTTCTGTCGTTTCTTATGCTCAACCATTTATCTCCAATCATTCTTATTCCTCCATCAAACTGATATTAGTTTATTGGAGGTTGATTGTACATTTTTTGAACGTGTTTTTTGTACATTTTATCACCGTGATTAACACAGGAAATACTACAGATACAACCGTTTACAATGACTGGTACAAAGCTGTATATATGCCGACTACAACAGAATCTGATGAAGGAGAGGGCGTAGCATAATGAGTATGATTAAACAGATTGAGATTGACGGTAAGCAGGTGTCTTTTAAGGCATCTGCTGCCATTCCGAGAATTTACCGTATGAAGTTCCAGAGGGATATTTATAAAGACCTGAAGGCTTTGGAAAAATCCATTGGAGACAACAGTGAGGAAAGCTCCAATCTGGACATGTTTTCTTTGGAGATGTTTGAGAATATCGCATTTGTCATGGCGAAACATGCAGATGCAAGCATTCCGAACACACCGGAAGAGTGGTTGGATGGATTTAATACATTCTCCATTTATCAGGTGTTGCCACAGCTCATTGAACTCTGGGGATTGAATGTACAGACAGATGTGGAAGCTAAAAAAAACTTCGTCAGACAGACCGTGAAATGACAACACCGTTGTTTCTTCTCCGATGCGTACAATTAGGCTTGTCGATGGCAGATTTAGATCTGCTGTCGATAGGTCTGATCAATGACATGTATGCGGAAAGCAGAAATGATGATTGCAAATATGCGACATTGGCGACACAGGAAGATTTCGACCGCTTCTAAGTTTTGCGAAGAATATTCCCAAGGTTTTAGGATATTGCTGTTGGGAATATA
>JBGVDD010000184.1:0-3863 GCA_045119215.1 Lachnospiraceae bacterium | reverse complement strand
ATACAAGGTCACTCCTGCTTTGGCTGTTTGATTAAATTCACCCCCTGAAAATACTGATGTAATTACCAAAACCGTTACAATCAAACTACTTATCCATTTTCGTCTTACCTTCATACCCTTCACGCTCCTCCACTATATTGGTATAAAATATTCAGTAACATATATACAAGAGAACACAAAAGATATCATGCCATAACTCTTTACATGAATACTTTCATTTTTTCATCCCCTATATGTTTCATTATAATACTCTTCCATTTTGTGTGCAACGATTCGACACATTAAATATTTTTTAAATTTTTGTTTCAAAATATTACAATTCTATTTTCCATTCCCAACTCTTGGTATAATGATACTTAATTGTAAAATACTAATAACTATCCAAATAGGAAACACGCATTTACTACGTGTTCTCATATAAAAAGTAATTACGAAATACTTATACTTGAAGAAAGGCAGGTGATTTCAGGATATGTCAACTCCTCTATTGGCACTCAAGTTAAAAGAACTGCGTTTACAACATAATTACACTCAGAAATATGTAAGTTATTATCTGAATATGTCTCGTGGTGGCTATGCCCAGTATGAGATTGACGCCCGAACACCTAGCGTTGAAATGTTACTAAAACTATCTCAACTTTATCAGGTAAGTATTGATACGTTCATAAATCCGGAGACCATTCCTCTTACAGACACCATGCAGGATTATAATCCTGAAGCAGCAGCCAAACTCAATGAAGAATCCACTTATCACTGTCCTCAAATCGAATTGGAACAACTAAGACTGGTTGGCAATCTGCTACTGCATGCTTCTCCTTCACTAAAGCCGGAGGATTTATCACAAGAGGATATCAACTTTCTTAGCAGTTTTAAAAGCCTTCCAATAGAAACACAGGAAGATATTAAGTTATTCTGTTCCTGTAAATTAAAACAACTTTCAAAAAAATAGAACCCATCTTGTAACAGTTCAGTCAGATGGCTAAACGGTTACAAGATTAGGTTCTATTTTTAGTAATCCTATAGACAAAAAAGAGGCTGTCACGCTAAGAAATTATTCTACAAGATATAGATCTGTTTGTTGAATACTTCTATATCTTATATTATTTTACTTAGTGCTACAGCCCCTTTAAAATTTCATGCCCAGAGCCGGAATCGAACCAGCGACACGGGGATTTTCAGTCCCCTGCTCTACCGACTGAGCTATCTGGGCATATGTCATATTTTGACAACAACACTATTTTATTTGATTTTATCTGCTATGTCAAGCACTTTTATAATAACTAAAGACATTTTTGGTAACAGTTCAGATCCTAAATTAAGGTTGTGAGCTTAAATAAATAACATTGGCTCACAGCAGGCTTACATATGCAAATTGGTGTGTTGATACCTGTTGCATACAAAAAAGGAGTGTCATACAAGTGATTTTTATCGGTTCTTTCTGAACTTTGGGTATACGACATAAAACATTAGCTGGTATCGGTTTGATACCAGCTTGTTTTATAGCAGGGCAGAAAGAGAGAAATCCGGACTCTTAGACAAAAAAGCTAATTTGCATTTCTTTTCCAGATTGACTAATCCGCTTCTACCGTATACAATACGTTTGAGAACTTTGAATTTGTTGTTATTTCCTTCAACAAATCCAGAGCTTACAGAAAAGGATATCGCATTCTTGACAGGGGTGATATCCTTTTTTATTCCGTTGCAAAAAGGTTTTATTTCGCTTTCTTCATATTTCGCAAGATATTCATCCAGTTTTGTTTCGTCTTTTCCCATTAGAAGCGAATGAAATTCTTTGAACATTCTTTCAACTTTCTCTACAACAGGATATGTATTTTTTATCTGACCAATATATTTTTCAATGGTGGCATCCCGTTTTGTTTTTGGATTACATGTCAATATATATTTAAGCAAATCAGTTCTACTGATTACAATCACATCTGAAGGCAGTACCCATTCCATAGTTGTTTTGGCATTAAATGGAACACGGTCTGGAAAGTTATTTTTTCCAATGATATAAATATATTGTGCAAGCTTACGGTCTGGCTCATTGAATTCTTTTTGATGCTTGATATAGAAGTAAATCACTTCGTTACTGCAACCATCAGCCATCATTTTATAGATGACATTCAGCCATGCATTCATGGTGGAAGCCCTTTTTTTATAATTAGTGGGATTTTCTAAACAAGCAATATCTTCTTCTGTCATAAAAATATATTTCTTTGCTGTTTGTTGTGAGATTCCAAAAACTTCTGCCACTTTTTTTATCCGCGGTTTTTCCTGCCTTTTCCAATAAGCCTGTATATCCCTGATTAATTGCTGTTTTTTTTTCGTATTTCTTTGTGATGCTGGTATTGTGCTGAGTTTAGGTCATGTTTTTTATTATCATAAATCACTTCATTTCCATCAGCATCTATAGGTGGAGTATTATCATAATGCAGGCTGTCGAGAAAAGCATCATCAGGAGCTTTTATTTTTAATGTTTTTTCTGGTTCCTTTTCGCATATCTCCCCATCTCGAATGTACAGTTTTGATGGCATTTCTTCTTTGAAGATATCTTTCATGTATCCCAGAAGATTCTGCAATAAATGAAACCGGTCTGCAACCTGAACACAATCAGGAAGTATCTCGCTGATTGCAGAAGCATATGCACTTGCCCTGTCTCTTGCAACAAGCCGTATTTTATTATGCGATTTCAGCCATTCCTTTAATGGGATACCATCACGCCCGTTGAGTAATGCAATCAAATGATGATCCTTTAAATCATATATAGCAGTGGCATAAGTTTGTCCTTTACGGATAGCAACATCATCAATACCAATCTCTTCTACATCCGGATTATCCACAAATTCAATTCTGTCATATAATCGTTGTATTGTATCATTACTGACTTTGACGCCAAGTAGAGCAAGTACTTTGCTTGCTCCCTCATTACTAAGAAACATTGATGTGGCAAGGATTAAAGTATTTAATGCATCCGTACGTACCTGGGAAGCTTTTGCAAACGGAAGGGCTTCCGTAAAAACTTTACAATCGCATTCTGGATTTTCACAGTTAAACTTATATACATTTGCATGTAAATAAGTTTGTTTACAGTGAATAGGCGTATCCTGAAGTTTTCTCGTGTAAGTGGCATGAAGTGAAGTACTTGTTTTTCCGCAGGTAGGGCAGATGCCACTATGCTGTTTTGATTTTATATAAATGTGCAGGCAGTCTTCCGTTTCAACATGGTCATAGATATAATGGTTTTCATCTAACAGAAATGAGTAATCTTGTTTTGGAACGTATTTCATAACATCATCTTCTTTCGTTTGTTTCTACTTATATCATATCATATATACCCAAATATGAGAAGTGATAAAGCAAAAGAAAAGCAGATATTTTTTATACCTGCTTTTCTTTTGTTTTACCCAAAGTTCAGAAAGAACCTTTTTATCGCTTATACGACAACTCCTTTTTGACAGCAATTTTTATTATGCTGTTTTTCATGCCCCAAACAGAGGGAGGTATGAATGTTTATTACAATTTACATGTACAACAAGTTAATTGTTATTTCTGGGGTGTGGTGCAAATTATCTGTACTTCCCTTGCATTTCTTCATCCTATATGTTATACTGAATACCATCATTGCATAATCCTGCAATGATTCTTCGATTTCTTTCGTAGTTTCTACGGAATTATCACAGATTTACAAAACAAAACATATGGACACACTGCAATGAAATTTGCTATAATGTGAATAGATATGGTAACAGTTCAGGTAGGTCTGCACATTTACTGTGCTGACCGTAAAAAAGAGTACAACAGGAATAGAATTGGGCAATTTTATATGCGAAGCTTGCCCAATTCTGTAACAGTTTAGCCCC
>JBGVDD010000183.1:0-9283 GCA_045119215.1 Lachnospiraceae bacterium | reverse complement strand
TTCTTTCTATATTGGTTCCGATGTATTTTATACCTATATTGTATCCAATGGTGACTGGAAATTGAGAATTCAGCAACGAACAGAAGAAGGTTATTTTTCTGTAGCAGAAGAATTGCAGCAGCATTTGCTTCATGGAACGTTTCCGGCGAAAATTCGGGAGCAATTTATTCAAGTAGTTCAGTATTTCGGGCAGAGCCCCTTTATTGTTCGTTCCTCCAGTTTTCTGGAAGATGGCTTTGGAAATGCTTTTGCGGGAAAATATGAATCGGTATTCTGTGTCAATCAAGGTTCCTTAGAAGAACGCCTGGAAGCTTTCGAACAGGCAGTTCGTATTGTTTATGCTAGTACCATGGATTATTCCGCATTGGAATATCGCCGTTTACGTGGCTTGGATAAAAAAGATGAACAGATGGCAATTTTAGTGCAGCGGGTTTCTGGTTCGTATTATGGAACATATTTTATGCCAGGTGCGGCAGGTGTAGGGTACAGTCACAGTGCTTATAAATGGTATCCGGATATGGATCCAGATGCCGGTATGCTGCGAATCGTTATGGGATTAGGAACGAAAGCGGTGGATCGCACCAAACTGGATTATCCACGTATTGCCAATTTGGATCGACCAGCAGTTACTTTGATGACTACGGTAGAACAAAAACACAAATTCTCACAGCGCTATATCGATGTACTTGACTGCACCAAAAATGAACTGACCGAAGTATCCATGGAAACTTTACTTCCAGTTATGCCGTTATGGTACAAGAAAATGGTTCTGGAACATGATTATGAAGCAGAAGATCGTTTGTACCAAATGGGTCAATATCGAGATGTGTGGTTCGTTAGCTGTCAGAAATTGTTGGAAAAACAAGCATTTACCAGCCTGATGCAGAACATTTTAAAAGTGCTGGAACGGGCATATGGAAATTCTGTAGATATCGAATATGCCATCAATATGGATGAAGAAGGTGATTTTGTAATAAATCTTTTACAGTGCCGCCCGCTCTATTTGGGGCAGGAAGGTCAGCAGATGGATTTGAAACATCTGAAATTAAAAGAAATCTTTTTTGATATAAAAGATTCGTCTATGGGAACTTCCGGAAAACGAAAAATGGATGTGATTGTACAAATTGACCCGGTATTGTATTACGAATATCCATATGTCAAAAAATATGATGTGCCAATGGCAATTGAAAAAATCAACCAGTATTACAAAGGAAGCAATAAAAAAATGCTTCTTATGACGCCTGGACGCATTGGCACATCTTCGCCGGAGTTAGGTGTTCCTGTGACCTTCCGTAACATTTCCAATTTTTCTGCAATCTGTGAAATTTCAGACAAACGGGCTGGTTATATGCCGGAATTAAGTTATGGAAGTCATATGTTTCAGGATTTAGTGGAAGCTGAAATCCTTTATGGAGCAGTGTTTAACAATGAAAAAACATTGTCTTATAACCCGGCACTATTCAAGCATATACCGGATATTTTTGAACAGATATGTCCTGAGTACCCGGAATTAAAACAAATGATACAGGTGCGTGAGGTAGAGGATGTGTATTATTGGCTGGATGCAGTATCCAACCGAGCCATCTGCGGAAAGGAACTTTCTTAAGTTTTTCTAAATTCAGAGTATAGTTTCGTTTCAGTTTAGATTTCCTTTTTATGATGGAAGCAACAAAAATAAGGAGAGGTGATCTATACTTGAACAACATAGTTTTTGCTGAAGGCTTGTGTTTTTATAAGTTGTTTTGTGCATTTGTGATAGGTGGCGTGCTGGGAGATTTGATTGAAACTATTTTTTGTAAAATACGGACAAAAAAATGGATGCGCCGCAGCAGTTTTGTTTATGGACATCTAAGTGTTGTTTGGGGATTTGCTTTTGTGATAGCAACGATTCTGTTTTATAAAGTTGGAGACAGAAATAGTTTCTCAATTTTTTTAATCGGTACTTTATTAGGCGGGATTTACGAATATTTTTGCAGTCTCTTTACGGAATATTTGATGGGCGCAAAATTCTGGGATTACAGCCAGATTCCATGTAACATAGCAGGAAGGATTAATTTGGTATATTGTACCTTCTGGGGATTTGCAACTGTTTTATGGATGAATATTGTATTTCCACTATTAAACTATTTAATAGAAAAAATTCCAGTTTATCACGGAACATTTATTTGCAATATTTTATTATTATGTATTTTGAATGATGCCGTAATCTCCTTTATGGCAATCAAACGATATATTATCAGAAATACGAAATCCTGCAATACAAGTAGATTTTGGATGGCATTTGATAAACTTTATTCTGATCAAAGAATTGAAAAGATTTATGAAAATCTGAAAATATGTAACTTGAAAGAAAATGAAACAGATTCCAATCGATTGTCGTTTTCGTGATAGGTTATAGTGATTATTTCGATATATCGAAAAACTAATTAACAAAATAGAAACAATTCTCAAACAAATCAAAAATAAAGAAAGCATAGTATTTCCTCATCGAAGCGATCAATCTCAGGAGGAAAGAATAACATGGATAATAGAATTTACTTAGTAACAGGTGCAGCAGGTTTTTTAGGAAGCAATATTTGTTTACAATTGTTAGAACAGGGCAAAAAAGTACGTGCTTTGGTTTTGCCAAATGATAAATCCGTCAAATACATACCAGAAGATGTAGAAATTTGTTTGGGAGATCTTTGTGATGAAAAATCACTGGATGATTTCTTTACAGTTCCGGAAGGGACACATAGTGTAGTCATTCACTGTGCAAGTATGGTTACAGTGGATCCTGCATACAATGAAAAATTGATGGCAGTCAATGTGACAGGAACCAGAAATATGATTACAAAATGTCTGGCACATCCAGAATGTGACAAAATGGTTTATGTCAGCAGTACAGGTGCGATTCCGGAAGCGCCTATGGGTACAAAAATCAAAGAAGTGGATAAATTTGAACCAAACGATCCTACAAAAGTAATAGGTGCGTATAGCCAGTCAAAAGCAAAAGCATCTCAGATGATCATGGATTCGGTAAAAGTTATGGGGCTGAAAGCCTGTATCGTACATCCAAGCGGAATCCTTGGACCAAATGACCACGCAATCGGAGAAACAACACATACTTTGCTTCAGATTATTAAAGGTGAAATGCCAATTGGTATGCAAGGTTCTTTTAATCTTTGTGATGTACGTGACCTTGCAGCCGGATGTATTGCAGCAGTAGACAAAGGACGTATCGGAGAAGCTTACATTCTTGCTAATGAAACCGTTACTTTGAAAGAAATGTGCGATATGCTTCAGGAAGAATGTCATTGCCAGAAAATTAAATTCTATCTGCCACTGCCATTAGCAGATAAGATTGCTCACGTATTAGAAAAACAGGCAGAAAAAAGTGGTGAAAAACCATTGATGACAACATTCTCCGTATACAATCTGGCAAGAAACAATGAATTTGACTATTCTAAAGCCAAAAAAGAATTAGGTTATACAACACGTTCTTACAAAGAAACCATCCGTGATGAAGTATTGTGGATGAAGGTAGAAGGTCTTATTTAATTCCGATTATTTTAATTATGCAGCAGATATCTGTTGGAAATTCCAGCAAATATCTGCTGTATTTTTCTTATTTAGATTCCTTTTTTGTGTGTTTTGCGTTATCATAAGTATAGTAGTTTTTATATTAGGTCGAAATTGTATAATGAATATATGTTATGAAAATGATGATTACAGGAGAGAAACGTATGGATTTATTACAAATAGCAAAAAAGAAAAAAGTATTGATTGTCGCTCATAGAGGTGTATGTAGCGGAAATATTCCTTGCAACTCTATGCCAGCTTTCAAGGCTGCTGTTCTGGCTGGTGCAGATCATGGATTTGACATGATTCAGACAGATTTTGTATTTCAATGCCGACACTTTTTGGAAGAAACAGGGCGTCGAAACAAAGAATAACTACTACGCATTGTAAGATAAAGGAGCGATAAACAATGGATGAAAAAGAACGACAAAGGCGTATCAAAATTCTGCGTGAAAAACGTAGAAGAAAAAGGAAAATAAAACGAAATATCATACTTTGCAGTATGCTTTTGGCTGCTATTTTTGTGGTTGTTGGCATCGTAAAAGTGATTGGTCATATTTCTAATACAGATAAACAAGCTGAAACTGTGCAGAATGAGCAAAATTTGAAAACAACGGAGAATCAATCAACCACGGATACTGCAGACACATTACAGCAATTGGAGTTTACAGAAAGCACACCAGAAGAAGCAGCAGAGATAAGCCTTACTATCAGTCTTGCAGGTGACTGCACATTAGGACAAGACGAAAATCAATCCGGAAATACATTTCCAGTAAAATATAATGAAGTAA
Source organism: Lachnospiraceae bacterium (assembly GCA_045119215.1). Taxonomy (GTDB): domain Bacteria; phylum Bacillota; class Clostridia; order Lachnospirales; family Lachnospiraceae; genus RUG11237. The sequence continues at coordinate 4,931 of JBGVDD010000183.1, read as the reverse complement.
ACGATCCTTCTTATTTCTTTTCCGGTGTACAGGATGCTTTTGCGAATGATGATTTAACAATTGTAAACTTTGAGGGAACGCTTACAGAATCCAACAATCGTGTGGCTAAAACCTATGCCTTTAAAGGCGATCCTTCTTATGTAAATATTTTGACACAAGGATCGATAGAAGCGGTAAACCTTGCAAATAATCATAGTCAGGATTATGGAGTGGAAAGTTATACAGATACGAAAAAATATCTGGATGAAGCAAATATTACGCATTTTGGTTATGATGAAACGGCTGTTATCGAAGTGAAAGGGACAAAAATTGGGCTGATTGGTATCATGGATTTGTTTACCGGAATTGAATGTAAATCCCAATTGCTTGAAAATATAGAAAAAGTAAAAGCAGAAGGTGCTGTACTTATTATTGTCAGTTTCCATTGGGGTACAGAAAAAGAAGCTTACCCAGATGAAATCCAAAAAGAACTGGCACATACAGCTATTGATAACGGTGCTGATTTAGTTGTAGGACATCATCCTCATGTACTTCAGGGTATTGAAACATATAACGGGAAGAAAATTGTTTATAGCCTCGGAAATTTCTGCTTTGGCGGTAATAAAAATCCAAGTGATAAAGATACGATGATTTTCCAACAGACCTTTACAGTGAAAGGTGATCAGGTACTGGAAGACGAAAATATCAATGTCATTCCATGTTCTCTTTCATCGGTATCTTCCTATAATGATTATCATCCAATTATACTGGAGGGAACAGAGGCTCAGAGAGTTCTTGATAAAATTAATGAACGCAGTGCAGGAATATAAGAGGAACTTTATGAATACAAAATATATAGTAGTTAAAATATATGAAGACGATTTTGGATGTGAAGAAAGGCCAATCAATTACGAACCGCAGGTAATTGTTCTATTAAAAGATATGGATGGGAATGAATGGACCTGCAAACAAGCAGATGCATGGCTGTACGATCAAAACATTAACGAGCAAGATGAAGTCGCCCTTAAAGAAGGTAAGCTAATTAAAATATTTTAATTTGTGTGAAGTAAATTAACTTTGATGTGAACAAAGAGACAATAGATAACATAAATATATTGTGTAAATCTATTGCCTCTTTGTCATATGTATGCTTCTCTTAAATGCTACAAACTCTGCATCCAACCTCGTTTACAAAATACCACTAATGAAATCACAAATCGTACGCATTCTTCCAGTGAAAGAATAAAGTACACATAAGGTATAGATAAGTTTAAAACGAATGCGGAAATAAATCCGAGCGGAACCCCAAATATCCATGTTCCAATCATATCAATGCACATAACATATTTGGTTTTACCACCGCTTCGTATAATTCCACCACCTAAAATCATATTTTGAATCTTAAATGGGGCGATGATTGCGTAAGCAAATAATATTTGGCAGGTAAGTACTTTTACAGAGTCTTCCACTTGATAAATTTCAACGTAATATGTACTTGTAATGATAATCAAGACGGATAATAGAACCGACCCTATAAAACCATAAAACATCAGTCTTTTGGAAGCATCGTATGCCTCGTCGTATTCCTCATTTCCCAATTTTTTACCTATGATTACGCTAGCAGCCTGTGACAAACCACATAATGCACCAATCATTAGACCTTGGATTGGATTTGTTAGAGTCATAGCAGCAGTAGCTTCCGTTCCCAAATGTCCATAAATAACGGAATATACATTTTCGCCAAGACTCCATGCAAATTCACAAATAAGAATCGGTAAAAGCATAGTTGCATATTGTTTCCAATTGATTTTGACTATATTCTTTTTGTCTTTTTTTGATATTTTTAAATCATTGCTACATTTCCATATCAAAAGGAGCATGATCAGAAAATTCGCACATTGTGCAATGAAAGTTGCAATTGCAGCACCATTCGCGCCCATTGCTGTAAAGCCTAATTTACCAAAGATAAAAATATAATTTAAAACTGTGTTTAAGATTGCAGATGCAATGCTTGCATACAAAGGATATTGTGCTTTTTCTATACAGCGAAACATCGTTGCAAGGAGTGTGGCACCAGCCATTGGCAAAAATGTACCTGAGATGATACGAAGATACCCAGCAGAAGTAATTATGGTTTGGGTATCTTTGGTATAGAGATGCATGATTGCATTGGGAAAGATACCACAAATAACAGTAAATAGGATAGCTAAAATAACAGCCATCACAAGATTCATATAAAAACTTCTACGCACTTCCTCTTTGTTCTTTTGTCCGATATATTGCGAAATCATGATTCCGGCAACAGCTCCGATTGCTGAAACTACTACGGAAAAAATGGAAGAAAATTTCCCCGCAAGTCCTACAGCAGCTACACTGACGCTTCCAAGTTGACCAATCATAATCTGATCTACAATGCTAAATGAAGATTGCAGCATCGATTGCAGTGCAACAGGAATAGCCAAATTACATACTGTATTTAAAAAAGTTTTTTCACGTTTCATAGGATTACCTCCCGAATGTTTTGTGGTAGTGTCAAAACTACCTGTCTTTTTTATTTAAAATTTCTTTAAAAACTTTGATTTTTCGGAGATTTGCAAATAAAAAGAGCATTGACCTCCATTTTTGTGTATAATATCAGCGACCAAACATCTAAAATACAAAGGAGACAATGCTCATGGATATTATACTTTATTTAATTCAAATAATTCAAGACCTTTACCAACAAAACTGCTGGCTTATTAACTTTATCTGCAGATATATTCCCCTCAAGCAATGGGCTTTTGATGATTCCCATTCCCCTAAGTATCAAAAATTTAAGATTGATCAGCTTCCTCTTATCACTGACTTCCGACAGGATTGGACTTACAAAGATCTCATTCCTTACTTTGAAAAACGTTATGGTAAGACTGTTACACCTATTCGTCGTCACTCAGGGTGTGATATCTCCGATGACTGCTGTTGCCCTCGTTGTGGTGCACCTAAAATCTATCTCTATAAGAACAATGGCTCCAAAGGTCAGCTCCTCTGCAAGGTCTGCGACGCACGCTTTTCACAGGATGTAAGTCGATACTCTTCTGTAAAGCTTCGCTGTCCTCATTGTGGTAATGCTCTGGTTCCTAAGAAAGACCGTAAATTCTTCATCGTACATAAATGTGTAAACAAGAATTGCCCTTATTATCTTCATCAACTTAAAAAAGTTGATAAAGAGGATTTGAAAGATCCTCATGGTAAAAACAAATATAAACTACACTATATCTACCGTGAATTCACCGTAGATTTCTTTCGCATGGATTTAAATTCCCTTCCTAAGAATGCCTCTTCCTTGAAATTCAGTAAGTTTGACGCTCATACCATGTCTTTATGCCTTACTTTGCATGTGAATCTTGGATTATCTCTAAGAAAAACTTCTCAGGCTCTCAAAGACCTATATAACATCTCCATCTCTCATCAGCAGATTGCCAACTACTGTAAAACAGCCGCCATCTGTATTAAACCTTTTGTAGACAACTACCATTACAAACCTAGTAATACATTCGCAGCCGATGAAACTTATATCAAGATTCGTGGTGTTAAAGCTTACATCTGGTTCATTATGGATGCTGCCAGCCGGTCTATCCTTGGATATCAAGTATCTGATAATCGAAGTGTCGGTCCTTGTATCCTCACCATGCGAATGGCTTTTCGCCAGTTCACAGAACTTCCTAAAAACTTCCGCTTTATTGCCGACGGATACAGTGCTTATCCCCTTGCTGCACTTCAATTCGCACAGGAATTTGGCGATGCTTTCAAGTTCAGTATCACACAGGTCATTGGACTTACCAATGATGATGCAGTATCTAAAGAATTCCGTCCATTCAAACAGATGATTGAACGATTAAACCGCACTTACAAGGCTTCTTACCGAACTACAAATGGATTCGATAACATCGATGGTGCGAATTATGATCTAGCTCTTTGGGTTGCCTATTACAACTTCCTCCGCCCACATAAGAACAATGGCTATAAAGTTCTTAACCAAGTCGATATGCTGCAAAATGCTGATAACATGCCGGGAAAATGGCAATTACTCATCTTTCTAGGTCAACAAACCATCCTGAAGATGCAAGCCGAAGGCTCTGTCTGTTCTTAGATTCCAAGCCAGAGGTAACAAAACCAGCCACCAGAAGCACAGCTTCTGGCGTGCCCTTGATAACACGAAAAAGGAATGCTACAATGCTGTGACTACGACCGAAGACGCTGTCTGTTCTTGAGTTCTTCGCCGTCGGTAAGACGTTCAGAGCATTACTTTTTCGTGCTGTCAAGGGTGGCGTCCACCTTTCAAAAAACTAAATATCTGCAATTATCAAGGTTCATTTGAATCTTTTTTCTTTAGTAATGTTTTTTCATAACTTATTTGACACTACCTGTTTTGTTGCTTTTTATTTTATCTTTCACAGGAGGTAATTACAAAGGTTAAACGCGTAACCCAAAACAAAAATACAACGAATTGTTTGTGAAATTTGCTAGCTATTTTGTTTAGTACTGTTACGTACGACCAGAGTCACTGGAAGCATAATTTCTGTTTCTATATCTGCATTGGACTTTAGTTCTTGTAATTTTTCAATCGCAATCTTTGCCCGCAAAGCGCCATCTTGTTTTACTGTCGTAAGTGTCGGCGAAATCATTTCACAAAGCGGTATATCGTCAAATCCTGCAACAGAAATATCATCCGGAACACGTACGCCCTGGGTGGTCAGAAAATGAATCAGGTCGATGGCGTAATAATCAGAAACTGCAAATACAGCAGTGACTTGATGAAATGTTTCCTTTTTTTGCTGATAGAATTCCCAGCGTTCTTTTTTGTGCATGGGAATTAATAGAAAATCTGTTTGTCCTTCCCCAAATCCCTCACAGAATCCAAGATATCGTTCTTGATCTACACAAATATCGTTATCTGAAATACAAAGTGCATG
>JBGVDD010000182.1:0-3424 GCA_045119215.1 Lachnospiraceae bacterium | reverse complement strand
AAAATAAGTTATAGTGAAAAAGCATATGCATACAAGAAAAAATATGAGGCAATAAAACGAAAGAATGGTAGAAAAAAAGGTGGTCAGATTGACCACCAAAAAGGAAAGAAAACAATACAGATAATGGCTGAAAATGCGGAGGAAAGTGCTAAAAAAATACAACGTTATATAAAAATAACGGAGTTAATACCAGAATTATTGGATTTGCTTGATAAAGGGGTATTATCGTTTACTCCAGCGGAACAATTAGCATATATAAAAAAGGAAGAACAGAAAATGTTTTTAGAAGCCATGGATTATTGTCAAGTAAGTCCATCATTATCACAGGCACAAAGGATAAAAAAGTTAAGTAATGAGAAAAAGCTTACGATAGAAAAAATGGAAGAAATATTGGGTGAAGTAAAAAAGGGAGAAATACAAAGAGTCGAATTCAAAAATGAAGTCTTGCATCAATTTTTTCCTAAATCATATACTGCTGAAATGATGAAAAAGGAGATATTGGAATTGTTAAAAAAGAATATGAGATAAAAGAAAGCAGCTGTGCACATAGAATGTACAGCTGCTTTTGTGTCGCGTCTATTCACGATCGAACATCCATGGCTCTTTGCCGGGAATCCCGCAACATGGTAACAATAACGTTTGTCACAGATAATACTCTCATTATTGCAATTGTCCATCCTCTATGGGCTTGCCACAATTTGTTACTACTAATAATGATGCTTACCAACGAAACCTGTCCCTACTATAGGGCTCAGTGGATATATTAATAATAATGTGAATTGTATAACAGTTCAAGGATGTTGTTAAAGTAAATGGTTAATGAAAATATAAAACAAATGTGATATATTTGAGTAGGAAAATTAGATTCGAAGAGAATTGAAACTTGATTAGAAACTAATCGAAGTTGGTGTAAACGATAAAGCAGCTTACATGTTACGATAAACTGCCCTGTCGTTTGCACCAATTTCGATTTTTCTATAGTGAACAAAGTCGCGTCCGTTTTGTTGGAATCCTATGGATTTTCAATCATTCTCTTCTTGATTAAGATTCATAGAAAAAACAACGATATTTCGGTATATTACCATGAACCGTGCAATTAGAGGCACGACAAAAAGACCTCGAACTCGAGGTTATTTTAACGATATAGGTAGTGAGTTTTTTAAATCCGCAAAGGCATTTTTAACTGTGATTTTCCAAGCTTTCCGCCACAACATGTACAAACAGAGATCTTTATTCCGTACAGAGTTTCTAAAATCTGAGGTGTTTCCATGGAACGAAGTCTGGAAAGATACTGTTTACATCCCAAAAGATTTCGGCATAAAGTCAGATATTTGGATTTGCTTCGGGTGCAAAGAATTCCATAATGCCTGATCCTGACAAAACGTTTTGGAGGAACATGCATCAGAAATCTTCGGATGAATTCAACACCTGAAAGTGTAAGCTCTTTCCATTTACCTTCTTCACGATAGTCTTTTACGGAAAAGGTAACGGTATTTTCAGCCATTCGAATTATTCGATGATTGCTGATTGCAATCCGATGTGTATATTTCCCGAGATAATTAATAACAGAGTTAGCACCGTTAAAAGTCTTCTTACAATGAGGAATCCAGTCTTTTTTATAACAGATATCCAGTAATTCTTTGAAGTTATAGTGGTTACGATATGTTTCGCTGGTTCCATGGAACAGCAACTTATCTTGTTCCCATAAGGATTTTAATTCTTCCATGTATTTTCCACGGAACACCTTTGAAAGAACTTTTATTGGAAGAAAGAATTCATTGCCTTTATCTTTCCATTGATTTTTCTCAGTTAATCCACCGCCAAGAAGAATCACGTGGATATGAGGATGGAAATTCATTTCAGAACCCCAGGTATGTAAAATGCAGATATATCCGACTTTTGCTCCAAGATATTTGGAATCGACTGTAAGTTCATTAATTGTAGCTGCTACGGAATGATAGAAAACATCATATAAAAGTTTTTGATTACTGTAGATAACAGGATTTAATTCCTGTGGTACAGTGAAAACAACGTGAAAATAAGGTGCTTCTAAAACATCTTCACGTCTTGCGTCTATCCATTTTTCTTTTGGCAGAGCCTGGCACATAGGACAACAGCGATTGCGACAGGAATTGTAATGGATATGAAGATGTCCGCAATCCTCGCAAATGCTGACATTTGCACCATAAGCACCAGTTTTGCAATTGATGATGCAATTGGCTACTTTTGCCTGCTGAGGTGAAGGCGAATATTTATCCAGATAATCCGGATAAAAACGATTAAAAATATCCTGTACAGTAGGTTTCTCCATTGTGATCAAGCCTCCTGTACATCGAAAGGACTACGAATACCAAGCAGCGTTTTATTGCTCACATGAAGATAAATCTCTGTAGATTTAGGATCAAGATGTCCTAATAAAGCCTGAATGTATTTAATATCGCATCCTGATTCCAAAAGGTGACTGGCAAAACTGTGACGGAAAGCATGGGTTGTCACATGCTTTGTGATACCGGCTCTTTGAGTACTTCTTTTCAATACCTGATTTACTGCTGAAATATCCAGATAATCTCCGGTGACTTTACTTGGAAATAAGATGTCTCTTGGTCTTCCGCACTGATACCAGTATTCTGTGAGAATATCAAGTGTTCTGTCAGCAAGGATTGTATATCTGTCCATTCTATTTTTCGTATTATGGATGTGAATAGAATGGCTCTTCCTTGAAATGTCTTTATAATGCAAATGTGTCGCTTCAGACACACGAAGCCCGCCAGAATACATAACTGCAAAAATAGACTTATACTTGAGATTGGTTGTTACTTCAAGGATGGCATCTATTTCTTCTTTTTCAAGAATTGTAGGCAGACTGCGATCACGTCTCATCCTTGGAATATCGTCTTCGTTCCAATTAATTTTAAGGACTCTCTTATACATGAATCGAAGGGCTGCGTAATAGTGATTATAGGTTTCAGGCATAATTCCAGCGAGTCTTTTAGCTGTTAAGTAGTCATCTGCATCTTCGATAGAGAGTTCCTGCCAAGGTTTATTAATCGCTTTGAGAAAAGGCGTAAGTGCTTGGCAATACCTGTGAGATGTAGATTCCTTCAGATTTCTCTTTTGAGCAGCAATAATTATTAATTCAAAAATATCTTCATACATAAAATGACCTCCATGAAATGATAGTAGAAAAATGATTCAACTACCTATTCACGGAGGTGCGTTCGCAAAATAAAACTGCTTGTGAAAGCAGCCTAAAGATGGTATTCTTTTCATAGGCAGTTGTTGGGACTAAGCCCGTATTTGAAGTTTGTTATTGGTCGCACTTTAACAATACTATCTTGGGACAATCCTGTCACTGCCTTTTTAGAATAAACAGAAAATGCGCCACAGCCTTGGCAGGCCATCGCGCAGCGATTTTGTTCAATTT
>JBGVDD010000181.1:0-10264 GCA_045119215.1 Lachnospiraceae bacterium | reverse complement strand
CAACCATTAAATTGCTTTGTGGTATGCTTGCCCCCTCAAGTGGCAGTTGCCGGGTGTTTGACATTGATCCTGCCAAAAATCCGGAGAAGTTGCATCAAATGACACAAATAAAGTAAGACAACTGATTTTAACTAAAGGGTGGAATATAATTATGCCACCCTTTAATAATCACTTGACTTCCTAACGATGGTTAGGTAAAATATAACTAACAATTATTAGGATGTTGTGAATTGGAGAAGTGGAAATGGAAAAGCTCAAAACAAAGGACAAAATTCTTTTAGCAGCTCTCGATTTGTTTTCAGAAAGAGGATATGATGAGGCATCAATTGATATGATAGCAGAAGCTGTGGGAGTAAAGGGGCCATCAATATACGCACATTATAGGGGGAAAGAAGATATTCTTAATTCCCTGATTGTCATGATGGAACAAAGATATGATGAGAATTTTGGCAATATTTTTCAGCTGGATAAGATACCTGAATCCCTTGATGAGTTCAAAGAAGATTGTTTAAGGCGCATTGAATTCACGATGAAGGATACACAGATAAAAAAGGTCAGAAGATTTTGTAATAAGGAGCAATACAGGGATGAAAAGATTGCTGCGCTTACATCGAAGCATCAGTTGACCGGAAACCAAGAAATGTATGCCTTGATATTGGAAAAAATGATGGAAAAAAAACTTATCCAAAAATTTGATTCAAGATTGCTTGCTTTGGAACTTGTATCTCCGGTAACACTGATGTTGGGAATTGCAGACAGGGAACCACATAGAACAAATGAGATGTTGACACAGATAGATGCACATCTGGCGCATTTTATTAAAGTCTATGGAATTGAGAAAGAATAACCAAAAACTATAAGGATAAATGGGAACAGGAGGAAACAGATATGGAAGAAAGAAGCGGTGTACTTATTCAAAATGAAAGACAGGCAAACAGAGCAGTTGCGAAAGTAATGAGAATTACATTCCTGATTTTTTCGTTGGTATATTTACTTAACGTAGTAGGAATTTTTGTAGTTGACATGGGAATCATGACACTTGCATATGTGGCAGGAAGTATTTTTCTATGGATGCCTACATTGATTGTAAATGTGGGAAAGCAACAGAAAGGCTATGTAAAGTATGTTCTGATTCTCTGTGCGATTCTTTTTGTCACGATTAGTGCATCTACTTTAGGATATCATGTTGTGATTTTGTATATCTATGCCATTGCCATTGCAAGTCTTTATTTTTCAAAAAGGCTCAATGTATTAACAACTATTTTTACGGTGCTAGGGGTTTCTTTAGGTCAATGGCTTTGTTTTGCATTAAACGTATTTGAAGACAAAAATTTCACCAACGTATACAAGCTTATTGTATATGGAATCATTCCAAGAGCATTAGTTTTGGTTGCTATTGCAGCAATATTTACGATGCTTTGTCAGAGAACCGCAGGAATGCTTTCCAATCTTTTGAATGCCGAAGAACAGGAAAGAATGATGAATGAGATGCAGCAGATGCAGGAAAAATCAAGGCAGACTTCAGATGAATTGTTTCATGTGGTTAAGGATTTGTCTGTAATTACAGAGGCATCCATGAAAGCAAATGAGCAGATTGTGAAAGAAACAGCTAATATTATGCAGAACTTCGGTGAGAACACGAATGAAATCACCGGTGTAAACGGAAGAACACAGGATATTAATGCCCAACTGATAACGCTGGTAGCCATGAATGGCCAGGTAGCAGAGCTTGCAAGACAAATTAATGATAGATCGTTGGATAATCAAGAAAAAATGGATAATGCCATTGACAGTATGAAGCATATTCATGAAAGCACAGGCGAATGTAAGGATATTATATTGGAACTGGGAGAAGAATCAAAAGAAATATTGGGAATCATAAATGTTATTACGGGAATCTCAAATCAGACAAATATTCTTGCTTTGAACGCTTCCATAGAGGCAGCAAGAGCTGGTGAGCAGGGGAAAGGCTTTGCAGTAGTTGCCAGTGAAATACAAAAGTTAGCAGAGCAGACAAGAGGTGCTGTTGAGAATATTGGAAGAATTGTAAAAGAAACGGTGAACCATACTGAAAATGCAGTAAGTGTTATGGAACGCAGCGTCAAGCTGACAGAATCAGGAATGGAGTGTATTCGTGAGGCAGGAAATTCAACTGCGGTGATTACTACTTCAAACCAACAAATGTCAGAGAGTATTATAGAAATGGATAAGACAGTTGAGAACATCAGAGAGCAGAGCGATGAAGTTGCCAGGGGAATGGAACAGGTAAATGTCAATACAAAGGACAATTACAGTGCAATTGAGCATGTAACTGCTGCAACTCAGGAAAATAGCGCCGGTGTGGAAGAAATTGAAAGAATGGTAGAGAGGATAACAAATCTCGCACATAAAGCAGTGGAGCGGTCTTAGAAAAGAAACTGGAAATGCATGGGGTTGCATACTAATTTTCTTTGTGTACTGGAATGCATTATAGATGGCGAAAATGAAGGCTGATTGGAATGAAAAAGCACAAGATTACCTATATTGTAAATGGTTATCCCAAAGAAGCATTTTATCAAATGCCATTTGCTAAGGCAGATGGATATCACAGTAAAACTTTAAGCTATTCCATCTGGCATATTTTCAGAATAGAGGATATAGTAGCACATGAACTGATTGCAGAGAACCAACAGATTCTTTTTATTGGTAATCATCTAGAATCCATTCATTCACCTATCAAAACCACAGGTAACGAGCTTTGTGGGGAAGCAATTATGGAGTTTTCAAAATATTTAAATATAGATGCTCTTTATCAATACGCAAAGGCTGTAATGGAATCAACAAATGAGATATTACTTGATCTTACATAGGCTGATATAAAGCGTAAGTTTGAAATGAAAGATAAAAAGAAACTATTGTCTACAGGTTGCGTTGCCAAAAGTGAAAAAGCAGTTTGGCTCATTGATTATTGGTGCGATAAGGATGTTGGAGGTTTGATAAAAATGCCTTTTAGCAGACACTGGATTATGCATATTGAAGCAATGCAGAGAATCAAGAATAGGCTATGTGAAATTGCGCGTAAGGGAGTAGACCCCATTGTGTATTGTGGTTTTTCGTGTAATCACTGTTTTATGGGGCAGTGGTGCGGTTCGTGTAGAACAGAATATAATGGATGTTCTTTTGCGATGTGTTCATCTGATAAAAAATGTCCGAATGTAAGATGCTGCCAGGAAAAAGGGATAGATGGCTGTTACGAGTGCGAAGAATTAGAAGCTTGCCAAAAAGGCTTTTATAATCCGGAAAATGATAGCGCAAATGCGGCAAAGGCTCAGGCAATGTATATCAGAAAACATGGGAAAAGGAATTTCTCAAGACACACGACAGATTACAAAAAAAATATGATTTTAGGAAGACCCAGGAAATATTGGCGCAAGACATGTATGAGGGTTTAAAAATACTTGAAGAGAACTAGAGTGAGCAGAATTTGATGTGGTTGCCAGTGAACCCGGTACCGTGGCTCCAGTTTTAATGTGTGAGAGGAAGTGTCAAAAATGAGAAAATACGTTGCATTTCTTAGAGGAATTAATATAAGCGGCAAGAATAAAATTAGTATGTCAGATTTGAAAACTGAATTTGAACAGTTGGGTTTTGCGGATGTTACAACCTATTTGAACAGTGGAAATGTTTGTTTTTCGGCAGAGAATGAGAATATAACGGAGATCAAGTGTGTGATTGAGACGATGATCAACGATAGATTTAACCTGAATATTCCAGTTCATGTTGTCAGTAAACAAGATTTGGTTGATATTCTTGATAACGCTCCCAACTGGTGGGGAACCGAAAACAAAGAAAAATATGACAATTTGATCTTTGTTATTACGGAAGATACCACAGATGAGATTTGCGATATGCTTGGATGGCCAACCGCTGGTTTAGAGCTTGTACATGTATATAAAGAAGTTATATTTTGGACATTTGATAGAAACGCTTATCAAAAATGTAACTGGTGGAAGAAAACAGCTGGTGCAGGCATTGCAGAAAAGCTGACAATTCGTACGGCAAATACCGTCAGTAAGATGTGTAAATGAAGATGGAAGGAGTATTATTTCTGCCTATAGGTTTTATTATGATGACTAGCGGATTTTACAATAAGAATTTACGGGGGACAGATTAATGTATTTGAAATTAGTTAGAACTACCTGTGAATATGCAGAGCAACGATTACATGAAATATGGTGAATGCCCTGGGTATGGAAAAACGAAAGAAGTAATGGAAAAGTCAATAATAAATTATCCTAAATTTCTTATACTATGCGATGGCAGCCCTATCGGCTGTGTTTCTTGCAAAAAAATAGAAGAAAGAGTATATGAAGTTGGCGTCTTATGCGTAATCCCGGAGTTTCAAGGCAAAGGAATCGGTACGCGAGCAATTGAATTTGTAAAGTCTTTTTATAAAGACTGGAATAAGTTCACTTTAATTACACCAATAGATAAGAGTGAAAATATAAAATTTTATACGGAAAAATGTGGATTCGATATTGTGTCAACTGAAAGAGATGGAAATGTTGAGGTAGCTCGATTTGTTTTAGAACGATAACTTAGTAGCTGTCGAAATCGTAAATTCCAATTGAAGGGCTAATCAAGGAGGATATATGAACAAGAAGAATATTAGCATTTCATATATAGATGATGGAAAAACATTTGACTGGGGAAAGACTTCGGAAGATTATGCAAAATATCGGGATATTTATCCAGAGGAATTTTATCAGTACATATTAAGGCTTGGTCTATGCAAAGACGGGCAGCGAGTTCTTGATATTGGTACAGGAACGGGAGTTTTGCCACGAAATATGTATGGATACGGAGCAAAATGGACGGGTACGGATATTGCCCAAAACCAGATTGAACAGGCAAAAAAACTTGCCAAAAAGAGTGATATGGATATTGATTTTTTCGTCTGCAAGGCTGAAGATGTAGATTTTCCGGATGAAACATTTGATGTAATAACAGCATGTCAGTGTATCTGGTATCCAGATCATAAGATTACTGCACCTAAATTTGACAGAATACTAAAGACAGGAGGCAAATTCCTTATTCTATATATGGGATGGTTACCTTTTGAAGATAAAATTGCGGGAAAAAGTGAAGAAATTATTCTAAAATACAATCCGAAGTGGACAGGCTGTGGGGATACCGTACACCCAGTGTGGGTTCCGGATGAATATTTGGGGTATTTTAATCTGGTATCGCAGGAAGAGTTTCGGGTAGATGTTCCTTTTACGAGAGAGTCATGGCATGGAAGAATGCGCGCATGCAGGGGTGTAGGTGCCTCGATGACGTCTGATGAACTAAAGAAATGGGATGAAGAACATTGGAAAATGCTTATGGATAATGCACCAGAGCAATTCAATATAAAGCATTATATATCAATTGCTGTGTTGGAACGGAAACATAGTGAAGCGTTATAGAAGAAAATATTAGTGGTAAGTGTCAAAAGGAATTTATAGCACGAATTCAGAAGTACAAAATATATTGCATCTCTATAATAGGTTTTGGTAAAGGAGAGATGCAATTATGAATATGAAACAAATGAAAGACAACAAATTAAAAATGATACTTGGGTTTTCGATTCCCAGTATCATAGCAATGTTATTGCAGACAATAATAACCATAACAGACGGATATTTTACAGGAAACTATGTAGGTGAAAATGCACTGGCGGCAATTAATCTTGGCCTGCCAATCCTCTATTTTTATCTAGGAGTAGGGCTTTGTGTAGGAGTAGGTGGGTCTGTAATCTGTGGCAGACTTATTGGAGCAAAAGAAAACCAAAAGGCATCAGAGGTACTTTCCCAGACGATGGTAACAGCAGTGGGTGTCTGTATTATAATCTCATTTTTGGCGTTCGTTCTTTTTACACCAATACTAAACATATTAAGAGCAGGTGCTGATTTGGCTGGTTATTTTACAGAGTATTACCGGATTATGTTGTTTACCTATCCGCTTATGGTAGTAGGAACAATACTTGGAATGTTTATTCGTACTGATGGAAAACCACAGGTATGTATGATTGTAAGTATTGCCGGGTGCATACTGAATATGATTCTGGATTACATTTTAGTAGCTGTACTTGGTTTAGGTGTACAGGGAAGTGCAATCGGTTCTCTTGTAGTACAGATTGTTACAGTTTTGATTTCCATTGGCTATTTTCTAAGTCAAAAAGCAGGGATAAGATTTTGCCGATTTAAATTTGATAAGATAATAAACAGGGAAATGATACTGAACGGTTCTTCCGAATTTATTGGAGAAATGGCCAGTGCCATATCCATGTTTGCATTTAACTATGTTCTGATGAAATATGTTGGGGCTGAAGGTGTTGCTGCGTTTACAATTCTTGGCTTCGTAGTGTATGGTTATAGTATGATTTGTGTTGGATTCGGACAGGGAATTGTGCCGTTAATCAGTATCTGCTGGGGAGCGAAAGAAACCGAAGTAGCTTTTGGTATACGAAAGATTACCAACAGTATTTTGTTTGTAATGGGTTTTCTGATTGCAGGTATTTTTTTCCTAACAGGCAGAAACTATGCAGGAATGTTTGGCTGTAGTAGCAATGTGGCAGATATGGTGGCATCAGGATTTAGAGTTTATGCAGTTACATTTCTTGTTATGGGATATGATGTGATTAATTCCATGTATTTTACAAGCTGTGGCGACGCAAAATCATCTGCGCTTATATCGGCATTGAGAGGAATCGTACTTCTGTTAGGGTTTACAATGATTCTACCGGCGATATTTGGAATGACCGGAGTGTGGATGGCTGCACCATGTACAGAAATGTTGACGGCTGTTGTTTCTGTATGTCTGCTCAGAAGGCAAAAAAACGTAACAGTTTAGCCATAGGCTAAACTGTTACGAAATCGGGCAATGCTTACGCATGCAAAATTGCCCGATTTTTGTTAAATGCACATTTTTGCACGGTCAGCGCAGTAAATGCGCAGACCTGCCTGAACTGTTACAAAAAAACAGATTGAAAGAGGTAAGTTAGATGGAAGATAGAGAAAGCACCACAATACGGAGTGCTGTCATCAATAAGGCTATAAACTATATTTTTAACCATATAGAAGAGGATATCACTGTGGATGACGTGGCACGACACTGTGCATACTCCAAATATCATTTGACTCGTATGTTTAAAGAGGATACAGATGAGGCTTTATATCAATTTATAAAGAGAGTGCGTTTAGAGAGAAGTGCATGGCGTCTGAAAGTTGAAAAAGAGAAAAGCATTACAGAGATTGGCGGAGAATATGGATATTCTTCGTCAAATTTTGCAACAGCATTTAAGAAGCATCTGGATATTTCACCGGCTGATTTTCGGAAAAATAGTGAACAGATAGTGAAAGAAAGTTCATTTTCAAATGGTATATCCCTAGAGGAATTAGAAGACGCAGGGAAGCTTATCACAGTTGAGTATCTTGAAGACTTTACTGTGATTTATGAGAGAAAGAAGGGCAATTATCATAATCTGCCTAAAGAGTGGTGTGCATTTATTGAAAAATACAATTATCTTGCAACGAAAGATACGAAATATATTGAATGTACAATCGATGATCCATCTATTACAGATGAGGATAACTGTATGTATGAATTGTGCCAGACCATTTCACCAGAGCATCCGGCTTTGAAGGAGAATACAGATATTCTTACGCACAGCTTTGAAGGTGGAAAGTATGCAGTGTATCATTTCAAGGGATATCCGCAGTTTTTGTTTATGGTATATCAGGAGATATTTTGCAGATGGCTGTCAAAGACCAAAAATCGGTTGGATGAAAAACCGATTCTTGATATCTATCGAATGGTAAGAGATGATGGCTACATGGAAATTGATATTTGTTTTCCGTTAAAATGAGAGGCATGTCAGAATAACATGGTGTTCTTGGAGCAAGTATTCTTTGAGCCAAAAGAAATCGTATACTTCCAGTTTTTGGAGGAGTATATACATAATTTTACGTTAAAGCAAGTAGATACACAGGGTAACAGTTCAGGCAGGTCTGCGCATTTACTGCGCTGACCGTGCAAAAATGTGTGGTGTCCTATCAGAAGATGTTGGCTTCATTTTGAAAGGGTTGAGTGTATAGACGTATTATGATATAATTTGTATATGATAATGAATGGAGGTAGATTAAAGTGTTAACATTACAGGAATCAATAAGACCATCAGCCGATTTAAGAAATCATTATAATGATATTTCAAAGCAGTGTAAAGAAAATAAAGAAGCAGTAATTATTACAGTAAATGGTAGAGGTGACACAGTTACTCTTTCATACGAGGAGTATAAAAATATGAAAGCACGTATAGAGTTATTAGAAATATTAGCTGAGGCAGAAGACGATGTAAAAAACAATCGTGTTGCTCCGATAACTGAGACATTTGACGATTTACGAAAAATGCTTCAGGAGGACTGATTATGAGGTATAAAGTTATACGTACTGATACTGCAGATGCGGGAATTAGGAAGATAATCTTATATGTCGCACAGAACTTTGGAAACAATGTTGCTTTGGAGAAACTTAATGAGATAGAGAAGAGAATTCTTGAACTGGGAGATGATCCGTATATAGGAACAGATCCAAGATATCTTGTTCTTAAACGTCAAGGATATAAAGTGCTTATTCTGGAAAAAGACCTGGTGTTTTATAAAATTGATGAAGAGAAAAAGACAGTTGTTGTATATGCAGTTGTGGATCAACGGCAAGATTATTTAAACATTATTCGTGGATTATAGAATTTGGTACGTCAGTGACAAATTCCAATTTGGAAGTGTGAAAGGAATGGAAATGGATAAATATCTTGAACTAAAAGAAAAATTTGAAGCAAATAGAGATGATGAAAATGCTGTAAAAATGGCGGCGTATATGAGGAATTTGTTTTCATTTTATGGTTTATCAACACCTAAAAGGAAAGCAATTTACAAGGATTTTCTGAAATCTGAGAAACGCAAAAAAATAATTGACTGGGATTTGCTTAACAGATGTTATGCAGATGAACATAGAGAATTTCATTATTTTGTGATGGATTATCTTGTGGCAATGCAGAAGTTTTTAAAATTCGATGATGTATCTCATATAGAAAAATATATCAAAACAAATCAATGGTGGGACACAATAGACGGACTTGATAGAATTGTCGGGAATATAGCTTTTACAGATGAACGAATAAATGACCTAATGTTGGAGTGGTCAACAGATGAAGATTTTTGGGTGCGCCGAATTGCTATTGACCACCAGCTTTGTAGGAAAGAGCGAACAAATACGGAATTGCTTGAAAAAAAATTAGTGAATAACTTTGGCAGTTCAGAGTTCTTTATCAACAAAGCCATCGGTTGGAGTCTGAGAGATTATTCTAAGACAAATCCGGATTGGGTAAGAAATTTTGTTGAAACTCATAAAGACAAGATGGATAAATTGAGCATCAGAGAAGCAAGCAAATATTTATAAGTCAAATGGAAAACACAAAATCCTAGTCTTGTGGAGAGATTGAAAGCAACAGAAGATTTGAATTTGTAGAATTGTTGGCCTCTTATTGGTATAAAGGAGAATGTTTTGAGATTAAGACCATATATAGAATGTAAAGATTATGATGAAATAAAAGATTGGATAACAGAAGAAAGGACACACGCTATGTGGTGTGCTAATTTAATCAAGTTTCCAATAGAAAAAGGTGATTTTGAAAGAGTAATGAAAGAGGCTGCAGAAAGATTTGGAGATAGTCCATATGTGGCAACTTCAGATGATGGAGAACTTATAGGTTTCTTTTGTTATTCAACAAATCTAGAAACTAATGAAGGAATGCTTAAATTTGTAATGACAAATCCAAAATACAGGGGTAAAGGATTTGGAAAGGAAATGCTGAAATTAGCAGTTTTATATGCATTTGATATTACAAAAGTCGAAGCAGTTCATTTGAACGTGTTTCCAGAAAATATAAAAGCAAAAAAATGTTATGAAGCTGTTGGTTTTACAGAAAGAAAGACCGACCTGAACGCATTTGCCTATAAAGACGAATCGTGGGACAGATGTAATATGATTATTAAAAGTAGTTAACAAATCTCAGTCTCACGGAGAGATTGAAAGCACACATGAATTTGAAGTTTATGAAGAACATGTTTGTTTATAACTAAAAATGATGTTGTATTTTTCGGGGTAATCTGTATCATTAAAGTAGTAGTGTTGAAAGGAGGGAACTTTTATGTGCAAAAGATATGTTATTGCTCAGTAGTCTGAG
>JBGVDD010000180.1:0-4703 GCA_045119215.1 Lachnospiraceae bacterium | reverse complement strand
CGATAATATCTTCGTAGAAAGGCTCTGGAGAACTGTAAAATATGAGGATGTGTATCCGAATGCATATGAGACGCCCAGAGAAGCACGTATTGGTATTAATAATTTCATGAACTTTTATAATCATGAGCGTCCGCACTCACGACTGAAATACCGCACGCCTGAGGAAGTCTACTGGGACAGGTAATTATCCTGTCTCTCCCTTCCCAGAAGGGTAAGCGCGGATATATGAACTGTAAAGGGTTCCTTCGGAAACAGCTAAGCAGCACACCCTTGACAGTTCATATATCCACACTTAGCGGGTAAATAAGGGAGATAAAGGATAGGATTATCCCTTCCGAAATCCAACTTAATTTTTTTTAAAAAGTGTCTTGACAAATGGGTTCACTTTACTTACAACTTAATTTCTAAGAATACCATATATTACATCCTATTCTGTTTTTACTACTCATAAATCCCATCCGCAATACGAATCAATTCTTTCTCCTCGTCTACTGTTAAAGCTTCCAGGTATGCCTTCTCTTTGATTTCTTCTATCTCCTTCTCATTGGCTGCCTGCTCATTCAAATACTTATGAATGGTCAGATTCTGCATAATGGTTGCTTCCATCTGTTTCCAATAGTTTTCTTCCCCGCCGAATCCATCAAAATATGCTTGCACAGCTTCCTTATTTTCAGAGTTTTGTATGTCGGTGCTGAGAGCTGTCTTGTATGCCTCATATTCATCCGTTGTTACATGAATTCCTGCCTGTTTCGCCTTTGCATATAAATACTTTTTAGTAACTACTGATTTGACCGCAGCCTTTACAACCACATCCCGATCTTTTCCTGTTTCTGCGAGTCCAGTAATTTCCACCTTCAATTCCTGATGCGTTATTTCTATATCATCTGTTTTGAAAACGACATTATTGGAAGCATCTCCATTAGAAGCATCTCCATTAGAAGCATCTCCATCTGAAGCATCTCCATTTGAGGCATCTCCATCTGAGGTATCTCCATGTAAAGCATCCGACAGAGCTTTCCCAGCTTGATGCATTTTTAAATATTCCTGATATTTTTCATCTGCACCTTTATCAGTAAATACCTTTGAAATGCCTATCTCTTCCTGTTGGAAAGCTTCTGACTGTTCGAATCCTGATGCATTCGTTTTCGGATTGGTAACAAAGCAGACTACAGCTACAATACTTATCACAATTAATATCAAAACGCTCCACAATGCAGGCTTTTTATATTTCACTACATGTCGAATTCTATCCTTCACCCCATTCTCACTGAATGCAACCGGACATGAGGAAAAAATTTTTTCGTGGACACTACAATGCATAAGTGTCTCACAATAATTGATTCTCCAGTCCCTGCTCTCTCCACTTATCGCTTTTTCGTCACAGGCATATTCAATATCCCTGCAAAACAGTACATAGGCAATCCAGCAAAGCGGCTGAAACCAATAGATGGTTGCTATGAAAAAAGCAAGCGGCTTCCAAAGATAATCCCTGCGAATCAAATGTGTTTTCTCATGTTTCAAAACATACTCTTTCGCATTTTCAACCAGCGTGGAAGGTAAATAAATCCTTGGTCTTAGAATGCCCAATATAAATGGATCTGCAATATCATCACATTCATACACCTTCTCTTCCATTTTAACAGACATACGAACCCTGCGCTTTAAAAATATATATGTAACCATCGAATACACCGTTAAACTTCCAATTCCTATGATCCAAAGTATAACTCCAATATATAAATATATTTGATGAGGATTTGTACTTGCCACGTCCGATGGTACCAGGAGCTGTTGTGGTGCTGAATGGATAATTTCATCCATGCCTTGAAGCCCTGAATCTACCTTTGGATTTTTCTCCAATGTAATATCTGTAGGAATTGGTTCTGCACTTGGTATCAAACTGAAATTACTTTCCATGGAAAAAGGCAATATTAACTTCATTGCCACTGCAATCCAAAGCAGACAAATCAGCCGTTTTGGCATTTTCCAAAATACCAGCCGAATCACAAGAACTGCCAAAATCAGGAAGCTTACTGTGATTGCATTATTTAATAGTTGTAAGAAAAACTGTTCCATCCTCTATCCCTCCCGCAATGTTTCAATCATTTTATGGATTTCATCTATTTCTGTTTCCGTTAATTTCTTGCGTAAGGCAAAAGCCGCAATGAATGCCGGAAGCGATCCCGCAAAAGAATCCTCGATGATTTTCTCGCTTTGAGCGGCACCAAAATCTTCCTTTGTCATCAGAGAAGTTACGATTCCATTCTGGTTCTGAAATAATCCCCGCTCACATAATCTTTTCAGCATCGTATAAGTTGTTGATTTCTTCCATTCCAGTTCCTTTTCACACAGCTTCACCAGCTCACCAGACGGAATTGGCTCATTGCTCCAAATAATATCTGCAAATCGGCCTTCCACTACACCTAACCTTAAATCTTCCATGCATAATCCCTCCTCGGTCTAATAATAGTAGACTTTTATGTAGATAGTCTACTACTATTAGACCATTTTGTCAACTATTGTTTGAAGGAAAAAGCATAATAAAAAGCTTGTCCCCATAATAATGACGACAAGCCCAAAATTTATTCTATTTTTATTTCATAATCCCCAAAAACAATCTTATCCATAGATGATAACGGAATTAGATTTTCAAATATCCCAATTTCTTTGAATGACCATGTTCCATCTCCATTATCAACCGGACCACTGGTACCACTACATGGAATCTTTTCACCATTTTTGAGATATAGCCAAACCTGACCATCTATTCCTTTTATTATTTCATTATCATGTACTTCCTCCATTGAAGTAGCACTAATCGAATACCCCATTGGTGAAATTCTTAGTTCATCAAGTTTTCCTCTGTTCTTACCAAATTTGAGTATCTGTCCATTTGCAACATTTATGGATGAATCCTCAATATCTGTTGGTATTTCAAAGTTCCATTCCCCATCTATTTCAATACTTGCATTTTCTTCCTGATCAAACCATAATCTCAGCTCATACAAAGATATTTCTACATTTTTACCAATACTTTCACCATAATTCCAAATAGTATAATAATCGATATAATATGGATTATATGTTTGATTTAATATATCAACTTCTCCACCAAAACAGGAATCATTCGTTTCGAAGCCCCAAAAATCTGCATTTGTACAATTTCTACCATCTTTATCTAAGGTACTGCCATCGGCTTTTTCAATTCGATAAGTAATGCAGACATGTTTGGAATCTCTCAACACACCTGTAGCAGTGATTTTATATCCACGATCTACAGAAGAAATATTTATAGCAGTCCCCATGGAAGCTGCACTTTCTTCCTGCTCTGTAGAATCAATTCCAAATACACTTTTGATAGCTTCTGGAATTGGCAAGATGCCTGCCACTACACCTGCTGTTCCTGCTCCGAACGACAATACAGCGCATAAACATGCTGCAATGACTGATTTACTGCATTTTAATCTCTTTTTATTCATGGTCTTAATCTCCTTTGAAATCTGCTTTTTAAGCGCATGGATTTCATAGTCAGATAAATTTTGATTCTCATAATCTTCCAGCTCCATTTTTGCATCATTCAGCAATTCATATATGGTATTCATGCCTTTTGATTCCTCCAGTTTCTGATTCGCTTCTTTGCCCTTGATATTCGACTATACAGAACAGACTTATCTAAATGATATTCCCTGCTGATTTCTTCCATAGGAACCTCATCCACATACAGCTTCATAAAAATTTCCCTGTCCTTTTCTTTCAGACAAGCCAGTAACTCCTTCGTTTTTTCTGAAATTTCATCATCCAGAATCCGTATGATACTATCTTCCTCATAAGGCTCGTCCATCGAATTTTCCTCATAGGAAAGCTCCGAATAGAGTTTTCTGTACTTTCTCATGTAATCAATGGATTTATACTTAGCAATCGCAGCAATCCAATTCTTAAAACTATTTTTCTCCGGATGATACGATTCTATATTTTCCCAGATCGACAACAACACATCATTCATGCACTCTTCCTGATATTCTTTCAGACAGGACATATTTTTACAAATCACAGCTTTTATAAGTCCACCATATTCATCAATTACATACATCAAAGCAGCCTCATTTCTCAAATGCAATTGTTGAATAAAATTATGATCATCTATTTTCATCAACTATTTTCTCCCTTATTCCTTGCACACCGATTTCTAAATAACTACACCAAATAACTTGCCTATTTTCCCGATTGCACATGACAAAAAGCCTCGACGTAGCCCGGAATATTTTGCTTTACACTTATTATTACGAACCGGATTCCCATAATCTGTCAAAAAGAGAAAAATTTAGTAGCAACAACAAATTAGTATTTTTTATAATGTAAATTACGTCCACTTCCAACTTTCTTCAACAGCCTGTGTTCAACCATCTTACGGAGCAGGATACTTACTGTCGATTGAAATATTCCCAGTGCTTCATCCACATCTTTACGCACGATACTTTCTTTTTGGTCAAATAGAGCAAGTACGTGCATACTTTTTTCTCATTCTATCCGTTTCCAAAAGGAGTTCCCTGCCTTTTTGTGACCTATTTGATAGATTTTTGCTTTTTTAGGCACACTTTTTTCTTATTCACCCGCTTCCTATAGTGAGTTTCTTCTATTTTTGTGCCCTATTTGCTTGGAAATTACTTTATTTAGGCACATTTTTTTCTTTTTACATGAGTTTT
>JBGVDD010000179.1:0-5743 GCA_045119215.1 Lachnospiraceae bacterium | reverse complement strand
GCTTAAAATCATTTTTACAATGGATAATATAAAGATTTATATGTCCAGGCCAACGCTTTTTGATATTCCTGATGATGCGACAATCAGATTCAATGATTCTGATATAGTGACTGGTGGAAGAGGATATAACGCATGGTGGAGCAAGGAGTATGAAAGGAGAGAGTCAGATGATTTATAAAAATATTACATTTAAAGCAGATCCTTTTTCATACAATTTAGAATTTGATGATAGAATAACGCTCGTTGGTGGAGATAGTGGTACCGGTAAAACGGTGCTTTATGAAATTTTAGAAGATATAAGATTAACAGACGAATACAAGGCTATAAAATTATTTAATTATAGATCAGATAATTTCTTTGAAACAATAAAACAATGCAGAGATAGTTTTATTGTGATCGATAATGCGGATAATTTGATTAATGATGATGTCAGAAGATTTATTAATTTTGAGTCATCAAATCAGTATATGCTTTTCTTGAGAAATTGCGATGGGCTTAATGTATCTGATAAGAGTTTTAACGTGTTGAAATTTGACAATAACAAGATAACACTGGAAGAGGAGTTGTGATATGAAATATTTGTGGACAGAAGATACCGGTGCAGGACTTCACTTCTGGAAATTGGTCAGTCAACTGTTCTTTGATGATGCACTTGTAATTGAAAGCAAAGGAAGTAATCAGGGGTTATTGGATGCTGTGTTAGATTTAGAGATTATAGATGACGATAAATATTATATTGCATTTGATTATGTGGTTGACAATCAGGATATTCGTAACAAATATCGTATGTTGAAATCAATGGCAGAAAAGTCAGAAGGGAAGATTATAATTTTGGATATGATTTGCTTTGAGTACTTTATTCTTGCCTTTGATAAACTGGTAGCATGGACGGGCACTGGAAAGACAGATAAAATCAAGATTCGTGAAGATATTTTAGTAGCAGTTGAGAATCATAGAATCAATTTGTCGAAGATAGATGGTGAGAAGACATTACAGTACTTGGTTGGTTTTAAAAGATACTCTACAGAGCGAGTGATGAAATCATTGGTGGGTGAACTTACGGAAAATGAAAAGTGGTCTGTCAAAGGTCCTCTTATGGGGGAATGTTGGCATAAGGATTGTTGTGTATCCGAACATCCGGATAGTCTTAGGTGTGGTAAGCCAGAGGTTGAAGATGGTAATGAGAAGATGCGGATATTGATACAGTCGGATACAGTTAGAAATCTATTAAAAGTAATACATGAGAAATCCATTGGATGAGAAAATGGAATTACGATATTACATTATCAGGAACATATGGATTAGGCAAGTGTGGGAGGTTTTGAAATGTCAAAATTAAATATAGATCAATAAACAATAAAAGAATTATTTTCTAATAAAAGATCGGACTTTTTAATACCGGATTATCAGAGACCATATGCATGGGAGGAGCCAGAATGTCAAACATTGTGGGATGATATATTTGTATTTGCATTTCCGGAAAATGATTATACAAAGTTTGATAGTGATAATGATGAGTATTTTTTAGGACCGATTGTTACATTTAAAAACGATGAAGGAAAACTGGAAATAATTGACGGGCAACAGAGACTGACAACTTTGATGTTATTACTCAGAGCTTTCTATTCAAAGTTTGGGAATATGAAAGATCAATATGCAGTAAAAACAAGTGAAGATATTTCAACTTGTATTTGGAAAACAAATGAATTTGGTCAACCAGATAAGAATAAACTGAAGATTGATTCAGAGGTATCTACTGATGACGACAAGGAAGAATTTTTGACTATACTAAAGACAGGAATTGTGGATGGTACCCAAAAGAGTAAGTATGCGCATACATATAGATTCTTCCAAGAGAAGATTAATGAATTTTTGCAGGAATACCCAGCATATTTTGCTTATCTTCCAACGAGAATCTTAAACAATTGTATCCTTTTACCAATTGAAGCAGAATCACAGGATACAGCACTTCGTATATTCTCAACTTTAAATGACAGAGGTAAGCCATTATCTGATACAGATATTTTCAAAGCACAATTTTATAAGCATTATAGTAGCCTTGGTAAAAAGGACGAGTTCATTAGAAGGTGGAAGGACTTAGAGGCGATTTGTGATGAAATTTTCGTTGCACCATCGGGTTCTCCTATGGATGAGTTATTTACAAGATATATGTATTTCGAAAGAGCAAAGCAGGGGATAAAAAGTACTACTACAGAAGCACTTAGAAAATTTTATGAGAAAGATTCTTATGCAATATTAAAGAAAAATGAGACCTTAGATAATTTGGAATGTTTGGCAGAATTCTGGAGAAAGGTGTCGGTACAGGATGAAGGATTTTCGGACAGAGTACTGAAAGAATTGTTTGTTCTGAATTATGCACCAAATGGAATGTGGACATATCTGGTATCAGTTTACTTTATGCAAAACAAAGATGCTGATGGATTTTTGAATGAAGATAATTTTTTTGAGTTTTTAAATAAAATAACTGCTTTCATATTTGGGTATGCATTTATACGACCGGGTGTTAATGCATTAAGAAGTCCAGTTTATCCTGAGATGATAAATATTGTTTCTAATCTTCCGGTTACATTTGCAGCATATAAATTTGAAGAAGAAAATGTAAAAAATATTATGAGTAACTATGTGTTCACGAATGGAAGACCAATTACTAAATCTATACTTGCTTGGTGGGCATATACGGATCCAAATCAGGAACTAATTTCGTTGGATACAAATCTAGAGATAGAACATATTTATTCAAAGAAACGACAGGAGAATGAAAAATCGTTAAGTGACAAGAGTAGTTTGGAATCTTTGGGAAATAAGGCACTATTGGAGAAGAGTATTAATATTAGAGCATCTGATTATAGATTTTCAGATAAAACTAAATATTATCAAGGATATACAACTGTGAGTGGGAAGCAGAAGACGGGGACAAAAGTGTACGAGTTACTGAGCTTATCAAATGAAAAAAGTGATTATACAGAGCAAGATATTGTTGAGAGAAAGAAGCGCATTGTTGAAGGATTTTTGCAATATCTAAAAGATAATGAACTTATTGAATAAGCGGTACTCTGAGAAATGCTAAAAAATCTTTATAGGATTTAAGTGGGGGAAAGGTATATAAACTAATTAGCTTGTTGAAAGAAAAGCAATCTCTTGGAGTAGAAATTACAATAGTAACGTGGGAACCGGATTCATATGGATTCGGGGATGCAAGTTATTGGATGCAGCTTCATGAAGAAATGAGGCAAGCGGGTTTCTATTTAAAATTTGTTGAGGATACATGTGAGCATTTTGCGATTATAGACAAAGAAATAGAAAGCACTCAATGAATTGTTTCATAAGAATCTGATAATAAAAGAATAACGTTAGTAGAGGTGATAAAATATGAGTAGACGATTTTCGTTACATATTTTACTTCCCATAGAAGGCTACGAGGAAGATAAGATATACGAAAACGAAGATATTTCGCTTAAAATGATGAATCCTAATACGAAGCCAGATGACGTATATTATAGACGTTTAAAGGAAAAATCCGTTTATGCATCTTTTGATGATATTGTTAAATTCGCTTGTCAAAAATATTCGTTGGGAGCAATACATAACTTTTCTATGCATACAGACTATTTTGGCGACTGTGAGATTGAATATGAAGGTAACAAATACATCGTTACAGAAGAGGAAGTAAAGCAGCTTGAAAGAAAACATATTACAGAAGCTGTCTATTGTAATGAATTCAAATACTGTAGTCTGAGTTGGTTTTATACCGGTATTGGAGATGAACTGGTTCCGGATGATTTTGCTATTGTGGATGATGAGTTGATACAAAAAGCTTCAGCTTTGGTGGGATATGAATCAGAGAAAGATTTTGCAAATGGTTTGGCTGCTGTTATTGAAAATAGTTCAGATGGAGAAGATAAGTTTATAGCATCGCTCATATTGGCAAAGGAAATAGCAAGACGTATGAATGGAAGGGCAGTTCTTATGTATGACTAACAAAATTGTAAAATGAAGTGGCGTAAGACTGCCAATATTTTATTAATGAGATAAATCATTGTGGACAATCAGGGAAATAGTGCAATAATAAATGTATTGATAAAGTTTAATCTTATATGCACACATGTACATAAAAGTTATATTTTGGAAAGAAGGTGATAATCAAATGACAACAGAAGAATTCAAAAAAATCCTAGATGAAGGTGAAACAGATACAGTTGAATTTAAGTCATGGTTCAAGGCAAGAAATCAAAAAGAAATCATAGCACTTGCTGTTGATGAGTTGATAGCATTTGCAAATCATAAGGGTGGAACTGTTTACTTTGGAGTTGAGGACAAGCCGATAGAAGTGACTGGATGCGATAGAAATTATGATGGTCAACGAATAATAGAAGGTATCTATGATAAGACAAGACCATCGCTATTTACGGAAATAGAGGATTTTGAATATGAGGGTAAGCTTGTTGTTGCAATATCAGTTGAGTCGGATGGAAAAACTTATACAACAACAGATGGTAGATGTTTAAAGCGTTTAGGGAGGAATACAAAACCATTGTATCCGGATGAATTAAGTAATGTTTATGATGCCAGTCAGAATCCTGATTTCTCAGGACGGATATTGAGTGGAAGCACTCTTGACGATGTAAATAAGCTTGAGGTATACAGCCTAAAGGAGAAGCTTAGAGTGAGAGACTCCAAATCGACTTTGCCGGATTTAGAGGATAACGCCTTTTTGAGAGATTTGCAGCTTACCAAATATGATGGTGATATAGAACGACTTACTGTTGCAGGTTTATTATTTGTTGGAAAAGAAGCATCAATTCAGAGATTATTGCCACAAGCAGAGGTTATCTATCTCCATTATTCGTCAGATAATTTGGAAGAATACGATGCAAGACTGGATTTGAAATTACCACTGATAAGTGTGATAGATAAGCTAACAGAAAGAGTTCAAGCCTATAGCAAGATAGAAAATATTCAGGTTGGCTTATTCAGACTTGAGGTTGAAGAGTTCCCTGAAAGGGTATTTCAAGAAGCGTTACTTAATGCATTGTCACATAGAGATTATCAAAGCAATGCGGCAGTATATGTAAAACAATATCCAGATCGAATTGTCATAGAGAATCCAGGTGGATTCCTGGACGGTATTACGGAAAAGAATATTATCACCCACCCATCAGTACCAAGAAACAAATTGATAGCGGAGACATTGCAGAATTTGAAGTATGTGCAGAGAACAGGACAGGGTGTAGATATTATTTTCAAAGATATGGTTTCAATGGGTAAACCATATCCGAGATATAGATCTTACAATGATGCGGTTTCCTTAACAATATTCAGTGCAATTGATAATACACAATTTGTTAAATTCATTACCGAGATACAAGATAAAAATAGTAGAATAATGCCATTGGCGGAGATGATGATATTAAGAGACTTAATGGATAATCGAAAAGAACAGTTGTCTGCTTTGGCAGATACGGTTCAGAAATCTCTGGATGAGACAAAGAAATCGTGTAATGAATTGATCAATAATGGATTGATAGAGATTGTGGGAAAAGAGTATATGCTGACAGCCAAGGTTTATGAAGCACTTAAATCGGATGTGGAATATACCAGAGACAAAACGATTCAGTACATCAAAGCTAAAAATATGATTTTAGAATATTTGCAAAGCAACGATAAGATTACTTCTGCTAAGATTCAGGAAATGTGTGGATTTACAAAGCAGCAGGCGAGAACA
>JBGVDD010000178.1:0-2028 GCA_045119215.1 Lachnospiraceae bacterium | reverse complement strand
AAACAGTGAGGTAATGTCGTTGTCGGTCATAAAGTTCATGGTTCCACTTCGTATATCGGTATGAAACGAAATATGGCTGTTATTGCATTGATGTTTGTAGCGGCAAAGGATGGAGTTGAGCAAATCGTGGTCGCATAATCGGGAGGATTCTTTCAAATCGGAGGATTGCATCAACTGCCGGATATAGGCACTTACTTTTTTATGGTCCTGTTGTTTATTTAACAGTTCGATGGAATGCAGGTGGTTTTTCATATCATGAATAAAAAACCGCTGGTTTTCGACCAAGGTAAAGCCGGCATAGTACACAATATCTTACGTTTTTGGATGTTTTTCCATAAAACAGATGGGAGGCATACTGTTCCAGTATCATTGCCTCAGCCATGAAACAAAAAAAGAGACAGATAGAATTTTCCATAGGACTTACCTCATACTTTCTAAATAAACACCACTTTACAACTTTTATAAACAATTGAGTCGTTGTTGAATAAGCCGTTTCAAAGCATTTAAAACGGCAGTTGATTTTATACTGGTTTCGATATTTTGCATGAAATTGACAAAAAATATCTCTTGCTTGATTTTTTCACTAAGGATAAACCGGAATTCCTGAACACTTTCCGTACGGTATTTCGCAAATGCCTCATCCTGATAAGGAAGGATTTTCATTGCGCAGTATGTGATGTTGATCAGATTCACCAACAGTTCAATTCCTTTTCGACTGCGTACCATGTAACTGCATAATGACCAGAATGTTTTCTGCTCATAGTAGCTCACTTCAATGTTCCATCGAAATGAATAGCAGAACAGCGGAATATACTGCATGCGGTCACTTCCTGTCTGATTCAATGGTGCTTTTTCCTGCCATGCACAGAATATCTGCAACTGCTCAGGAAAAATGGTACTGAAAAACAGCCTTCGGGAACTGCTTTCCTTTTCAGAAGATGTCACATAGGCAAGAACTTCCCTGCTGCCGAAGATATTTGTAAGAACCCGGCGTACACCGATGTAATAATCACCGATTTTCTCATCAGAAAGAAAAAAATCCGTTTCTGGAGAAAGACGTTTTCCATGCTTTGCAGGTCTTCCCCTTTTCCCGGTTGGCTGTGGTGCGAGGTCATAAATGACAGAGTCATACCTTGCATTGCAGATGACATCAAGATTAGGATATTCATCCACAATGGAAACCAGATCTTTCTTTGCATACCAGCTGTCGCAAAGAATAATCACATTTTTCTGGAA
Source organism: Lachnospiraceae bacterium (assembly GCA_045119215.1). Classification (GTDB taxonomy): domain Bacteria; phylum Bacillota; class Clostridia; order Lachnospirales; family Lachnospiraceae; genus RUG11237. The sequence goes on along the minus strand of JBGVDD010000178.1, from coordinate 792 downwards.
AGAAAAGACTGGCATTACCTGACGTACCATGGATGCCGCAAGTTTCAGCTTGGATTCTTCTTTTTGCCACATGCGGTATCCAAGAGGAATAGAAAGATACACAATCTTACTACCATTCCAAACAGGAACACAGAGCATAAGACTGACAAAACAGTGTCCGTTCAGATAATTGGATCCATTGTGTGCTGCATGGTCAAAAAGTTTTGAGACATCTTCAAATTTCTTACCAAATTTTGAAACCATTGTATCATCAATACAAAAGAAGACCGGTTGTGAGCGCAGACTTTCCGGGATTAGTTTTAAAGCCATGGAAGCTGTAACATTCATAAATCTGGAGTAATCCACTTTTGCGTAAGAACAGGCATAATAAAAGGCAGTCAGTGATTTTTCCGTAATGCCGGATAAAAAATGCCTGTAAAGAAATCGGATGGAATGAGCGGATTCCATAGCCAGTATGGACAGCACCAGTAAAAACAGCGTTTCGGCAGTAGGAGCCGAAAAAGTTTCAAAATAAATGAAAAAATATTGAAAAAGTCTGCCAATCAGGTTGTTTTTGTTGTATAATGAATTTATCGTACAGGATCACCTTTCCTTTGTAAAATGTTTAGTGGTTAATTCATTATACATCAGAAAGTTCCTGTACGATATTTTTTTTATGAAAAAGTTGTAAAGTGGTGTTTACTTAATAAACTGTTACTCTAAATATTATATCGGCTTTTTGAAACTATTCCGCCCCCCTCCACATATATTCGCAAAATCTCACAACCAATTGCGACTTCTCGCTTCCATAAT
>JBGVDD010000177.1:0-2999 GCA_045119215.1 Lachnospiraceae bacterium | reverse complement strand
AGATTTTTTCTGTTAATCAAAATGTATTTATAAAAATGGATTTTGATTAGCAGAAAATATTACATGAAAGGAATGATAGGATGGATAAGACAAAGGGTAAAGAGGTTCCTATTTGGGAAAAGTATATGCTGACTGTTGAAGAAGCATCCAAATATTTTGGAATTGGTGAGAAGAAAATTAGATATCTGATTACAGAACATGCTGATACAGAGCTATGCTTTACGGTTCAAATTGGAAATAAGTCTCTGATAAACAGACATAAATTTGAGGCGTTTTTAAATAATACAACTTCTCTGTAAAATCATAGAATTATTCAAGCTAGCGTAAAATTTTATTCGGAAAAATAAGGAAGAGGACACCACTTTGTGATAAAGTATTAAGTGACGAACAAAATACAAACAAAGGATGGTGTCCTCTATGATTAACAGTATAAAATATTTTGAAGAAAAATGCATCAGTAAATTTGAACAATTAGAAGATGATTTTATGAAGGAGCCAACGAAACTGGCAGAGTATGTTTTCGGACTTACAGATGAACTCCACAAACTTGGACTTGAGATGATAAAAGAGTCTTTAGAATATATGGATATGATGCTTCGAGAAAGTGCTTTGAGACGTGAAAAATGGGTGATTGAAACACGTAGCAAGAAACAGCTTACCACATCCCTTGGAGATATCACATTCAATAAAACATTCTTCTGTAACAAGGAAACAGGAGAAGGTGAATATCTGCTTGATCGAATTATGGGATTAGCTTCACATCAGAGAATAACGGAGGATGCGGAAGCCAAAATGCTGGAAGAGGCAGTGCAGACTTCATACCGGCGTGGTGGCGAAGAAGCAAGTCTGACAACAGATGTCAGCAAGCAGACTGTAAAAAATAAGATTCACCAGTTAGAATTCCCTCAAATGGAAGAACCGGAGGAGAAAAAGAAGGTAGACTATCTCTATATTGATGCAGATGAGGATCATGTATCTCTTCAGTTCCGTGAGAAAAAAGGAGATTTGACAGAAAATGAGAATCACCAGAAAAACAATTGCCTGATTACAAAACTTGTGTATGTTTACGAAGGAGTTGAAAATGAATCACCAAAAGGAAAAAGACATCGACTGGTAAATCCGTATTATTTCTGTGGAGTACACACTGGCGAGGAAAACAAAAAGTTTTGGGATGAAATATATAGGTATTTGGATAGTCATTATGATTTGGAATACGTAAAGAAGATATATGTGAATTCGGATGGAGGAAGCTGGATAAAGGCAGGGATGAAACAGATAGCAGGAATCACTCACGTGTTGGATGAGTTTCATCTTGAGAAATATCTAACAAAGCTGACCAGTCATATGAAAGACAGCCGTGAAGATGCGGCAGATGAATTAAGAACAGCCATCCGAAGTAAGACGAAAAAGGATTTTGAGGAAATCGTTGACAGACTAGAAGGATGTTTAAATGGGGATACCGGATTAAAAAGAATGGAAACGGCAAGAGAATATATCTTATCTAATTGGAGTGCAGCAAAACTCAGATTAAAACATAAAGACGGCGTAAAGGGAAGTAGTACAGAGGGTCATGTCAGCCATGTGCTTTCCAGCCGGATGAGTTCCAGACCAATGGGATGGAGCAAAAAGGGAGCCGAAAAAATGTCGAAGTTAAGAGCGTATCAGTTAAATGGTGGAGATATGCTGGAACTTGTAAGATATCAGGCTAAAGAACTACCAAAGGCAGCAGGTGCTGAGTATGACGTGTTAAGCAGCAGCCAGATAATAACATCCGAAAAAAACAGACATGGAGAACTTGGAAAATATGTAGAAAGTATATCGCATAGCGTATCGTTACAAAATAAAAAAATCATATATTTCAGTTCACATATATGGGGATTGTAAAGATATGAAATATCAAAGATAGGCTTAGTCCTCTTAACGATAAAGTGGCTGTATTCGAATATCTGTCAAGGATGCTTTGCACCACATGTGGCTTTGTCCTTGACAGATATTCGAATACAGCCTAAAGGAACACTTAAGAGGACTAAGCCGGAGTCTGCCCTGACAGGGTAATTAAGACTTGTACAATAAGCGGATATGTAGTAAAGTAGAACCACAAATCATTGCCTGATACTTTATCAGAGCATCGTGGGTATCTCTACCCTATTAAATCCGAAAGTAAATTTACGCAATCTTGTGCATAGAAAGAAATTGCCATTTAAAAAAGTTCATAGTATAATGGAAATGATTAGAAAAAAGACTGATACAAGGCATGAATGGCAGATTATTCGAATATGCTGTTTATGTGATAAATAGGAGGAGGATAAAAGAAGATGCAGTATGAAATTGTAGGAAAAACAGTGCCAGCGGTTGAGGTGACTTTAAACAGAGGTGAATCCATGTACACTCAGAGTGGTGGAATGGTCTGGCAGACAGAGGGAATTGAGATGAAGACCAACACAAAGGGTGGTTTAATGAAAGGTCTTGGAAGAATGCTTTCCGGTGAATCATTATTTATGGCTACCTACACTGCAGCAACAGATGGAGCAAAGATTGCATTTGGTTCTACCGTTCCGGGTGATGTGATTCCGGTTAATCTGAGTGGTACCCCGGGAATTATTGCACAGAAGAAGGCATTTCTTTGTGCAGAAGAAGGTGTGGATGTTTCAATCGCATTTACGAAGAAGATATCTGCAGGTTTCTTCGGTGGTGAGGGATTCATTTTGCAGGATATCAAGGGTGATGGCTATGCATTCCTTGAGGTAGATGGAGATCAGGTTGTAAAAGAATTAGCACCGGGAGAGGTCATTAAGGTAGATACCGGTAACGTGGTAGCGTTTGATAAGACAGTAAGCTACGAGATTGAGACAGTGAAGGGTCTTGGTAATATCTTCTTTGGCGGAGAGGGGTTATTCCTTACCAAGCTTACAGGACCGGGTCGTGTAGTATTACAGACGCAGAATTTCAATGATTTTGCAGGACGGATTATAGCGATGATGCCAAAGACAAATTAATTA
>JBGVDD010000176.1:0-10107 GCA_045119215.1 Lachnospiraceae bacterium | reverse complement strand
CCGGGATGGAAATGAGGAACTGGCTGGAGTTCTTGTGATTTTCGAGGACATTACAAAAATGAGGAGATTAGAGCGGATGCGAAGCGATTTTGTCTCCAATGTCTCCCATGAATTTAAGACGCCTCTTACATCTATCAAGGGTTTTGTGGACACTTTGAAGAATGGAGCAATCCAGGATTCCAAAGTGGCAACCAGGTTTTTGGATATTATTGATATTGAGACGGAGAGATTATCCAATTTAATTCAGGATATACTTGTACTTTCTGAAATAGAAAACAATGCAGAGTACAATGTAAAAGATAATGGTATCAAAGAGATTCTTCAGGAGGTAAGCAGTCTGTTGGAGTCAAAGACCAAGGATGGGGTGGAACTTAACTGGGAATTAGATGCCTATATCAAGCCCTATGCCTGCAACGCAGACAGAATGAAACAACTGTTTATCAATTTGATTGACAACGCAATGAAATATACAGAACAGGGCAGTGTAACTGTGGAGTGCTACAGTGATGGCAATTTTCTGTATTTTAGTGTGAAGGATACGGGAAAGGGAATTGAGAAAGAACATTTGGGAAGAATTTTTGAACGTTTTTACAGGGGGGATAAAGGAAGATCCAGTAAAACGGGAGGAACCGGTCTGGGACTTTCTATTGTGAAACATATTGTAGAGATGTATAATGGTGACATTGAGGTGGAAAGTCAGGTAGGAGTTGGAACGAAATTCCTGGTGAAACTTCCATATGAAAGATAAAGGTAAAACAGGGAGCTGAATTTAATGGAAAAAGTGATACTTGCAATTGATGATGAAGAGCATATTCTGGAATTGTTGTCGTATAATTTAGAGCAGAATGGGTACCGGGTATTTACCGCCACCAGTGGAGAGGAAGGATTGGAAATCCTGGAAAAAGAGAACATAGATTTGATGCTTTTGGATATTATGCTGCCGGGGATGGACGGAATGGAAGTACTAAAATCTGTACGAAACAGCAGGGAAAATTCTCATATACCGGTAATTATGCTGACGGCAAAGGGTGAGGAAATCAATAAAGTTCTGGGATTGGAAGTGGGGGCAGATGATTATGTAAGCAAGCCCTTTGGTATCTATGAACTGATGGCAAGAATCAAGGCAGTCCTAAGAAGAAGTGAGAATAAATCAAGCAAGCAGCAACAAATCGTGGAAGAATCCGTAGAGGAAGATGAAATTATCTGCGTGGGGAATATAGTGATTAACAATACCTCACATCAGGTGACTGTGGATGGCAGGGTTGTGGAGCTGGCGTTAAAAGAATACGAACTTTTGTACACTTTGGCAAAACATCCGACAAAAGTATTTTCCAGAGAAGCGTTGCTTGACAGAATCTGGGGTTACGAGTATCCTGGGGAAACCAGAACGGTGGACGTACATATCCGTAATCTGAGAAAGAAAATTGAACAGGATGACAATAAACCCCAATATATCAAAACCGTGCGTGGCGTGGGATATAAATGTGGAGTGTGATGATAGAAAAAACCAACGGAGAATATTCGTTGGTTTTTTTGCGGAGGGGGTCGCATCTTCTAGGAGGGGGTCGCATCCCCAGGAAAAATTTTGCAAAATATAAAGAATGGGGTTGACATTTATGGTATCAAGTGCTATGTTATGTACATAGATGTTAGCACTCCACATTAACGAGTGCTAACAGAAACAAAGATTATGATTTTGCCACAAAGGAAGTGAATGGATGGAATTAGATGAAAGAAAAACTAAGATACTAGAGGCGGTCATTCGCAACTATTTAGAAACCGGGGAACCGGTAGGTTCTAGAACAATTTCCAAATATACAGATCTTAATTTAAGTTCTGCTACCATTCGAAATGAAATGTCTGATTTGGAGGATATGGGATATATCGTTCAGCCCCATACATCGGCAGGAAGAATTCCTTCGGACAAAGGATATCGTTTCTATGTGGATAGAATTATGGAAGACAAAGAACGTCAGGTTATGGAAATCAAAGAACTCATGATTGACAGACAGGACAAGATGGAGTTAGTGCTAAAACAGATTGTAAAAGTTTTGGCCAGTAACACAAATTATGCGGCAATGGTGTCCGCACCAACTTACCACAGAAACAAACTAAAATTTATTCAGCTATCTATGGTAGATGAAAAACAGATTGTGGCAGTGGTTGTGGTAGAAGGAAACATTGTAAAAAACAAAATCATTGACCTTCGGGAAAGTCTGGATAATGAAACATTATTGAAATTAAATATGTTGTTGAACACAAATTTAAATGGTTTGAGTTTAGAAGAGATAAATTTATCCATGATTTCAAATATGAAGGTTCAGGCAGGTATTCACAGTGACATTGTCAGCGAGGTCATCGATGCGGTAGTGGAAGCCATCAAGATGGAAGATGAGTTAGAAATCTATACCAGTGGGGCAACCAATATTTTTAAATATCCGGAATTGTCGGACAGTGAGAAGGCTAGTGAGTTAATCAACACCTTTGAGGAAAAGAAACCGTTGACAGAGCTGGTGCAGGAAACCTTATCGGACGAAAGTGGCACAGGAATACAGGTGTACATTGGAAGTGAGACACCGGTGCAGACCATGAAAGACTGTAGTGTAATCACAGCAACCTATGAATTAGAAGAGGGTATGCAGGGAACAATAGGAATTATTGGTCCAAAACGAATGGATTATGAGAAATCCTTAAATGCAATGAAAACCCTGATGGCACAGTTAGATACTATATTTAAAAAGGATAAATAAGAAATAAAAGCATAACGGAAAGGTGGATGAACGTTGGCAGAGCAGGAAAAGGATTTAGAAGCCCAGGTGGAAGAGGCTACGAAAGAAGTGGAAGAGGAGACTACCCAGGAAGAGGTAGAAACAGAGGAAACACAAGAAACAGAGGAAGGCGAAGAAGTAGCGCCTGAAGAATCAAAAGAGACAGAAGGTGAGAAGAAGTCCTTCTTTGGAAAGAAGAAAGAAAAGAAGGATAAAAAAGACGAACAGATAGAAGAACTCACAGATAAATTAAAAAGACAGATGGCGGAATTTGACAATTACAGAAAACGTACAGAGAAAGAAAAGACTCAGATGTACGAAATCGGTGCAAAAAGTATTGTTGAAAAGATTTTGCCAGTTATTGACAATTTTGAGAGAGGCTTTGCAGGAGTTACAGAAGAACAGAAAGCCGACCCTTTTGTAAGTGGAATGGATATGGTTTACAAGCAGATGATGACAGCATTAGAAGAAGTTGGTGTAAAGCCAATCGAGGCTGTTGGAACAGAGTTTAATCCGGATTTTCACAATGCAGTAATGCATGAAGAAAATGAAGAAGCTGGTGAAAACCAGGTAGTGGAGGAATTCCAAAAGGGTTATATGTATAAAGAAACCGTAGTAAGACACAGCATGGTAAAAGTAGCAAACTAAAAGTTTAGGAGGATATAAAACAATGGGAAAGATTATTGGTATTGACTTAGGAACAACAAACTCATGTGTAGCTGTAATGGAAGGTGGAAAGCCTGTTGTCATCGCAAATACAGAAGGTGCTAGAACTACACCATCCGTAGTAGCATTTACAAAGACAGGAGAAAGATTAGTTGGTGAACCTGCAAAACGTCAGGCAGTAACCAATGCAGAAAAGACTATCGCTTCTATTAAAAGACATATGGGTACAGACTACAAAGTAGCCATTGATGATAAAAAATACTCACCACAGGAAATTTCAGCAATGATTTTACAGAAGTTAAAATCAGATGCAGAAAACTACTTAGGTGAAAAGGTAACAGAAGCCGTTATCACAGTACCAGCATACTTTAACGATGCACAGCGTCAGGCAACAAAGGATGCAGGTAAGATTGCAGGTCTTGATGTAAAGCGTATTATCAACGAGCCAACAGCAGCAGCTTTAGCTTATGGTCTTGACAATGAAAAAGAACAGAAAATCATGGTTTACGACTTAGGTGGTGGTACTTTCGACGTATCTATCATTGAAATTGGTGATGGAGTTATCGAAGTATTGTCTACAGCAGGTGATAACAGACTTGGTGGAGATGACTTTGACCAGAAGATTACAGATTATATGTTAGCTGAGTTCAAAAAGAACGAAGGTGTGGACTTATCAAATGATAAGATGGCATTACAGAGATTTAAAGAAGCAGCAGAAAAAGCTAAGAAAGAACTTTCATCAGCTACAACAACAAATATCAACTTGCCATTCATCACTGCAACAGCAGAAGGACCAAAGCATTTTGACATGAACCTTACAAGAGCTAAATTCGATGAATTAACTCATGACTTAGTAGAAAGAACAGCAGAACCTGTAACACGTGCATTAAAGGATGCAGGTATGACAGCTTCTGAACTTGGAAAAGTATTATTAGTTGGTGGTTCTACACGTATTCCAGCAGTACAGGATAAGGTACAGAAGTTGACAGGACAGGAACCTTCAAAGACATTAAATCCAGATGAATGTGTAGCATTAGGTGCTTCTATCCAGGGTGGTAAGCTTGCTGGAGATGCAGGTGCAGGAGAAATCCTTCTTCTTGACGTAACACCATTGTCATTATCTATTGAAACCATGGGTGGTGTTGCTACAAGATTGATTGAGAGAAATACTACAATTCCTACAAAGAAGAGCCAGGTATTCTCAACAGCAGCAGACAATCAGACAGCAGTAGATATCAACGTTGTACAGGGTGAGCGTCAGTTTGCCAAGGACAATAAGTCTCTTGGACAGTTCCGTTTGGATGGTATTCCACCAGCAAGACGTGGTGTTCCTCAGATTGAAGTTACCTTCGATATTGATGCCAACGGTATTGTAAACGTATCTGCAAAGGATTTAGGAACAGGAAAAGAACAGCACATCACTATTACAGCAGGTTCTAATATGTCAGATGATGATATCGAAAAGGCTGTAAAAGAAGCAGCAGAGTACGAAGCACAGGACAAGAAGAGAAAAGAAGCAATCGACACAAGAAACGATGCAGACTCTTTCGTATTCCAGACAGAAAAAGCATTGGAAGAGGTTGGAGATAAGATTGATGCTAACGACAAGACAGCAGTGGAAGCTGACCTTGCAGCATTAAAAGAATTGGTAGAAAAATCAAATCCGGAAGATATGACAGATGCTCAGGTAGATGAGATGAAGGCTGCAAAGGAAAAATTAATGGAAAGCGCTCAGAAATTATTTGCAAAGGTTTATGAGCAGGCTCAGGCAGCTGGAGGAGCAGCAGGTCCTGATATGGGAGCAGCAGGAGCAGATATGGGCGGCAATGAATACACAGCAGATGATGTTGTAGACGGAGATTACAGAGAAGTATAAGATACATCAAATGGTGGAATGGGGGACATAAAATTATGTCCCTATTCTCTCTATATATCAGGAAGGAAAAATTATGGCAGAGAGTAAAAGAGATTATTATGAAGTCTTAGGCGTTGATAAAAATGCCGATGATGCCACAATCAAAAAAGCATATCGTCAGCTTGCAAAAAAATACCATCCGGATATGAATCCTGGAGATGCAGAGGCAGAGAAGAAATTTAAAGAAGCTTCCGAGGCCTACGGTGTACTTAGTGATCCGGACAAGAGGAGACAGTATGACCAGTTTGGCCATGCGGCCTTTGAAGGCGGAGCAGGTGGAGCAGGCGGCTTTGGCGGTTTCGATTTCAATGGAGCAGATATGGGAGATATCTTTGGAGATATTTTCGGAGATTTGTTTGGTGGTGGACGCAGCCGTAGCACAAGCAACGGTCCGATGAAGGGTGCCAATGTAAGAGCCGGTATCAGAATCAGTTTTGAGGAAGCTGTATTTGGTTGTGAAAAAGAAATAGAATTAAATCTAAAGGATGAGTGTTCTACCTGTCACGGTACAGGAGCAAAGCCGGGAAGTTCACCTCAGACCTGTCCAAAGTGTAACGGAAAAGGCCAGGTGGTATATACCCAGCAGTCCTTATTCGGGATGGTAAGAAATGTACAGACCTGTCCGGAATGTAACGGAAAAGGTAAGGTAGTGAAAGATAAGTGTACAGATTGTCACGGAAGTGGCTACATTACCAGAAAGAGAAAGATTCAGGTTTCCGTACCAGCAGGTATTGATGACGGACAGAGTATCCGTATACGTGAAAAGGGCGAACCAGGTGGAAATGGTGGACCAAGAGGAGACTTACTGGTTCAGGTAACAGTATCCCGCCATCCAATTTTGCAAAGACAGGATGAGAATATATTCTCTACAGCTCCAATTTCTTTTGCTCAGGCAGCATTAGGTGGAGAGGTGAGAATTACTACCGTAGACGGTGACGTGTTATATGATGTAAAACCAGGAACCCAGACAGACACCAAGGTAAGATTAAAAGGAAAGGGTGTTCCACATTTAAGAAACAAAAATATCCGTGGAGACCATTATGTTACCCTGGTGGTACAGGTGCCGGATAAGTTAAGTGAAGAGGCAAAGGATTTGCTTCGCCAATTTGACGCTGTCACAGGAAATAGCTTAAAAAAGAATGATGATATTAAGACTACAAAGGAAAAACCGAAAAAGAAAGGTTTTATGGATAAGGTGAAAGAAGCCTTTGAAGATCAGATATAAATAGAAAAAGCTCCAGGGAAAACCCTGGAGCTTTTTCTATTAAGGAGGGGGTCGCATCCCCCAGGAGGGGGTCGCATCCCCCAGGAGGGGGTCGCATCCCCCAGGAGGGGGTCGCATCCCCCAGGAGGGGGTCGCATCCCCCAGGAGGGGGTCGCATCCCCCAGGAGGGGGTCGCATCCCTCAGGAGATTGCATCCCTTAGGAGATTTCATAAGATTTTCTTAAAACTTCCATTTTATGTTGAGATATAAAAAAAAATCGTGTAGAATATAAAAGTTAGAAATCAATGGATAAAGATTAAAAGGGGTAATTTAGTATGAATGAGCTGATAGATATACGCAATATCTATAAAATTTATAATCCCGGTGAAAATGAAGTCAGAGCCTTGGATGGTGTGAGCTTAAAGATATCCAAAGGGGAATTTGTGGCGATTATAGGCCAGTCAGGTTCGGGAAAATCCACCTTGATGAATATGTTAGGGTGTCTGGATGTGCCCAGCTTTGGGCAGTATTTTCTAAATGGTAGGGATGTTTCGACTATGAAAGATGACGATTTGTCGGATGTGAGGAATAAAGAAATAGGATTTATTTTTCAAGGATTTAATCTTATACCCAATCTGACTGCCATAGAAAATGTGGAGCTGCCTTTAATTTACCGTGGGATTCCCAAGGAAGAGAGGAAGGAACTGTCCATAAAGGCGTTGGAAATGGTGGGACTGTCCCACCGAATGGATCATAAGCCTGCAGAAATGTCAGGAGGACAGCAACAGAGAGTGGCCATTGCCAGAGCCATTGCGGCGAAACCACCGGTGATTCTTGCAGATGAACCTACAGGGAATCTGGATTCTCATTCCAGCAAAGAAATCCTGGGAATTTTGAAGGAATTGCATGAAACAGGGAGAACAGTGATACTGATTACCCATGATAACGATATTGCAGACCAGGCAAAAAGGGTTGTGAGAATTAAAGATGGTAAAATAGAACAGGATTATTTAAATGCTGATACGGAAAGTACAAAATAGGAAGTGAGGGCACATAAAAATGTTTGGTAAAAAGAAAAGTGAAGAGAATGTTCCTTTGGAAGGAGACAAGGAACCAAAGCAAGAGAAAGTGAAAAAAGAAAAGATAAAGAAAGAAAAGGTAAAAAAAGAAACGAAACTAAAGAACACAACCTCAAAAAAGAGATTTCCCTTCTTTGGAAGAAAACAAAATCAGGAAGACATTCAATTTGATAAAGATGCAAATATGTCTTCCGATGTAAAGGCAGAGGATTATGACCCCAATGCATTGGCCTCAGAAGAGGAAGTGGAAAAGAAACCCTTAGGTAAAAAAATTGCCCAAGGATGGAAAAACTTTTGGTCAAAAGTAGGAAATTCAAAAATAATCTTAAAGATAAAAAATTCCAAACTGGTAGCCAAAATCAAAAATTCCAAATTGGTGGCAGCCATACATAACTCTAAATTAGCAGTAAAATATAGGGAGAAGAAGGCATTGCGGGCAGAGCGTAAGGCACAGAGCATCCGTCCGGACTTGAATGTAAAGAAGACACTTACCATTACTGTGGCAGCTACTCTGGTAGTTCTTGTGATTGGAACCGTTGTGGTAAGGTCAATGATGCCGGAACCATTGATGACAGTAAAGGTGGAAATGGCAGAACTAAGGGATATTGACCAGACACTAAAGACCAGCGGCTATGTGGAAAGCAGTCATGTAAAGACTTATTACTCTCCGGTAAGTGCAGTGGTAAGCGAGTGTAATGTAGAAGAAGGCTCCATGGTTTCAGAAGGGGATACCCTGGCAGTGTTTGATGTATCGGATTTGGAGTTGGAAGCAAGGAGAGCCGAATTATCAGATAAAGCAGAGCAAAGTGGGTTTGAGAACACCTTGCAGGTAGATAGTGACAGTGACTCAAAATTAACAGATATTGAAAAAGATATCGATGATTATGAAGATAAAATCGATGATACGGAAGATGAAATTGAACGTTTGGAGGCCAGTATCAAAAGCGCCAATGCAGAAGTAAATTATTTTGAAAATCTTGGTGAACAGTTAAATGAGCAACAGTTACAGGGAAAAAACACAGCAGTTAAGAATCTGTCAGATTATCAGTCAAGGTTGGAGACAGCTCAGAAAAATCTTGCAGATTATCAGTCAAAATTAGCGGATAAAAAATCAGAAAAGATGACAGCAGAGGCAGGCCTAATTTCAGATGCTCAAAAGGAGCAGATTGAGGCACAAAGAGAGTTATCTGAGTTAAATAAGGAGACTGCTTCTTCCCAGTTAGAGCAGGCACAGTCCGGTGTTATGTCAGAATTTTCCGGATTAGTGACGGAAGTTTCTGCACAGTCCGGTGCCATGGTGGCAGAAGGGGCACCCTTATGTACCGTATCAGATTTAAGCAGTGTTAAGGTTACAGTTAATTTAACCAAGAATAATCTCACAGAGGTAGAAGAGGGACAGGAAGCCGATATTACCATAGCAGGAGAGCAATATACCGGTACGGTCAGCAAGATTAACCGTAAAGCAGAACCTAATGCTTCAGGAGTGCCTGTGATTACTGCGGAAGTTCTGGTAGAGAATCCGGGAGAAAACGTTTATCTTGGTATTGAGGCAGATGTTGTGATTTATACCGCCAGTGCAGTAGATGCGGTGGCAGTTCCCGTAAAGGCTTTAAATCAGGGAAAAAATGGGTATTTCTGCTATGTAGTTTCAGAAGGCTTTGTAGAAAAAAGAGAGGTAACCATTGGTGCTAATGATGGAACTTATGTGGAGATTCTAGACGGAGTGGAAGAAGAGGAAGAAGTGGTGATTGAGGTCACTCCGGAACTAGAGGAAGGCATTGAGGTTTATACAGAGTATGAAGATGAAGAAGTCTACGTGGATGAAGATGGTAATGTGATAGAAGATGAGGATGATACAGAGGATGAAGAAGTAGACGAAGATGGGGATGAAGCATACGAAGAGTATGAAGAATACGAAGAGGATGAGGAAGAAGACCCAGAATACTATATTGAGGAAGAAGACCCGGATTACTATATTGACGAAGAAGACTCAGAGGAAGAACAGGATGAGGAAGAAGAGGATGATGGTGATTATGAAGAGGATACAGATGTCCAGGTGTTAGAGGATGAGGATACTCAGGATAATCAGGAACCGGTTCCTACATCGGTAGAAGAGGTAACCCCAACTCCAATCCCAACAGAGACTCCAACTCCAACAGAGACTCCAACCCCAACGGAAGACCCAACCCAGGGAAATAAGGAAGCGTCAGAAGAAGGAGAGTACCAGTTATAAAGGAAGGTGAGCGCCATGATTCAGATGAGAGAATATATAAAAATGGCATTGGATAATATCAAAGCCAACAAAGGACGTTCCTTTTTGACCATGTTAGGAATTATTATCGGAATTTCTTCTGTGATTATGATTATCTGTATCGGAAATGGAGCTAGGGGAAATATAGCAGGAATGTTAGATGAGATGGCAGGAGGACAAATATGTATTTATCCAAACAGCAGAATTGTGGGAGTGGATAATG
>JBGVDD010000175.1:0-5937 GCA_045119215.1 Lachnospiraceae bacterium | reverse complement strand
CAAATTTATCTCTTTTCTATCTTCAATTCTTTACAATTCCATTCTTCGCCCAAAACACTATATGTTTCTGTGTCATCAAGAATTACATCTTCAAATCCAACTGCTTTGTAACAATAATAAGCAGGAGCATTATTTTCAAATACACCTAGCGATACTCTTTTTGCTCCATATATTTCAAAAGCATATTTTAATCCTTGTTGAACCATAGCTTTTCCATACCCCGCGCCACGCATGCTGGGATTAACAATTACAAATCCTAGACGCAACTCTTCTGTTGATTCACTAGGATTTCGAAATGTAAAAAATCCCAAAACACCATTTTCATCAAATGCGATAAATGGCATTAAATTCTCAACAAAAGCAAATTCATCATTTGTAATAGGATATTCCCCCATCACACCTGCGGTCCATTGATAAAATGCTCTTTCACCTTGGCACCATGATAATATTGTGTCTGCATCTGTAGCTTTATATGGTCTAATTCTAATCATATTCTTTCTCCTTAAACTTCAAGTAATACGTTGCTTTAAACTCTTAGAAAAGCTGAAGTTTCTGTGCCCTACTAATTTCAACATAAATCCAACATTAAATATCAAACCAATAAAAAGGTCTTTCCTTAATTTTTTCAAACCCTATACTTTCAGCCAACCGAATAGAACCCGTATTTGACTCTACACAATCCCAATGAGGTATCAAATCGCATTCAATGCAACGCTTTACAAATGCGCTTGTAAGTGCTTTGGCAACTCCTCTTTTTCGATGTTCTTCTAATACTTCAATATCAATCGGTATATATTTTTCATATCTTCCCGAGCCAAAAATAATTCCTACAATTTCATTATCCTTTACTGCTATGAAAGGAAGACTCTTTTCGCAGAAATCATCCAAAGAAATCCAGCATTCCTCTAATCTGTTTGTAAGCATTCCTTCATTTATATATCCCTTATGCAATGTCTGTTCTGTTACCTGTTCAACTCGATATCCATCCGGGACAGCGTTTTCCACATTCGTATTCTTATATATTTCATAGGAATATTCTAATTAATGCTCTATTTTTCTATTTTGAAATAAATATAATAGTTGCTCCTGCAACATTGCATCTTCTGTCGAAAACTCGAATTCGTGAATATCTAATGCTTTTAAGTTGTTGAATACTTTAACAAAAAATTCTTTTGCACTTTCATCACTCTCTATTTTTCCAAATACACCACAGCCACCTACTGCATAAGAGTACGTTACTCCTAACGTCTTATCATCACTGAGCCAACATTTTCCTTTGCAAACACCCTTTAAAATTCCTGATTGACTTGGATTCTTCACATCTGCCCCAATACACATCTGTCCAATCCTCACTTTCTCAGATTAACAACCTAAATTTTTCAAACTTATTTGTCTTTTCCCTAATAAATTTTGCTTTTTTATCTTTTAGTAGGGCTTTTTCTCTTTTTTTACCCCTACTGGATCTTTCTTTTTTTCTTTTAGTAGGGCGGTTTACCATTTCCGCCTACTAAATCTTACTTTCTCTATTTTTAGCCAAACTTCTTGCAACTTTCCCCTGTTCATTAGCAAATCAAATTCAAATCTTCTGTTCTATTCATTCCAATAATCTATTGTTTCCTGTGGTGTGGTATCTACCCCAAACAACTGCCACATAAAATCCTCTTTCTCATGATAAAGATTGATTATTCGAATGTACTTATCATCTATCCTATAAAACACATAATTTCTAGACACAAATATGTATCGATAATCTGACACCACATCAAACATTTTCAATACTTCAGGACCCTTTTCTTCATAATCACAAAGTCCTCTTATTGTATCTGTTATACTCTTAATAATTTTCTTTGCTTTATCCGCACCATATTTTTGCAATATTGTCGATTTTAATGAGCGCAATTTATCAGCAGCATCAGGAGTATATTTTATCTGTTTCAATCAATTACCCCCAATTCTCGCTCCAAATCATCTGCCTCAATCCACCCTTCAGCCTCAGCTCGTTCCTCTGCACGCTTTAAATCAAGCATCAGCATAGCAACCGCCTGCTCTCTCAATGCTTCTTTGCTATTCTTGGTAACAATAAAAGGAAGACCTTCAACATTTAAAGATTGCTGTATAAAGATATTAAATGCATCCGTCAATGTCATTCCGGTTTTTGCATAAATATCCTCAACTGCTCTTTTGATTTCTGAATTTATTCTTACTTGAAAGGTTGAATCCTTTGGCGCAATAGCAACATTCAAATTTTTATCCATAAGACATACCTCCGTTTCATAACTCGTGTACCCGGGGCTCAAAGCCCCGAAAACACTGGAATTCTTGTTCGAGTACATGTACTCGAACAGTTAGTTACTTTTCATATATCATAGCCCTCAACCGATTTACTTCTTTCTGTAATTGTGAAATTTCAACCTCGAGCTTTGCTATATATCTGTCTTTACTTTCTATGACAACATCCTTTGATTTTGATGTTTTGTCATATTTTTTCTGATAAGCTTCTGTTCGTGCCTGTTCCATATTTCTTTCTTTAATTATTGCTTCTCTTATTTCTTCATTTGTGTATAAATAGTTTTTTGATAGCCCGCTTTCTACATGAACACTGTTGAAATTCACAGAACCTTTACGTAATTTTATTTTTTCAATAGCTCTTAAAGCTTTTTCCTTAGCTTCTTCTGAACGCTTCTTCCATCCGGCCTCCAGATGTTTTGTGTTATCAATCATCATAATCCTCCCGCAGTTTCTCATTCTTATGAACAATTCCTTCCCGAAGGATTCTGTCTCTCATCATTGTCAAGTTTTCCAGATACTGACTATTCTTTTCAACCCAGTCATTTCTTTCTGTTTTTTCAGCTATCGTTATCATGGATTTTACTCTTTCTATTTCTGCGTCATATGCAGTTAAATCTTCTTTTGTAGAACAAAAGCTAGAACACTCTAAACACATCTGCATCTGGCTTTTGCAGCCTATCCTGACTGGCTTAAAACAAGTTCCAAATGGAACTCTTACCGCGTCAAGATTCTTTCTTACATGCTCATAACAGACCTCCTCTGTATGCTGGTAACTCTGATCAGGCGGGGCGATTGCTGGTTTAAACAGATCAAGTTTCTCTGTTTCGCTCCATTTTTTATAAAGCATATCTTCTGAAACCTTCGAGTAATGCAATGTCATTTGAATACTACAGTGACCAAGTATCTGTTGTATGATTCCTATTGGCATTCCCTGCTCTGTGTATTCCATGGCTCTTGTATGTCTTAGTGAATGCGTCTTAAAGTGATATAATTCACCAGAGCCATCTTTTATTCCCTTACGTGCTATCAATTTATTTACTGCACTGGCAAAAGCCGGCTTGCTATATGGCAATCCTTTACATTTTCCCTCATAAGTATTAAAAAGATATTTATCCGGATTATTTTCTTCTGTACTTTTTGCTTTCGCATCTTTTATAAGAATTGACACCATTTCAGCCACTTCTGGTCTTATAGGAATTTTATGTAATGGAATCCCCGTTTTTGTTATCTCATCACAAAGATAAGGAACATACTCCTCATCCCGGCTATTCCAAACATAATCAAGACATCTGTCATACCTGAGATTCAGAATGTCTGTTCCACGCCAGCCTGTTTCCCTAAGAAGAATATATACCGGCTTCATCTCTGCAGGTTCTATCTCATCAATGGCAGCATCCAATTCTATTCTTACCGGTTCCGGTATATATTTAACCTTTTCCAACGTATCAGATGCACGCTCACGCTTTGGTATATCCTCATCAAATATAAGTTTTGTAACATCCTTCTTTGGCGCCACATCAAACTCTGCCAACTGGATAAAATCCAGCCAATTTCTGATAAAAGAAACGGCCTTACTTCTGAATGTGGCATTATTATTTTCATAATTCTCAGATACCCATTGTAAATACTTTTCAAAATCTATCCTTGTCAGATTCTCCTGAAAGCCATTCGAATAACCATGAGAATAAAACGACTTATAAAAATATCTGATATAAACAAGCACCTCGCTACAAAAACTCCAACTGCGACGATAAATGAGTGTTTTCATATATCTTTTTACTGAGTCTCTATAGTAAGCAGGAATTTCATCAAAACAGATACTCGATTTTGTTCTTTTAATTGCTGCCGACAGCTTTACTCCCGGTATCTGCAGTGCATACCACCTGTCTCTTTCTAATCCTTCCCTGCCGTCATACAACTCTTTAATAAAACCAAGAATACGAAACTTTAATTCTTTAAACTTTTTGTTTTCTGTATTACTTGCTTTTGTATTATCCATAATGATTTCTTCAGGATTCATATCAGCAAATGAAATTTCCGAATAATTACTGACAGCTTCTCCAACATTTCGAATTGCACGCAAATAGTTTGCACTACATCCATGTGCCGTAAATGCACCTTCACTCAATTGTTTTAAGATAAAATATTTCATTTCATTCTTTAAACGATCCTGCTTAAATGTAGAAAAGTCAGCTATTTTCCATGTTTTCACCTTATCCTTAACATAAATGCTTCTTTCTTTAAAGGCCTTATTCTCTCCAATCCAGACATCATTTTTTATCCAATAGCCATTGTTTGCATTCAGATACTCACATATTTCCGTATATTTCTCATCTGACTCATATGATAATGCTAATACACCCATTACTCTGATGCCTCCTTCCCGGGCATCTTAAGATTATCTGATACCCTTTTGAAAGCTTCAGATACCTCGTCATCTGAAGGATGAACATAAGTGTTAAGTGTCGTATATATATTTTTATGCCCGGCCCTTATGCGAAGTAATTCCGGTTCCCATCCTGCTGAATTTAACATACTTAACGACGTATGGCGAAACATATGTGGTGTTACATATATTCCTGTCTTTTTTCGAAGTTTACGAAACAGGTTATCCACATCTGCATAATCCATGGCTTTTCCGGCATTCTTTCCCATCATTTTTACAAAGACATGGTTTGTTTTGACACCTTCTGTATGAAAGTAACACACATACTCTGTAAATACTTCAAGTAAATCCTGTGTACAATCAAGCTTTCTTGGACTTGATACAGTTTTGATTTCTGAAAGATTTTCCATCTCCCCTCGATCATGGATTGTGATTGTACATGCTGAAATATCAAAATCTTCCAGCCATAAAGATAAAGCTTCTCCTATTCTCATGCCTGTTTCGAAAAGAAGGTATAGCAGAAAATAATCTCTGATGTTCCCCGTTGCCTTTATAAGAGTATTAACATCTTCTCTTGCAACTGTTTTTATTTGCTGACGCGGTACAGGCAAATGTAATAAATATCTCTTTTCACGCTTTTTATCAGCTATTCCATTAAGAAATGAACGATAATTCTTCTGTGGACTTTTTACAAACTTTATCAATTTTTGTGACAACTGATTTTCATATTTATCATGAAGTGAAAGATAATTGTAAAAACCTAAAACAGTGTCTATATTTGCATTGATTGTCTGTGCCCTCACAGCCGGTTCAAGAAGCAGTGGAATAACTTTTTCGTGTATCCTTGGATACTTAAGCCATGCAATAAACGCTGCAAGATGATCTACCGTTACTTCTGTGTACTTTAGTTCCTTTTGCTCTAAAAAAGAATAGAAGTGTTTCATATGGATACAGTGAAGCCTTAATGTGTTTCTTGCCAATCCCCTGTTATCCTCAAATCTTAGATAATCCAATACCTCTTGAACAGGTACTGCGTTATCATCCGCCAGATAATATCTGGTCTTACCATCACTGGTTTCAAATGTTACTACTATCATTATTCAATCTCCTTTCGGTTTTATCATGAATAATGATACATCTAATTTCTCTTGTTCGAGTACTATGAGTACTATGAGTACACTACACGAGTTATACTGTACTCGAACAATAAATATTTCCTGTTCGAGTACTATGAGTACTATAAATTAGGTACACGAGTTATC
>JBGVDD010000174.1:0-2034 GCA_045119215.1 Lachnospiraceae bacterium | reverse complement strand
TGTCCTGTACTCCAATCATGTCGTAGTACTCGGCATTACGGATACTGCTTTTCTTTAACAAGTCCTTTCTTTGCATAGTCAACATCACCTCACTCTCGTAAGCCTTTGTTTCTTTTAGTCATACTCGAACCTATGAATGCTAACTACATTATTTTATAAACTCTTTTTATTGGTTAGCTTCCGATACTAACCATCCCACTAGAGGCTGTTGCTCCACTTCCATTACAGAAGCTTCAACACTCGTGCCTCCGCTCTCACAACAATAAAGGTAAGTTATACAAAAAATGCTTTCCTTACCAACAGGTCATTGCGTGTGTAACCGCTATCTGTTCGTTGCTTTCGACGTTCCAATATGGTGCAATATACTGTACTTAGGTGCCTCCTTTGAGCCTGCTAATTTATACTGCCTGTAACAGTATCCCGATTTTCACTTCCACGCCCTTACTCATCGGTAATTAACGCCAAACCATTGGCATACGCCTTTCGACGTATTCGAATTTTAGACCCTTTAAATCGTCAGTTCGTCCCCACTTCTGTGGATACTCACCTTATACAGCTTCACTACATAATAACCAACAGCCTGTACCTCTACAGACGTTTCCTCAGCTCATACATTATTATAATATTTCTTCCACAGGTGGGCTCTAGCCACTTTTAAACCAATGTTTTCAATATTTCTTAATGTAACTCTCTGTTAGGATTGGCTTTTTGCTCTTCAGCCTAGCTATTACCACACTTTCGCATTACACCGCTACTCATGCAGAGGGCAGTTTGTGTGTGTCCCTTTGTGGCGTTACCCACTCATTTGAACAACACCATATCAGTTGTATCAGCAGTTTTGTCTTACGACGGACACTGCTGACCCCGTTGCCTGTTAAGCAACAGAACGTCTCGCCCAATGAAATTCGTCATAATAATATTGTTCTTCCTCATTGTAGTCAGAAGTATCCCTGATAAAAAGTTCTGTACCATTCTGAAATACTTTCAGTTCTTTTTTATCATCAAAAATTCTAATTTCCTGCAACTGATATTTATAATTCTTGCTTAATACTCTCTGTGATACCTCAGACCAATATCCCATAATCAGTTCATCCACATACATACCAACTACAAAAGGGGTATTCATTCCACTTACATAACTATCCATCTCTTCTACAGTAATCTGTTTCACCATACTAATTCTCCCCCTTCAGTGCATTGCTTACACTCGCATACACATTCATTCCATCTGTATCCCTGTTAATTTCACAAAGTTCTTTTTCATTGACAAAAATCTTCTCAATCTTGAACATTCCACGTCCTATGGATGTTTCACCGCCAACACATAAATAACCTTCTTGCAAATCCGCAATAGATGCACACAATGCATTTTTTTCCTTTTCACCTATATCCTTAGGGATTGTAATTTTCAGATTTGTAATTCCATTGTACTCTGTACTTTCCGTATACAGTGCATGTTCCTTGGTTCCACCTGTGAATCTGTCTATGGCGTTTCTGGATATCTGCACTGGAATACTGTCTTTTACATAGCTTTCACTAAAGATAATCTTTGACTTATGCTTGCTTGCTTCTTCTGAAGTATTTTTTCCCTTCTGTTTTACATATCCGTACAGGCCATCTATCTCCCCTTCAGATAATCCTAGCTTTTTCATATGATGCTGAAAGGCCCCTGCCCAGCTTGTTCCAGGGATTACTGGCATATTTTTGCCTTTACCATCCCCGTCAGAGATCACCTTATTTTTCAATTGTCGGTAATCAGGTGCCGAAGCTCCTTTAGATGCTACCTCTGTGGTATATTGTCGAATAGAAATCCCACCACTTTGGACTAAATTCAACTCTATTATATGACAATCAGGGCTTTTGTGACTTACCGATATTTCCGCTTCCCACTTTTGTTTTTCAGAGTACATATCAAATTCTATCCACTTTTTAGCATCTTTTGGAAATTCAAATTCCATTTTCACAATGGAAACATCCTTTACTGCACCCAATCCTCTTGTGGTCTTTCCTCCAATTCTGATGACCTCCCCCCTC
>JBGVDD010000173.1:0-2361 GCA_045119215.1 Lachnospiraceae bacterium | reverse complement strand
GTCATATTACCGGGACTCATATTTAATTTCTTGCACATAGAGTTTACTGTCGTTTTGGTATAACCGTCATTCAAAAAACAGTTAGCCGCAACCCGAACAATCTCACTGCGAGTAAGTTCTTTTCTATCTACTCGTATCACGCTTATATTTCCTCCTGTCGTCTTGTATACGCCAAAAGTTCATTATTCTAAAAATTATCATCACTATTATAGTACACATACTACAAAATTGCAATAGGTTTTTGATAATTGTACGAGTTGTTCCGAAAAAAACTACAATTAGAGAATTGACTAAAAAGTCTACAGCCGCAACGGTTTTCCGCTACGGCTGTAATCCTAAATCATGAAAGTTATATTCGATGATGAACTTTTGCTCACAGTGAATCACTATCTTTTCAACCATAACCTCAACAAGCTCACGTGTTATAGTTGGATCTCTGCGATACAAACGAAACTGCTTGATCCACGCCTCCATACGATCGATTCTTCTATCCATGACCTTCATCACTTTAATGAGATCATCTTCCTTTTCGGTAAGTTCAAAATATACTTTTCTGTGTTCTTCAGAAAACATTTTGAACTCTTCTTTGGTAATTATCTCATCCGTATATTTCTCAAACATTTCTCTGAGTTCTTCATTCTTTTCCTCTCGCTCAGCTTGAATATCAAGAATCGCTTTCCTTACTTTTTTAAGTTCCGTCCGGTGAGCTTCATACACATTTTTTCTATATTCAGAAGAAAGAATCAGATCAGCATACTTTTCAAGCGCCGCTTCTAACTCTGTAATGATTATTTCCTCGCGAATGTAATGACTGCAGCAATAACGTTTTTCGCGGTAATTTCCGCACTCATAATAAATAAAGTTTGGTGACTGCGAATTTTCGTGTGAAAGCCCTTTAGTCGCAATCATAGCTTTACCACAATCTCCGCAGTATAATTTCCCACGCAGTATTGTACGATAATCGTTCTCAACATCCGCACGACTGTTTCTGTTGGCGAGCTTTTTATTTTCCTCTTCATTGACGTACTGTACCTTGTTATACAACGCTTCTGTCACGATTGTGGGATGTGCATTTTCTATAATGATCCAGGAATCACTGTCGGTCCTTGTCTTAGGAAGGTTAATGCCGCCTTTCACCTTTCTTCCGTGAACCCTATGGCCAATATAGCAAATGTCCGTAAGAATTTTACGCACCGTTGTCCTGTTCCATAAAGCGTCCTTGTATTTCTCATCCGTAGTAAAGCCACGCAGATAACGCAGCTTGCCGGGGCTTGGAATTCCTTCAGCGTTTAGTTTATTGGTAATTACAGCTATCTTAGTGCCTTCGGCTCGCATTTCATATATCTTCACAACAACATCAGCAGATTCTCTATCAATCATATATGTGTTGTGCTGCGCAGCCCTCAAATAACCATAAGGCACGCTACTTGCAGAAGGAAGATACTCCCCACTATGTATTTTTGCGTCTATTGTAGACTTGACATTCCTTGATATGTCATGAGAAACCTGATCATCAAAAACCGTCTGTAGAAGAAAAGAAACCTTCGGCATTCCAGCCTCATCGTTGATACTGTCATAATCATTGTTTATGCTCACAAATCGAACCTCCATTTCTGCAAATTTTTTAGTCAGCAAATCGCCGACTTCTTTATAATTTCTTCCTATGCGGGAAACATCTTTTACTATGACACAGTTGATAATTCTGCTTCTTAGGTCTTCCATCATTTCAATAAAGCCAGGCCTATTATAATTTCTTCCTGTGTAACCATCGTCAATATACGTTTTTACATATGCAAAGTTTTGACAAAATTCAATATGTTTATGCGCAATTGCAATTTGATTAAGTATCGAGTCACTTATGACATTGTCTCCGTCTGCTTCCGATAGTCGTGCATAAATACCAACTCTTACCGAGTGTTCCGAAAATGACACTAATTTATTGTTCTCCGGATATCTACTCCTTCTTGCTATTTTTATCTCCCTCCTAACAAAATTATTGTGGTTGTTATGCTACCTGAGTATAAAGTAAAGGTGCCGAAATCTCTCGATTTCAGCACCTTTATTGCTTATGACGCGTCTTTCTTTGCTTGTTCTTCCGCTACCTGATTTGCCGTCTCCAACATGTTTTCAATAAAGATTCCATAACCCCTTGTTGGATCGTTAACCAGCACATGCGTAACGGCTCCAATCAGCTTGCCATTCTGGATTAGTGGAGACCCCGACACGAATGTGTCAAGTAGGGAACAACAATTTTCTGCACAGCTTGAAGATTTTTATAAAAACGAAAAAATCATTACTAAATTCTGTGAAAAACACAAATTTTAGTAATGACTTTATTATTTACCCATCTATTATTATTAC
>JBGVDD010000172.1:0-4328 GCA_045119215.1 Lachnospiraceae bacterium | reverse complement strand
AAAACGTAAAATTTCATAATTTTTTAGTCCAAAAATCATTATAGAGGGAAAGTGTAAAACTGAGATGTGGATAACTTTTTAAAATTTTATAATGATTTGGGATAACATGATTTTTATGAAAATGGCAGACAATAAATGAATTTACCTTTCAATGCTGGTAATATAAATCGTAACTTGACCTTTTAAATGCAAAGTGATAGTATAAAAACGTATGTGAAAGTTCAAATAAAGTGAACAGTTGTAGTGAAGATGGTAGCTGTAAAGCTTTGAGACAGTTACCAAGAAAAGATAAAATACGAGGTGTAAAAAGATGAAGAACAGTTTTGACAGTTTAATTGCAAAAGTATCAGAGTGTGAAATGAAAAAAGTGGCAGTGGCAGTGGCACAGGATTCCGAAGTTTTAGAGGCCGTTCGAGCTGCAAAAGAGAGAAATATTGCAGATGCCATTCTTGTTGGTGATGAAGCAAAGATGAAGGAAATTGCAGCAGAATTAAATATTGATTTATCCCAGTTTGAGATTATCAACGAACCTGATATGATTGAAGCTTCTTTAAAGGCTGTTCAGTTAGTACATGATGGTAAGGCTGATATGTATATGAAGGGACTTATCGATACTAAGAATTTCTTAAAGAGTGTATTAAATAAAGAAGTAGGTTTGAGAACAGGAAACGCCCTCTCTCATGTATGTGTATTTGAAGTAAAGGGAATTGATCACTTATTGTTCTTAACAGACGTGGCATTTATGACCTATCCAACTTTAGAAGAAAAAGTGCAGATTATTGAAAATACAATTCCGGTAGCACAGGCTTGTGGTGTAGAATGTCCTAAGATTGCCCCATTGGCAGCAGTTGAGGTAGTAAATCCTAAGATGCCTGTAACAGTAGAAGCAGCTGAACTTACAAAAATGTGCGAAGAAGGAAAGATTAAGGATTGTATCGTGGATGGACCGTTATCTCTTGACCTTGCAATTGACCCGGAAGCTGCGAAACATAAGGGAGCATTAGACAGAAAGATTCAGGGAGATGCAGATATCTTATTATTCCCGGATATCCATGCAGGAAATCTTGTATATAAGGCATTAGTTCACACAGCAGAAGTAAAGAACGGATGTATTTTGACAGGTACCAAGGCACCGGTTATTTTGACTTCTCGTTCCGATACATTTGAGACAAAGGTAAATTCCATTGCGTTAGCAGCAGTTGTTGCAGAGACAATGAATAAATAAGATAATAATTAGGAGGAAAATTATGGCAATCAAAAGTTTGATTATCAATCCAGGTTCTACATCTACAAAAATTGGTGTTTTTGAAGATGAAACCTTATTATTTGACGAAACACTTCGTCATTCTACAGAAGAAATTTCAAAATATGCAACTATCTTTGATCAGAAAGATTTTCGTAAAGATGTAATTCTTTCTGTATTAAAAGAAAAGAATTTTGATATCAAGGAATTGGGCGTAGTAGTAGGCCGTGGAGGTCTGTTAAAGCCGATCTTAAGTGGTACATACGCTACAACCCCAGAATTAATCGAAGATTTAAAGATTGGTGTACAGGGACAGCATGCATCAAACCTTGGTGGTATTTTAGCAAAAGAGATTGCTGATGAAGTTGGCGTTCCATCTTATATTGTTGACCCAGTATGTGTAGATGAATTATCGGACGTAGCAAGAATTTCAGGACATCCGGAACTTCCAAGAACCAGTATTTTCCATGCGTTAAACCAGAAGGCTGTAGCTAAGCGTTACGCTAAGGAAAATGGTAAGAAATATGAAGATTTGAACTTAATCGTTGTCCACATGGGTGGTGGAGTTTCTGTAGGTGCTCACGAAAATGGTAAGGTGGTAGATGTTGCCAATGCATTGGAAGGTGACGGACCATTCTCACCAGAAAGAGCAGGAAGTGTGCCTCCAGGAGCTTTGGTAAGAATGTGCTTCAGTGGAAAATATACAGAAAAAGAAGTGTATAAGAAAATTGTAGGTAACGGTGGAACCAATGCATATCTTGGAACAAATGACATGCGTGATGTTATCGCAGGTATGAACGAAGGAAAAGAAGAGTATAAATTAATCTTTGATGCATTTATTTATCAGATGGCAAAGGCAATCGGAGCTGCTGCAACTGTACTTAAGGGAAAAGTTGACCAGGTAGTTGTCACTGGTGGTATTGCTTATTCTGACTTAGTTGTAAATGCAATTAAGGAGAGAGCTGGATTTGTAGGTGAGTATACAATATATCCGGGAGAAGATGAGCTTTTAGCATTGGCTCAGGGAGCACTTCGTGTAATGAATGGCGAAGAGAAAGTAATGGAATACTAAAATCAAATAGTAATCATAAAAGAAGTACTTAAGGACCTGCAATTGCAGGTCCTTAAATTTTACTGTATGAAGGAGGGTAAAATGGCAGAAGGAATATTGGAAACAAAACAGGAAAAAACAGACTTTTACAAAAAAGTCTTTGCCTTGGTGCTTCCTATGGCACTGCAGAATCTCATCAATACAGGCATTACCACTGCAGATGTGGTTATGCTTGGAAAAGTGGGAGAAACAGTGCTCTCAGGGGCTTCCCTGGCAGGCCAGATTCAGTTTATTTTGAATTTATTTTTCTTTGGGATTACCTCCGGGGCAACGGTATTAACTGCCCAGTACTGGGGAAAGGGAGATTGTAAAACCATAGAGAAGATTCTGGGAATTGCTTTAAGGTTAGCCATCATTATGGCAGGGATTTTTATGATGTTATCACTTTTGATTCCCAAAAGGTTGATGTATATCTTTACCTCAGACCCATTGGTGGTGGCTGAGGGAGCAAAGTACCTTCAAATGGTGGCGCCCACCTATCTTTTTATGGCTGTCACTATGGTATATCTAAATATTGCCAGAAGTATTGAAAGAGTTGTGATATCTACTCTGGTTTATTTGGTATCTTTATTTATCAATGTGGTGGGAAATGCAGTATTCATTTTTGGATTGTTTGGATTTCCTGCTATGGGGATTGAAGGGGCAGCTTTATCAACCCTGATTGCAAGAGCTGTTGAGTTGGCAATTGTATTATTTTATGCAAAATATATCAATAAAGTGATTCAAATCAGAATTTCTGATATATTTGCAAGAAATTCTGTATTGTTTGCTGATTTTTTAAAGTATTCTCTTCCCGTGGTGCTAAATGAACTGATTTGGGGAGCTGGATTTTCGGCAAATTCGGCCATTATAGGGCATTTGAATCAGTCGGTGGTGGCTGCCAATTCTGTGGCACAGGTGGCAAGGAATCTGGCCACAGTGGTAAGTTTTGGTGTTGCCGCCGCCACGGCCATTATTTTAGGAAAGGTGATTGGGGAAAATAAACAGCAGTTTGCAAGAATTTATGCAAAACGTTTGGTAAGGCTTTCCCTGTTCTTTGGTATTTTAGGTGGAGCCATGATTTTGCTTGCCAGACCGTGGATTATACAATTTTTTGCCATGTCAGATTTAGCTCAAGATTATATGGAATTCATGTTTCTTGTGATGGCTGGATTTGTGGTCTGTCAATCCTTAAATACTACTATTATAGTAGGAGTGTTTCGAGCAGGAGGGGATACCAGGGTAGGACTTTTTATTGATGCCGGAACTATGTGGTGTGGCTCCATCCTATTGGGATTTTTTGCAGCCTTTGTATTTCATGCACCGGTGAAAATTGTGTATTTGATTCTTTTGTGTGATGAGTTATTGAAACTGCCATTTAGCTTTGGCAGAATGAAACAGGAAAAATGGTTAAATAACGTTACAAGATAGTAGGGGAATGGGGGAACATCAATAGAGTTCCCCAATCCTTGTCACTGCCACATAAATTCTTGAGATGGCGTACCAGGTTGGAAAATCCGTGACACCGGATACAGGAAGGTCAAAAATTCTCTGGAAAGCGGAGACGGCTCTGGCAGTGTCATTTCCATAGATGCCATCCTCTGCAATGGTGGGGATATTGCTGTACACCTGGGCAATGCGGTTTAGCTGTTTTTGTAATTGTAATACCTTGCTTCCGCTAGAGCCAATGGTCAAATCGTAGCCTGGATAGGAGGCAGGAATACCGGAAATTTGTTCCGCAGTATTGATATACATGTCGTTGCCGTAATAGTAGCGGATGATTTCGATGGGAGAATATCCCTGGTCTCCTAAATATTTGCTTCCCCACTGGGTCATCCAACCCCGGTCAAGGCATTTTGCCTGTTTTCCATCACAGTATTGGGTGAGAATTGGCTGTTTCACGTTGGGTCTGGACAAGAAATTTGTGAAAAGTTCATCTACAATAATAGAAATACTTTCGAAATAGTTCCTTCCTGGAATCCACTTGTGGTCGTA
>JBGVDD010000171.1:0-8617 GCA_045119215.1 Lachnospiraceae bacterium | reverse complement strand
AAACAAATTTTCGGCAAACTACACAAAATTCCATAAAAATTTACTCAATGACATGAGCAGGCATTCCTACAATACATATAGTATTATAATTTATTTGTATTAACAGTAACTAATATACATATATTATATCGACACAACATATTAACTTATTAATGTGAAATTAAAAACTCTATTCACATACTCCGTGAGAATACATCTTAAAACAATTCACAAATATATTTACTTAGCTCTTCTTCCAGCTTCTTAGCTTCAGACTTTGATGATGCCGATACAGAAATATATATTTTAAGTTTTGGCTCCGTTCCTGATGGTCGAACTACCACAGAACAATTTCCATCCAGCAAATACTTCACAACATCTGATTTAGGAAGTCCATGAAGTCCCTTACTATAATCTAACACCATATGAATCTTCTTACCTGCCAAAGTATCTATCTTAAGATCTTCACCTACTTCATTATGAAAAGTTTTCATAATCTCTTGCATCTTCGTAAATCCTACAGAACCTTCAAATTCATAACTATGTAAGGTATTCAAACAATAACCATACTTCATCCACAACGAATCCAACTGTTCCAACAAACTGATTCCTTGCGTTGCATAATAGCAGAACATTTCACAAATTAGAAATGCTGCATTAACACCATCTTTATCTCTAACATATTCACCAGATAAATAACCATACGACTCTTCAAAACCAAAAATGTAACTATCTTCCAGTCCTTTTTCTTCCAATAAACCAATCTGTTCACCAATAAATTTGAATCCCGTAAGAACATTAACCGTTCTTACTCCATAATTTGCCGCTATTCTCTCTGCCATATCCATTGAAACAATTGTCTTCATCATTACCGGATTAACAGGCATCTTTCTATGTTTCATCCTCTGTGAACAAATATATTCTAACAACAATAAACCAACTTCATTTCCTGATAAAAGAACATACTCTCCATTCTCATCTTTTACCGCAATTCCCACACGATCGCAATCAGGATCTGTTGCAAGTAAAAGATCCGCATCACAACGCTTTGCATACTCTATCCCAAGAGACATTGCTTCCTTAATCTCTGGATTTGGATATGAACAGGTTGGAAATTTTCCATCTGGTAGCTCCTGTTCTTTCACAATCGTAATATTCGTATATCCTGATTCTTTCAACGTTCTAGTAACCGGTTCCAATCCAGTACCATTTAATGGACTATATACAATTGCAACATTTTTATCGATTTCTTCACTAAATAACACAGACTGCTTTTTCACTTCTTCCACAAATGCAGTTAACACTTCATCCGGAATATAATTTATTACCCCAGAAGAAATACCATCCTCAAACGAAATCTGTTTTATATCTGCAAAAATATCCAGCTTCTCAATCTCTGAAAGAATCTCAGCCGCCGCTTCTGTTGTAATCTGACAACCATCTGCTCCATACACCTTGTAGCCGTTGTATTTACTTGGATTATGGCTTGCTGTAATCATAACACCTGCAGAGGTATGAAGATTACGCACTGCAAAAGAAACCGTTGGAACTGGTAACAATCGTGGCCAAATATGAACTTTTACGTTATTTGCAGCAAATACGGACGCTGCTACTTTTGCAAATACATCGGATTTAATTCTTGAATCATAACCAATCGAAACAGATGCCTTCTCCCCATATTTCTCTACCAAATAATTGGCAACACCTTGCGAAGCCTTTGCAACCGTATATATATTTAAACGGTTTGTCCCAGCTCCAATTGTACCTCTTAGCCCCCCTGTTCCAAAAGAGAGATTTCTATAAAACGCATCTTCAATCTGTTCATCATTCATTTTATTTAATTCATCTACAACATCCTGATCCAATGTTGCATACTTACACCAACGTTCATACTCTGTTCTACAATCCATTTTACAAATCCTCTAAATTAATAATTAACCCTCAATTATATTTATTAACCTCATCATTTTTTAATACTAAACCTTGGTCTATCCTCTAACATCTAAAAACTGAGCCACACCATGTATAGAAATCTCTACCGAATCAGCTGGAATGAATACACAATCACCTTTATAAAAATTAATATATCCACCATCATAAGATATATTTCCACACCCATTTATACAAAGAAGTACCCTGTAACTCATCTCATCGGCCCGCAAGGTAACTGTCTGTTTTCTTTCCGTATTCACAAGCATTCTATAAACTTCAAAATACTTACATCTAGACAATAATTCATAAGCAACCCCTGGATAAAAACGCATCACTCTCATTGGTTGCTTAGGCTTTGCACTACTATTCAAATTCGCAACTTCCATTGCTTTATCTACATGAAGCTCTCGTTTCTCTCCATTCTTATCCACTCGATCATAATCATACAGACGATATGTAAGATTTGAATTCTCCTGTATTTCAGCAAGCAAACACCCCGCACCAATTGCATGAATTATTCCCGCTTCAATAAAAAACAAATCATCTTTCTTCACTGGTACTGTCTGCAAATATTTTGATAATGTCCCTTTTGTAATTGCCCCACGTATAATGTCTTCTGAACAATCATGACTCAAACCATAAATCAGCTTGGAATCCTTAGATGCATCAAGGACATACCACATTTCTGTCTTTCCCTTAAGCCCCTTCTCATTTTCAAATGCGTACTTATCATCCGGATGTACCTGAACGGAAAGATCTTTCTTTGCATCAATAAACTTGATTAGAATGGGTAACTCTGTCTCTCCCTCATACTTTGTTCCAAGAAATATCGGGAACTTACGAATCACATCTGCCAAAGATTGACCATCAAAATTACCGCCAACCACATAACTTGGACCATCTGGATGAGTCGAACACTCCCAAGTCTCCGCAAGCGGGGACAAATCTATATTCTTTTCAAAATCTGTATTTAAACGTTGACCTCCCCACAAATAATCCTTGCCTGTAGGTCTTAACAATAATGGCTTATTCATATCACCACTCCTGAATTATCATCCATTAATCAAGATCAAATTTTTGCATATCATTCACATCAATATCAGTGCCAATCTGAACTTCAATCGCTTATCAGAAGGAAGTTAGGCGTTAAATGGTTCAAAACTTTCCCATACTCCCGTTTGTATGCAAAGTCATGTGAATTGCCAGCCTCAAACGTAAGCGTAACCTCCCCTGAACATTAGGCTAAATTAAAAACCCTGTTCACATACTCCGTGAGAATACATAACACTTTAGCACTTACAATGGTTAGTAGCACAAACATCTTTGCCAAAAGTCACATTCTTATTTCCATACAAATATCCTGAAATAATCAGAAAAACCTGTACCTCGACATTCAAAATTTGTCCTGCAAATTGGCAACCATGCAAATTCCAACATTCTGCCTCATTTTCCTAACTCCAGTTTTCTAATCTATTCTTAAAACAATTCACAAATATATTTACTTTATGAGCTATTATCGAAATAATTATCGTTGCACCCAATACAATAATACTCCGCCAAATTTTATCTATCCCCATCTCTTTAACAATCATAATGCACAATGGATGCCACAAGTACATTTCATATGAATATTCCCCCATAGATTGCATCCATCCTGGCACACTTGTAATTCTTTCTGCTACTGATGCAATAAGGATTACTGCACCAAATTCCAAAATAAGCCACAACGCAATCTGGTAAAAGGTTTTCGGCAAAAAATCAAGAACTAATATTTTGTCATAGAATGGTGTTTTTACTATTTCTATATATATTCCAAATAGTATTCCAAATAATATACCCATATTTAGCCAATTACCAGAACATTTCTTTACGATAGCTGTAAAAATATTGTCTTCAATTCCTACGACAAACATAAATGTAGATATATACCAATACATTGGAATATTAAACCTAGATTATTCACGTTAAATCCGTGAAAGCGGCTGAAAGCCACATATTTACTGCATTTTATGTGTTTCATTCATTTCATCTATTAAGTGAATAAAAAAGAGACCTAACATGTGGTATAATTAAGGTGCCTAAATCTTAATAAACACCAAAGGAAGGTCTCTTATGGATATTTTAAACACCAAATCACTTGAATGCAATAAGCAAATTAAAATAAATTTTAATGGAGGCGATTTATCCTCCGATGCAGGAGCTCTTTTAATTAAAGAATTCTTCTGCAAAGTCGGTTTTGATAAGCTGTTCAGGAAGATTTTTAAAACAAATGATACTACTGAACTGCGTATTCATAAAGATGATGAAAATCTTTCACAGATTATTTTTCAGATTCTCTGTGGTTATTTTGAAGATGATTGTGCGGACGAACTTACCAATGATCCTGTTTTGACAGCAATTCTTGGCAAAAAGCGATTGGCTTCACAGCCGACATTATCAAGATTTTTTAATCGTCTTGATGATGATACTTTAAGACAGTTTTATCACCTTCAATGCGAAATGCGAAAAATTGTGTATGCCTATAAAAATCCGGAAATCATCATCCTTGATCTTGATTCCACTCTTCTTGATACGTATGGTCATCAGGAAGGAGAAGGTTTTAACTTTCATTATCAAAAGCACGGCTTACACCCTTTGGTATGTTATGACGGAATGACAGGTGACCTACTAAAGATTGAGCTTCGTGATGGAACAGCTTATTCCTGTACAGGTGTAACCGATTTTTTGCAGCCTGTATTGGATGAATTTTTACAGGATTATGGGAATACTGCTCTGGTCTTACGCGGTGACAGTGGATTTGCAACACCTGATCTTTATAAACAGTGTGAAACGAATGGAACATCGTATGTAATCCGACTGAAAGAAAACGGAATATTAAGAAAACTTGCTGCTTATGAAGAGAAACTTCTCTGTGAAAAAACACAGTTGAATCAGGTAGACTATGCAGTGGTTTACGGTGAGTTCCAATACCAGGCAAACTCATGGGAATATCCGAGAAGAGTCGTATTCAAAATTGAAAAGCCAACAAATCAGATGATCCACATGTACACATTTATTGTAACAAACATGGATGGTGCGCCAGAAGAATTAATTCGGTTCTACTGCAAAAGAGGAGCCATGGAAAACTTTATCAAGGAAAGTAAAAATGGTTTTGATTTTGCAGCTGTAAGCAGTCAATCGAAAATTGTAAATGCGAATCGTCTTCAGATACATGCTTTGGCATACAACATCTTTAACTGGTTTAAACGATTAGTTCTGCCAAAGAAACTTCAGAAACACACAGTAGATACCATTCGTGTAAAATTACTGAAGATTGCTGCAAAAGCAGTTCGTTCAGCAAGATATATAACATTCAAGCTTTGTAGCAGTTGTCCATATAAAGAAGAATTCTATGAAACACTAGAAAATATTCATGGGCTACAGCTAAATTTAGAATAGCAACAAACAACGAACCTTGACAGCCTGATAATCACTCCCAAAAATGCCATAGGGATTTTATACCCTTTTTTAGGAATATTTGAGTGAAATTATGGCTGTGAGAATTAAATTTTATGATTCATAGTGCAGATTTGGATATGAAACTGCACTATGAATAATTTGGGTTAAATATGTAACAAACAAGAATAAAGCAAACATAAATAATCAACCATATAAAAATATGCTTACCATATCCCCCAATCATATTGATTAGCCAATATAGCAGATATATGCACATTATTTCTACTACATACCACATAATCGTATTGTAAGAAAGTTTTATTCCAAGAAATTGTTTTATTGGATCTTCCAGCTCTCGATTGTACCACCAGTAAAAAAAGAGAAACATCAAATTTGAAAAAAGAAACGGGACATATACTGCACATATCCTTTTCCTTAGAAATCCCTTTAAATAGTTCTCCTTTTCGCGCTCCAATTTACTTTGTAGCCCATAGCCTGCTGAATAAAAGAAAAAAGATACCCAAAAGCTCCCACTAAAAATAAAAGTGAACACAATATTATCGATTTCAGCAGCATGCACTATCGTAATAACCGCTGCAGCAATAAATCTTAAATATAATGTTTGTTTCTTATCTTGAATCTTTAGCATGATTACCTACTTTCCACATACTCGAATCCATCCCTCACAAACGGGGTCATTTAATGGCTGCTTATTATTCCAACCAACTGGAGAAATAACCATCTTTTGGGGATTTTCATTTAGCCATGCTCCCCACCATGAAAAACTACTGTTTGCTATGACATTATGCTTACACTTACTCATCAAAAGCATATCCATATTTGTTTCCGGATAATTCCGTTCTGGCTTTACACAAACTACATTCTCTGCGTTTGCATAATGCTCCAAAACCCATTCATAGTCGTTAGAGAACACGAAAAACTTCACATCAGAAACAACCTCCCTGATTTTATCCATCGCTCTCTTGTAATATAGGTCTGTACAGATACCTCCCCAACTGTCTGCGCCCTGTAAATAGTCTCCACGTCTTATATGAACGCTAACAGCATTACTATTAATTATATCCCTTAAAATCCCTCTCTGGTAATCAGTCAGATAATCTTTAAATACAAAGCTTTCTCTTATAGTCTCTTCAATATCCTTGAAATACAATTCATTCTGCCAATATCCGTTTATCATCAAATCCTTCTTGTCGGACAAATCAAAAACTTTATTATCAAACCCTTCTTCTTTATCCCGATAAGAATTATCACGCACCCCAAACAGTTTTCTTCTTACTCTTGATATCACATCCATCTGATCATCTAATAAACATTGATGTTTTTCAAAAGATATTGTTTCTATATCAACCTTAAAATATTTTGAGATATCATGTTCCGGATATTTCCTGTAAAACTCTGTATCAATGCGAACATCTTTTCCTAACTCTCGCAATTATAAAGCTAATGCATATTGGAACATTCCATTACCAAGTCCACCCATTTGACGAATTACTAACATCTTACTCTCCAATTTTCAAATATACTATTTTATCTTAATGCAGTTCTGTACCATCTGTTTTACTAATTTAACCACATTACCAAACCCTTCACTTCTTCCAAATGCAATCCAAGTACCAATCATTCCGAAAATAACACTAAATACTACTGCTGACGGGAAAAAGATATACCAGTTACCAGGCAGCATATAAACTAATTTGAACGACAGAAACATCGTAGTAACTGCACAGAAAACCGCTTTCGCTTCCATCCAAAGAAGCTTTTTCAAAGAATAGTTAAGATATTCCGATAAAATTTTACACTCCCAAATTCCACCTGCAATGTAAGCAATGAATGTACCAAGAAGAATACCCTTTACTCCTAAGAAGTATCCTAAGACTATAGACATTCCAATATTTATGACTGCTTCCACTGTCGATTTTCTAGCCTCAACCTGATAAAGAGCTGCACCATTACGGAAAATATTGATCTGTCCTCGCAATCCATAAATCAAATAGTTCAAGACAAATACATACATAATCTGGTCTCCAAATAAGTACTTTGGACCAACCCATATGGAAATAAATCTCTGATATAGGGAACATATACATGCCGATGATATAATATAGAGCGCAGAATTTAAAACTAACGTCTCGTCAAAAACTTCCAATTTTTTCTCTTCGGATTCTTTTGCCACTAAATTACCGACAGATGCATTCATCGCCAGCATAAACTGCGCTGCAATCGCAGTAACTGAATTGGTAACAAGCATATAATTATCATATAAACCTGCCGCTGCAAGACTAACCGCATAGGTAAGAATAATACTGTCCACTGACATTGATATCTTACCAACTACATTTCCAATAAAAAATTGTTTAATATTTTCCCATAGCCTTGATTTATTCTCTGGATCCAAATCATATCCTTTTAAGTCTCTCAAAAGTGGATATCTTTTTCTCAAAATCAACGCTAATACAAGATTCTCTACAATATTAAACAGAACAGTAACTACCACATAGAACACATAACTCTTTGTGATAGGAAGAAAAATAATCAATCCTATATTCATTGCCACCGCAAAAATATAGTGATTTCTTAAATTAACGTGATTCTCCTGATTTGCCACTGAAATCGTCCCTACATATCCAAACAGGTAGGACACTACAGTTTCAAGAATATACAATGCAAATACAAACCTGGCACCCTGGAGCGAAGCCGCCTCTGGAATAACCAATACCAATAAAGGTGTGACAATCACACCTATAAGCAGCATAAATGCAGCCAGCTTCTGATAGAACTGCTTATAGAAATTCATATAAGCCTTCACAAGTTCTTCATTTTCATCTGCCAATGGTTTATATAAAGAAAAACCAATAGCAGAGCTGACTCCCAGCTCCGCTAATCCTAATAATCCTATAATATTTGCAATAACCGCATCAAATCCCAAATACTCAGCACTCAGGTACCTTGCAAAGATCTGTCTTGCAAAGAACTTCACTAATACCAAGGCGAACTGCCCAATCCAGGCGGTCAGAAGATTTCTGATTGAATTCTTTGTTCTCATATTCCTATCATGATTCTTTCTATTTTATACAACAACAACTCCAAGGACATCTGTTTCCTGCTCTTTACACATATATACCGCTTTATCGATCGCTTCATATTTAGAAGTACAAACCTTTTCGAACAATACCATTTTTCCAATCTGTGAAGCATTCTCAAGCGTTTTTGCCGAACGAATAATATTATCTCCTACAATAAGATCAAT
>JBGVDD010000170.1:0-2037 GCA_045119215.1 Lachnospiraceae bacterium | reverse complement strand
CATTGAGACAGGAAATGAAACAAAAACTGTTGGAGATGTTAGAACGGTATTAAAAGAATAATAATTTCACAGTTCTTATTTCCTTTTATGCTAATTTAGTATATAATATTAGCACAAAAGGAAGTGAAATTGTGAGAGATTTCAGTTCCATGCACCGTAGATACATTTTAAATAGGCTGAAATAGTTACAGTACGCAGGTATCTGTTTATTGTAACATAGGTTGTGAACACAAACAAAATCCATTTTGGATATTGTCACTTATGGAAAAATATGCTATCTTAAATTCAAAGCAGTTCAATTGCAGGTGGACCATCCAAAGGATGAGGCAGAGCCACCAGGTCTTAGTTTAAATAATCAAAGTAATCGTAGTTAAGTTGTTTCCTGCTTTTAAAATCCCAACGAAAATTAGGCAGGAGGTGACGTGCTCAGAATCCTCCTGTAGAAGGAGGTATGTACATGAGCAAACGAAAAAAGAGAAAAAAGGAAGCACCCAAAATCAATCGGGAACATAAGGATCGCCTGTTTCGGTTAATCTTCGGAACAGAGGAAAATAAACGAAACTTATTGTGTCTCTACAACGCCTTAAACGATTCCAAATACGAAGATTTAGATGGATTTGAATTCACTACTTTGGAGGATGTCATCTATATGGGAATGAAGAATGACGTATCGATACTTATCCAAAGTAAAATGGTTTTATACGAACACCAAGCCACCTACAATCCCAATATGCCACTGAGAGGATTTTTGTATATTGCAAAATTATACGAAAAGTATATTGAGGAACATCAGCTGAATATTTACGGTAGGAAACTGATAAAGCTTCCTACACCAGAATATATTGTTTTCTATAACGGATTGGAAGAGCGGGCAGAAGAGGAAGTGTTGCGGCTATCGGATGCATTTATGGCGGAGAAGAAAATGGAAGGATATGAGTGGTCCGTACGCATTTTGAACGTGAATTATGGGAAAAATAAAGACCTAATGAAAAAGTGCAAACCACTGCAGGATTATGCAATTCTTGTGGGGAAGATTCGAAGGAATATTGCAGAAGGATTTTCACCTCAGGAAAGCATAGACAAGGCAGTAGTGGATTGCATCCAAGGGGATATCCTGGCAGATTTTTTGAGAAAACACAGAGCGGAGGTGTTGAATGTGTGTTTGACAGAATATAACGAAGAGAGAGTATTGCAAAGTATCCGTGAAGAAGAATTCGAATTTGGTTTGAAGCAGGGAATAGAACAGGGAATAGAACAGGGAATAGAACAGGGAATAGAACAAGGAATAGAACATTTAATCATGAATTCTTATAGAAAAGGAAAGACGCCGGAAGCTATTGCTGAATTTATGGATATGCCCTTGGAGAAGGTAAAGAAAATAATTGCAGATTCCCAGAAAGCAGAATAATCCACCCCGTTTTCCTAACAAAGAGTTGAAGTAAAACATCCAAGAACAGCAAGAAGAGTGTATGCCATGAGCATACCAAAAAAATAAGGACTTCGTGTAAGATAGAATACACGAAGTCCTTATTTTTTTGAGCTGTCTGAGTGGTTGAGAATCAGCTTTGCCATATCAATAATCAGGTTTTGTTCATCTTCTGTGGCAGAAGCCAGCAATTGCAGCATTAATTTCTCATTATTTGAAGATGTTGCGGCAACAGAATCGGCAAGCAGATAGTCCACAGACACACCGAGAATATTTGCCAGACAGGTCAATTTATCCAAGGTGATACAGCGCTCCCCACGCTCTACAAATCCCATGTAGGTAGTGGTAACATCCAATTTTTCCGCAAGCTGTTCCTGGGTTAAATTCAATTTTTTTCGTTCCTCACGGATTCGTTTTCCTAAAGCTATTTGGTTCATAGGGCCTCCTGATATACTGGGTGAAAAGGTATAGATAGTATTATTGTAACCATAAAGGCGAGAAAAACAAACTAACTATTGGTAAATGCAAAAACAACTAATAGTTGCATTTTATAGAATAAAATGTTAAAATAAATGTGTTGACATATGAACAAAATGTACAAAATAGACAAA
>JBGVDD010000169.1:0-3025 GCA_045119215.1 Lachnospiraceae bacterium | reverse complement strand
ATTTGGTACAACACTGTTGCCATTCTCTTGCTGACATCCTTCTGATTAGAAACATTCTCCTGAAGAATCACTATCGCGAAATAATTCTCTATTGTCTTTATGCAAGTACATAATCTAACTCCAATTCATAATAATATTTAAACGTAGACATCGGATACTTTCTGATATACAAATCCACATCACTTCTTGTGATTCCATGAATGGATATATACTCTGCGAATTTCTCTCGTGCCTCCACATAGGAATAGTCTAAATACGCATCAAGATTTTTCAACAGCTCCAGCATCTGTAACACATACACATTCTCTTTTGTTATCTGTACAATTGGCTTCCTTACATAAAATCTTCTGTTGCCAATCCGCACCTCTCTGTCTGACGAGTTGGTATTATTACTTACAATCTCAACCACTCGGGGAACCTGTGTGGTAATCCCTATCTGGTTAGCAAAGGAATTGCCCCCATAGAAACCATCGATATTATCCCCTTTTGAGATAAATCGATATCTCGCCACCATATCCGCATTAGGACCAATGGTAGAATTTAGTAGCGTCCTCTTGGGAATAAAATATACCCCGGTATCATATTTCTGCAGAAGACCTTTTTCACAGAGTTTTTTCAACTGCTGATTTAAAGCGGACTTCGTAATATCCTCTCTCTCCAAATCCGAAAAGAAACTCGGCTCTGCTTCTTTGTAATGATCTTTTATATAATTGTATAGCATCGTCTTTTCTCCTCTCTTAACATTTTAGATTTTTTGTTTCTATTTTGTTAAGTTTATTATATTCTCTGACGCAAACTATGTCAATTATATTCTTTCTCATATTATGGATTCTATGTAACAGTTCAGCCATATGCTAAACTGTTACGAAATCGGGCAATGCTTACGCATGCAAAATTGCCCGATTTTTGTTAAATGCACTTTTCTGCACGGTCAGCGCAGTGAATGCGCAGACCTGCCTGAACTGTTACGATTCTATCCATTTTATGCTAGCATGATATCTTCTGCCTTTGCTAATTTCATCCAATAACCGTTTTCTAAAAAAATGGCGACATGTCGCTATTTTTTACACAAATATCTTATGGGCATACTGTCTTATTCGTGCTGAACAGTATAGTAATAATTGTTGCAATTATGTCACTCAATCTATCCGGTCCTACGTCATTTTGAAACAAAGGTAACAATTGAAAAAATTCTGGATCAGTAATTCCAGCTTTAACAATATCATATGCTGTCTCAATTACTCTTTTTGACAATAGTGGCCCAAATCCTGAACCAGGTGCTTTTTCTGTGAATCCAAGACCTATACCATTCACTTCAGAGAAATCAAACAGTGTCAATGCTTGTCTAAAAAATATATCTGATACATTCTTTTTCTCAGCACGCTCAAGCAGCTTAATTATTTTTCGAAACAAATCATTAATCCTTTGCATTGTTAATATATGACTTTGGAATTCCATTTGTTCTAACATCCGAATATAATGCATCATCACCTCGTAACAAAGCATTATTACCTGCTGACTCTTTTCCCCACCTGGATGCGGACTTTTCGTCCGATGATGTCATATGTGTAACGGAATTCATACCCTTCCGGACTAATCTCCAATTGTGGAAACATATTGGCAGGAGTCAGCTTCTGGGGGATGGTGTGAAGATAATCATATACTCTCTGATTTCCCCTGGCATCCTCATGTGACAACAGTCTTCCGTAGCTGTCATATTCGTAGCGTTCTACGGACCAGCTCCCTGTCCGGGCAGTCATAACATTCGCCGGCTCTTCCCGGTAGTCATAAGATTTTTGAATTCTCACCGCCTTTTCTGACAGGTTGTGGTTGGCATGTATCTTAAAATAAAAAAGGCGTATGGATTTGATTTCTCTTTTTCCATACACCTTTACGGTTACTATTAAATTGTTACCAAAAAATTGATATTAAAGTAATCGCAATAACTGAACAAGTTCATGTGGCTCTGCTACATCTGATATTGTCTGTCTTGTATCAAAACGCTTAAAACCATAGTTTTCATAAAAAGAAAGCAGTTTTTCCTTGTTATCTGCTTCCACAAATGCCACCATACCTCCAGCCTGATATTGCAAAATCTGTGTCTGTCTGATAGCAGCTTCTAATAACTCCTGCCCTGTTATTCTTCCCTTTACCTTGTCATTAAAATTTTTTCCAAGCTGGGCAATCAGATAAGCAGCTAAGTTATAAGTCTGCTCATTTTTATCTATCTCACTAAACCTTGCAAGTTTTCTCTTAACTGTATTGCTGAAAGGCTCAGCCTTTACAACAAGTGGCTTGATTGTAATAGAAAAATAACCCAATAACTCTGCATCTTCCAATGATAATACCAGATATGTAACTGCCTGCTGTTTCTTTGCAAATTCGATTGCCTGTTGCTTTAGGAAACGCTCAACATCCGGATTCAATGGACATGAAAACTCGGAAAGGAACTGTACTAATTTGTCCTCTCCGAGCCTTTTGTCTTCACTAGCTAAATACTCACGAATGTTCAGCACAATAAAATTATTTGCTGGCTGCATCCGTTTTCTTCCTTTTCTCCATGAATTTTATGATATCATCTGCTCCCTGTAAGTAGGTAACATTGATTGGTACACGAGGTGTTCTGTCGTTGGCAGATGCTTCAATCGCATCAGCAAACATCTCCACCTGTTTCTGACCGGATATGATAAAATTCTTAGTGATACTTGAAGTTGCCATAAAAACACCTCCTTTATTAGTGTGGCTAATCTTCTCTTATTCATACTTCTTCAACTATATTTTATGATGTTATCCCGGCTTTTGCAACAAAATTTTTGTGAATTTTTTGTAGTGTGCTTTTCGGTCATATAGTCACCTCTGTGGACTGCTTTGCTATCTGGGAGAATTGTTTTGGCAGTATACATTGTTGTTCTCTATTCTTCTCCCATATTTCTATCGTCACATTATCTCTGAACCGTTACACTTTCTGCCATACTCCACGTTGAGGAAGATGATAGATTAATATGCAAAGCGGGGCAAACAGCAT
>JBGVDD010000168.1:0-145562 GCA_045119215.1 Lachnospiraceae bacterium | reverse complement strand
ATACATCATTTGGGAAATGGAAATTTCTGCTCTTGAGAAGAGGTTCTTTGTATCTCAAATGAATGAGCGAAGAAATAATATTTATTCTATCAGTATACTTACCAGCTTCTATATCCTCCCATGGCATACATCTGCGGCAGTCTGGATCATGTCCACCCTCCATTGCAATCTCTGTTCCATAATAAATACACGGTGTTCCCGGCATTGTCACAAGTACCACAAGCTGTTGAAAAAAATTGTCTATATTATCGCATCTGGAATAGACACGTCCCACATCATGTCTATCTAAAAAGCC
Organism: Lachnospiraceae bacterium; assembly: GCA_045119215.1. Classification (GTDB taxonomy): domain Bacteria; phylum Bacillota; class Clostridia; order Lachnospirales; family Lachnospiraceae; genus RUG11237. Next base: position 145,267 of record JBGVDD010000168.1, on the reverse strand, counting down.
TGTATAAACGCAGACAAAAATGAAGTCCTTTTGCAGGCAAATTACGCCAAATTAAAAACTGCTTTGTACCATATACAAAACAGTTATGCACTTAATATCACTATAAAACAAGTGGCAGAACTTTGCGGCTTTTCTGAGAGTCATTTTATGAAATTATTCAAAGAGCTAACCGGTATGAGTTTTACCGCATATCTGGTGAATTACCGGTTGGAACTTTCCGCAAAACAATTACTGGAAACGGATCAAAAAATCATTGATATTGCCGTCAATTGTGGTTTTAATAATCACTCCTATTTTACAAGATCTTTTCTAAAAAAATATGGGCTTACCTCTGCAAAATACAGACAGACTTTTTCAGGTTCTTAAGAAGTGAAGTATTGCCCAAACGTTACAGCTGCATAAAACCCCTTTATTTCTGCCTATAAATTTCCTTCAAATCCTCTATTGCCACTTCCGGGGCCATGGTATGAAACATCAAATAATTCCGTTTCATTGTTTCCACCGGAGCTTGCTTATAAATAGCTTTACTGGATTCCTCCGTATAGTAATGCCAATATCTATAAATGTACCCAATCCAATAAATCACATCTTTTGAATACACTTCGCCTTTTTCACTCAATTGATCTCCAGCAGCTTCCATAACCTCTTCCAGTAAGTATTCTTCTCCTGCCCACTGCATACGATTATAGGTTGAATCCAAAGCCTTTGCAGTTTCAGAATTCATAAAAGTCTTTATAAAACCTACACTTCCCAGCTGCCTATCTACAGAAAGCTCAAATAATCTGCCCTGAATATCACACAGTTTTAATTGTATTTCATTCATGCTTTACCTCCTGCCGCCTGGTCCAAAATCTCATCAAAGAACAATCCTTCTCTACGATAATTCCTACAGATATCATTTGCCAATGAAGAACCTTTTACACGGTTTTCCTCTGATACTTCCTTCATAAACAGTTTCTATCTTCTCTAAAACCATATCATATACAGGAACATCATACTTTTGGCATAAATCATATATTTTATCCTGCGTAAGCTTATTTGGCAGAGCACGACCATTCTCCCAACGGTTTACAGTCGCAAAAATTACATTCAACTGTTCCGCAAAATCCGTCTGATTCATATTCATATGTGAACGTATCTTCTTGATTAATTCTTGCATAATATCAGCTCCATATTTTATCAAACAATATAACATTCTTTCTAATTCAGATTATATAAAATGTTATATAATAAGTCAATCTGCATCTTAAGACACTTGTAAGCAATTTACAAAATCTGTTACTGTACACAGGTATCCTGTGCACAGTAACGATTTCAGCCCATTTAAAATGCATCTACGATACATGGGGCTGAAATTTCGCACAATATCATTCTTGGTGCATAGCTTAACAGCAAGTGTTAAGCTTGCGTCTGTACAGTAACCAAAATCTGCATCTTTCATTTGCTCTTAATCGCCTTTTGTATAGATAACGACAAAACTTTTTCCCTTTACAATATCTTTCACTTCTACCTTCTCAAAACCAGCCCGTTTTCCAAGTTGAATCAAGTCTTCTGGTTCATATTTCTTAAATCCCTTTTTTGTGTAGGCTAATTTATCTAGCCATTCTTTTGTGTAAACCACATTATAAAATGATTTGCCAGGCTTGAGAACTCTACAAATTTCAGATAATCCCTTAACAGTGTCGCTCCAAAAGTATATTGTATTTATAGAAGAAACTGCCGAAAACATATCTGCTTCATAATCAAGCTGGCAACAATCTCCAACACTCAAATGAAGCTTCTCCTCCTTCAATGCTTTACTATTGCGTTTCATAGCCTGAAGTTTCATATCTTCTGAAATATCAATCCCGTATAAATCTGCTTTGCACTTTTTGTATAATTTCTGCAGAAGATAACCATTTCCATAGCCGATATCAAGCATTTTATCATCCCAATTAAGTTCAATTAGAGAAACAGTATTTCTATACATAGTATGATTGATTACATTCATTGTAATGCAACATATTTTTCCTATGAGTCCTCTTGGATTTCCAAACTGACTCCCAATGTATTCTGTAAACTTACTCATTCGAACCTCCTTCAATCTCAATACCTTCGAATAATCACAATGAACTTCTTCGCATTCTCTTGGATACTCATCCCGTCTACCAAAGCATGACTGTCCTTTTCATATATATCCATTCTTTGCCATAATAGCTCTTCTATTAATTGAGTAGTAGTTCAATTGCTTTATATTATAATTGAATATTTGTTCAAATGTCAATATGTATTTACAATTCACTACACAGAGAATCCAAGGAACCCGGTACCCTGGCTCACTCCAAAATTATCTTTCACTGATGCTAACTGCCTCAACTGCAACGCTCCCGCCCCGTACAATTTCAATCCTGTTAATAAATTTTTTCTTTAATAACGCAATGATATCGTTATTTTTATTTTCCGTCTGGGCACATTCTAAAAGAACAGTGGTACCATCATAGTCAATAATGGAAACGCCAAACACTTTTGAAATTCTGAATAATTCTTTGATTTCTTCCTCTGAACAGCTATTCACTTTCACAAACAGGATTTCTCTCATGTAAACAGGTATATCCGTGTAATCTACCACCTTGATTACTTCAACGCTTCTGTTTAACTGCTTTTTAATCTGCTCAAAAGTTTTATCATCGCTTGTCAGACTGATTGTCATTCGTGATATGGTACTATCCTCTGTAATTCCAACGGTTAAGCTGTCCAAGTTATAAGATTTTCCGGAGAACAAGCCTGCAATACGGGCAAGCACACCAATTTCATTTTCTACAAATAAGCATATCCATCTCTTTTTCATTCCCTCTTTTCCTCCCTTTCCAATATCATATCACTTAAAGCATTTCCCGGCGGAACAATGGGCATAACATTGATTTCTCTATCAATGATAAATTCAATTACGGTAGGGGTTTTGGTATTCTGTTTTGCAGTTTCAAATGCTGTTTTTATTTCTTCAGGTTTTGTAACACGAATGCCTTTCGCCCCATAGCTTTCTGCAAGCCTGACAAAATCAGGCGTATATTCCGGACAATCCCATTTTGGCTGATTGCATCCGATTTCACAGCTTCTGCGGTAACGCATACAAGTACTAGAATAATGTCTGTGATAAAACATTTCCTGCCACTGTCGCACATTTCCCAAATACCCGTTATTTAAAATACAGATAATAATAGGAAGTTCATAAACCACTGCTGTTGCCATTTCCTGAATATTCATCTGCATACCACCATCTCCGGAAATCACTACGACACTCTTCCCAGGATTCCCCAGTTTAGCACCGATAGCCGCTGGGAAACCATATCCCATGGTTCCCAATCCGCCAGAAGTTAACATCTGCTTCTTATTATCAAGAGCAAGAAACTGTGTTGCCCATAACTGGTTTTGCCCTACATCCGTTGTGATAACAGCATCCTGGAAAAATTGATTGACAGCTTCAATTACCTTTTTTGGCGTTAATCCCTCTTCCTCCATCGTAAGCGGATATTCCTTCTTCCATTGTCTGATTTCCGTTACCCATTCTGTAATAGAAAGGGGTTTTGCCCTTTCAAGCAATGCACGTATTGCTTTTTGGGCATCTGCTACGATAGGCACATCTACCATAATATTTCGAGAAATAGACGCTGCATCAATATCAATATGTATAACTTTTGCATGAACTGCAAATTTTTCTATTTTACCTGTAATTCGGTCATTAAACCGTGTACCTATGGAAAACAGGACATCGCAATTGCTGATTGCTAAATTAGCCGCATAACTTCCATGAATGCCGATATTCCCAATATATAGAGCATGGTCGGTAGGAATTGCCCCCTTCCCCATAATCGTCGTAATCACTGGAACACCTGTCAATTCTGCAAGTTGTGTCATCTCCTGATTGGCATGGGCAATATTTACTCCACCTCCTACCAAAAAAACAGGCTTGCGGGCACGGCCTAAAATATCCAACGCCTTATTTATCTGGCCAATATGTACGGAAGTGTTGGGTTTATAACTTCTAATAGATATTTCTTTAGGATAGAAATCACTGCCATAAGCTCTCTGAATATCCTTTGGAAAATCTACAACAACTACCCCCGGCTTTCCTGTTTTTGCTATATAAAAAGCTTTCTTAATGGTTTCCGCCAAGTCTTCCCTTTTTCGTACGGTTACTGCATACTTGCATATACTTCTCGTAATGCCAACAATGTCAACTTCCTGAAAAGCATCATTCCCAATCATGTGCGTTGGCACCTGCCCCGTAAAACATACTAATGGAACACTATCATAGTTTGCTGTGGCAATCCCTGTGACAAGATTAGTCGCTCCCGGTCCGCTTGTCACAAGACATACGCCTACTTTTCCTGTGGAACGAGCATATCCATCTGCCGCATGGACCAAGCCCTGCTCGTGACGTGGCAAAATAACATCTATTTCCTTTTCCCCATAAAGAGCATCAAATAAATCTATCGCCTGCCCGCCTGGATAAGCAAACAGCGTTGTAACATTTTCTTCCTTTAAGGCTTTTACAAATAATTCTGCACCTGTAATCTGCTTCATAATATCCTCCTTTTGATGCAAGTACTTGCTTGCGTATTGCTTATTTTTTTGGCACTGCCCTCTGACAGCGCCAAATTTATTACTTTAATCCTTTTACAAACATCTTCACACTGTTTTTTATGTACTCATCTTTTTCTACATCCGTAAGCTCTTTTCCAAAAGATGCCTGGAGAAATGTATATCCAAATGTGGCGGAAAATACTGTCATTGCAAGAGAATGAAAATCCTTCTTTGGCAGCTTTCCTTTCCCACACATCTGGTTTAAATAACTGGTAAATGTCTCCAGAAAAGCCTGGGGGACTTTCATAATAAGCTGTTTTGTTTCCTCATAGAGCTGCGGTGCTCTCAGTCCGATGGACAGATTTACGAAGTCTGGCGTCATTCTGTCCATGTATGCCCGCATAAACATCTCCAAATCCGTTTCCAATTCCCATGTCACGTTTTCAAAAATCTCCGGTATAATATTTGCCCGCCAGCCTGCCTGGTTTGCCCCCTGTATGACAATATCCTTTTTACTTTCAAACTTACGGAACAAGGTACACTCGTTCACCCCCGCCAACCTTGCAATCTCTTTCGTAGTTGTTGCCACATATCCCTTATCCCGAACTAATGTCATGGCTGCGTCAATAATTTTTTGGCTTGTTTCATCCAAAATCTAACTCCTCCTCTCCGTAGTTTGTTATTATGCGATATGCATCATATCTTATCATGCAAGTACATGCTTTCATGATAACAACTAAAAAACGGAATGTCAATAGTTTAATGTGATTCCTCATCCTTTTGTGGTAACAGTTCAGCCGGGGGCTGAACTGTTACCTTTATTTTATCATTTAAAAATTACAAAACCCTTACAAAAACTATTACAGTTTTGTAAGGGTCTTGTTTTTTTAATTAGATAAGGGGAGCATAATCTGAAAGATTGTTCCAGCCCCATTATTTCTCTTCGCAACAATAGTGCCACCTTGCTGTTCTATAATGCTTCTGGCAAGGTACAGTCCTACGCCTGCCCCTTCTTTTACAATATCTTTCGCATTACTTCCACGGTAGAAACGTTTGAAAATCTCATGTACTTCCCCTTCCGGGATGCCAATCCCTTCATCCTCAACCTGAATCAGAACGTGATTTACCAGACAGCTCACATTAATATTTATCATCGTCCTTTGGGTTGAATATTTTACTGCATTCTCGAGGATATTTACCAGAGCTTCCACCGTCCATTTATGATCATGCAGGGTTTCCACATCATGTTCCATATCCACACATATTTCTATATTCTTGGCATTTGCTTTTATATATATCTGACTTACAGCTTCGCTAATGGTCTTTTTCATGCTGCACTTTTCGGATTTAATCTGAATCATACTGTTTTCAAGACGTGAAAGCTTTACTAACTCATCCAGCAACGCTTCCATTTTGAGAATTTCCTGGGTTTCCGTCTCCATAAATGACTGCCTTTCTTCCTCAGATAAATCTGAGGAAAGTGACAACTCATGGCTCATTCTTATAGAAGCCAGTGGCGTTTTTAACTGATGGGAAATCAGGATAATCAAAAAGTCTGTTTGTATATTCTTAGCTGTATAATAAGAAATATTCTCACTTAGCTCGCTTGCAAGTGCCGGATAAATCGTAGATAAATACTGTTCATTTCGTTCTCCTTTTACTTTCCTTTTACGCCGCCGCATTATCATTAATCGTATCTATCACTTTTTTTATGCCCATCCACACATTCAAATCAGTAAAAATCTCAACGATACTTCCCTGATCCGTAAATGGTGATTCCTGAAGCACAGAAAAATCCTTCAACATTCCATTATGAACAATGTATTCTACGATCTGATTTACAAAGTAAATCTGTCTGCTATCAAGACTTGTGTTGGTAAGATATTCAGAGAAAGCCTCCTTTGCAGCATTCATATCAAGTCCAACGATTTCACGAACAAACTCACCCAAGGGTTTTGTACCAAATTCATGTTCGTAATCCTGCTTTGTTCCAACTTCTTTCCATAGAATTTCTTCAAGACTTGCCATATCTGCACTGGTTAATGGTTGATTGGTCTTTAACTTAGCAATGGCTATATTGTCCTGATGCTGTCTGATATAATACTCTGCCTTCGCCTTGTAATTCTTCAATTCATCATTCTCAAGTTCAGACTCTTTCCATTCCGTTGACAGCAACTCATCCGTAAAGTTAGTCACATACTTCATACTACCCTTAGGAATATACTTCATCAAATCCCGAAGCTTCTCTCTGATTTCTTCAAATTCGCTAATCCCACCATGCTCCACATAATCAGTATGAAGGATTTTGTCTATCAAATCAGATTGAGCCTGTATCTGGGGAATATTTGCAACACTGGCAATTCCTGCAACACGCTTATACAAATCATTGCGTGCTTTTACATACTTCTTTCCAGTCAAATGTGCCAGTTCAATTCCATACATAAGTGCATCAAATCGAACCGCACTAGCGTCATCTTGCTCTGGCAAGATAAGTGGAGCAAGCTCCTCACGTACAATCAAAGTATCCTCATAGGTAAGTGCCTGATAATTGGATTCTATGGAATACAAATCAACATATTTCAAATGCTGTCTCACCGCAAAGTTGTCCCTTGGAAGTTCCTGCACCTTTTCACTCATCTGTTTCACAAGCGTATTACGATAAGCAATCAATCGGTCAATCTGATATTCCACACCCTGCAACTTATAAGAAATTTCAAACTTCAGGTTAAATATTGCACCTTGCAACGCAATTATATTGGCTGTGGCTTTTCCCTTGTTCATACGGAAAAATTCAAAATTCCCACAAAAATCAAATATATAGAACTTTTGCTTATCTTCTCCATCCAGAAGACCCGGACACAATCTTGTCCCCCTTCCAATCATCTGCCAGAACTTAGCCTTGCTCATAACCTTTTTGAAGAAAACCAGATTTACTACCTCCGGCACATCGATACCGGTATCCAGCATATCAACAGAAATAGCAATCTGAGGCATCTTCTTTGGATCAGAAAACTCATCAATGGCACTTTGGGCATATGTCATGTAATTATCGATAACCTTTGCGTAATCTGGCAAATGAGGGTACTCCTTATGAAATACTTCTAATATCTTTTCTGCATGGTCATGATTCCTGGCAAAGATAATTGTCTTACCGATTTTCTGCCCATAATCAATCTTAATCCCATCGGTCATGAGAATATTTAACACTTGCCTAATGGTATCCTCGTTAAATATCCAGGTATTTAATGCCGATGAAGCGATTGCTTCTGGTAACTCACCATGCTCATCTTCGAAGGTTTCCTCATAGGCCTCCTTATCTTCCTCTGATAATTCATCATAAACAATTCCCTGCTCAATGAATTTAAGCTTCGATTCCACCGAAACATAATCTACCAGATACCCATCCTTTACCGCCTGTGCCAAATCATATCCAAAAGTCGGTACACCGTTTTCTAGTTCAAATACTTCATAGGTATTTTTATCAATTTCGTCCTTAGGTGTTGCAGTAAGACCAACAAGTGGTGCATCGAAATATGTAAAAATATCTCTATACTTATTGTAGATAGATCTGTGGGCTTCATCGCAGATTACTAGGTCAAAATGACCACAGGTAAACAGCTTTCCCTCATTGTCGTTGACGGTATCAATGCAATGTATCATCGTCTGGTAAGTGGAGAAAACACAATGTGCATGATAGTTATCCTTCTCCTCTACCAGATTGGTACAGGATAAATTTGGCAGCATATTTACAAAACTTCTTTTTGCCTGGGTCACAAGAGAATTCCTATCTGCCAGAAAGAGAATATTTTTCACCCAGCCGGCATTTAATAAAACATCACATAGGGCGATGACTGTTCTTGTTTTTCCCGAACCTGTAGCCATAACAAGCAATGCCTTCCTTCGATTTTTTTCATCAAAAGCATTGCATACTGCCTTAATCGCTGCCTCCTGATAATAACGACCGGCAATATCCTTATTTACTGTAACATGTTTTAGGCTTGTCCTCATGGTTAATAGATTAAACCACTTTTCTAAATCTCTCTTTGAGTAAATGACTGCACACTTTCTCTCCGGATATTGACCATCAATAATACGGGTTTCAAAGCCATTCGTAAGAAAAATCACTGGTCTTCTTTTATACTTTTCTTCCAGTAAATCAGCGTATAACTTTGCCTGTTGTCTGCCTTTAGAAACATCTACACAGGTACGCTTAGCTTCAATCACCGCTAACGGCCGATGCATATCATCATATAGAACATAATCCGCATATCCCACCTCCGACTGATTGGGCATACCAGGAAGCTCTACCTCATTGATCCAGTCTTTCCCCTCTGTCCAACCGGCATCCATAAGCATAGAGTCAATATATAGTTTTCTTGTCTTATACTCGGACAAATCAAGAGGTTTGGGAACGTAGGTCTGTTGCTGTTCCTGCCTACGGGCTGATAACTCTTCCTTCAATGAAGCATTTTCAGCAATCAGCTTCTGTAAATCTAATTCCTGCTGTGCAGACTTTTCCTGCTCCCTTGCCAGTTTCTCTCTTGCAACACTCTCAGCTTCTCTTGATTTCTTTGATTTTTCTATTCTGGATGTAATCATCCCCTTATCAAAAGAATGCTCTTCGTAGTGGTCAGAATAACAATATGCAATGTAATCCAAATAAATGAAAAGATTTTCCAGACAGAGCATTGCCTCATCCCGTCCCAGCTTTTTACTACTATGAGCCACATTATTTCCACATCTGCGGATATAATCCATCCGCTTCCATAAGTCAGGACCTACAATCTGTCTATAATCCTCATCATTCATCAAGCTATATAAATTGTCCTGATACGGCATCTTTAATTCTTCATCCACAGAATACATCCATTTCATAGCAAATTCCATAGCCCTTCTGCTATTGATAATACTAGCTTCCGGATCCAAAAGGATAATCTTTTCAGCGGCAATGGCTACATCCGCAAATCTTGAAAATTTTGATTCCTTTTTTAAATAGTCAAAGTTTGTTGTCATACCTATCCCCTCCTTCATTGCCCTGCCAGTAATTATGATGGGGCAATTTCTTATTTATACTGTATTTTCGTTCCATATGCTGAATTTTGTCACCTTGTAACAAGCCTGTAAGGAGTATCACTTTTATGGCAAAATTATTTCTATGCTCTTCCATCAATTTTGATTTGTCGACTTGGTGGACGAAGTCATAATAACTATCTTGAACCTCTATCGGTGGCTTAATAATCTGAAAGCCAGATACAATAGGAACATTTAGATTCGGCATCGTTTGTCCTACTGCCATATCTTCTATCGTCTTTTTGAATGACGGAAACGATATTATCTTCTGAATATAATCAGCAGTAATTTCACCTTTGCTCCTAATAAGAATACTTCCTGTTCCACACAAGAATCCCTCACTTGGAACCACTGCACATCTTCCCATTTCTCCCCGTCTTCCCATTACTACATCACCAGTTTTCAGCTGATATGCTGACAATTCTTCATACTTCTTGTCCGAAATTGTAAGTTTATCATCAGGAGATACCTTGCCATCAATAATATGAGATGGATTAAGTAATGGATGTCCACCTTCAATATAATCCTCTTTATGAAGTAACGAACCAAATGGCCCTATCTTTATTTCTGCCAACTCTGAAAGTGCTACTTTATCGTATCCATAAGGATTAGAAACTGGGTCGCCAAAGAGCTCGACAAATCGGGCCTTGATTAGATCATCTAAAGCAGATAATTCCTGTCTTCTAATAGCAATTATCTTACTAATTTTTTCCAGATTTGCTACTGCAACCGCTTGCTCGTTTAAATCAGGAACATTTATCTCAATTTCAGATACAATCGACTTAGATATTTCCTTAAAAGTAGCTCCTCGACCGAGAGAATTTAGATATTCTGTATTACCCTTCAGGAACCAATATAAATATCTATTATTGATTTTGTCTGAGCAAATCAGATTCTTAAATCCTTGGTTACAATACATCTCGCAACCAGCTATAGCTACCTTACCTATAGGAGCTCTTGAGGAAAGAATAACTGTTCCTTCTGGAAATGACGACAATCCAGTCTTCTTAACAGCCAATTCAGTAATTTTACGCACACTATCAGTAATAATATATGTATCATCATTCAACTCAGCAGGTGTTATCCATTTGAAATCACCATCCCAATATTCATCTACTCCAGTTTTAGGTGTACTACCTGATACTATTTCACAGATATCACCAAGCTTATATTTTGCCATTTATCATTATCCTCACAAATATCAATTTACAACTAGGTCATGTACTTTTGATGGGAGGTTTTTACATTTGCCTGGTTTACCATAGCATACTGCATGGTTGTATCTATCTGTGAATGGCCAAGTATTTTTTGTACCTGTTCAATTGGCATTCCTTTGTCTATTGCCCTTGTAGCCATAGTCCTTCTAAACTTATGAGGATGCACCCTGTCCAAATCAAGCCTTCTACCTAACTGCCTCAATCTGATTTCTACACCACTAATTTTTAATCGTGCATGGGGAGAATCCAAGGAAACGAAAAGAGCCTCATTATCATCATCTCTGCTGTCAATGTAATTCTTAAGATGAACCTTCGCCTTTGCATCAAAATACACTCGGCGCTCCTTGTCACCCTTTCCATAGACAACACATTCTCTCCCATCCAAATCGATATCATCAATATTCAGATTTACTAATTCACCAACTCTGATACCCGTAGAATAGAGCAAATCAATAATTGCCAAATCTCTGATGTTCTGACAGTTATCCCTAAGTTTTTCTATACCCTCATCAGAAATCACATTTTTGACAGCTTTCTTCGTCTTAATTTTGTGAATTCTTTTCATTGGACTTTTAAGAATATAGTCTTCTTCTTCCAACCAGGAAAAGAAACTGGAAATATTTCTTCTAACATTGTCAACTGTAACATTAGAACATCCGTTTCGCTTTTGATATTCTGCAAGATACTCTCTAATTTCCTCTGTAGTAATTTTTCGAACCGCTGTATCAATCTGAGTAAACATATGCTCCACGGTCACCTTATAATATTGAATTGTTCTCTCTGAACAACCTTCCACTCTCTTTGCTGCCAAAAACATTTCCAAAAATTCATCATTAGAAATATTTGTTTTTACAGCTTCATTTTCTGCAAAAGTTTTAATAATCACCTCTTGCAATTTCTTCATCTGAGCAATTGATAAATACTCAGACATTTCGTTCAATACTAGTACAATTTTTTCTTCCATGTCGGTATACTCCTTTCAAATATACCAACATCCTTCAACCATTTTACTTTTCTTAGTACTATCTTCATTTATTTTAAAATTTTTTCCACTTGACAGATTATCCATTTTTTCATACAATGTATATGAGAAATGGGTTCTTACCGTACAGTTTCATTACTCAAGCGGGCTGCTCGTTTCTTTTTTTATTGATATAATATCGTATAAATATTTTTTCCCATCTTCAGCGTGTCTCACAAGCATTTTTGCACTATACATATTATACCTTATAACATCACCAGTTACATCACTATACACAGGCAGTGCAAATTTAATATGATACTTATACCAACCAAGCTTGGCATCACTTTCATGTTTTTTCTTTGCATTGACTTCAAATACAGGATTAGTTGCTATTCTAATCAATTCATGAATCCCTTGCGATGCATTCGCTTTAGCTTTTGCAACTGCACCTTTTAACGCAATTCGACTTTCTGAATTTGCATATTCATCTGGAAAATCTGACGAAATATATATTTTTTCTGATGTCTCCTCCACCTCATAAAACTCTCCAATATACTCTTTCAAATATTCTTCCACAACTTTCCAATCTTCACGTTTCTTTGCTCGGAATCGAATGTCATTAATTAACACAAATTTTCTTCCATCTAAGTCTGTAACAACCGTTACATTTCTTTCCATGCCAACCCTCCTCTACATATTCTCCCTTGCTCTTTCTATATTTTATCTCTACTATCCAAAATATTGTTGCATTAAACTGTCAAATAATTCCTTGGTTTCATCAAGTGCCTTCTGCACTGCAACTTTTGATTTATCGATTTTCTTAACAAAGTCTGCAAACTGGTTTTGAAGTTCTATTGGTGGCAAAAAAGCATCCAAACTTTTTATCATATTAGTATACAAACCAGCCTGCGCAGCCGCATGTGCACAATTCGAAATATCATTTTGTATGGCATCACTCTTTAATAGATTTATTAAAAAGATACTATTAACTTTTTGTGTATCTGGCTTAAGTAAAGCTACACTTCTCGCCATACTGAACTCCCCCAACTCTTCTGTTACAAGAGCGCATTTTCCAATTGTTGCACCTACGCAAACAAGTAAAATATCATCTATTTCTGGATTACACCTTTTATAAATCTTCTGATGCACTTCTTCAGGAACATAAGAAGTCTCTGAAAGATTAATTAGACCTTCTTTAGTTATATTTCTAGCCATGAAGTAGAGATACCCTTCACCTTCTTCGACTCTTGGAACTGTTCCGTGCTCACCATCCGTAATTTTTGTGGTCACATCAGCAAAAGCACATTTTTCCCAAGTAAATGAGTTTGTTTTTACGTCCCCAAACAACTCGACAAATCGAGCCTTGATGAGTTCATCTAAAAGGTGTAATTCTTGTTCTCTTGACTTTATGATTGCATATAATTTATCAAGCTTTTCGCAGATTGAAATCTGTTCTTCCTTATCAATTTCAGCCACTTCACATCGAGATACATAATCATCAGTTTTCAAATTATGAAGACCTGTGGTTTTATTCTCAAAAGCTCTTGTACCACCACGCTGATAGTTTGCAAATAAAGAATAGAATACATATCTCGGATACCATACTTCTTGATTTCTTACTCGAAGCAATCCAGTAAAGTTATTGAACAGATAAGTATTTTCTTCGCCATCAAAATAAATCACTCTTCCAACTGGAAACTTATCACTTCCACCAGACTTTTCAATAATAATGTCACCCTTGCGTAGAAATTTTTCATCTATGTGTTTCTTTGTAATCGTTCTGGTAACTACATCATTGTAATTTACCACTCCTTCATTGGTGAAATTAGTAGTTCTAAGAACTGGAATACCATCTCCAGTCTCATCATCAGCTCCCCATTCACCAGATAAGGCTTTACCTGTAATTTCAATTAATTTTGCCATCCATCATCCCTACAAATATCAATTTGTATCCTTTCCAATTATTTTATTTCTCCACAAATCAATCACTTGCTTTCAACAATCTCTCCAACTCGTCCATTTCCCTGCCAATTTTCTTTTCAATTTCACGAATATTTGCCATAATTTCTGATGTAGGAGGATACTCTTTTGCAACGTACTCCACTTCTTTGTACTTATTGATACTCAGATCATAATCATTGTCCACAATGTCTTTCACTGGAACCATAAATGACTTATCTGTGCGTTTACGCTCCATCTCCTGGTCCAAATGCTTGAAGCGTTCCAGAATATCAGGAATATCATTTTCCTCCGTGGGGGTACGCTTATCATCTAAACTAAATCCATCTGCAGTCATGTCATAGAACCACACATGGTCTGTTCCGCCATGTTCTGTCTTTGTAAAAATAAGAATGGCGGTGGAAACTCCGGCATATGGTTTAAAAACACCGGAAGGCATGGAGATTACCGCTTCTAATCTCTGATTTTCAACAATTTCTTTTCGAATGGACTTATGTGCTTTTGAAGAGCCAAATAGTACCCCATCTGGAACAATACATGCACAGCGTCCACCAATTTTGAGAATACGCAAAAACAATGTTAAGAATAAAAGTTCTGTTTTCTTTGTCTTGCATACCTTAAGCAAATCTCCAGATACAGACTCTGCATCCAGGCTTCCTTTAAAAGGTGGATTGGCTAAAATCAGGGAATACTTATCCTTATCTGTATTTTGATCTGACAAGCTGTCTCTGTATTCAATAAATGGATTGTCGATTCCATGGGTCATCATGTTCATAGCGCCAATACGAAGCATGGTACGGTCCATGTCATATCCGTGAAACATGTGATTCATATAGTGATCCCTCTTTTGCTTATCATAAAAGATTTCTTCCTTCTTCTTTTCCTTAAGGTATTCTCCCGATGCAACCAAAAATCCGGAAGTACCACAGGCCGGGTCGCAAATCACTTCATCGCTGGATGGGTCCATCATCTCTACCATCATTCGGATAATATGTCTTGGAGTCCTGAACTGCCCATTACGTCCTGATTGGGCAATTTTTGAAAGAAGATACTCATACACATCTCCTCTTACATCCGCAGTCTGCATTTCATTCATAAGTTTATAGATTTCGTCCAAGGAATCTACCACCTTTGATAACAGGAGTGGTGTAGGAAGTTTAAAAATAGCATCATCCATATATTTCGAATATGCACTATTTTTATCACTGTGTAAGGATTTTATAAAGGGGAATACCCATTCCTGCATGACAGAATACATTCGATCCGCCGGGAAGTCACGAAACACGGACCACTTAAATTGCGTGCCATCGATTGTTCTCTCTCCCACCCTAACTTCTTCTGCAAAAATACTTTGATAAGGCAGACCAAGTATTGCACTTTCTTTTGCCCTCTTATTATCCGTATCATCCAAGTCATGAATGAACATAAGATAGGTAATCTGTTCAATCACTTCCAGGGGATTCACAAGTCCACCTGCCGCAAAAATGTCCCACAATCCGTCTATTTTATTTTTCAATTCACCTGTAATCATTTGTTTTTTCTCCCATCAATTAATGTCTTGTATCATATAATAAAATTATATGATTGATTCATGTCCCTGTCAATTTAATTTGGTCATTCTTGATAAAATGACTTACAGTACACAGATACCTGCGTACTGTAACAATTTCAGCCCATTATGTACAATCCACTGACATTCCATAAGTTTCATATCCGTAAATAATGCCTTAAAAGATGAATTATAACAACGCCGCACTGGTCAAAACGATGATGACTTTCTATAAAATCTATTTTAATATTAAAAAGGTATTGCATTTCAAATTCAATCCTTTGAAATACAATACCTTCCTTGTTGAGTGTGTATCGTCATATTTGTGGGAATACTTTAGCCAATCATTCTTCAATATTTTCTACAGCTGCAAAAAATGCCTCTACAACCACTGGTTCAAAATGGGTACCGGATTCCTCCCTGATGATTGCATATGCCTTTTCAAGCGGCATAGCATTTTTATAACAGCGTTTGGAAGTCAATGCATCAAACACGTCCGCTACTGCCATAATTCTCGCACAAAGAGGTATTTCACTCCCACTTATTCCATAAGGATAACCTTTTCCATTCCACCACTCGTGATGATATGCTGCCATTTCCAGTGCCGTATTCAAATATCCAGACTCACCAAGTTCTTCCTTTGCATGGGCAAGTAGCTCCTCACCTGCTGTGGTATGCCCTTTCATAATCTCAAATTCGTCCTCTGTCAATTTTCCTGGTTTATTCAGCACAACATCCGGTATATGTATTTTTCCAATATCATGAAGGGGTGCAGCCACCACCATGTCAGCCACATATTTTTCAGTCAGAATATCACTATATCTTCCCTGCCGTTTCAGTTCCTTTGCAATAAGTTCCACATACTGCGCAGTACGCCTGATATGTCCGCCTGTATTATCATCTCTGTTTTCCACGACCTCTGCCAGAAACGTAATCATACCGGACTGCATATGAGAAACACGCTCGTGGTAAAATGAACGCTTATTTCCCTGTACCACCAACACAATGATTGTAATTGCCAACGTAAAAGCAAATACTTCCATCAGTAAATTATTTTCAACAAGCTGACTAGCTGTACCACCAGATATCCCCTCTACATTTTCAGAAACATCACTGTTTATTGAAACTATATTTGAAAATCCCATCATGAGAATTCCCACAAAACATAAAAGACCTAATTCCCATTTTCGCAAATGGCGGTTTCCCATTTTAATCTGCTTATCCATTTGTCTTTTCTCATAATAGGCAGAAAAAAACAGAAGCAACGCCCCAATCAGAATGTCCACTAGCAAACGATATATATCAACCGCTATTTCTGAGGACGAAAAAAGTACAATTGACATGCTCAATATTGGAATTACAAGACCATTGGCAATGCCAGCAATAGGTATAACTAGAAAAAAACCGCTTACCCTATGCTTTTTTCGTGCAAGGCTAATGTTTAACCCTAATAAAAACGCCCCAAGAATCATCGCAATATTTTCATCAACAGTACCACACAAGAGCGCCAACAACACACTCACTAGAAAATACAAGTGCTGCTTTTTTCGTTCCAAGCCATATTCCAGAAATACATACCGCTTGCAGCAGAACAGACATATGAGCTGGCATAATAAATCTGCAAAAAATATCATATTACTTAACATAATTTTCTCCTTCCTTATGTTTTTCTGTAGTCAATACCCGCCAATTTTGCCTGTTTACACAAATCTTTTGTTTGTAGCTTATATTGTTTTCCATCCTTTATAAAGTGTGTTCCACATTGTCTAAATTCAAAGTCCACATTTTTTCTAATACATTGCCCACGGATATCTAAAACCCAATCATAATCAAGTGGTCTGGCAGCATAATCAGATTCACCACCCACAACCACCAATTCCACATCATCCAGATACTTTTCAATATCAATGTGCTCTAGTAATGGCTGGGCGGTGATGCATTTGTGTTTGATTGGTAGTGACTGAAATACAGACAGTTTTTTATCTGCATTTATCTGATTTTCAATGGTACAACATACAACTACATTATCGTAACCATCCTCCCAATCATCAGGAACACAATCCAGAAATCTCTCAATACGCTTGGTAAGGAGAAGAAAGGTACAATCCCCTCGCTCTTTTATCATTGTCCATGATTCCTTGCGCCATTCATCTGCTTCTTCAATCAAAAAATCCGTAGAAAAGCAAGTATATACAATTCCTGATTTCATTTTGTAGCTTCCATTTTTCAATTTCAAGATGGGTTTGTTAAATTCCTTCGTCTTTACGATGTCATTAGTATTCACATTACGTTTTGTATCGCCTTTATGTATATAACAATGCAGACACCCTTCACTACATTTTTTACATCCTCGCCAGGGATTCCACATACTCATAATTTAGCCCCCCCCCCTCATCTTCCAACTCTTTTTTTGTCTATTTTACTTCAAAAAAAGTCCAGTCCACTTTATTATACTGCATTACATCATCAGCCTTCGTCATTCCAAGTTTCCTTCCCTTTTACCACCTGGAGCATATCCAGAAGTCCTCTTTCCTTTATGATGGCTATTCCCTGCCCTTCATCCCCAAGAACTATCAGATTATCTCCGGGATTGATATCAAATATTTTCCTTGCCTTTGCCGGAATCACGATCTGCCCCTTATCTCCAACTTTGACCATCCCAAATATATGTTTTCCCTTTGGGGGAATTCCAAATCCCATATCGTTCTCTTTTTCATGACTGACAAGGTCATCTACCGTCACTCCAAATATATCCGCCAGAGCTTTACTCTTTTCTATATCCGGTAAGGACTCCCCAGTTTCGTACTTAGAAAGGGTTTGTCTTGACACATTAATCTTCTCTGCCAATTCCTCCTGGGACATATTATGAAGTTTTCGAAGTTCCACGAGATTTTCTGCAAACATTTTTTTGACCTCCAATTCCACAGACACACCATTTTAACACGGGAATGCGACTTATTACTTCGTAAAGCAGGAATGCACCCGTAAATGCTACAATTCCGACACATAAATACATAAAGATTATCGGCAGCTTTGGTGCATATAATGACAGGTACCAGGCACATACAGTAAGGGATAGATAATGAAATATGTAAAGTCCCCAGGATTTTTTCGTAATCCATTTTGAAAAGACATTCTCAAAATTGCCCCATTTTTTCATAAATGACAGAATTGCCAATGTAGCAATCCATGCAAACCCATTGCACAGCAAGGTGTCTAATACCTGGTGTCCGGCATATGGACTTCCCCAAAAGACAGCGATAAAAATCACCCCTAGGATAATTGCCAAGATTGTGAGTGAGAGCCAATATTTCTTAAGTCTCTCCATCACCTCATCGTGAGAGAAAAAGAAATACCCTATGAAAAATCCTGCACCGTAAATGCCAAAACGATAAACAGTAATTACTGGAACATTTAAAATCTGAGCCGATGCCCATATGACAAAAACAAATGCAATCAGTAAAATAACACTGGCTTTTCTGCATAATAAATATAATCTGTCTTTCTCTACCTTTCGCAAAAGAATAAGCAGTACAGAAAAGATCCATAATGTTTGAATGTACCACAGCGGTCCAATTCCGCTAACAGCCATAATCAGATACAATACAGGCTTGGGCACAAAACTTCCCATACTCTCAAATGCTCCACCTATCTGCATATTGTAATAACCAAGAACCCACCAAAACACCAGCAAACCTATTGTGGATGGCACAAGTAGTTTTCTGGTCCTTGACTTTATAAATTCCTTGTGAGAGTGATTGTCCAAATAGAATCTGGCACTCATTCCTGAAATTACGAATAAAAGCAACATAAACCATGGATATACCATATACAGAAATACATCCTGATACTGCACCTTGGCAAAAGGACCAATCACACCAAATGACTCAATTCCATTAAACATATAAATGACATGATAAATCACCACCAAAACCACAGTAATCCAACGGATATTGTCCACGTAAGCTCTTCTCATAAAAATACCACCTTTGCTATTATTTTTAACAAAAGTATAGCAGAATACTTACTGAAGCTCTACCAAGTATATGAAACATTATGACCTGGTTTTTGTTAAAAAAAGTGGCAAATTTTGTCAGACTGGATTCATTACTACTTTTGCCATATCCGTTCTGTTTTATTTTCTGCTCTTCAACATTTACAGCATTTGATTTTCTCTATAGCATTCGTATATATAAGATGGATTTTCATAATATACACTGCTGTTATAGTCATCAATTTTCCTGCTGATAAAAGATTGGTAGACTTTTATCAACGCTTCAATTACTTCAATTTTTTCATTCTCTGCAACTTGTTTTATCAACCTTTTATACACTTTTCCAATGTCCCAATAGGAAGGAATAGCATACTTGCAATCTCCAACATTGTCAAATGTACCTGTCTGTATCCTGGCCGTTTCAATAAAATCTTCACTTACCCTGTCAATATTATCGCAGTGATACACATCTGCCAAATCATAGATTTTTTCCAAATTTTTTTTCCCCAATTGATTTACCACATCTACACGAATATTTTTCGTTTTTCTTGCAATATAGTCAATTAAACTACATGTATAAAAAAGATCATTATCTTTTTTTGATTCCCGACCACTTCCAATCATTATATCACCTCTTCAAACCCTCTATATTGTAAACAGTGCAATGCATCTTCTGTGCAAAACACAATTTGATGAGTTGGATATTTAAATTTTGCCATTATCCAAAATTGTTCCCTGGTAAGCACGCCATCCATATAATCTGAAATAAAGTTATAAATCTGATCATCCGCCATTGCACCAATTACAATATCATAATTATGTTTTTTCCCACTTCGACATGCAATAATAAAATCCAGCCATTCTTCTGTCATTTCTTTAAATTCTTTTATGCTTAAACTGGTGTCTAATTTCACATCGTAAATTGAGACAATCTTTGTATCATATCGTCTTGCCCATCTTTGAGCTTGTTCCTTAATAATTGTGCAGTAGAATCCTATTCCAAAATCTTTTGTGTTACGGCCTACACGAATTTCTGGATATTCTACTGGCTGATATCCCCCATGGTATACTGTCATAATAGCCAAATATATCATCTCCTAATCCTTATATTCCATCCTGAAATTATCAAGAACACCTACGTTAAACCACTACACTCTTCGGTTATGCATTTAAGTTTCTCAATTAAACTCATTGTACCACACAAACCTTGATAACTCAATTTGTACTTTCCTTGTATTTTTTCACTTAAACTCATAGCATTACTACACGCACAAATAGCCAAGGTTCCCATAGGCCTTGGCTATTCGTACTTTTTCAATTATTTATTCATCCAGATACCCCAGGGTTGCATCGTAAGTCCACACTGTCCTATCATTTTATCCGTTTCTTTTAGAATAACTGCCCACAAACCAAAATTCCATTATATACTTTAGAACGTATCGCCCTTTTAAAGCCTTCATTTCCAGGATTTAAGTATATTCCCATGTTCCACACTCCCTATTATCTATCTGCAGCTGCATTTATTCTTCATTACCCGAAAGTTGCTTGTTATTAAGAATTTCAATCGCTTCATATGCATCCCGTCTTTCAAGACCACAAACTCGTCTTTTCATCTCTTTATCATTCTTATCAGCCTTTAGATATGATGTTGTAACTACAAATGGTGTCAGCCACTTCCAGTTCCAGAAAGTTTCATCATCAAGAATGACAAAACCTGATACTTCAGGACGTCTGGAAAGCCAGGTCCTTATCTCCAGTGGGCGTCCATCCGGTCCATTACATATCATTGGAGTTATTCCTGCTATTTTCAGGTCATACTCATCAAACAGCCTCAATAATTCGGACATACCCTTACTCTCTTCTGAAAACCCGCTGCGGGCATATCCCATCGCACCATATCTCCATGAAGATGATAAAATGATCTCTGCGTTTGTTTTATTCACAATCTCTTTTAGGTTCCATACATATTCCTCACAGATAATCTCTCCATCTGCCTTTCGTTCTCCATCATCATTCAGCACACCATCTATATCAAGAAAAATAACCTTGTCAAACTTATCTTCTATTGTTCTCCCCAGATTTCCACTTGTATAATTTTTATATAGTGTGTCTTCCCACCATGGACCATATTCCAACAGCCTGTAAATCTGATTATACTCATGCTGACCTAAATATCTGTCACATCTTACAAATCGTCCTCTAAAATATTTTTCCATATTCATGTCATCAACTACAACATATTTGGAAAGTTTTGGGTGCTTTGAAAGATATGCAGGAATATCTTCATATTTCCATGACCATTGGCGGGTTTCCGGAACCATCTCTGTAAGATACTGGTCTAATTTATGGATTTTCATAAGACACTTCATGTCTTCTAAAGTCTTTGTCTGCCTCCAGTCTGATGACAGTACAATCTCTGCATCACACCAGGATAACAGCTTATGCAGATTACTTACTGCGGTTTTATCCCAGTCATAATATACTGCTCCTACATCATATTTATCAAGTTCAAGAAAATGTTCATCTTTATATTCTTCCGCCAGTTCTTTCTTAAGCGCTTCCATGTCATGCTCAAATCTTTCCTGTGATGAAGTAGGCTGCAGAACCCCATCTATATCCAGAAAAATCACTTTTCTTTCCTCATCATCCCTGTCTTTTAATCTGTCTTCAGTTGATATTGAAATAATCATAGCTGCCTCCCAAGTATCTCTTTTTCGTATTTGTACTGAACAACCAAATATTTTATTTTTTTATCCGTCCACCACCTTTAATGTTTGTTTTGACCCATTTTTACATTTCAAACTTTCCATACTAAAACTCCAAACTATCTGCATTGAGCAAAAAATATTTCATGCCCATGATCACGAATCCCTCCTCATTTCTCCAAGGCTTCTTCGTTCCATTCACTACAACAATCTTCTTAAATGAATCCGGAATATTTCGGAATGAATTAAGTTCCTGTGCCTGCTTTTCCTCAGAGGTCATATCATAAGCCACCTGAATGTAATATCTCTGACTACCCTGGTTCACTACAAAATCAACCTCTAACTGCTTATGAACTCTCTTTCCTTCACTATTCTTTGCAAATGCATCCACAATACCAACATCCACATTGTAACCACGCACAAGCAACTCATTATAAACAATGTTCTCCATAATATGAGTCGTCTCCTGCTGCCTGAAATTCAGTCTGGCATTTCTAAGTCCAACATCCGAAAAATAGTATTTCAGATTTGCTCCTACATATTTTCTACCCTTAATATCATACCGGTCCGCTTTAGAAATCAAAAATGCTTCTGCAAGATAATCTATATGGTTGGATATAGTTTTATTGCTATAATTAATGCCTCTTTCACTTTTGAAAGTATTTGATATTTTGGTTGGATTGGTAGGTGCTCCTATGGCAGAAGCAAGAATATCTACCAAAGTGCCTATTTCATCAACATTTTGAATCCTGTTTCGCTCTACCACATCCTTGATATAAACATTGGTAAAAATATTTTTAAGATACTCAGCCTTTTGGCGTTCCACAGAGAATTGTGCCACCTGTGGTAAACCACCATATATCATATATTCCTCCCAAGCATCATCATAATCTCCATCAAAAGCCGCATAGAATTCTGCAAAAGACAACGGATAAATTCTGATTTCATCTCCTCTGCCCCTAAATTCAGTTACAATATCGCTTGATAAAAATTTAGAATTGCTGCCGGTTACATACACGTCAATGTTGCCAATACGAAGCAAACTGTTCAGCACTTCCTCAAATCGTGGCATAAACTGTACTTCGTCCAAAAGCAGATAATACTTCTGGTCATCTTCCATCCGCTCTTTAATATGCTGATAACACTTCTTTGGATCTCTCAGTTCCTCATTTTCAATTCCATCTAACGCAATCTCAATGTTGTGATCATTATCTACACCACTCTCCAATAAGTATTTCTTAAACAACACAAATAACAGGAATGATTTGCCGCATCTCCTGATTCCCGTGATAATCTTTATCATTCCATTATCTTTTCGTATCTTTAACTGTTCAAGGTATGAATCTCTCTTAATTTCCATAGTATCACTCCTTGTTTTCGTGTATTGCACGAATTTTGGTAATGTCATTTTACCACTATATTGTTTTTACTACAATAGGCATTACTATTTTTTGTGCATTTGCACTTTTTTATGTAGTAATGTAACTGTTCAGTACATCACCGGTATTCCAATACATCATCCATGTTTTTCCTTGGTCTCTTTTCAGGAGATTCATCTGCATAACCCACAGCTACTGTACCAACAAGTTGGTCCTTCGTATCGATAAACTGTACAAGAGCATCATACGCAAAGCAGGTATTTGCAATCCAAAGTGTTCCAAGTCCTAAATTCGTAGCCTCAAGTATCAGGTTCTCAATAGCGGCACCAATGGAAAGGGAGTCGCATTTCTCATTATATCAACAAATTGTTTCTTTTCTTCCCTGCGATAGACAATTCCATACATGGTCTTAAATTTTTCAAAATCTGACGGGCTCTTTATCAGCATTACCTCTTCTATCTTCCTTTCTCCCTATACCTTCTCTGATAATAATCCATTGTCCTGTATTCAATCACATCCCTCATCTGTTCTGCAAATCCAGGCAGGCAAATAATATCTTGTAACTCTGGTCTGAGGGCTAATGCAGCCCCCTCCTGTTTTACAAAAAATCCTTTCCCGGATTCCAGCAGGAAATGTACCGGCATCTGTAGAATTTTTTTCACATGGTCTTTATCAGAAATTGCACAATACTTTTCATATGTAATTCCAGTTTCGAGATCTTTCCAGTTTGTTCCTGTAGAGAAGAATTCCTTCCAGCTTGCCAAAAGCTGCTCTTCGGATACTTCCATCAACACCCTTCCCTGATTATAAAATGCCTTAAGTACAGGCATCTTATAGACCTTGGTCATATTGGTGTTCTCCATCAGATTTATAAATTCTCTTCCCATTCCCCGATACAAAAATTCTTCATCTGCGGTCAGTTCCTTCCATTCTTTTAGATACTCTAAATATCGCTTAAATGGATTATCCTTGGAATGAGTCATTACCATCTGATAGACGTCAGCATCCATATACGTAAAAAGTTCTAATCTGGAAGGCCTCTTTCCAAGCAAATCCTTTACCCTGAAATACTCATTCCGAATTTGGTCCCTTACCTTCAAGTGCTTCTTATCCATTTGAGCAAACAAGTCAATCAACTTCATATCAAAATCAATCAAACAATCATCTGGAAACAATGACCTGTCTGCCGGATGATACTGTTCTTTCTCAGAGAATGATTTGCCTGTCAGAAGGAATCTTACACGTCCAGCTTTCTCATAATTTCCAATAAAATCCAACACGTTCAGATATTCTTTCCCTCTACTCCTTCGAAGGCCACGACCAAGCTGTTGCAGAAATACCACTGGTGACTCGGTGGGTCTTAAGAACATTACCATATCCACAGAAGTGATATCAACACCTTCATTGAACATATCTACGGAAAAAATCACCTTGATTTCACCATTTTTAAGCTTTTCAATTGCAGTCCACCTGTCCTCCGAAAATTCCCCATTCCCGTTGCTGTAAACAGAAACCGACGGGATACCTCTGTTACAAAATTCTTTTGCCATTTCTTCTGCGTGTGCCCTGGAACAGCAAAAACCAAGGGCTCTTTTGGAACCGTATTTGCAATAATATTTATAAATCAAATCGTGTCTGTGTACATTACCAATATACGTCTCATTTAATTCCTTTTCGTCGTATTTTCCCCTGACAATATGAAGTTTTGTATAATCTGTATCATCAAATACCCCATAATAATGAAAAGGCACAAGCATCCCCTTATTGATAGCATCTTTCAGAGATATTTCATAAGGCACATTGTAATCGCAGATTTCATATATATTCCTGCCATCCATTCGCTCAGGTGTTGCCGTCAACCCCAGAAGGAATTGAGGTTTGAAATACTCCACAATCCTTTTGTACTGATCGTTAACTGCGTGGTGAAATTCATCAATCACCAGGTAATCAAAATAATCCGGGGTAAAATACTTGTCATTAAGATACTCTGGTCTTCCTAAGGTGGCTACAGATGCAAAGATAACAGACTTGTCTGTGCATTTGTCAGCACCATTGAAAAACCCATAATCCTCCGAATTTCTCACATTTTTAAAGGAAACTGCTGCCTGATTCAAAATTTCTTCCCTGTGAGCCACAAATAACACCCTTTTGTAATTCTTTGAATCAAAGGCTGCTAAATAGGTTTTTCCAACACCTGTGGCAGCGGAAATGAGTGCTCTCTTTGCCCCTTCTGCCCTTGTATCCTCCAACGCACACAATGCCTCGATTTGTGCACCCCTTGGTTCATACAGCCCCCGGACATTTGTTTCGTCAGCACTGTCTTCTAAAACATCATATTTATCTAAATCTTTTGACACTGCAGGTCGATGCCAGTTTTTTGAATACCTTTTTAGTTCCTCATCATCTATTACAATAGAATGATTTTCAAACAAATCTTCAAAAGTATGATAAAATTTTTCATAATTTTTAGCATCTGTTTTACTGCTAAATCTATAATTCCATTCAATGCCTGATGTCAACGCACTCCTTGATATATTCGAAGAACCAATGTACAACTCACTATGATCCACATAATGAAAAATGTAGGACTTTGGATGGAAAGAACGTCCCTTTTCATTGTAAAACCGAAGATCCACCCTGTCCCCTAACTTTCTTTTTATCAAGTACAGGGCCGATGGTTGTGTAATCCCAAGATAATTTCCTGTCAGGATTCTGATTTTTGCCCCCCGTTTCAACGCATTTTCCAATTCGCCCAGCAGCATCTTTACACCCGATTCCATCAGAAATGAAACAATGATATCTACACTTTCCGCTTTCTTCAAACTGTTGATTAACTGGTAATACAAATACATTCTTTTATTTCTGTCACCAGTCATTACATCTGTAGAATACTCTGTTTCAAAATCAATATTTAGTTTTTCAGCAGAATTCAATTCACCCATTTCTCCCCCTCCTTTTAACAACAGCTCACTCTTTAATTAACGGAATATTGATTAACTCTTGCAATTTTCTCTGTAATACAGCCTTGTCCGGCAGCTGTAACTTGTATTCTGCCACCATCATCGGTGACATAGTCCTGCTCATCGCATATTCCACTACTTCATCATCTTTTGAAGCACATAGAACCATACCCACACTTGGATTTTCATTCTCTTTCTTCTTTTGACGATCCAATGCTTCTAAATAAAAATCCATCTTGGAAATATATTCTGGTTTAAACTTACCAATTTTCAATTCAAAGGCAACTAGACATTGCAAGCCTCTATGAAAAAATAACAAATCAATTCTGAAATCTTCTCCCCCAACTTGCACTCTATATTCCTCGTCTATAAACGTAAAATCCTTCCCTACTTCCAAAATAAACTCCTTCATATTCTGGATTAAACCTTTTCTTAAGTCTGCTTCTTTAAAATTTTTCGGCAAGTCTAAAAATTCTATTACATAAGAATCCAAAAACGGATTTTGTTTTAAACTCTTTATAGGTTCTGGAAGAATTTTTTCTTTCGAAAGCATATAACGTTCATAGTAACCACTATCAATTTGACGTTCTAATTCTCTCGACGAATATGATTCTTTTGCACACAAAGTTATATAAAAATGCCTTTCCTCCACAGTCTTGGCTTTTGACATAATTGCAAGATGATTCGTCCAATTTATTTGTGTCAGCAATGCTGACACAAATTCATCCCCTTCATAAATTTCATAAAACTGTTTCATTCTGTAGAGCCCACGTCTATTAAAACCTTTTATGCCTGGAAACGCATCTTGTATTTCTTTTGCAATAGCATCAATATAGCCATCTCCAAATACTGCATCTTTCGACTCTTTACTTAAATATTCACCAACTTTCCAATACATTCGAATAAGTTCTTCATTCACCTTCTTCAACGCACTATTTCTTGAATCTTCTATAATCTTTATCAGATTTCCAGCAAAAGTAATTTCGTTTTTCATCAAAATCGCCCTTTCTTTAGATAGACTACTAAATTCTTTGCACGTTTTAATTTGTGTCAGCACTGCTGACACAAATTGCATTTTACACAAAAACTATCTTCAAGCTTCATTTTTTTAATCATAATTTTTTCGAATACCTTTTCACACTTGCACTTAGGCTGAATGATCCAGTTTTTTCATATCTTTTTCTGCTTCTTCTAAAAACTCAATACTCCATGTCATTGGACATCAACATCCTCCGTATCTAAAAGTTCATCTTCACTGATTCCTAAATCACTCATTACAGAATCAAATGAAATAGTTTTATTAATTCCATTATCTTCCATTCGCTTATTTGCTTCTAATAAAAGGAAATAATCTTCCTCTATTTCTGTCAGCCTTGTATATTCTTCAGGTGACAGAATAACTGCAGAAGGCTGATTGTTTTTTAAAACTATTAATTCTCTTTCAGAGTGAAGTCTGTCAAATATCTTTGCTGCCTGACCTTTGTTAAACTGTGAAATAGGAACCAAACATTGCAAAAGATCTGCTGCAATTGCCATAATAAACACCTCCAATGCTTTTTTCTACTTGTATTATATGCAGAAATTATCAAAAAATCAACTACGAGGTTTGATAATTTATTATTAAATTTTCATTACAATTTGTTGCTTTCTTCGAGTCAAAAGGCACCCAAGCCATAAGCCTGGGTGCCTTTAATGCTTCTGCTATTTCACTTTTTTTGCTTTAGAATACGTGCTTAATGAATTTTTATAGTAAGCTACAATCTTGTACGTATATACACTTTGGGATTTTATCTTACTGTCAGTATAACTAAGTTTTGATGAATTCTTAATCTTTGCAACCAGCTTATATTTGCCGTTGTCAGTTCTTCTGTATACTTTATATCCTTTTGCACCTTTTACTTTGTTCCAGGTAAGTTTAATTTGTTTTTCACTTTTTTTCACTGATGTAAGCTTTGGGGTGCTAAGGTATCTGGCTGTAATTCTATTAGAATCTTTCCCAATTGTCTTTCCTCTGTATGCTCTCACCTTATATACATACACTGACTTTTTACTTATTCTCTTATCGATCAAAGAAGTTGTCTTTCCATTTCTTATGACTTTTATAACTTTAAATTTACCTTTGCCTGTTTTTCTGTATATACGATATCCTGTTGCATTCTTTACCTGTTTCCAGGAAATCTTTATGCCGTTTCTTGTTGTTACCGCTGTCTTTACTGTTGTCTTTGAAATCTTCTTTACAGAAGCGTCTTGTTTTTCTGCCTGCTTTGTAGGTTTCGCGGACACAGTAGGCGCTATTGTTGTGGTAGGGTTTATTGTCACGGTTGGCTCTACTGTTATGGTAGGCTCTGCCGTTATGGTAGGTTCTGTTGTCACGGTAGGTTCTATTATGATGGTAGGCTCTGTCTCAGATACTTTTATATTAAATTCTAAGGTTTTTTGACCACCATATTTTCCAATTCCTGTTACAATCATTTTAGCCATTCCCACAGAAATATTATTCTTGTAGGAAACTTTATAATCAATATCTTTTGTCAGGACTTCGTCACCAATTTTTACGGTTACCTCCGGCTCAATAGCTCTTCCGGTATATATCTGATTTTGTTCATATACTGCTGTCGCTTTTGTTATATCCAACAATTCTACTACAATATTTACTCGTTTTAATACATTACTTCCATCTGTGGTGTAAGCGCCAAGTACTGTCTGACCTGATTTTAATGCTTTTACTGTCACTTTATTTTTGTCAGTTACGATACTGGCAACACTTTCATCATCAATTTTCCAGTATACATCTTTAAATGTGGGCTCTATTTTCTCTGCCTCTTCTTCTGATGTTCCTTCAGGAATCTCAGGGTGAATCAGAGCATTAATCTCTTTCTCCTCACCTGATTTCATTGAAAGTGTATCAGAGTCATAATCAAATAATATGCTTGCTGCCGGCACAAATTCCGGATAGGAAAGATAATGCCCCATATAACATTCTCTGTAATCCTGGTCATAAAAATAATCCGTACCATCAAACTGCACAGGCGTTATGCTGTATCTGTAAGTAGTTCCTGCTGACACTTCCGTGTCTGTATATGTATAAGTTTTTTCACCATTTTTTGGAATAAAAACATATGGTTTCAGAACCATTGTGCAGGTTCTAAGCAGGTAGTAACCGTCAATTTTTGATTCATCCTCAAGCCCTTCAAAGGTTATGGTGCCATTCTTATAACCATTAAGGGTTGTGGTTACTTTATCATGCGCCACTTTCCCTTCAACACATCCGATTTTTATAACTCCTTCTACGGAGAGTTCATCGTTACTCTTTACTACAAGTCTTGTCTTTCCGCTGCCAACATAGGTGATTTTGAAGGTCAATTCATTGGCTGCTGCATTCTCTTTTGTAATCCTTTCCGCCGTCGCCACATTTTCATCCTCTACCTTATATGAAAAATCAAGATTTTCAATCTTTGCATTTTCCGGCAAATATTTTACGGATACTGTAACCTCCTTTTTGTAAGGCGAAAGGGAAACTACAGTATTATCCAGCTTGTAACCTGTGATTACTTCTTTTTGAGTGGTAGCTGCATCAATTTCTGAAAAATCACCATAAATTAATCTTCTGCTTCCAGTTTGCCAGTTTGAGAAAAATCCGCATACTGCAAATTTATATGTTTTTCCGCTCTCAAGATTATTTACAACATATTTGCCTTCTGTTGTATATTTATCTTCGTTCACACATTCATATTTTGCCTGTTCATCATTCCATTGAAATACATAATAACCATATGTATCATCCAGCTTGTCCCACTCAAGGGTGACACTTTTATTATTCCTTGCGGTTACTCTAAGGTTTTCAACTTTTGGATTTCCAATATAGAATGTAGTACTTCCATAGCAGCTCTCATCTGTAGAATAAGCATCTATCCGTGCAACACCGTATTTCTTAATTGTCACCAGACCATTATTATCTACTGTCAAAATGTTTTCATTTGAACTTTTCCATTTACCTATCTGCTTATTTACAGCGGAATCTGGGAAGTAAGAACCAACGGTCAACTGCACGGTAGAACCTATCTGTGAATTGGACAACTCATAATAGGATTGTGACATATTGATTTTTCTGACAGTTGTGTCCTCCACATGCACATTAACTGTTTTAACGATATCAGAACCATCAACCGTCTTTAAGGTAATAATTGCATCTCCAAGGGCTTTTGCCTGTACCAGACCATATCTATTCACTGTTGCTACATCTTCATTTGATGACGTAAAGATGACTTCATTCGTTGCGTTTTCCGGAACAACACTGTAATTTATATAGTTCTTGAGTCCTACCTGAAGAGTCATATTTTCATCTTCAAGCTGAATTGCCTGAACCTTCTTATCCTCAAAAGTAACGAGACATTCTGCATAATTCTTTGTACCATCCTCTGTTATGGCAAAAATCTTAACTGTTCCATTTTTGTGCTTGGTTACAACGCCATTGTCATCAACAGATGCTATGCTTTCTACGGAAGAATACCATTTTACATTTCGCTCCTCTGTTAATTCTTCCTTGGTAACCACGCTGTTTCCTTCTTCATCTGTCCCATATTCTGTTGGAATATAGACATTCGCACGAAGTGTCAGTTTATCATCTGCAGATGCTAACTTTGAAGTTACCACTCCATTATGTACAATTTCAATTTTGGAAGCCGCCACATCAGAGGTAAGCTCCGTTGTATCTATAAACTGGTTATTTGTAAGGTCAAAATTGGTTCCTTCTTTTGAGCCATGTGCTGTAAATCCCATGGCTCCTTGAAAAATATTGTCCTTTACATTTAAATTTGACACTATTTTTTCATCCGCACATCTGTAATAAAAAATTCTGTTGTAGTATGTCTTTGTACCGTCCTCATTCTCCTTTTTTGCCTTATCTGATACAGTTACCACTTCTCCATCTGCGTTTACATCATACACACCGGTACCGTCAGATTTATCAAATGCCTTATTGGGTGCATAATATTTATTTCCCACTACATCTATCTGTTTTGCTTTTGCTGCAAATTTCATCAGTGCAGTCCAAGCGCCCCTTTGTCCATGAGATTTTTCCATATCATAAATTGTATTATTGCTAAATGATGCTGTCGCGGTATCTGAGTTACTTCCAAAGCAGCAAAGCTCACTCAAGCCCCCATACGCCACTACTTTATTTCCCTCACATACGCCACCATCACCTAAACTTGCAATACCATGCCCCTGACTAGAGCCAAGCATCTTAAAACTGATAAATTCGTTATCCTTTAGGTAACTTCCATAAATCCCAAATACCAAGGGAACATCCATAAGCACGCGGTTTTCAATAAATTTCATTTTTCCACTGCCACCTATAATGTTTCCTTTCCCAAAATTTTCATAAGAAGAAATGAAAAATTCATTGTTTTTACATACAACACCATCTTCGTTGAAACAGGAGGAATCGAATATTGTTGACCATGTACTATAGGAACAATACATTTCCATAATATTATCTTCAATCAGACACTTTTTTACATTACCAAATGTCATGAATTTTGAATCACATTCAGAAATAAAATGATTTCCCGCAATGTGAATGTCCTCCACACCCACGGAATCATTGTATGCAATTGTAAATCTCATAGTTGCATTTTTTACCACATCTACGTATTTAGGACTATAGGAATGTATTGTATTATTGATAAAATCAACATTCTTTACATAAGCTGTTTCTTTGGAAGTACTGAAAAATCCTATCTGCTCGTCACGAGCATTGCCAACCATATCACAGTTCATAATAGTGATGTTTTCCTCACCATGTGACCAGATATCAAGAACACCTACATTTGCTCCTCGATAGGTTCCACTCATCTGCTCAAAATAGCAACCATCAACAGTTATATTTTTGTTACCACAATAACAGCAAAGATTTGAGTACTGCTTGTCCTCAAAGTAATAACCACTCCAGGCCTCTTCCGGGACAATAAGGTCTACGTTATCTACATACACATTGTCACAATATGTCATTGTGAACTGTCTCATATAGTGATATAAGTCAACTTCTCTTGCCTCAACTCTAAAGTTTGCATAGTAAACATTATAGCCTCGCCAGGTCTGAAAAAAATGCTCCTGGTAACCGGAATCTTTTCTATAATCATTGTCCGTAAAAAATACAGACTTATCCCCTTCGCCTACAATAGATAAATTTGATGCTCCCATTGGCAGATACAATGTCTTGTCATGTCCCACTACCAGCTGGTCTGTACACTTATATTCACCTTCTGGGATATATATAATTGCCCTGTCTACTGTATCAGCGTTTGCCTTCATATAATTTTCTGCAAAAAGTACAGTGTTGTTAAATCCTGCATTGTCCGAATTAACACCATCCCCTTTCGCACCAAACTGCTTAATACTAAGTGCCACATAGTTCTCGTCACCAATTTTTGTTGTCACAGGTATTGGCTCTGCGAACAAACCATTTGCAAGTTCTACACTAATCTGCTTTTCATTCTTACCTTTGATTACATATTCAAATGCGCCTCCATCCCCCGGTTCATAGTATCCTCTAACCATTACATGTGCGCCTTTTTGTAATCTCTTATCCGTACTTGTCTTTAACTCCTCTACCGAATCAAAGGTTTCCATAATTGTGGCATCTGTAGAAGCCAAAAAATTAAAATTCTTAAGAAAACTATAATCAATTTCTTTATATTTCCCGGCTTCTGCTATGGATGCTTTATTCTCCCATTGGTCATCTGGCCTTTCTGATTCTATTACACTTTTGGTCTCCTCACCTTTCACCTGAACAACACCAATAGGATTGTCACAAAGTACGCTTCCCAGCGCCATAATTCCTGCAAGAAGCAGTGCTAGCCCTTTCTTCCTTTTCATTTGTTTTACTCCTTTACAAATTAAGTTTCCACTCTTTTTATCTGCATCTATACAGTAACCGGTCTACTATATGCCATTTCAAAGATTTTTAAAATATCCTCATACTCAAGTGTTTTATATCCAATAAGAGTTCTGGTCTTATTTCTGGAGCAACCCAAGGCAAGGCTTTCAAGTGATTCTCTTTCCACTCCCAAAGACTTGAGATTTACAGGCATCCCAATAGAAATATAATATTGCTCCTGTTTGTCAATTGCCTGTTCAATTGTCTTCTCAGGATGCTCAAAATCTATCTCAAGATTCCACACATTATGAGCATATTGCAGCCATCTGTTTATATTGGCTCTATATACATATCTGGCCCAGCTACACCAAATTGCAGCAAGTCCTGCGCCATGGGCAATCTCAGGATACATACCTGAAACTTCGTGTTCAAACTGATGCACTACAAGCTGACACTCACGTCCACATTGTGTTAATCCATTGTGTGCAAGAGAGGAAGCCCACATCATATTAGCCCTGGCTTCATAATTTTTTGGATTTTCAAGGCAATCTACTCCGGCTTTTAATACACTCCTAATGACAGCCTCAGCAATTGCATCCGTCAAGTAAGTATCTTCTCCCGGGCAGAAATATCTTTCAATTGTATGCATAGAAATATCAACAATTCCGCAGGCAGTCTGGTAAGGGCTGACTGTATATGTCAGTTCTGGATTTTCAATAGCAAAATCCATCCGATTACAATCCGAACTGTAACCTCTTTTTTCCCCGGTTTCGGTGTTGGTAATAACACAGGAATTGGACATTTCAGATCCGGCTGCTGAAAGCGTCAGAACAGCCCCCTTGTTCAGTGTTTTTGCAGGTGTACATTTTCTTAGTGAAAAATCCCAGACATCTACCTCTGAATTTGCTGCTCCATTGGCAATATCTTTGGCAGAATCTATTACGGAACCACCCCCTACCGCCAAAATAAAATCCACTTTTTCATCTATACAAAGCTTAATTCCCTCTCTTACAAGCTTAAGCTCTGGATTTGCTACAACTCCTCCAAGCTCCACATACTTGATTCCTTCATCCGTCAGACACTTTTTAACCCTATCTAATAATCCGCTTTCCTTTGCAGACTTTCCACCATAATGAATTAAAACCTTTTGCGGATGATACTCCGCAACCAGCTTTCCCACCTTTAATTCTTCATTTTTTCCAAAATACACCTTTGTAGGTGTTTCATAAATAAAATTATTCATTTGAATACCCTCCTTATTATTTTTATCAAAAGCTACACACTAAACTATACTACAGAAAATATTTTTTCTCCAGTACATTTCATCTTTACTCCACACTTATAAATCAATATTTGATCTCCAGCTTCAAAGCCTTCATTAGCCGCAACTAACCTTATTGCAAAAATTTTTTCATAAAAATATTGTTGTATTTTCAATGGAGTACTGATACAATTTCACAAGTAATCATATATTATATCTCTTGAGAATATTACAATATGGAGGTTTTCATGAAAATAAAGACAAAACACATAACACTATTAGCAATGTATACCGCTATTGCTCTTGCCATATTTGTGGTGGAATCAGCCTTGCCACCAATTCTTCCAATTCCCGGAGTAAAACTTGGACTGGCCAATATCATCACTCTCTGGCTACTCATCAATGGCACTTGGAAGGATGCCCTTTGCGTTTTGATGATGCGAATTATACTAGGCAGTATTTTTGCCGGACAAATAATTTCCTTTGCTTACAGCCTGGCCGGTGGATTATTCTGCCTTTTTGCCATGCTGTTAATTCATCATCTCCTTGGCAAAGAGCATATTGTAATTACAAGTGTTGTAGGGGCTATTTTCCATAATATTGGACAATTGTCTATGGCATTTTTAATCCTACAGTCCTATAGTGTTATTGCATATTTTCCCGTATTGTTTCTCAGCGGTGTGGTATCTGGGATGTTTACCGGACTATGTACGAAAGCCACACATAAACGTATGGGACAGTGGATGAATCTACACTAAAAAGGTGCTATGTGTTTTGTTTACCTAACCTTTTTTTCATTAATTACATTTAAGAAGATATATACAATCCACGATGCTACGATAGAGCAAAGCAAAACAATTACTGGTCTGCACCATAAAAATAAGGATGTCCCTATATCCACTTTGAATATGTGTTCCAGTACAGTTCCCATCACTTTGTCCATTAAAACATGAAATATGTATATATTTAAGGACAATTTTTCACCAATAAATTCCAGTGGCTTACAAATACTCTTCGTTGGATTCTTTAATGCCAGCATAAACAACCCAAATGCATAGGGAATGTATCCAATAATGGAAAATCTAAATGATAATTTAAACACTGTGGGAGCTAGCGCAATCATACATCCAACAATAATCATTACAACCAACTGATACGTACGAATATTTCTCAGTTTTTCCCATTTATTTGTGTGCAAATAATACCCCAATAAAAACCAGGGCATTGCCCGAGTTATAAAATTGATATGCAAAAACCAATCAAGTCTCATTGTTTCACAGTATGAAACCAATATTATTTGCATAACAAATAATATTGGCAGCAGCTTTAATATGAATTGCTCTTTCCCCTTCCTGACTACAATAAGCCAAACGATATATGTTTCTATCATTGCAATCAAGTACCAAAGAGGTATTGCAAAATCTATGGTACAAAAACAAATATATTTAATCGGTGTCTTCCAATTAAAGTGTTGTCCAAACCAGGATATCAATTCATGATTTTTCACAACACTTGCTATTTGATAACAGAAGAATAGGACATATGCGTATATAAATATTTTTATTATTTTCAATAACCGCCTCTTTATTACATCCTGACCCTTTCCATATGCGTAATAACCCGCAATCATAAAGAAAACCGGAACTGCATATTGAGAAATCTTTGAAACAATATTTCCAAACATTCCCGGAAACATTATATGAATAAATACCACTCCTATGCACGCAAAGCATTTCAAAAAATTCAGTTTTACATTTTTGTTTTCCCGTTCCATACAAACTTTCCTCTAAACTATCTTAATATACACCTATTTACAAAAAGGACGCCCACCGGACGCCCTATACATTTTTCTCCTTTTTCTACATTATGCATGCATTCTCTTTAGCATCATGCAACGCATTCTCTACCGCCACCATTAATTGACAAAATTCTTTTCCTACTTGACTACTTAAAGCTACTCCTGCACAAATTTCTACATTGCTATAATCCTTATTTTGCTGTATAAAAATGTCAAGCTGCGCCATTAATTCTCGTAGTTGAGCATCTAACTCTTCCTTGATGTAAATATTCGGAAGATAACACAGGAATTCATCTCCGGCATAACGAACTATAATTCCATCTTCCCGGTATTCTCTTAGAATTTCCGCCAGGGATTCTAAAAGGTAATCTCCTCCAATAATCCCTAAGCGATGGTTCACTTCCCGTAAATTTTTGATATCAAACAGAATCACTGCACCATGGCTGCCTTCCAGACATTCCATAATCTTTCTTTCACCAATATCCCGACGATAAGTTGAAGTAAGATAATCTAACTCTGACTTTTTCTCCTTTTCTGCATTCTGCTTCGCTATTACCTCACGTAATAACACTATGCTCTGATCATCTAATTCTTCTTTGCCAGATTCCCCATTTTGTTGAATACTTTCCAGCTTTTTTTCTTTGATAAGCTCAATAAAAATCCTCACAAACTCTGGATCAAACTGCTTTCCCTTATTGCTTTCCAATTCGTGGATAATCTCATCTTCTGCTAAACCGTGACGATAAACTCTGTAGCTGGTCATGGCATCATACGCATCCGCAATGCAAATAATGCGGGCTATTTCTGGAATTTCTTTTCCACGTAACCCTTCTGGATAACCGGTTCCATCATATCTCTCATGGTGGTAGGTTACTCCCTGGGTCAAACCATCCAACATGCCATTCCCATTTAGAATCTCTCCTCCAATCACTACATGATCCTTCATTTTCTTGTACTCATCTTCACTAAGCTTCCCTATTTTATTTAGGATATCGTCTGGCATTCCAATTTTACCTATATCATGCAGCAGACCTATACATTCTACATTCCGAATCTGTTCTTCTGTATAGTGTAACTCCTTAGCCAGCGCACAAGCATAACCCGCCACCCTTTTGGAATGTCCCCTAGCATATTCATCCTTTGCATCAATAATATTTGCAATGGTGATGATATTTTGCAAAGTAGCATTTTGTAACCGTCTTTGCTTTTCATTCAGTTCATCCACATATTGAAGATTCTGTCTATGTATGGAATTATAAAGTTTTGAGGCGGTATACAAAAAACCAAAGCATAAAATAATCAATGCAAACTTTATTTCTATATCCTTACTGTTCTCCAGGGTGATCATTCCCTTACGAAAATTCTTTACCACATATATGATATTTGCAATCACGGTGACAAAAAATGTTTCTAATACAAGTCTAGGATCATGATACAGTACAATCAGAGTAAGCAGCGGAAAAATATAGGTAAACACCATAGTCGTACTTCCGGTAATCAAAGCAAAAAAGTACATCATCAGATATCCACCTAAAATCAGGTACCGCAATTTATCTGACCTTTTGTCTTTTCGATATATAATATAACAGACCAAAGGTGGCACACTTGTAACAATAGAGAAAACAATCCAATATTCTAAGGTACGTACACCTTTTAAATATTCCCCCAAATACGCTACCACCAACACTATAACAATAACAAACCATCCATGTAATAAGTTGCGGTTTATTCTATATTCTTTTTGGTCCATATTTCACCCTATCTTTATCCTATCAAAATCACTCTGCAATAGCCTTTTTGATGGCGGCTAATAGTTCATCATAAGTTTCGTATGCCGGCAATTCCGGATGCTCGCCTTTGATTTGCTCTGTGCTCTTAAATAAAAATCCTGCCTTACTTGCCTGAATCATACCTAAGTCATTGTAGCTGTCTCCACTGGCAACAGTATCATATCCAATAGACTGTAATGCCTTGACTGTTGTAAGCTTTGACTGTTCACAACGCATCTTAAATCCTGTAATCTCACCATCTTCAGCTACTTCCAATGTGTTACAGAAAATTGTTGGCCAATCCAGTTTTTTCATTAATGGTGTTGCAAACTGTGAAAATGTGTCACTGATAATAATCACCTGACAAATAGAACGCAGTTCATCCAAAAATTCCTTTGCTCCTGGCATGGGATCAATTGTTGAAATTGTCTCCTGAATTTCTTTTAATCCTAAACCATGCTCCTTTAAAATTTCAATACGATATTTCATTAATTTATCGTAATCTGGTTCATCTCTGGTGGTTTTACGAAGTTCTGGAATATTGGTTGCCTCTGCAAAAGCAATCCAGATTTCTGGTACCAAAACACCTTCAAGATCTAAACAAGTGATATACATTTCAATTCCTCCATGATATTGATGATAAAAAATAATCTCATTGTCGTCTTCACAACAATGAGATTATAGCATTTTTTTCCTATATTTACAACCAAACCTAATAAAATTGTTATTTTTTATTTTCCTTTTTGCGTATCACACTTTCCAGCAATTGTACTGTCTCATCTATTCCTAATAAAGAACTATTGATACACATATCATAACTTTGGGACATTCCCCATTTTTTGTTGGAGTAAAAGTTATAATAATTTGCCCTTTTCTTGTCTGTTTTTACAATCAAATCCTTAGCCTGTTCCTCACTAAGATTCTGTTTCTGGCTAATACGCTTTATCCTATCCTCTATGGGTGCCTGAATAAATACATTAAATACGTCCGGCCACTCACTTAATGCATAATCAGCACATCTCCCTACCATGATACAGGGTCCCTCAGCGGCTATTTTCCGAATGGCATCAAACTGTGCCAAAAATACTTTTTGATCCAAAGGCATATCCATGTAAGGATTTGACATATAACCCATAGAATATGTATCCATAACCAAAGAATACAAAAAACTCTTTGTTGGTCTTTCATCATGTATCTCGATAATATCCTGACAGATTCCACTTTCCTTTGCCGCCCTGGTAAGAAGTTCCTTATCATAGCATTTGACCCCAAGCTTTGTGGCTAACTTTTCGCCAATCTCTTTTCCTCCGCTGCCAAACTCACGCCCTATTGTTACAATCGTATTCGTTTCCATTGGAATACCCCCTTTATTATATCGTTAAAATGAAACTTTGTAGAATTGTCATAACGTATCTGTTCAAAATAATTGAACAGATACGTTAAATCGGGCAATGCTTACGCATGCAAAATTGCCCGATTTTTGTAAAGTGCACATTTTCTTACGGTCTCAGCAGTAAATGCTGAGACCTGTACTGAACAGTTACGTTATATCATATTATACTGCAATACCCCAAAGAATTCAATCAAAGTAGAACATCTTTTAAACCGATTTTTGTATTATAATTATAACTTATCTATAAGTTGCTGAAAATATTCGGGCAGCGGGGCATTCACTTCAATATACTCCTTACTGACAGGATGTACAAATCCCAAGGTCTGAGCGTGTAATGTCTGTCCTTGCAGCTTATAAGGACATTTTGCCGGCCCATACAACTCATCTCCCAATAATGGATGATGAATACTTGCCATATGCACACGAATCTGATGTGTTCTCCCGGTTTCTAACACACACTCTACCAAGGTGAATTTTTCAAAACGTTTTAACACACGATAATGGGTCACCGCATCTTTTCCATTTTGATAGTTAATTGCCATTTTCATTCTATCTTTAGGATTTCTTCCTATGGGTCCTTCTATGGTTCCGGAATCTTCCTTTAACACACCATGTACAATTGCCACGTATTTACGAGTAATGCTATGATTTTTTAATTGTTCTGATAAACTATTGTGTGCAATATCATTCTTACATACAATCAAAGAACCTGTGGTGTCCTTGTCAATCCGATGAACAATCCCCGGACGTAACACACCATTAATACCTGACAGATGATCTTTGCAATGATACATAATGGCATTTACCAATGTGCCTGTGTAATGTCCCGGTGCTGGGTGAACTACCATATCTTTAGGTTTATTTACCACTAAAACATCTTGATCTTCATACAGAATATCCAGAGGAATGTTTTCTGGCAAAATTTCCGGTTCTACTGCCTTTGGAACTTCCAGGTATATAACATCCTTTTCCTTAATATTGTAATTGGCTTTCGCATTTTTACCGTTTACTGTAACCTGTCCCTGCTTTAGTAGTTTTTGTAAAAAAGAACGGGACACTTCCGGTATCAATCCCGCAAGATATTTATCCAAACGTTCTCCTCCCTCTTCCTCTGTCACAGTAAACATTAATCTATTCATTCTTTGTCTTTTTATTTTTGCCAAAAAGATGAAAGGCATTCATATCTTCTTCTGATAAGAAAAACATCACATAAACACAGATTAAAATGATACTGCAAGTTACATAAATATCGGCAACATTAAAAATGGGAAAGTTTATCATTTTAAAATACAGAAAGTCTATCACATAATGAACTCTAAGGCGGTCAATCATATTTCCAATTCCCCCGGAAATCACAAACACAGATAGAATTCTTAAGAAATTCATCTGTTTTGTCCAAGGAAGCTTTACAAAATATATGAGAGCCAGTATCAAAACCATAATAGTTACCAACAGCAATAACACCTGTTTTCCTTGCATCATTCCAAAGGCTGTGCCTCTGTTTTCCAGGTAATGAAACTCAAAAATACCCGGAATCACTTCATAAGGAGCATCCTTCAGATGCTTCACTGCAAGAAATTTTGTAAACTGATCAATGCAAGTCAAAAGTATAACTCCCAAAAATGCCAAAATGCTAAAAGCCATTTTATTCTTCTGGTTCATTTAGTCCTCCTGATCCGCCATAAGGAGGAAATTAATAGCATTTGTCATTTCCTCTTCAGTTACATCCTTTGCTATAAATGCTTTTCCAATAGAATTTAACAGAATAAACTTCACACTTCCATTTTCCATTTTTTTATCCAACTTTGTTGTAGCAATAATATCTGCCGACTCCAAGCCTTCCATACTAATAGGCAGATCAAAACCTACCATCATATCACGTATTTCGAAAAACTCTTCTGTCGTCAAAAGTTCCCTCTTCCATGAAATATGAGCCGCTGCAATGGTCCCCAATGCCACACACTGACCATGAAGTAATTTAAATTCCATCATTTTCTCTATGGCATGTCCTATGGTATGTCCAAGATTTAACAACGCTCTTTCCCCTTGTTCTTTTGGATCCTTCTCCACCACAACACGTTTAATATTACAGCTTCCCTCTACCAATTTTTCGATTGTAGAAATTTCCTGCTCCTGAATTTCACATAAATTGTTAATGGTCCACTCATAATATGCCCCGTCTTTAATCAGACCTGACTTTAATACTTCAGCCATACCGGAAGCAAACTGCTCCTCTGGCAGAGTCTTTAATACCGATAAATTCATATACACCAGCTTAGGCATATGAAAAGCTCCCACCATATTTTTATACTGGTCAAAATCCACCCCGGTCTTTCCGCCAATGCTGGAATCCACCTGGGCAAGCAAAGAAGTAGGAATCTGTATAAAATCAATTCCTCTAAGATACGTTGCCGCTGCAAAGCCAGTCATATCTCCAGTCACGCCACCACCTAATGCCACCAGCATATCTTTTCTCTCAAAGTGCTCCTCAATTAAGTGGGTGTAGAGTTTCTTCACGGTATCCAAAGTTTTGCTTTCTTCTCCTGCCAAAAACTCAAAAACCGTAACTTTTTCTGCTACTTTTTCCAATTCAGCCTTTACCTGCTCACAATATAAAGGCCCTACATTACTGTCCGTTACAATACATAACTTTTTACCTTTTGCACCTATATTTTCTACTTCTTTTGCAAGTAAGGAATAGTCCTTTTCCAAAACAATATCATATATTGCTACATTCTCTTGATGTACTGTGATTCTCTTTGACATATTCGTTCTCCTCTTCTATTTATATATACCTATCTAAGGCCACGAACATACGGCCTTTCTTTGTATTTGAAATAAAGCCACGATATACGAATTTTCCATATCCTCTGGCTGAAACAATATCCCCAGGCTTTAGTAACTGACTGTTTGACAGGGTCATTTTCCCATTGATAAAAACCTTTTCCCCAGCAATTAAAGGTGCCACAGAACTTCTTGACACCTGAAAAGCCAGAGACAAAATAGCATCGATTCTCTCTGAGTTTACGCTTCCCTCTATATGTTGGTACTTAGGTTCAATCTTTACAGCCTCTGTCACAACTTCCGTCTTTACCGTAGTATGTTTTATCCTGGTCAACTCTTGAAGAAACAAATCAACCATAGTAGAAGAAACAAATATGTATGTTTCCTTTTCATTCACCAAAATATCTCCCACTTTTCCCCGTAAAATCCCAAGATTTAAAATTGCCCCCAGGTAATCTCTATGGGTCAAATCTTCTGAAAACTTTGCGTTTAGTGGTGAAACCTTTAAGATAGAAATAGGATACATATCCTGGGTAGGAAAAAAAGCATCAGGTACAAATGCTGCAATCTGACGCTCTGCTTCCTCATAACCACCCCAAAGCTGAATCTTCACAAAATCCAGCTCCTTCTCTATGGTTTTTAAGCTACTTATTTCATTTATATTTAAAAATTCACTAAAAATTGGTATTCCATGATTATAAGCACGGTTTGCTAAATCCTGAAAATGTCTGTTACGTATCTGTTCTTCTTTGTTCATAAGCTAATTAAATTTCTGGCTGAATAGAAGGCAAATCAATGGCACCACTTAAAATATCCTGGAAATCCCCGGAAATATCAACACTTGGCGGTGTAATGATAAAAATGTAATTGGATATCTTCTGTAAATTACCATCTATAGCAAAGGTAGAACCAGAGGTGAAGTCCACAATACGCTGTGCCAAATCCATATCCAGTCCCTCTAAATTCAATACCACTGCACGATTGCTAAGTAAAGTTTCAGTAATCTCTTTTGCATCCTCAACCGATGTAGGTTTAATTACAACAACTTCCATTCCACTACCTCCACGTCTCGCTGGCTGTCTCATAGGGGTTACCTTTGATGGCCTTGGATTATACATCTCATCATCATAATACTCCTCCTGTTTTGGTTTTGGAGTAAATAACTTTTTCTTTGGTTTTGGTTCTTCCTCGTAATCGTCCTCATAGTAACCATCATCTATATCATCGTACTCGTCATCCATATCCTCTGTCATCTTCATCATATTTAATATTTTATTAATTGCACCCATTCTCTTTTCTCCTTACATTCATTATCTGCGGCACGTCCTTAACTGGTATATGTTCTGCTTCCAAAAATACCCGTTCCTACCCGTACCATGGTTGCCCCCTCTTCAATGGCTACCTGATAATCATTTGTCATACCCATTGACAACATATGCATACTAACATTATCAATGTTTTTCTCTGCAATGTCAACAGATAATTTTTTTAATGCTGCAAAAACTCCCCTGTTTTTCTCGGGGTCGTCCACAAATGGAGCAATGGTCATAAGTCCTTTAATATGGACATGAGGGAGTTTTGCCACGCTTTCTACCAATTCAATGGCTTCTTTTGTAGTGATACCAAACTTACTTTCCTCCTGAGCCACATTGATTTCTATTAAAATGTCTTCCTCCGTCCCCTGTTTTGCTGCTTCCTTGTTGATTTCTTCTGCCAATCTTAAAGAATCCACCGAATGAATCAACGCAACCTTTCCCATAATGTATTTTACCTTATTTCGCTGCAAATGTCCTATCATATGCCACTGTAATGTATCAGGAAGTTCCTCTTGCTTTTCCAGCATTTCCTGTACCTTATTTTCTCCAAATATTGTCACGCCACAATCCATAGCCTCTTTTAAGCGAACCACCGGATTGGTTTTACTTACCGTAATCAGTGTCACTTCTTGGGGATCACGACCTGCTCGCTCACATGCCTTTTTTATATTTTCCTGAACTAATGCCAGATTTTCTTTTATCATAATTGCCTCCTAATAAATAATCTGATCGTCTTTCACCGCATTTGCATCCAGTACAATATGGTCATAGACCGCCAAACCATAAGTACTATTTGCTTGAACAATACAATATTCCTTATT
This sequence comes from Lachnospiraceae bacterium, assembly GCA_045119215.1. Classification (GTDB taxonomy): domain Bacteria; phylum Bacillota; class Clostridia; order Lachnospirales; family Lachnospiraceae; genus RUG11237. Next base: position 100,885 of record JBGVDD010000168.1, on the reverse strand, counting down.
CTCATATAACTTTGTAATTTCCTTAAAGTCAGCAAATCCTTTATTTATGTTATACACACCTGTCAAGGATGCCTTTTTTCCGATTGCATATTTGTCTGAGGAATCCTCCTTCAATATGTATTGTCCAGCTTCAAACTGGTCGGTAGATACATAGTACTCTCCATCTGTAAGACTGTAAATGTCTGCAGCTACTTCCACAGTGCTCAGTGTTCCATCATCCTTAGTTACTTCTTTTAAGAAGATAACTTCCTGAGTATCCGAATTTACCTTTGCATATTCCTCCGGAATCAAGTAAAACTCCTTTTGTACCACAGAACTTACCGGAATTTTTAAGCCTTCCTCCTGGCTTATGGCAAGTTCTATATCAACATATCGATCCGACGCAAAACTAAGAAGAGACTTTTTCATGGACAATACCCCATAAGAATTACCATTTTTTTCTATTAATGACAATCCAGCTTTGGCTTTCTGTCCATTTCGTTTAAAGACTATATTTATACTGGACTTTTCTTCTAATTCCTTGGCAGTCTCCGAATCTAGTGGAATCACTATCTTCCATTTTTCATCTGTCAACAGCTTGTAAACCGGTGCCCCAGCATCTACCAAATCATTATTCTTTATTACGTTCTTCTTATAAGTAGATTTATCAAACATCTTCTCTGCAAAATTTTCTATAGTAATTTTTTCAAATCCATCTGTGTAATATTCTACAATTCCTGAGTTGGGTGCCATTCCCCGCTCAAAAGCCGTCCCCTGGGTTTGGGAGTATGATTCAATACTGTTAAGTACAGACAAACCTACTACTTTCAAAACCGAGCTATCAAATGCATATTTAAAATTGTAAACCTCTGAGAAATCTTGAATTTTAAAACCTGAACTGAAATTCATAATATCATTTCTCAAATTTTGAAGTTCCTCTCTGCTTGGGGTAGCCGCCTCCACTCCGGATTCTGCCACTGCTGAGGATAATGTTCCATTCTCATCTATGGTATATACCAAAGTATTAGCTCCTGCTTTTTCCCCTTCCCTTGCAAAATAATTGACATAACCTGCGGAACTACTTTTTACAACAGTTTCATCCCTTAAAATCAATCCCGTGTAACTATTATTTTTTGCCAGGCTTCCTTTTTTCACCTCATAAATTACAACATGTTCTTTTTGTGTATACATAAAGATATACCCACACACATAAATGGCAATCATTCCAAAAACCAGCATTCCCAGATTAAAATTTATTGGCTTTTTATACTTTACTATACGTTGCTGTTTCTTTTTTCTCTGAGGTGTTTTCTTTTTTTGTGGCCTTTGGGACGTTTGTGGTCTTTGGGACCTTTGGGGTGTTTGTGGTCTTTGACTCCTTTGTGGTCTCTCTAATCTTTCTCGTCTGTCTGGAGTTTGTCTTTCCCTGATGCTATAGGCTTCTCCCCTATTTACACGACTTCCACGATTTCTATCTATCCTCTTGTTTTCATAGTTGTCATAGTTGTCATAGTTTCCATAAATCCTTCCACTTCTGGACACAAATCCACCTTCGCTCCTGCCATATCGTCTCCTTGCATCCCTATCATCTCTGGTGCCATACTGTTGACTTCTGCCTCTGGTATTCTGCACACGTTCTTGACTGGAACGATAGCTGTTGCCCCTATTCAATTGTCTTGAATTTGTTCCATAAGAACCTCTGCGTTGTTCCGCCAAATGACACCCTCCTAACTGCTCCACTGGCTATTCTTACACACCTACGTATCCTTTATCTACCAAAAGTTGTCCTGTTTTAAAACATAACCTTCCCTGATAGAAACCTTGTTCCTTCATATATTGTACAAATTCTTCCTGGCACTTCCACCAGCTTTCTCCCCAATTACAAAACACAGAATCCTGTTCCGGAATTCTGCTGAATAAACGCTCGATCACAATCTCTTTCCTCAAGTTCATCAAAAACTGTGCCAAACGTTCAAAATACTCCTGCTTGTCACAAATCTGAAGTTCCCCTTTTTCATATTGTTGTGCCATAACCGTACCCTTGGCAATGTATAATGAATGTAGTTTCACCTGTCCAATAGGTAATGCTGATATAATCCTGGCTGTCTCCACCACATCCTCCATAGTGTCATATGGTAGGTTTGGAATAATATGAACACAAACTTCAAATCCATATTTGGAAATAAGTTGTACTGCTCCAAGAAATTCAGCCAATCCGTGTCCTCTGGAAATTTTATGCAGCGTGTGATAATTTGCTGTTTGCAAACCCAGCTCTACGGTAATATTAAGATTAACTCTATTTTTTACATCTTCCAAAACTTTCAAATACGCCTCATGAATACAATCGGGTCTGGTGGAAATACTGATTTCCACCACGTCCTTTACCTTTGCCGCCTGGTTTACATATCCTTCAAACTGCCCTAGGGGAAGATATGTATTTGTATAATTCTGAAAATAGGCTATAAATTTATGAGCTCCGTACTTTTTTTCAATTTTTTCTCTGGTAATCATCAACTGCTCTGTTACACTGACAGACTGGCTCATGGCCTCAAAGCCGGTACCACTATCAGAGCAAAAACTGCAGCCGAAGCCTTTCTCTTTATTAGGGCAGGTAACTGGCAAATTCACCGGAAGTTTGTATACTTTTTCTCCGTATTTCTCTTTTAAATATGAAGAGTAAACTCTATAAATTTCCCGTTCCACAAAATGCCTCCCTAAATATGTTTTAACCACTATTCCTCATTATAAAATAATTGCCTACATAAGTCAAACCCATACAGAAAATTAGATTTAAATTTTTTCGACATATTTTTCACAAAAGTATTTAGTAATACTGGTATAAAATCCTTATATTGGTTCAAACTATAAGTGTGGATACCAAAAGGTTTTCACAAGAAAGGAGATATTTATGGATTCTAGATGTATTGACTACTTTGTACTTACCCTTGTAATCATCGGTGCTGTTAATTGGGGACTCATAGGTTTCTTTGGCTTTGACCTGATTGCATGGCTCTTTGGCAATATGTCATGGTTAAGCCGTATCATTTATGGTATTGTGGGTATTTGTGGTCTGTATATGCTCAGCGTATTTGGACGCATTAATGCGCTTGGCAGGGCTTAAGTCAATATTTTCCACAAAAAAGACAACGTTTTCCACGAAGTAGAAAATCGTTGTCTTTTCTTTTTTTATTCCATTATTCTGCACTAACACCTTCTAACAAATGAACCATATTAGTATACAATACATTTTTACTGTCAGACTTCATAATCACAGAAATATACGGATTACCTGCGCTATCGTTGCTTAAAAGTATCAGACAGGCACCTGCTGCTTCTGTAGTACCAGTCTTACCACCAATTACAGTGATATTACTTGGCACATTATACCCTGATTCACTATCAAAAAGCAAATTAGTACTTTTAAAATTCATATATTTATTATTTCCAGCTTTATCCTTATATACGGTAGAATACTCTGTGGAATGTATGATTTCCGTAAATTTGTCCCACTTTCTGGCTTCATTAAATATCAGATATAAATCGTAAGCTGTGGTGTAATGATCTGACGCTGTCAGACCATGGGGATTAGAAAAATGACTGTTAGTAGCGCCCAACGCAACAGCTCTTTCATTCATCATTTTTGAAAATTCCTCTACGCTGCCTGCCACATGATCGGCAATAGCAACTGCCACATCATTGCCCGAATAAATTAACAGAGCATACAATGCCTGGTCCACAGTCAGAGTATCTCCTTCTTTCAAACCACATAACTGGGCACCCGGTTCCTGAACTTCAACATCCCCGGTAGCTGTAATCACATCGTCCAGCTTACAATTTTCCAATGCCAGTAATGCTGTCATTACTTTGGTGAGACTGGCAGGATTCATTTGTTTGTGAACATTAATCCCATACAGAACCTGTTTATGATTTAAATCAAAAAGTCCCGCACTTTCACTGCCTGTCATATCAATTTTTAAATCTGTCTTATCATTGTTAATTACACACAAATCACTGGCAAAAGAATCACTAAACCCAGTATTCTCACCCTCCAGAACACTATAAACCGATGCAGGATTATCTGCCTGAAAAGGTTGAGGAATATTTGCTGTCTCACAGCCAGTAATTGCAAGAACCATAGCAATGGAAAGTAATACACCTGACAACCGTTTACTTATACATCTCACGCCATTCAAGATCCCCTCTGTCTAATGATTTAATAAGCAGTTCAGCAGACGCCAGATTGGTAGCTAACGGAATATTGTGCATATCACACAAGCGGAATACATTGTTTACATCTGGATCATGATGCTTTGGTGCCAGTGGATCCCGCAAAAAAATCAATAAGTCTATCTGGTTATGCTCAATCTGAGCCCCCAACTGTTGTTCTCCTCCTAAATGTCCTGCCAAATATTTATGGACATTTAAATTTGTAACTTCTTCAATCAGTCTTCCTGTGGTACCTGTGGCATACAATTCATTTTTGCTTAAAATGCCTCGGTATGCAATACAGAAATTCTGCATTAACTTTTTCTTTGAGTCATGTGCTATTAGTCCGATGTTCATTTGCGAACCCCCTTTTTAGTATTTTTTCGGCTGCAAGCCAACGTTTAGTACAAATCCCATTCCCAGATAAAGGCTGACCAATGAAGTCAATCCATAACTTACGAATGGAAGTGGTATCCCGGTGTTTGGCAACACACTGGTTGCCACACCAATATTTACAAAACTTTGAAATCCTATCAAAGATGCCATACCCACACATATCAGTGTTCCCGAAAGATCCTTGGCTCGTGCACCTATAGTAACACAGCAAAAGACAATCAGTCCGATAAGTCCGATAATCACCACACTACCTACAAAGCCCAATTCCTCTCCTACGACGGCAAAGATGAAATCGGTTTCAGGCTCGGCAATAAAATTACCATTTTTCACAGAATCAATACTGTCATTATTCAATCCTTTTCCATACAATTGCCCTGAACCTATGGCCATCTTGGCATTTGTCTGCTGGTAACCAGTACTGTCTGCATATTCTTCTGGATCCAGCCATGCCATAATACGATCTCTCTGATAACTCTCCAGCAGTTTTTGATCGGGCTGAATTACAATTGATAAGAATATAACCATAAAAGGAACTACAATGGCTAGCACCGTCCCTATCAGTTTATAGCTAAGCCCTGATACATATAGCATAGCACAAAAAATAAAGGCGACTGTTAATGTGGTAGACAAATCTGGTTGTTTTTTTATTAGAACAATAGGTACCAACATTAATATTGCTGTGATACAAAGTGAACGAAATGTGTTTAAATGTTCTCTATGAAGTTGAAAATATTTTGCAAAAAACAATATAAGTAGAATTTTGCAAAGTTCAGAGGGCTGAAACTGGTAGCCTATATCCAGCCATCTTTGTGAACCGTTTACATTTACGCCAAATAATTCTACCGCTAGTAAAAGTATAACAGAAACCGCATACATTATCCAATAAAATCTTAAAATATATGAATAATCTAATAATGAAACCACTATCATTGCCACAATTCCCAGTATCATACCTAGGAACTGCTTCAATTGCACCGTTTGCAATGCGCTTCCTACCACAAGCACTCCAATGGTGGTCAATGTAATCAATAGCAGAATCAAATGAAATTTATAATGTTTCAACTCATATTTTTTTAACATATCATTCCCTCAGATTCTATTTCAGGTTATCCATCTTTATTTGCCTGTTTTAAATCCTTAATTGGAATATTGGCACATAAAGCCGGAACATTACCGTTACTTGCATCAGATTCTGTCTGTGTAATCTGAATATCCAATCCTTCTGCATCAATTTCCATATATTTGGAAATAACCTTGATAATATCATTTTTTATCATTTCCATAATCTCTGGTGAGCAATTAGCCCGATCTGAAATAAGTAATAATTTTAGTCTGTCCTTGGCAACTTCACCAGAATTTTTTTTCTTAAAAAAATCCATCAATCCCATGGTAATCCTCCTCAGTACTAATTTTTCTTAAATAATGAGGAAAGTTTTGCGAAGAATCCGCTTCCGGTATCTAAATCAAGCAACGGTACTTCTTCTCCCAGAATACGTTTACATATATTCATGTATGCCCTTCCTGCCAATGCGTCGGAACCCACCAAAGGATCACCCTGATTCGTAGAAATGACAATCTGCTCATCATCTGGTACTGCTCCAATTAAGTTAACTGCTAAAATATCCACAACGTCATCAATGGACATCATATCACCACGTTTTACCATATCCATACGAATTCTGTTTACAATTAAATCTGTGCGTTTTAATTCATTTGCCTCCAGTAAACCAATAATTCTATCCGCATCTCGAATCGCTGAAACCTCTGGAGTGGTTACAACCAATGCCCTGTCTGCTCCTGCTATTGCATTTTTAAATCCTTGCTCTATACCTGCAGGACAATCAAGAATTATGTAATCAAATTCTTCTCTCAACTCATCGGTTAATTTCTTCATCTGTTCTGGAGTCACTGATGTTTTATCCTTGGTCTGTGCAGAAGGCAATAAATACAGATTTGGATAACGCTTATCCTTTATTAAGGCCTGTTTAATACGGCAGTTTCCTTCCACAACATCTACCAGATTGTATACAATACGGTTTTCCAATCCCATAACTACATCAAGATTACGTAATCCTATATCAGTGTCAATCAATACCACTTTCTTGTCCAGCTTTGCCAATCCGGTACCTACATTAGCCGTGGTTGTAGTTTTTCCTACCCCACCCTTTCCGGATGTAATTACGATAACTTCGCTCATTTTTCGTTCCTCCAAATTAAACTTTTAAATTAATATCATTTAACACATCTCTGCTGATGGTTTCAATATAGATATTTCCATCTTCAACAAATGCAATTTTAGGCTCTAGGGACACTTTCTTTTTTCTTTTAAAAAAGGTTTTTTCATCTGAAGAACGTGCTATCTTATCGCCTATTTTTATCTGCATAGGGTTCATTTCCAATGCAACAACAAAAGCACTATCATTCCCATTACCTCCTGCATAAGCATAACCCTTTAATGCACCTAATACAACAATATTTCCGGTGGAAATTACACTGGCACCCGGATTTACATCTCCAAGAATTACCACACTGCTATCCGCTTCGAAAACTTGTCCGGAGCGAAGTGTACCTTTATAAAACTTTCCGTCTTTTGCCTGCAATACTGCCTCCGCTTCAAGGCGAATCGTTTCCTTTTCTTTCTTTTCCACCGCTTCTTTAAACACCTTTTCTTCAAAGGAGTCCTTCTGAACTACACACACAATATCAAGCTGGGAATTTTCAGAAATAATATTAAGAATAGCTTTTTCTTGCTCATCTGTCAATTCCCTTCCTTTAAAAGAGATTCCCATTTTGGCATTTTTAAAAAATTTTGCCGAATCTTTAAACTTCTTCCCTATGGTATTCAAAAGTTCTTCAAACGGAATATCAGCATCCATATCCAAAATCAGCCCATAAGCATTACTTTTTATGACTACCGTATCCTTCAACACTTACACCTCCAGTATCCTACTAATCTCCAATGGTCTGTCCACTTGGAGATTCTGCGATTCCACTCAGAATATCATCCTCGTTTTCCAGCTCAAAATAATATTTTAACACATCTCGTGCAATTTCAACAGCATTAGATGATGTATAACCAAAATTAATTCTGGTTGCCACAGCAATTTCAGGATTTTGTGCTGGAGCATATCCAATAAATAAAGCATGATTTGCCCTGTTTTTATTTTGCTCAGCCGTTCCTGTCTTTCCTGCCACAGTAATACTATCTTCGATTTGTTTCAGTGCATTATATCCAGAAGCCGCTTGTATCATTCCTGATTTCACCGCTGTCCAGGTAGAATCTGCTATGTCAACCTGATGATAAACAGTAGGTGTGAAATCCTTAACCACTTTGCCCTCTGGATTCTTAATCCTATCTATCAAACTTAAATTGTAACAGGTACCCTGATTTGCCAGAGTTGTCACATATCTTGAAAGCTGGGAAACCGTATAGTTATGGGTTCCCTGCCCAATCGCCGAACGCAATGGATCGGTATCTGAAATCTCCGGTGGGGTTTCCACCATTTCTAGTCCGGAAGTATCTCCCAACCCGAATAATTTAGCATATTTTTTTATCTTTGCCAAGCCCTGTTCTGTATCATACCGGCCATTATTCTGGCTAAGAAGCCATGCTACTTCATTAAAAAAGTAGTTACATGAATTCTTTAATCCACCTACCACATTCAGTCCTCCATGACTGCCACTGTAAATCCAACATTTAATATTTGGCTCTACTCTTTTAAAAATACCGGTACAGGTAATATAACTTCCTGTACTGATAACCTTTTCTTCCAGTCCCGCAATTGCTGAGATAGGCTTAAAGGTGGATCCCGGTGCTGTCTGCTGCTGGGTCACTGAGTTATACAATGGTTTCGACAAATCACTTAATAAGTCATTGTAATAATCTGAATCCACCGTATTTGCCAGCTTGTTATTATCATATCCAGGATAAGAAACCACTGCTAACGCCTCTCCTGTATTCACATCCGTTACAACACAGGATGCGGAGCAGGGATCCAACGCCAACTGTGCCGGTGTAATTTCAATATTTTTAATTTTATCCTTGAGGAAACTGTAAGCTGAAACTGCACCACTATACAATTTTTCCTTGTCCTCATCATCCTCTGGCAGCACACCTTGTTCATACAAAATTCTGCATAATTCATCCCCGCTGACTAAATTACCAGCAATCATATATTTAAACACTTTTTTTTCAAAACTGCTTACATTCCCCTGGGAATCTCTCACCAAAACCCCATCCGTCAGTTTCTTTTGAATATATTGCAGTAAGGATTGATATATTTCATCCGAATCGGAATACTTACTCTCCACTTCCAGTTTTGATATATCAATGCAATTTTCTTCCACTAAAAACTTTAAGTAATCTTTTAATCCTATTGTTTCATCTTTCCAAGCCTTATATACATCGGAATTCGTATCCACATTGACAATAATTCCATCATTATATTTTCCCAACATGGTAACGATAAAGTACTCATAAACCTGCATTTCCTTTGACAAGGACTGATATGGTGTAGGGTTTACAGCATTTAATTCGTTCATAATCTGTGAAATCACATCATCCCTGCGCGACTCATACTTAGCCTGAACCTGTTTTTCCACTTCTCCAGCATCCTTTTCCGTAAAGTGGGAAGTACGAATTACATTGTTATTAATCAATGCATAGTATACATCATCAATAGGAATCATAATGTCCTTTGCCTTACTGCTTCCCTGCACATAATTCTTTTGGTTTATAATCTTAGAATATAATATACCTGCTAATCGCTGTTCAATAATATTGTAAACTGCTTTTTGCAGTTCAATATCAATATTCAGATACAAATCATTTCCAGCCTCTGGCTCTTTTCTTTCCAGTTCCTCTACCACTTTACCCATGTTGTCTACTGCCACAAGCTTGTATCCTTTTTTCCCTTGAAGCTGTGTCTCCATTTCTTGCTCTATCCCGGCTTTTCCCACGGTGTCGGTCAAAGTGTAGCTTTCATCCTGTTTCTGATATTCTTCCAACTCGTCTGCAGATATTTTACCAGTATATCCTATAATTTGAGCCATATACTCGCTGTCAACATATCGACGCATGGTAGTCTCCGCTATATCAACCCCTTCTAGTTCTCCACTGTTTTCCATAATCACAGCCACAGTTTCTGCTTTCACATCATTTGCAATGGTAGTAGCCACATACTGCTGATACATATTTAAGCTTAATTGATATCTCACTGTAATCACTTTTAACAGTTCTTCCTTAGTATAACTGGAATCAATTTCAAAAGGCTTTGTTTTGTCACCGTTCACATAAGAACCAATTCCATACCTTTTCGCCATATATTCCACTAATTTCTGGGCTGTCATATTTTTTTGTTCCAGCTTTAACTGGTCTATTTTAGCATATCCATAGACATCTGCAATAAAACGCAGTCTGGCAGTACCGTCTACCGTAAACTCATAAAATCCTTGTTCATTAATTATAATATTAAAATCATTGATAATCTTATCTCCGTGGTCCTCAATAATTTTCACTACCTTACGAATCACAGAATTCAAATGTTCATTTTTATCTTTTCCAGTATAAGTATCTTCTATTGTCACGGAATAAGCAAGTTCATCATATGCCAACAGTTTACCGTTTCTATCATAGATGTTCCCCCTGGTACTTGAAATAGTCTGTTTTTTTTCTGTTTTTAGGGAATATTTTTCCTGATAGTCTGCTCCGTTAACAATCTGCAATGTAAACAGTCTTTGTATTAGTACAAAAAAAAGAAACACGAATACAAGGACAAGGACAAACAATCTTGATTTTATAATTCCCAGAATAAAATCTTTGATATCATTTAACAAATTTCGTCGCGCTCCTTTTCTCTTCTTCCTCTAATCTGCTATTGATCCCGCGAATTACTCGATAAAATACCAAAGTAGCCACTGCTGTATATATCACCTCCGGAAGTATGATTGTCTTTAGATAAAAAAGACCATCAAATCTTCCCCTTAACAGAAAAGAAAAAACATAAATAATACAACCATATACAAAATCACTCAATGTAATCAGTATCATAGGAAGTTTTATATCATCATCATAAAACATATTTTTAAAAAAACCATTTAAATACCCTATGTACATAAACAAAAGGGAATAAAACCCTAGCACATCACTATAAAATAAGTCTATCAGGATTCCAGAACAAAGCCCCACAAACAATCCTTCTTTTTTGCCCCTCATAAAACCGAAGGATGATGTGATAACTATCAGCAAATTAGGTACCACCTTTGTAAAAGGTATGGATTTTAATACAGTGCATTGCAATATAAAAGAAATCAAGACCAAAATGATAACAACCACTTTTCGCTTCACGGCATTACTCTCCTTTTAACTCTAATATCACAAGAACTTCCTCCAAATGGGCAAAATCAACTGCTGGTCTCAAAGTTCCTGACTTGGTCAGATTGTTGGAATCCGTATCAATTTCATCCACATAACCAATTAAAATACCTGGCAAAAACTTATCACTAATATTAGAGGTTATAACCTTTTCCCCTGAGGACACCTTATTATCTGAATCAGTAAGTTTGGAAATAGCAATTTTATTTTCATTCATCAATTGCAAATTACCTGTCACAATACAATTATCTGAGGTGGATAAAATCTGTGCAGCCACATTGCTGGTATCATCTATCACCGCTAAGACGGACGCACTATTAGCGCTGACAGAGGTAATTCTTCCTACCAGTCCACTTCCGGCGATTACATTCATATCTACCTTTAATCCATCCTTGCTTCCTTTGTCAATCACGAAGTTGTGGAACCAATTCCCCGCATCCTTTCCTATTACCCGGGCAGCCACTTTATCGTACTCAGGGTATTTTTCATCCAACTTGTAAAGTTTTCTCAAACGGTTTAATTCATACTTATCCTGTTGCAAAATATTATTTTCTGTTGTAAGTTCATCTATTTTTTCTTTTAACTCTTGATTTTCTGCAACTACCTCATTAAGCTTCACCATCTTATCTGACCATCCTGTTACCACCATACCAACCTGATTGATTCCCTTCTGCAAAGGAACCAATACATAGCTGGCTACACTTCGAAGGGGTCCTGCTGTGATGTGGGTATTAAACGTAAGCAGAATCACTGCAACACACAGTATAGAAAAAAATAACAACACATATTCACTTGACAGAGTCTTTTTTGGTTTTTTCTTTTTCATTCCCATTCCTCAAGCTTTATTTCAAATCTTATTTTTTATATAAATTAGTAATATCTTTGATATTATAGGCAAGGTACTTATACTCGTTATTATTAATAATATTTGCAAGTCCCCTGGCAACACTTTCTGAAGGATTTTCAGATATATTTACATTTAGGCCAGTTGACTTTGTAATAAGTTCTGATAAATTTCTAATCTGAGCACAACCTCCGGTTACATAAACACCTGCCTTGATAATATCCCTGGCAAATTCTGGTGGAGTACGCTCCAAAATCACCTTGATTGCGTCCATAATTGTATGCAAAGGCTCTTTTAATGCCTCGTAAATCAATTCTGACGGAATCTCCACTTCTATTGGAAGACCTGTTACCACATCTCGTCCACAGACCATTCCTGTCACACCGTTTTCCTCACGGATTCCGCTGGCTAACTGATGTTTGATATTGGCTGCCGTCTTGTTTCCTATAATCAGATTATAATTTCTTCGAATCATATTCTGGATAGCCTCGTCAAATTTAACACCACCAGCCTTGATTAGCTTACTGATTACCACTCCACCAAGAGAGATAACTGAGATTTCTGTAGTTTCAGCACCAATATTCACAATCATAACTCCGGTTGCCTCATCCAGACCTACACCAATTCCCGCTGCATCTGCAATTCCCTTTTCCACAGTGCAGATTTTTTTAGGTTTCAGCCCCGAATTTTTAATCAAATCACCAAAGGCACGTTTTTCTACCTCTGTAATATCTGTAGGTACCGCAATATAATAATCTGCTGGCTTGATATTATTATTGGTAGAAATCTTTATAAACTGATACAATAAGGACTGCATATTACGAATATTGGCAATCACTCCATCGTTTAGCGGATAAGATATGTGAATATTTGCCGGAGCTTTTTCATACATATCGTATGCCTCATCTCCGATAGCAAAAAGTGCAGACTTATTGCGGACTGCTAATATATTCTTTTGGTTCAGAATACTATCCTCCGCCATATTATAAATCTTTATGTTACTTGTTCCTAAATCAATACCAAAACTATTTACTGCCACTTCACATGACTCCTTTCGCTATAATGAATTATATAATAAATCTTTTTCTGCAAAGCTAAAATATTTATGTTCTCCGATAATAATATGATCTAACAGCTGAATATCAATCAGATTCCCTGCTTCCTGCATACGCCTGGTGAGGGAAATATCCTCACCGCTGGGACTTGGATCCCCACTAGGATGGTTGTGTAAAAGTATGATATAGACCGCCTGCCTTTGTAACGCCTCAATAAACACCTCTCTAGGAGAAACCAAGGAACCATTTACCGTACCTTTAAATATTACCTTCTCTCCAATGAGTCCTCCTTTAGTATTTACCATAATCAGTAGTAAATGTTCCTGTTGCTTTAGGCGGTACTCTTCCATATAATATTCTGCAACGGTTTTAGGAATCGTAAAATTCAAGCTTAATCTTCGATTGGTCTTTGCAATTCTTTTGGATAATTCTCCCAGGCACTTCAATTGTATAGCCTTTACCTGCCCAATCCCCGGGATACTTTGCAATTCCTGATAAGACATCAACTGTAGATTTAATAACCCCTGTTCCTTTGTGCCTGCAGAAATCACATGATTTGCCACAGAAATTGCACTCATGCCCTGTGTCCCTGAGCGAATAAGAATAGCCAGCAATTCTGCATCGCTTAAATTTTCTTCTCCAACTGCCAAGAATTTTTCGTAAGGTTGTTCACTTTTTGGTAATTCTTTCATAGTTTGCTGTTTTACTATCATATGCCTCCTAACCATATTTTGTCATATGTAAAAGCAAAATCAAATTCACATCATATGATACTCACCTTTTATTATGACGATTATCCTATGAAACATACTGTAAAAAGCACTTTTTCACACTAAAAAAATCCACGCAAAACAACACACTATATAATAGCACAAATTAAATTTATTGTATACAATTTTTTGATTTTTTCTCATTTCTTAAAATAAATTTAAGAAAGTGATACCAAACCTTTATTTACCATCTGCTGCAAGGAACGCATAATGCCAAATCTCGCATGTTCATATGTCAGTCCCCCTTGGAAATATACAGCATATGGTTCTTTCATTGGACCATCTGCACTCAACTCAATAGATGACCCCGATACAAAAGCTCCCGCTGCCATAATCACATCCGCATCATACCCTGGCATTGCCCATGGTTCTGGAACCACATGACTGTCCACCGGTGATGCCGCCTGAATTCCTTCACAAAAAGCAATCACACCTTCTGGTGTTCTCAATGTCACCGCCTGAATAATATCATGTCTGCTCTCTGTGCTGTTTGGAATCACATCAAATCCCAGTTTTTCATAGATATTTGCGGCAAAAATTGCTCCTTTCAAGGCAGAAGCAGTAACTGTAGGAGCCAGAAACAGTCCCTGATACAAGCTGCCGTTGATTCCCAAGGTAGCACCTACCTCTTTTCCCAGTCCCGGTGTAGTAAGACGGTATGCACACATTTCTATCAGGTCACTTCGCCCTGCAATGTATCCTCCAATAGGTGCCAGACCACCACCTGGATTTTTAATCAAAGAACCAACCACCATATCTGCACCCACGTCACTTGGCTCTATAGTTTCCACAAATTCACCGTAACAATTGTCTACCATACAGATAACATCCGGCTTGATTTCTTTCACAAATTTAATCAATTCTCCAATTCGCTCCACAGACAAAGTTGGTCTGGTTTGATAGCCTTTGGAACGCTGAATGGTTACCAGTTTTGTTCTCTCATTGATAGCGTTCTTAATGCCTTCAAAATCAAACTCTCCATTGTCCAGCAAATCCACCTGTGCATATGTGATACCATATTCCGCAAGAGAACCTTTGGACGGTCGAATTCCAATGACCTCTTCTAAGGTGTCATAAGGTTTTCCAACTGGGGAAAGTATTTCATCTCCAGGTCTGGTATTCGCCGCCAGTGCAATGGTCAATGCATGGGTTCCACAGGTAATCTGTGGTCTCACCAAAGCAGCCTCCGTGTGAAACACACTAGCATACACATCTTCTAATTTATCTCTACCTAAATCATTGTATCCATAACCTGTGGTAGCCGCAAAGCAGGCTTCACTGACTTGATTCTCCTGCATTGCCTCCAACACTTTCATCTGATTGTATGTGGTGGTTTCCTGGATTTTTTCAAATCTTTCTTTTAGTCCATTTTCAATTGACATAGCATAAGCAAATACCTCTTTGCTAATTCCCATTTCTTTGTATAATTCTTCTAAATTCTTCATATGATCTCTCTTTCCTTTAACACATCCAGCATATATTGGTGGATTTTTTCATCTTCCCTATGAAACTCCTGCTTATTCACCCAGCACACATCCTTCTCCCTGCGAAACCAGGTAAGCTGTCTTTTTGCAAAATGTCTTGTCTCTTGTTTTATCTTATCTTTTGCCTGGTCCAGGCTGCATCTCCCGTCCAGATAGTCAAGAACTTCCTTATACCCCAGCCCCTGCATTGCTACCATATCTTTGGTACAACCCATGGCTTTTAATTTTTCTACCTCTTCCAACAGACCCTGTTCAAACATAAGATCCACCCGAAGATTGATTCTATCATATACCACAGCTCTCTCGTCATTCAACACAAAATATACATAATTATATGGAGAGTCTTTCTTTCTCTCTTCCTCATTGTGTTCTGATATCTTCTGTCCCGTTTTATGATAAAACTCCAATGCCCGTATCACACGTTTTACATTGTTTGCATGAATCTCTCTTGCTGACTTTTCATCCACCTGCCAAAGCATCTGGTGTAGATATTCCTTCCCTTCCTGCCGTGCCAAAGTCTCCAGTTCTTTACGGTAGGTCATATCTGAGTCATTTTCAGTAAAATCAATCTGATAAAGAACTGACTGAATGTAAAATCCTGTACCGCCTACTAAAATAGGAATTTTCCCTTTTGCATAAATCTGCTCCATATACTTATTTGCCAGTTTTTGGAACAAAGCGACATTAAACTCTTTTGTGGGCTCCAATTCATCAATAAGATAATGTGGCACTCCCTGCATTTCTTCCCGGGTAATTTTTGCAGAACCAATGTCCATATATTTGTACACCTGCATGGAGTCTGCGGAAATAATTTCCCCGTTTACAGCCTTTGCTAATTCGATGGAGGCAGCAGTCTTTCCCACTGCGGTAGGACCTGCCAAAATAATTAATGGTGGCTTCATCTTTTCCTCCCTTTTATACAATCCGTTTGAACTTCTTTTCAATGTCATATTTACTCATGGAAATAATGGTTGGTCTTCCATGGGGACAGTTATATGGGTTTTCCAAAGTCATCAATTCATCTATCAAGGCATTCATCTCCTGAAATGACAACCTTTGGTTTCCCTTTACTGCCGCCTTGCAGGACATAGTTGCCAGCTTATCTGTTATAATTTCCGGTGTTGCCTTTCCCGGTGTAGTTTCCAAAGAATCAATAAACTCTAACAATACATCCTTTTGTGCCAGTCCGTACAGATTTCCCGGCACACCACAAATTGCATATTCTTTTCCGCCAAAATGTTCAATTTCGAATCCAAGTTCCCTTAAATATTCCTGGTAGGTTTCCAACATTTCCACTTCTTTATTAGACAGGGTCAGGATAATTGGCGGACTCACCATCTGGGATGTATGGACTTTCTCCTTCCACAGCTTAACATTTCGTTCATACAAAACCTTTTCATGAGCCGCATGCTGGTCAATGATAAACAGATTATCTTCAAACTCCACCAGCCAGTAAGTTTGAAACAGTTGTCCTATCAACTTATGTTTCGGCCTGGCATCGGCTCCCAGAAGATTTGTTTCAAATAATTCCATCTGTTTTGGCTTTTGTTCCTGTATCTGCTGTTGTGTCTGTGGTTCTTGTCTTTGCAATTCCCTTGGCTGTTGTTGCAGCTCTTGTTCCTGAGGTTTACACAACTCTTCTTGTAGCTCTTGTTTCTGCGATTCTTTTGGCTGCATTTGCAGTTCTTGTCCCCGGGGTTTACACAACTCTTTTTTATCATCCTTGACAGGAAGCACAGAAGGTGCCTTTTTTTCTACAGCCGTCTTTTTCTTTCCATAATCCAATGTAGATTCGGCAATTTTTCCACTGGTCGTTGTTCTGTCTTTGTCTTTTATCAAAGCACTGTTTTCATCTTTTAACTCCATGGCAAGCCGTTTTTTTTCAAAGGGCTCTGGTCTTGATTTTTCAATGATACGTTTTGTCTTTACATTTTCCTCTTTTCCCACAGATACCTTAGGAATCAGTTCTCTTCCGTTTAGTGCATCCCTCACCGCCATGCAGATAAAACGGTATACGTCCTCCTGATTTGAAATACGAAGTTCCATTTTTGTAGGATGCACATTTACATCTAACATTCTGCCATCCATGGATAAATTCAATACGGTAAAGGGATACTTGTGCTGCATGACGAAACCTCGATAGCCCTCTTCTATAGCTGCCGATATCACTTTGCTTTTTACGTACCGCCCATTCACAAAGTAATTCTCAAAACTTCTATTTCCTCTGGATATCAATGGTTTCCCAATAAATCCTGTCAAACTTACACCGTTTATGGTTCGGTCGATGGGAATGAGATTGGACGTGATATCCCTTCCATAAATATGATAAATGATATCCTTCAGATTTGTGTTGCCACTAGTTTGAAGCTTTGTCTGATTGTTCTGAATAAATTTAAAGGATACATCCGGGCGTGACAATGCCATCCGTTCCATAATTGCAGAGATATATCCCGCCTCTGTCTGGGCAGATTTCAAAAATTTTCTTCTAGCCGGTACATTGTAGAACAGATTTCTCACAAGGAATGTAGTTCCATCCGGTGCACCTACCTCCTCCAGTCCTATTTCATTTCCGCCTTCTATACGATATCTGCTCCCACTAAACTGAGTTTGAGTTTTGGTAATAAGTTCCACCTGGCTCACTGCCCCAATACTAGATAAAGCTTCTCCACGAAATCCCAAAGACGACACCGAAAGCAAATCTTCTGCACTCTTTATTTTGCTGGTAGCATGACGCAAAAAAGCAGTCTTAATATCATCTTTCTCAATACCACTTCCATTATCTGTGATACGTATCAAAGAGATACCTCCATCTTTAATCTCAACAGTAATGGCTGTTGCTTTTGCGTCCAGTGCATTTTCCACCAATTCCTTCACTACCGAAGAAGGCCTCTCTACCACTTCTCCTGCCGCAATTTTATCAATTGTACTCTTGTCTAAAACCTGAATTCTGCTCATTGTTTCCTCTCACATTTTACCAACGATTTTTTATTTTATTCTGCAACCGGTATAATTCATTTAACGCCTCCACTGGTGTAAGATTTCCAATATCAACCTGTTCTATCTCTTTGATAATATCCTCATCTTTGACCGTGTCAAACAAGGAAATCTGTTCTGCCTCAATGTTCCCTTTCAAGGCATTTCCAAATGCAGCCTTTGTACTATTTTCCGCAATCTGTCTTGCATTTGCCAGAATGTCCGCATCATTTAATTCTTCCGAGATTTCCCTTGCCCTTGCAATAACACTCTCCGGCACTCCTGCCAACTTAGCCACTTGAATACCATAACTTCTATCTGCACCACCTTTGATTATTTTTCGTAGAAAACAAATAGAATCTCCCTGTTCTTTTACAGCGATGCAATAATTGTTCACCCCATCTATCTTTCCTTCCAGTTCTGTCAGTTCATGGTAATGAGTAGCAAACAATGTCTTTGCCCCCAATAATTTTGTATTGCTGATATGCTCCACCACAGCCCAGGCGATAGACAAGCCATCAAAAGTAGAAGTTCCTCGACCAATCTCATCCAAGATTAATAAACTATTAGCTGTTGCATTTCGCAATATATTTGCCACTTCTGTCATCTCCACCATAAAAGTACTCTGACCTGATGCCAAATCATCCGACGCCCCCACTCTGGTAAAAATTCTGTCCACAATACCAATTTTTGCCTCTGTGGCGGGTACAAAAGAGCCAATCTGAGCCATTAAAACAATCAAAGCAGTCTGTCTCATATAAGTTGATTTTCCAGCCATATTAGGCCCGGTAATAATGGAGATACGATTCTTCTGATTGTCCAGATAGGTATCGTTATCAACAAACATATCATTTTGAATCATTTTTTCTACTACCGGGTGACGTCCACCTTTGATATCAATAATTCCCTTTGTATTTATCTTTGGCCGGACAAAATTGTTTTGTTCTGCCACTTTAGAAAGACTGGTGATAACATCCAGCTTTGCAATTGCATTGGCAGTCTTTTGAATTCTGTGAACCTCTGCCGCCACGGTATCCCGAACCCTGCAAAACTCCTCATATTCCAAAGAGTAGAGTTTGTCCTCTGCCCCCAGAATTTTATCCTCCAGTTCCTTTAATTCCGGAGTAATAAATCGTTCTGCATTACTTAAGGTCTGCTTGCGCAGATAATGTTCCGGCACCAAATCTTTATAGGAATTTGTCACTTCCAGATAATATCCAAATACTTTGTTATATTTTATCTTCAAATTTTTAATTCCGGTTTTTTCTCTTTCCTCTGCTTCCAATTTTGCAAGCCAGTTCTTCCCCTCCGTCTTGGCATTTCTAAGTTCGTCAATTTCCGGGTGGAACCCTGTCTTTATGATTCCACCATCCCGAACTGAAATAGGCGGCTCCTCGTCTATGGAACTCTCCAACAGTTCATACAAGTCCTCCAGTGCATCCAGTTCTTCTTGTACTTCACCTATAAAACAACTTTTAAACTCCGGTAATATCTGCTTGATAGCTGGTAAAATTTCCAAAGAATTTCGAAAGCTTAACAAATCCCTTGGATTTGCGGTTTTATAACTTATCCTGCTAATCAACCGCTCCAAGTCATAAATTGGATTTAGATATTCCCTGATTTCCTCTCTGGAAATCATATGCTTATTCAGCTCTTCTATGGCATCCAATCGATTGTTTATGTCCACCTGGTCAATCAAAGGCTGTTCCACATAGTTTCTCAACAGTCTGGCACCCATAGCTGTGCGGGTCTTATCCAACACCCACAAAAGGCTTCCGCGCTTCTGCTTTTCCCTTAATGTCTCTGTCAATTCTAAGTTTCTTCTTGTCGAACTGTCCAAAACCATATATTTTCCAATCGTATAGGGACGAATGGTCGTCATATGGCTTAAATTACTTTTTTGAGTTTCGTATAGATATTTCAGCAAGGCACCCGCTGCAATCATTCCACAATCGTAATCCTGTAAGCCAAGTCCCTCTAACGTAGAAACATGAAAGTGGTCTTTCAACAGCCCACTGCACATTCCGTCATCAAAATACCAGGATTCTAAAGAGGACAATGCAATCCCCAGTCTTTCTTTCAAATCGGTAATATCCACACCGCATACCAAAAAAGAATCATTACAGATAATTTCTGTAGGTGCAAATTTTGTAATTTCATCTAATAATTTTCTCTCACTATCTACTTCTGTCACCAGATAAGCACCTGTACTTATGTCGGCTGTAGAAATGCCAAACCCGGATTCCATACACACGATGCACATTAAGTAGTTATTTTTTGTTTCGTCTAAAGCACTACTGGCAAGGTTTGTTCCCGGTGTCACAATTCGAACCACTTCCCGTTTTACTAATCCCTTAGCCATCTTAGGATCTTCCACCTGTTCTCCAATTGCCACCTTATAGCCACTGCTGACCAGTTTATTCAGGTAGCCTTCTACCGCATGATAAGGAATTCCGCACATTGGTGCCCGTTCTTCTAATCCGCAGTCTTTTCCTGTCAAAGTAATCTCTAAGACCTTGGAGGCAATCAAGGCATCCTCAAAAAACATTTCATAAAAATCGCCAAGGCGATAGAATAGAATACAATCCTTGTACTGCTCTTTTGTTTCCATATATTGTTGCATCATTGGAGTTAGTTTTCCCACGTATTTTTCCTCGCTTTTTCTATGTCTTATCATTCATTTTAATTATAAAACGGTGCGTAAAAACGCACCGTCTCAGTATAGCATTTTAAAAAATTTATTTCAAGCTTTCCGCCTTTGCCAATGCATCGTCAATATGCGCACAGAAATTTTCCTCTCCTACTTTATCATAAAAACCTGCATGTTTCATCATATTTAACGGTTGCTCTTCTACATGAGACAACAATAATCGAATGTTACTCTTTTGACATTTTTGATAAAACTTTTCGAGAGAATTTAATGCTGTTACATCCATGGCTGGCACACTTCTCATTCGAAGAATGATAACATTCTTTCCCGGTTCCAAACCTATCTGAAGAAACTTGTCTGCTGCCGCAAAGAACATTGGTCCTGAAAGTTCATATACCAACGTATTTTCAGGAACTTTACGAAGATTAATGCTATCCGGATCTACATCTTCGTCATAGGCATCATTAGAACCAATATATTTCCATCCATGCACATCTGCCACATCACTCATACGCTTCATAAACAATACAGCTGCCAAAACCACGCCTATTTCAATTGCAACTACAAGATCAAATACTACCGTAAGAACAAAGGTAGTCACCAAAACTACAATATCACTTTTGGGAGCTGTTTTAATCAAATCACGGAATGCTCTCCATTCACTCATATTGTAAGCTACCATAAAGAGAATTGCTGCGATTGCCGGCATAGGAATCAGTGCAGCATAAGGCATAAGCACTACTAAAACTAAAACCAAAGTAACAGCATGAACCATACCGGCAATTGGAGTACGTCCTCCATTTTTTACATTAGCCGCAGTTCTTGCAATGGCACCTGTTGCCGGGATTCCTCCAAACAATGCAGAGGCCACGTTTCCACATCCTTGAGCTACCAATTCCATATTAGAGCGATGTCTTGAACCAATCATACCATCCGAAACCACGCAGGAAAGTAAGGATTCAATTCCTGCTAAAATGGCAATGGTAAAAGCATCAGACATTACATTTTTAATCATAACAAAACTTGCCACCGGAATATGGGGTGTTGGAAGCTTATTAGAGATTTCATAAAGGCTTCCAATGGTATTTACCGGCAAATTCCCCACTGCCACAATAATGACAGATACAACCACTACAATTAAGGATGGAGGTATAATGGCTATTACTTTTGTCAGCTTGTTCACCGGCAACTTATTTGTCATAATAGGCCACGCAATTAAAATCGCCAGAGAAACAGCCCCTACCAAAAATGCATATACATTAAAGGTTCCAATACAACGAATTACTTCTCTTGCCTTATCCAAAGTTTCAATGGGAGAATTTTCAAACTTTAATCCAAAAAAATCCTTAATCTGACCAATGGCAATAGTAATGGCAATACCAGAGGTAAATCCTGTGGTAATGGTATACGGAATATACTTAATCAGACTACCAAATCTACAGATACCCATAATAATAAGCATAATACCTGCCAGAATGGTTGCAACAATCAATCCATCCATACCATTCCTTGCCACAATCCCAGCCACAATTGAGGCAAAGGCTGCCGTTGGTCCAGATATCTGAACACGGCTTCCTCCAAGGAAGGAAATCACAAAACCTGCTACAATTGCAGTATAAATTCCTCTTTCCGGATTTACACCCGATGCTAAAGCTAATGCAATGGATAAAGGCAGGGCAATAATTGCTACGATAATGCCTGCAATCACATCCTTTACAAACTGCTCTTTCGAATATGTTTTCATGACCGAAAACAACTTTGGTTTCAGCTTTTCCATAAATGAAAGACCTCCTATGTATTTCGTAATATTTTAGTAATACTTTTGTAATATCAAGCTTACTCACAGTAAACTATCTTATTCCTAAAATACACTTTTTTCAAGGAGGTCTTTATAATTTTTTTATTTTTATAAAATAATTCTTAAATTTTTATAATTTTTCATTTTAATTCGTGAAATTATACAATCTACGTAACAATAATGTAGAAAAATGGTAACTTTTCAGTAGTTCTGAATAGATACGGTAAATGTAAGGTAATGGATAATTACCAGTCTTCTTACATCTTTGCATTGTTGATTGCAGTTACTAACGCATCAATAGAGGCACGAATGATATCTGCGTCAATACTACTACCCCAGGCTGTTTTCCCATCACCATAGTCAATGCCCACATATGCAATTGCCAAGGAATTGGAACCCTTTTCTAAGGCATGTTCCTGATAGGTAGAAATCTTATACTCTAAGTTGTAGCATTTCTTTAGTGCATTACTTACACTGTCTAATCTACCATTGCCCACCGCTTCCGTCTCACTTGTTTTTCCATCCTTAACAGAACTTACCACTGCTGTAATTTCCCCATCTTTTCCCTGCTGAAAGTGACATTCTGTAATGTCCATAGGTACCTTTACATCCACAAAGCTTTCTGTGAAGATATCATAAATCTCCTCTGGAGATAATTCTTTGTGCTTGTGATCTGACACACTCTTTGTGGCATATCCCATCACTTCTCTGAATTTTGCCGGTAAATGCAGTCCGTACTTCTGTTCTAAGATATAACCTACGCCACCCTTTCCGGATTGACTGTTGATACGAATTACATCTGCATCATAGCTTCGTCCCACATCCTGGGGATCGATTGGAAGATATGGTACTGTCCAGTGCTCTGGATCGAAATCATTCTTCCACTGCATTCCTTTGGCAATAGCATCCTGATGGGAACCGGAGAATGCCGCAAATACCAAGGCTCCACTGTATGGACTTCTAGGATTGATTTCCATTCTTGTCACTCTCTCATACAATTCGCAAATCTTAGGCATATCAGAGAAATCTAATTCCGGATCCACTCCGTAAGAGTACATATTTAATGCTAAAGCAACAATATCTACATTACCTGTACGCTCTCCATTTCCAAACAACGTTCCTTCTATTCTGTCTGCCCCTGCCAGCACGCCTAATTCTGCGTCTGCCACCCCGCAAGCTCTGTCATTGTGAGGGTGTAAAGACAACACTACATTTTCTCTGTACTTCATATGAGTAGACATATATTCAATCTGACTTGCGTAAATATGTGGCATTGCTGTCTCCACAGTTGCAGGTAAGTTGATAATCACTTTTTTGTCAGTGGTTGGTTGCCACACATCCAGTACCGCATTACATACTTCTAATGCATATTCAATTTCCGTTCCATGAAAACTTTCAGGACTATATTCAAACAAGAAGTTTCCTTCTGTTTCGTCTGCCATCTTCTTTAACAGTTTCGCTCCGTCTACCGCAATCTTCAAAATTTCTTCCTTGGATTTTTTAAACACCTGTTCTCTCTGAGCTACCGAAGTAGAATTATATAAATGTACAATAGCCCTTGGGCATCCCTCTAATGCTTCAAATGTCTTTTTGATAATATGTTCACGTGCCTGGGTTAAAACCTGAATCGTAACATCCTCAGGAATTAAATTCTGTTCAATCAAAGCTCTGGTAAATTCATATTCTGTCTCTGAAGCTGCCGGGAATCCGATTTCGATTTCCTTAAATCCGATTTCCACTAACAATTTAAAAAATTCTATTTTTTCCTTCAGACTCATAGGTACAATCAATGCCTGATTTCCATCACGCAAATCCACACTACACCAGGTTGGTGCCTTTTCAATATAATCCTTCTTTGTCCATTCAAAGCAAGGCGTCGGTGGTAAAAAATATCCTCTTGTATACTTTTCTACATTTTTCATATTACAATACCTTCCTTTCCTAACAATTTCTACCTGGACCGTTGATTTATTATTTGACACTAGAATAAGCATCATGTAATAAAAAAACCTCCGTCTCCGATATTCAGAGACGAAGGTCTACTTCGCGGTACCACTCCAATTTGCAGATTGCTCTGCACACTCACTAGATACAGAACAAAACTTTCCATATCCTTCCCCTGTAACGGTGGGCATCCGTCTGTTCCTACTTTTCTTTCAGACAGCAACTCCAAGACGAGTTCAGCAACGATTCTCTACTGTTTCACATCAACCAACAGCTTTCTGAAATCAAATCCTTCACCTACTACTTCTTTTCCTAGTCTTTTTTCTATATCTTTCCCCTTTTGGGTTCTTGTATAGACTATCACTTAAATATAAAAAAGTCAAGGTTTATTTTGAAAAAGCGGTAGAGAAACTAAATCCGCCCGATTCAGAACTCTTATAAAATACTACATAATAATTTCCTGGAGCAAGTTCCTGCTTTAACGTTGTACTAAATCTGTCTTTTCCAGGGGTAAGCTTAATGGTTCCCTCCAATATTCTTTCTCCCTTAGTAAAGTCCTTAAAGGTCAAACCATTTCCCTTATAGATTGCATATCTCATAGTTACCTTTGATTTTGTAGTAATGGTAGAATAATCTGTGGAATCAAATCCAAAAGCACCAATGACTCTTGCCGGCTGCAATTTATGATTCAATACCACGGTCATTTTCTTTCCATTGTTCACCAACGTTTTGGTGGTAATTGCCTTGGCACCAACGGTAGCCAGGATTGTATTTTTACTTGAGCTAGCATACTGTGCTGTTTTTTTATATATTCTATACAATTTTTCGCAATCTGCCACCAGATGATAGCGATTATCTTTTTTGGCCACAAAACCACCTTTTGCTATATTCGGGTATTTCTTCCAGCTTGTCCAAGACTGCTTTGCAACATATTTGGTGTTCAGGGATACCGCTTCCTGATAAACTTCCATAATTTCGTTGTATGTCTTTGTCAGGTTGCTTCCATTGATACTCTTGTTTTTGTAGGTTTTCCAAAGTTTGTTAATGCGATTGTTGATATCCTTTACTTTTTTATTCTTTATAATGTCCTGCTTCTGGACTTCGAAATTCTGTTTGTATACAACATTTTTGTATTTCATTGTAATGGTGACCTTACCTGTTTTCTTTGCTGTAACCACACCACTGTTGGTAACAGATGCCACCGTTTTCTTTGAGGAAGAATACTTTTCACCTGAAATCTGGTCAAAGTATTTCTGGGTATAAGATGGGCTATAGCTGTACTGGTAAACCATAGATGCCAAATCCACTTTTTGTCCCACTTCAATAATCAAATAGTCATTTCCATAACCAAAGGTTGTAGATCCATTTTTCAAAGTGTAACTACCATAGCAGTTGTTTGCAACAGAATAATTGGTAGTCGTAGCTGCACAACTTTCCATCGTCAATCCAGGCACGCTTTGCAACATGGCCGGAATTACAAATACCATACATAAAAATACGGCAATTCTTTTTTTGAGATTCATAATCCCACGCTCCTTTTCTATTATATTTGTTTTTATTGTGTCTGATTTATTTTTTCCCCATCTGTTTTCTTTGTTACTGATAAGCCAATTCCAAGAAGAATACAAAACAAAGGTGTACACTGTACCGAAGAATCGTAAAAGAAACTACACACCAGATATCCTGTACTGGCAAGGAAAGCTGCCAGTCCCCACACCATCTCAGAATTCTTCAATTCTCCTCGAAAGAAACTTCTCAAAAATCCTACCGCATACTGTACATAAAATGCTAGAAGTAATAAAAGACTAACCAACCCTGTCTGAATTGCTGTACCCAGATATCCATTATGAGCTTTTTCTATGATTCTTGCATCTGTGCTGGTATAAATCTTTTTTCCCACATAATCATTCTGTGGAAAGATGCGATAAAAGGTATCCGGACCACTTCCCACCAATATGTAGTCTTTCAACAAAGGCAACACCCTGGACCAGATATACAATCTTCCCGAACCTTTGGTTTCATAGCCATGAAAATCCAGTGCCGGAATTTGTACCAGACTGTCTGTTTTTCCCAAATCATTTCTGTAATAATACATTTCTTCTTCTGTATCATAAACAAAGCGAAAATCCATTCCTTCTATGGTCAGTAAAAACATCCCTTCTTCCCTGGCCTCCTCCAGATACGAAAGATCCTGCAATTTGATATTTTCAAATCCCTCTGCATCAATCTGTCCCGTAGCTTCGTCAGGAGAAAGTTTCTCTTCTTCCCTTTGAAGAATCAACTCCCCATTTTCATCCCGCCAGACAAGAAAATCGAAATCAGCATAGGTAACCATAACGCCCTTTTTTAAGGTATAAATTTCCTCTAACTCTGATTTGCTATTCTGTTCTTGAAACCTCTTTGTGTATTTATGATTCAGTACAACATCAAACACAAGGAACATTATAACACATATCACCGCAAATAGCACTACTAAACCAAGTATTTTTTTTAGATTTTGGTTGTTTTTCACAATTATAAGTACGCTCCCCAACAGAAATTCCAAAAAGAACGCCACCAAAGCCCCACGTCCATAAGTAAACCACAACAGCACCAGAAAAATCACACTAAAAATCCCATACAAAATCTTTTCTTTTTTCTCTGTACTGTAAATGGCAAACAAAATAAATATGGGTAATAGCAATATGATATACAAACCTGCATCATTGGAGTTGTAAAATAAGAAGGAGACATTGTTGTTAGAAAACATATCCTGTATATTTTCTAACACATATTCTTCCCATTCTTTTGGAGTAATGAAACGCAAAAAACATTGATTATCCAGTAAATCTTTCCCCAATGCCTGAAGAATTCCAACCACTCCAAGCAAAACTGCTGATAAATTCAGGCTGTATTTCAGCCACTTTTCCTGTTCCCTATGATTCAAATCTACAAATCGATAGGTATACATCATGATAATAACATAGCCACACAGCACAAAGATACTTTCAAAATGATAAATGCCTCCAATATAGGTATCCTTTTCATTTACCGTAAAAAGAGAGCTTAGAAAGGCAAACAATAAATATGCTATAGGACACAAAAACACAAAAAAATCCTTCACTTTATACACCAACGTGTGAATCCCCAAAACCACCAATGAAATAATAGAAATAAAGATAAAACATCTGCTCTTATAATAGTAGAAGAAATCCCCCAACACATCATTTTCTCCATACCAAGGTTCCGTACTCAACCCCGAATTGTACATCATCAAATAAACCACCATGGGCAATACAACAATAATCATCATGACAGGCAACAAAATATCCGGAAATCCAGCCTTTGCACCCTTTGTTTTATTTTTATTTTTATTTTTATTTTTATTTCTATTTCTTTTTTTCATTCTTTCATTTTCCCCCTCTGTTTTGATACATTTCTTTTACATAAGCTTCAAAAGCTGTAGGTATGGCATAATTTTGTTCCATGTCTTCAATATCTATAAACAAACTGATATCTTTTTTGGCAAAATCTTCTACCGTAACCAGATATCCTATCATATGCCATTCAATATGTGAAAAAATATGCTTTGCTTCTTTTAGGACTTCTACATTACTAAATGGTATCCCCTGTTCCCTAAGCCATACCTTTGCCTCCTCCTTCGTTAGCCGTCCTAATACATTTGGGAATTCATACATACCTGACAATAACCCTTTTTCAGGTCGTTTCTTTAACACCACCGAATCCCTGTTTTGAATAACAAACACCGTCCGTTCCTCAATCCGTCGAGACTTGTCCTTTTTCTTTACCGGATAGTTCTTCCAGCTATTATGTTTCCTGGCCTGACATAGCTCCTTTAATGGACACTCTTCACACAAGGGGGCACCATTTGGTATACAAACTCTTGCTCCAAGTTCCATTAAGGACTGGTTAAACTGACTTGCCTTTTCCTTTGGCATCACCCCATCAAGCCTGTTTTCAAACTGCCTTTTCACAGAATCCTTCAGCACATCCCCGCCTTCTTCACAGACCCTGGAAATTACACGAAGCACATTTCCATCCACCGCAGAATTAGGCATACCATATGCAATAGAAGAAATAGCTCCTGCTGTGTAACTTCCAATTCCTTTTAGTTTCATCAGTTCTTCCTTCTCTTTTGGTAAATCCCCGTTATATTCTTCCACAATGGTTTTTGCGGCAATCTGCATATTTTTCACCCTATTGTAATATCCTAGTCCCTCCCATAATTTTAAAAGACGCTCTTGGGGGCAACTGGATAACGTCTGCACTGTAGGCAACTCTTTCATAAAGCGTTCAAAATATGGTTTTACCGCCTCTACTCTGGTCTGTTGTAACATAATCTCTGAAACCCATACTCTGTAAGGAGTGGGTTCTTCTCTCCAGGGTAAGATTCTTGCATTTTCTGAAAACCATACTAGTAAAGGCTCCACAATCACACCTAAATCATAATCTGCTAACATTTTTCCACCCTTTCTTGTATTCAAGACTTTCTTGAAAAAGAAAACAGGCCTAAGCCTGTTCTCCGATATAATAAAATCCTTTACATTCTGTCAATTTTACTTCCTGCATAGTTCCAATCATAGACTCATCTCCTGGGAAATGTACCAGCAAATTATTGGACATTCTTCCGGTCACAAGAGTAGAATCCTGCTCATTCACCTCTTCTACCAGTACCTGCTGAATAGTATTCTCGTAAACAAAGGCTTTTTTTCTGGCAATCTCCTGCACTTCCTTTAACAGACGATTGAATCTATCCTTTGCCACATCCTCTGGCACCTGATTCTCATAAGCAGCTGCTGGTGTCCCCGTTCTCTTTGAGTAGATAAAAGTAAATGCATTATCAAATTCTACTTTCCTTACCACATCCAAAGTATCGAGAAAATCCTCCTCTGTCTCCCCTGGAAAACCAATAATAATATCCGTAGTCAAAGCAATATCCGGTATAGCCTTTTTGATTTTTTGGGCCAGATTTAAATACTGCTCCTTATCATAGCGGCGATTCATTTCCTTTAGCAATCTAGAACTTCCTGACTGTAACGGCAGATGTAAGTGTCTGCAAATTTTCTTTGATTTTGACATCACTTCTATCAATTCATCCGACAAATCCTTTGGATGGGATGTCATAAAACGAATTCTCTCTAAACCTTCAATTTCTTCAATCATTTCCAACAATTTTGCAAAACTCACCGGTTCTTCCAGATTTTTTCCATAAGAGTTTACATTCTGCCCCAGCAGCATAATTTCCACTACGCCATCCGCCACAAGGTTCTTAATTTCCCTAATAATATCCTCCGGTTTTCTACTTCTTTCTCTACCACGCACATAAGGTACAATACAGTAAGTACAAAAATTGTTACATCCAAACATAATATTAATCCCGGATTTAAATTTGAATTTTCTCTCAGTTGGTAAATCTTCCACGATCTTATCCGTATCCTGCCATATATCAATTACCATCTGATTTTGTTCCAACATTGTAACCATCAACTCAGCCAGTTTAAATACATTATGGGTTCCAAAAATTAAATCTACATGGCGGTAACTTTTTTTAATCTTTTCTACTACCTGAGCCTCCTGCATCATACATCCACACAAACCAATTCTCATAAATGGATTTTTTCTCTTGATTCCTCTTAACTGCCCCAGTCGTCCATATACCTTTAGATTTGCGTTTTCTCTTACGGTACAGGTATTATAAATCACAAAATCTGCATTCTCATCCTGAGCTTCCACATAACCAATTTTCTCCAATACCCCTGCCAGTTTTTCTGCATCTCTGGCATTCATCTGGCACCCGAAATTTTGAACAAAATAAGTCAGTTTTCTCCCTGCCTGTGCTTCCTGTTCTTGAATATACTTTGCAGCCTTAGCCATATAATAATACTGACGTTTTGTCTCATCCGCCGGCTCGATTCCGTTAATATCAATTTCTTTCATAATATCTTTATTCTCTAACATATCTGTACCTTTCAACAATAAACACTAACAGTAACGTTAGAATTATATCATACCCAAAACAAAATGCAAAGGAAATATACAAAGGTTTAACGTGACCTTTTAAGTACCTTTGACACACCGTCGATAGATATATAAAAAAGCATGGCCATAACCATCAAAAGTATAATAGCAGTCATCACCCAGTCTAGTTTATATACCTGGCTTCCATAGATAATCATATAACCCAGGCCACGCTTAGCCGCTAAGAATTCACCAATCACCACACCCACAAGACATAACCCTACATTCACCTTCATATTACTTATAATTCCAGGAACGCTTCCCGGCAAAATCACCTTTATTAACACCTGACGTCGATTTCCTCCCAAAGTATAAATCAACATTTCTTTTTCTTTGTCTATCTCCCGAAAACAAGTGTACAACTGAATAATACTGCCAAATATTGCTACTGACATACCAGCTACCACAATAGTATTCATGCCAGTTCCCAGCCATACAATCAAAAGGGGAGCCAAAGCAGATTTTGGCAATGCATTTAATAAAACCAGATAAGGCTCTAAAACATCCGATAACATCTTTTGCCACCACAATAACACTGCCATAAAAATGCATACAAATGTAGTCAAAAAAAAGCTGACAATTGTTTCCAGAAACGTAATTGCCACATGCTCCCAGAGAAATTTACTGGTTCCTAAAGCAATTACTGTATTTACCACTCTTTTAGGACTACTAAAAATAAAGGAATCTAATATATTCTTATCTGTGGTATACTGCCATAATAACAAAAATACAACCAGAATGCTCCATTGACCAATCTTTACTGTGTATCTTTCTCTTCGAAGTTTTTTCAGATAACACTGATGCCTATTCTTCTCCTTCTTCTTTTTCATCACTCTTTAACTCCTTCCAAAGTGTATTAAAATAACCTTGGAACTCCGGTGCGCTCCTGGCAGCTAAAGGCGACTTTTGAGGGACTGACAAAGTAATTTCCATAATTTTTTTCACTCTGGCCGGCCGCCTACTTAACACTACAATACGGTCTGCCATAGAAATAGCCTCCGATAAATCATGAGTTACCAAAATGGCCGTTTTTCCCTCATTACGGATAATTCCTCCTATGTCATCAGCCACCTCTATTCTGGTTTGGTAATCCAGAGCAGAAAAAGGCTCATCTAACAACAATAAATCCGGCTCCATAGCCAATGTACGAATCAAAGCTGCCCTTTGCCTCATTCCCCCTGATAATTCTGAAGGTCTTTTTTCTTCAAATTCCTTTAATCCATAATTTACTAACATTTTGTCAATTTTTTCCTTCTTTTCCTTTGTAAGAGAATGGTTAATTTCCAGGCCCAGGATTACATTTCTGTACACGGTCCTCCACTCAAATAAATTGTCTTTTTGCAGCATATAGCCTATGTTCGTCTTCGATATCCCATCCTCATCATAAAAAGATATGGTTCCTTTATCCGGTTTTAACAAGCCACAAATCAAAGCAAGCAGTGTAGATTTTCCACACCCAGAGGGACCAACAATAGCCAAAAACTCACCAGGACTGACCTGAAATGAAATATCCCTCAGTGCCATGGTTTCCATCTGAGCACTATGATATGAGTAACAAACCTGATCAATGGATACCGCAACCACACAAAAACCCCCACAAGATATTCTTCTTATTATATCTTATGGAGGTTTTAAAATTTAGTTACTTATTCTCAATATGTACAGATAATTGATTGAACGGAATCTCAATTCCATGGGCATCTAAGGTAAGCTTAATGTCTTCCTGCAACTGCCATTTCACAGCCCAATAGTTTTCCGTTGCTGTCCATGCATGTATTCCAATTATCACCGCACTGTCTCCTAACTGGTCCACAAACACATCCACTGCTTCTCCTGGTAAAAGTCTCGTCTCCCTGGATGCCACCTGTTCTATACACTGCTTTGCTTCCTTAATATCAGCCGAATAGGAGATACCTACGGTGATATCTACACGGCGCTTTTCCTGGCCTGTAACATTGATAATATTGTCATTCATCAATGTTCCATTGGGAATCAGAATCTCACGATTATCTGTAGTCAACAGCTTAGTATAGAAAATCTGAATCTGTTTTACTGTTCCTTCTTTTTGGGAAGCCACAATGTAATCTCCCACTTTAAAAGGCTTTAATATTAAAATCAACACTCCTCCTGCAAAATTGCTTAAACTTCCTTGCAAAGCAAGTCCCGCTGCCACACCGGCCGAACCTACCAAAGCTACAACGGAAGTGGTCTGAATACCTAATCTTCCTGCTATAATCATAGCCAGCACAAGGTACAATACAGACTTTAATAAAGAATCTACAAACTGCTCCACTCCCTTGTCCGCACTGGAGCGTTCCAGGGAACGTCTCACTATCTTTCTGACTATAGAGATAATCTTTTTTCCGACAAAATAAATTAATATACAAATGAGAATATTTATTCCAAAAGTAATAATTCCGGGAATGTAACCTTCCAACGTTTCCATTATCTTACTTGGTTTCACTTCTGTAACATCAACATTCATCATATCATCCACTTGTTTTACAATCTCTGATTCAATTTCCTGTGTTAATGCAATCATACTGGTGTTTCCTTTCTTTACGTTAAATTATATCACTCTCTGAAATATGGAGATACTTAATGGTGCCAGCTTTAGCCTGAGAGAGTAATCTCTCTCATCACAGCTGTCCTTTCTTGCAACCTTGATATGTTTGTTTCCTATGCCGCTTCCACCAAAGCGTTCTTCCTCACTATTAAATATTTCCTTGTATTCCCCTTCAAAGGGCACTCCCACCTTATAATTTTCTCTACAAACCGGCGTAAAGTTACACACAACCAGCAATGTGTCTGCCTCTCTTAATCCTTTCCTCAAAAAGACAGCCAATGTGTCGTTTGCAGAAGTGTTATTTATCCATTCCAGGGTATCCTCCGACTCCTCAATTTCATACAGTGCAGGAAAATTTTGATAAATGTCATTCAATACCCTAATCATTTCCACCATACCCTGGCTCTTCTTCCGACGCATAAGACTCCATTCCAATTCTTCTCCCAGATTCCATTCTTTCTCACCAGCCAGTTCATTTCCCATGAACATTAACTTCTTCCCTGGGTGAACCATCAAAAAAGCATAAATCTGACGTAAGTGAGCATATTTGTCCGGTGCCTGTGCTGGCATTTTCTGCAACATGGTTCCCTTTCCATGCACCACTTCATCATGAGAAAAGGGCAAGATATAATGCTCCATATTATAATAACACATAGCATTTAAGAACTCATTGTAAAGTCCTTTTCGAAACAAAGGGTCACACCCGAAAAATTCAAAGCTTTTATTCATAAACTCAAAATTCCAGCGGTAATCAAAACCAAGTCCCCCTTCGTCCAAAGGTTTAGTAATATTTCCAAATAAAGTGGATTCTTCTGCAATCATAATTACATTGGGATTTCTTTTTTTCATGATAGAGTTTAAATGTTTAATAAATTCGATTCCCTCTAAATTCTCGTTTCCCCCATACATATTCGGAGTCCATTCCCCTTCATTTTTATCATAATCCAAATATAACATAGAGGAGACAGCATCAACCCGTAAGCCATCTGCATGAAATTCTTCCACCCAATAAAGACCATTAGCTATGAGGAAATTACTGACTTCATTTCTGCCATAATCAAAAGCGTATGTGCCCCATCGCTTGTGTTCTCTTTTATCCAGCTGCTCAGGTTCATACAAGGGATATCCATTAAACATGGTAAGACCATCGGAATTTTTTGGAAAATGTGCGGGAACCCAATCTAAAATCACTCCAATTCCAGCCAGATGTAGTGCCTCCACAAAATATTTAAAATCCTCTACATCCCCATATCGACTAGTAGGGGCATAATATCCTGTAGTTTCATACCCCCAGGATTCATCTAATAAATGCTCCATTACCGGCATAATCTCCACATGGGTCATATTCAGCTTCTTCACCTGTTCTATAACAAGTGGTGCCAACTCCCGGTAATTATAAAAACTTTTCTTAGTCTTTCTTTTAAAGGAACCTAAATGCAATTCGTAAATAGAAAGCGGATTACTATGTACATCCTTACTCTTTCTCTTCTCCATCCATTTTTCGTCCTTCCATGGATAGTCTGCTTTTGAACCTATCATGGGACAGGAATCCGGACGAAGTTGGAATTTGCTAGCGTAAGGGTCCGTTTTTAAAACAACAATGTTACCCCGAAGTTTAATTTCAAACTTATACAACTGTCCTTCTTTTGCCTGGGGGATAAAAAGTTCAAATACATCGCTCTCCCCCACCCGCTGCATCTGATGGCATCTTCCGTCCCACTGGTTAAATTCACCTACCACACTAACACGCACCGCTTTAGGAACCCAAACTGAAAAATACACTCCTTCTGTTTCATTAATTTTCATTGGATGGGCACCCATTAATCTGTACACCTCATAATGAATTCCTCTGGAGAACTTCATCAAATCCTCGTTTCCAAACATTCCTTCGAAACAGTAAGGATCCACAACTTCTGTCACTATATTTCCTTCCTCTAATAAAAGGGTATATTCTGTTTTCTTCTTTCCAGGAAGGTATACTGCAAAAAATCCATTCTCGTCCACCATCTCCATAGGGTATAACTTTTTATCCCCTTTTAATTTCACTTTAATTCCTGTAGCTTTGGGCCAAAATACCTGAATGAGCACTCCTTTCTTTAACTGAAAGATTCCCAAAACATCCTGGGGTTTGTCCGCCTCAGAATAAACCACTGTCTCTATCGCCGGCCAATCCATCAAATCATAAAGTTTGTCGGTCATATCATTCCCTCCCTTTTTTTGCGTTATATATGGTTTCATTATACACGAATATCCCGTCTTTTACAAATAATTTTGTGACTAATCACCACTATTTCCTTAAGTCCAAGGGCCTGTTTCATATCAACTTTATCAATAAATTTTCTTGTTGAGCCCAGAATTTCCTTAACTGGAATAATTCTCCAAAAACTCAAAAACACTTTCTAGATTTTCAAAAACAATTCCTTGTTGCAATTCCTGCTGTAAATTATCCGGTAAATCACTTTTACAAATATCCGTCTGAGTAAAAATCTTCTCTCTGGTATCATAAAAAATTGTAATATATCCGGAGGTTTCCTCCAAAGCAATATAGGTTTGTCTGGTGGGTTTTGAAACTTCATCATTGGCTTTTAAGGTTTCTTCCCTCCCAGCTGTAGCTGTCACACAGACACCATTGTTTACCTTTGCCACCTCACTCTCAGGTACCGAAGACACTGTACCAGGCTTCGGAGATACTTGTATCTGATTTTTGGCAAACTCATCGTTACTTTTAGGTTCATAACAGGCAAAAAATACAATAAAAATAAACACAATAAAAAATAGACCAATTCCAAAGGTTTGTTTCATGAAAGTTCTCCTTTCTGCCATAGTCACCTACAGCAATTACTTCCCTATAAATATTGGCCTATTTTTATTGTTTTATACTTATAAGTTTATTCTCTTTGCTACATCAGATGCAATTTTCTTGCAATACTAAGAATTGTTCTTCCTTTTGGAATCGACAAAAGTTCCTCCTCTGTAAATCCTTTTAACACTAGCATCATCACACCATACACAATAACTGCCACCAGAAGTGCTATCACAGTTGAAACATCATTGTTTTTTGACACCGCCATCATTGCTATATATACTCCATAGGATGCCGCACCCATAATGACAGCGGAAAGCACAGGCACAACAAAGGTCTTTCTCATCTCATACCGATACCCAGTGGCTCTTTTCACTGCCAGATTGTTTAAAATACACATAATACCTGAAAAAGCCACATTTCCAATTACCACACTATATATCTGAAGGTTTGTATACGCCGTCAATACATACACAATAGCTATGTGAATAATTAACGCTATAAAAGCGTTGATTACCGGAATATTCATCTTATTTAATCCCTGCAAAATACCATTGGACAATGTAGACATCGCATAAAATACTACTGCAACAGAACCAACCATCAGCAGATTTGCTGGTAATTTTCTGGCATCACCAAACAACAATTGCAAAATTGGGGAACCAAGTACAGTAAGCCCTACAAAGCATGGAATTGAGATAACCATAATAAAACGATTGGAGATATTGATTTTCTGACGAACCATCTTTACATCTGCCCTTGCTACCGCTGCTGTAATACTTGGCATGGTAGAAGCTGCCATGGCACTGGCAATAGATACTGGCACATTGACCAATAACCGATACTTTCCCGTAAACACCCCAAATAATTCTGTATAATTGGTATATCCTCTGGCACTCATTACATTACTGAAAATAGTTTGATCTATAAATACACTGCAATTGTACACTGCTGTACTCATAATAATCGGAACAATGGTTGCAAAAAGCACCTTATATACCTGAACATAACTTTCATCACGGCTTCGCACATCCCGTTTTAATTTCTTTTTCAAAACGGTACTATACATTGTAAAAACAAAAATCATAAATAGCAGACCCATGATTCCACTTATCAAAGTACCTAAGGTACTACCTGCAGCACCATATGCAGCTGCATATTTTTCTTCCTGCAACACCTTTCCCACTTTAGTCCCATAAGAAAATAGATAAGCCGCCGCCACAATGCTTACAACCGCATTGACGATTGCCTCCAGAATCTGGGAAATAGCCGTTGGAATCATGGTTCCCAGGCCTTGGCAATACCCTCTGATTACACCCATAACCGCTACTACGAAAATGGTTGGTGCCAAAACTCTGAGACATAATGCTATCATTCCATCTTTCATAATAATAGTTGAAATGAAATCTGCCATCAAAAAAGTAAGGGAAGACGCTATCAGCCCCACTACAATAGCAAACATCAATCCTGCTTTGAATATCTTGTATGCATCTTTGTGCTGTCCCCTATTTGCTCTGGCAGACACTAGTTTTGACATAGCAGATGGGAGAGAATAGGAAGAAATAATCAAAACCATATTGTACACCTCAAAGGCATATCCATATAAACCATTTCCGTAATCTCCAATGATACGTGTCACCGGAACCCGGTAAACTAATCCAATAATACGGGCGATAATAGATGCCATAGCCAGAATGCTGCCCTGAATTACAAACCCCGTATTACTCTCTTGTTTCTTACCCATAGTTTTTCCTTTCCAACTTTTATTATCTGGTAATATCTAATTTTTGCAGAATTTCATCCTGTTTCTGAAACATTACAATTTCCTCTTCTTTTACCATATGATCAAATCCCATCAAATGTAACATACTGTGGGCAATAAGAAAGGCATATTCTCTGATGTAAGAATGTCCATAATTTTGAGCCTGTTCTTTTACCTTATCAAGGGAGATAATAATGTCCCCCAGCATTAGCTCACCACTTTCCGGATGAAAACACTCTGGCTGTTCTTCTTCTAACAAACTAAAATCTCCTGCTTCTTCATATTCAGCCATAGGAAAAGACAAAACATCTGTTGGTCTATCTATCTCTCTGCATTCCAAGTTAATGTTATGTATCTTTTCATTGTCCACAAGAATAATATTCACTTCGCACTCATAAGGGCATTGCTGGTAGTCCAAGGCACCATTCACTACTCTTTGTGCAATTTCATAATACGGTATTCCTAAATCAAGCTGATATTCTTCTTCTAAGTTTATTGTCATACTTCCTCCTGAACACTTCCACATAATTCTTCCATGATACAACTTTTTATTATCGCATATTCTCTCATTGTCATCTCTGACATATCAAGCAGCCCTTTCGTTACCTTCTGACGAAGAAGTGCTTCTAAGTATCCTGGTTCTGCTATTCCATTTCTATATCTGGACTCCTTTGCCAGACAAAGAGTTTCAGCTACCAGTGCAATACTTGCCTCCTTTGAGAGTACTTCCCTGCTCTGGGACGACATAGCCACTACATTATCTACCAATATCTGAGGAATTTTCCTCC
This sequence comes from Lachnospiraceae bacterium, assembly GCA_045119215.1. Lineage (GTDB taxonomy): Bacteria > Bacillota > Clostridia > Lachnospirales > Lachnospiraceae > RUG11237. The sequence goes on along the minus strand of JBGVDD010000168.1, from coordinate 62,476 downwards.
AATATGCATTTTCTATAAAAGGATCTACATAGTTCTTACCTAACGTCCTTGCATAATTATAGTAAAAACAAATTGCTACCGTCAAAACTTCGTCTGCACCAATTATTTTTGCTGCCCTAGAGGCAATTTGTGAAGTGCGCTTTCCATGTTCATACACCTTGGTCTTATTATTTTTTAATGTCATCATTATTTCATGTTTTGGGGATATCACCTCCAACAACATATCAGTTTGTCTATTTCTGCTTTTCATAATATATGGCACTAAAACCGCTACACCTGTCACATTGATAAAAGCTCCTAATATCAACGAACCCAACACTGACAGGGCGAATCTTTGTGTACAGAAAAACACACAAACAGCGGTAGATAATAACTGGGTCATAAACAGGATAACCAGTCCATAAAAGTATTGATTCTTGTTTTTAAGACAATTACTCATATACACTGCAACGATTCCTGGGATAAAATAAAACAACACTAATTCCGCAGGAATACCACCATACAAAAAGGCAAGGCTCAAAAACATAGCCTGCCCCACAATAGCTGGTCCTATGCCCATAGATACGCCAAAAGCCACTGGCAAAAGCAGAAAAATATCCAGATAATCCGAAAGGTACACACTTAACACCGCACATGCCAATCCTAGTTGAAAGAACACAACAATCTCCCCAACAGGATAGGTTCTATAGATGTTTTTTTGTATATCATTGATAACGTCCACTACATACGAAACAAAAAACGCTCCAACCAGTGCCACTGCCAAAATAGATATAGCCAGCATTTTCTGTACATTCATATGCCAAACGCCCTTTGACAATATCATGGAACAAATCACGGTTTCAAACAACAACGGTATAAATATATAACAACTCTTTTTCCTTTGTTCTATCATTTAGAATTACCTCTATTTCTGGTTTTGGGTTGCTGCTTACTCTCATAATCATCGTATGCTTTAACAATTTTTTGAACCAATGGATGACGCACCACGTCTTTGCTGGTCAATTTACAAAAACTAATATCCTCAATCTTTTTCAAAACCCTCTCAGCCACTTCTAAACCTGATTTCTGATCCTTGGGCAAGTCTTTCTGGGTCGCATCACCTGTTACCACTACCTTTGAGCCAAATCCTATTCGTGTAAGAAACATTTTCATCTGAGCCGGTGTGGTATTCTGTGCTTCATCCAAAATAATAAAAGCATTATCCAAGGTTCTTCCTCTCATATAGGCCAACGGCGCCACCTCAATTAACCCTTTTTCCATATTTTTTGCAAAACTATCCGGACCCATAATTTGATACAAGGCATCATACAAAGGTCTTAAGTAAGGATCTACTTTGCTTTGTAAATCCCCTGGAAGAAATCCTAATTTCTCCCCTGCTTCAATGGCCGGTCGTGTAAGAATAATCCTGCTTACTTCGTCACTTTTAAATGCTTGAATCGCCATTGCCATTGCCAGATAAGTCTTCCCGGTTCCCGCAGGTCCGATTCCAAATACAATCATCTTATCCCGAATTGCATCTACATATTCTTTCTGTCCAATGGTCTTTGGCTTAATGGGTTTTCCCTGAATTGTATGACATATTAAGTCTTTATCAATTTCAAGAATTTCCCCCTCTTTTTCCTCGAAAGACAAAGAAAGAATATAGTCCACATTTTGCTCTGTGATTGTATTCCCCCTTAAGGACAAAGAAGTAAGCTGTTCAAAAATTGATTTTGCCTTTTCCACCGTTTTTTCGGTACCTGTTATATGAATTCCTTCCCCCCTGGTCACAATTGTTACATTTAAGGTTCGTTCTATTTTTTTAACATAAGTATCAAACTGCCCAAACACGTTTTTCATATGTTCCATAGGTATATTTATGATTACTTCCTGCTGTTCCATCCATAATTTCCTTTCGCTTACATAGGTCCCTTATACTATTCCTCCACTTTGTCTATCTGCTGGATAAGCTTCTTTTCTACGTTTTTACGGACCCCTATTTTTTCAATTACTTTTAAACTACCAAAAGCCCTGCACTTTTTTTCGTCGACTTCTATTGTAACATTATTTTCACGAATTTGAACCCCTTTTTGTTGCAAATTTGTAATATATTTTGATAATTTTTCTTCTGCCCTTTGTTTTGCTTGTTCTTTTGTTAATTTTTGACTTATGATTTCTTGCTCTGATATTTGGATAATTCCATAATAAAACGGGAGATAGAAACTGGAGTTCAATTTCACCTGGGATATATTTTTTGTGACAGCATAATGCTTATATTCTTTTGGTACCCTTCCCACAGTCATAGATTTATCAAAAGCCTTCAAATAATAGCTTTTCCTACTATTATCTGTAGGCTGATACTTCTTATTCTTTAAAAAAAATTCATCCTGATATACATACTCTGTTTCTCCATAAACATCCGCATCCGCCGCCACATAATACGCAGAGACCACACTTTCCCCATCATCGGTGATATATATACCACCATCTACCAGTATATCCCCCTTTTTTACTTCATCTCCACTGACCACCATAGGGGTTCCTTTTCTTGTGATAATACTTGTAATAACAGCATTCTTGTTGGAATATATACTGCTCTCCTGGTATTTCTCAGCTTTTATCGTCAGATCCGTGTTTTCCTGAACATCTATGGTAAGTTTTGTTCCCTCCAATTTTGCGCTGACCCAGATGATATTGTCATATTCTGCCCTCAAAACCTTTTCTATCTGACTACAGTCTACATCTTTTTTTTTCATACCATGGTACACCTGATACTCCCGCAATTTTTTGTATAACATATTATCCGTGTTCTGCAGATTTCCACAAAGATCTATCTGCCAAACATACAAAGATAACTGATATACCAAAAAACAACAGAGAAAAATTCCCAGTACAAAAATTTTCTTGTATCTATTCTTATACAAGAAGATAGGAAGTCCCTTTTTTTCCACAATCCTTATTCCCACTTTTGTTCTGCGGATAAAAGAAATTAACAAACTTTTATGATTACGAAACACATTCAAAGAAAGGTTGACCTCATATCCTTCCTTGGTTTGTTTCAAATCCCACAAAAGGATTTTATTATTAACACATAGATGAAAAAATCTCTCTGGATATCCTCCTACTATGCGAATACGAACATAACCAGAACACCACTTTATTAATGAAATCATTTACTACCACATATCTGAATTTATGCTCGTTACACTATATGCTTTCCAATTTGCATTCTTGACAAATATAAATCATAAAATTATATAAAAAATTATGGTGATCTATCATGGAACATGATTTCACAGATTCTTTCCAGCTTCCCAAAGATGTCATCTATCGTGACTCTTTAATCTCCCTTACCGGACAAAGAGAGTTATATTTGGAAAACCATAAAAAATTACTGAACTATACCACAGAAGAAATCAAACTTCGTCTTTACCACGGAAGCTTATGCATTACAGGAAAAAAATTGGCAATCAGCTATTACACCAACGAAGAGTTGAAAATCACTGGAAAAATTTCCTCTATCAGCTTTGGAAATTAAATAATTTCCCTCAGAACACGGCATTATTCTGAGGGAAATGACAATACATTTATTCTGAAATGAATTATTCTATGACCTCTTTTATTAAATTTTCTACTTTGGCAGGCTCATTCTGATAAGTAAAAGCATTTCTTAGCTTTTCTTTTGCAAGGAATGCATTCTTTTGATACAATTCATTATAATAACAAATTCCAATACAATCTCCTTCTTGAACATAATCTCCCTTTTTTTTCTTGAGCCAAAAGCCAGCCGAATAATCCAGGTGACTTTTCTTTGTTTCCCGTCCTGCACCTAACATCATAGCACCAATTCCCACGTCATAAGCCATAATTTCCTTGATATACCCTGTTTTATCAGCCAAAACTTCTTCATAATATGTGGCTGATACCAACTTGCTACTATCCTCCAGATAGGAAAAATCCCCTCCTTGAGCTGTCACAAATTCCTTAAACTTGTCATAAGCTTTTCCGGAAGTAATACATTTTGTCATTTTTTCTTTCCCTTCCTCCACAGTTTTTACAAGCCCTGTTCCATACAACATATAAGCACCAAGAATAATACATAAATCCGTGAGACGTCTTTCTCCCTTTCCTTGCAAAACCTGACAAGCTTCCAATACTTCCAGTCCATTTCCCACACCATATCCTAATGGCTCACTCATATCTGAAATAACAGCTATGGTCTTTCTTCCCGCCTGATTTCCAATTTGTACCATTTCCCTTGCCAAAGCACAGGCATCCTCTTTATTTTTCATAAAAGCACCGTTGCCGCATTTCACGTCTAAAACAATCACGTCTGCCCCTGCTGCAAGTTTTTTGCTCATAATACTACTGGCAATCAACGGCATGCTTTCCACTGTAGCCGTTACATCTCTCAATGCATAAATCTTTTTATCAGCGGGCGCTAAATGTGCGGTCTGTCCCACCAAAGCTATACCAATTTGATTTACCTGGCTGATAAACTCTTCTTGTGACATTGTAGTTTGAAACCCGGGAATGGACTCTAATTTGTCAATGGTTCCCCCAGTGTGTCCCAAACCTCTTCCAGACATTTTCGCCACCGGGATACCACAAGATGCAGCCATAGGTCCTAAGATCAATGACACCTTATCTCCTACGCCCCCTGTACTATGCTTGTCACACTTGACACCTTGAATTTTTGATAAATCCAGGCAATCTCCGCTATGTGCCATACTTAAAGTCAAGTGCAGGGTTTCTTCCTTTGTCATACCTTGAAAATAAATTGCCATTAGCAAAGCTGACATTTGATAATCTGGAATTTCATCTTTTGTAAATCCATGTACCACATATTCTATTTCTTCTCTTGTCAACCGTTGTCCATCTCTTTTTTTGGCAATGATATCGTACATTCTCATAACGCATTCCCCCTTTTTTCAATCTTACTTTTCTTTCCTCTATTATTCTCATTATCCTGTACTTCTATCATACAACAAAGCAGGCAATCTATAAAGTATTTTTAACCTTTATAAATCACCTGCTTTTTCACACTTTTCCATTACTTTTCCCCTCTGTTATCACCTTTTATCCAAAAAAGCTCACGGTGCTGGCTGACTCATACAGTATTTCTGCCGCTTTTGCATCATATGTGGCAGATTTTTGCACTGCTGTATTTTGAATTTCCTGTGCTTTCATATCATAATACTGCAACAAGGTTTTCTGAAACTCTAGATTATTTCTTTTTTCCTCACCAGTATTATGATGTTTCGTGGATGTCTGAGTTACCCGATTCACTTTTTGGATAGGTTCCACTTTATAGAGCATTTGTAATTTGTCAACTGGAATGTCCTCCCCCCTTGTGTATTTTTCATCGTTTTCAGTACCTTAGTACTACTAATATCGACCAAATTGTCTGAAAACTTTAGGGGAATCTACATAATTTTTATTATTTAATTAGGTTCACAATCTTCGTATAGATACTGATATAATTCATCAATCAAACGGTCTAAATATCCTTCATTTAATTCTCCGTAAGTCTGCTTAATAATTTTTTTCATAGCTTCGCATCGTTTAAAATACTTTATTTCCTCACTAAGATTCTCGTCAATATCTGTATCAATTACATAAGTATCAAAACTTTTTTTGAACCAATAGGTAATATCACTAGTCAGTTTATCTTCTTTGGTTGCTAACTCCTTTATAGTTTTTGCACTGGAAAGACAATAAAGACCAGCTCCAATAAACACAAAACATAAAACTGCCAATACTATCTCCATGACTCCACGACTAAACTCTTCTATGGGCAATCGCACCACTTTCAACACACACAATAAAATGAAGGCTAAGCCTAGTCCTCCAGCCATTAACAAAGAATATCCTGAAGACAAAAGTTCACTATGCTTTTCAGAATGATGCACATACACATGATTCTTAGATTCCAACAGATTTATAGGTTCTTCCTCCGTCTCTTCATGATTTGTTCCTAGATTAATTTTCTGTATCATAGCAAGCTTCTTTGCCTTTTCTACCTTTTCTTTCGGAACAATCACATGGTACAGTTCTGTCCCTCGTTTTCTCACCAGTCTTGCATCCATCATATCAAAGCTTCTCAATAAATCATAATATCTCTTGGCTTCTGCCAGATTCGCAATCATAATCACTTTCATCTCATCAGAATTTGGTAATTCCTCTACCAATTCTGCCCCACACTCGCTGCATATAATTACTCCCTTCTTATATTCTGTTCTACATTTTGGACACCAGGGCATATCCATCCCTCCCTTATTTTTTCTATTATTATTTAATAAAATTTAGTTTATCATATTTTCTTCACTACCACAATATTTTATGTTATGATACGAGAGTTAAAAGATATAAATAAAAGAAAAGAGATGAATATATGAAAATCACCTTATTAACCGTAGGAAAAATCAAAGAAAAATTTTACAAAGATGCTGTTGCTGAATACTGCAAACGTCTAAACCGTTACTGCAATCTTACAATTGTTGAAGTAAGTGATGAGAAGACTCCGGATAAGCCAAACGAAACCCTAGAATGTCAGATTCGCCAAAAAGAGGGACAGCGCCTCTTAGACAAATTAAACCCCGATGCCTATACCATTGTACTTGCCATCGACGGAAAAAATATTGACAGTGTCTCCCTCTCGAAAAAACTAGACCAGATAACTTTAAATGGCAACAGCCACCTTCAGTTTATCATTGGTGGTTCACTAGGACTTGATCAGGCAGTCTTAGAAAAAGCTGATTTTAAATTAAGTTTTGGCGCAATGACATTTCCCCACCAGTTAATGAGGGTAATCTTGCTAGAACAAATTTATCGCGCTTTCCGAATTAGTAACAACGAACCCTATCATAAATAATCTCCCATGAAAAGCTGGGCTATCCAGCTTTTCATGGGCTGTCCACACTTAGCAAGCTCTCAAAAAACTATTAGCCCTTCTCTATAGGTTCTCCCTATAAATTCAGTCCTTTCAGCAGGGACGCTAAAGAGGTAGAAGCTTCCTCACCACTGATATACTCTTGTGCTCCCTCTTCCTCAGGTTCTGGTGTTTCTTCTAAAGCTTTCATACTTAAGCTGATTTTTCCATCTTTCACATCCAGTACCTTTGCTTTTACCTGCTGCGATACTTTCAACACCTCTTTAGGTGATTTTAAGTGACGATTGCAAATCTGACTGATATGCACAAGCCCGGATAATTCCTCTCCTTGAATTTTAAAACGTATAAAAGCACCGTAAGGCATAAGGCTTTCCACCTCACCCTCCACAATCTGTCCAGGCTGAATGCCAGCAATACACTGTTCTTTCGCCTGTCTTGCCTGTTCCCTTAAGATTTCTTTTGCAGACAATACCAGTTTTTCATTGTCTCTGTCAATGTCAATAATGACAACCTCCAATTGCTTACCTAAATAATCCTCTGTATTCTCCACATAACTCATGGCAATCTGCGATGCAGGGAGAAATCCTCTGACTCCCTCCACATAACATATAACACCTGCATTGACAATTCCTGCCACTTCCACCTGTATTTTTTGTCTCTCCTCCATCATCTTTTCCAGGTTATCCCATGTTTCCACCCAGTCCATACTTTCTCCATCTCCAAATTTTTCAAAAGATGCATTAATTTCGTTTTCAAATTCTTCCATTCCCATATTTTCAATTCCTTTCTATTTTTTCCTACATCCTTACAAACAGACGATAAATCTCTATACCACCAAGACCACAGGCACAGATAAACAAAATCCCATTCATCAGCCCATCACTTCGAAACCATCCCAAACACACTGCTCCCTTATTCAACGGAAAAAAGAGATTAATTTTCCTTGTGTTAGTAACATCCAAAAGGATATGTGTAAGGTATCCTATGGCAAAATGGGGAAGATATCTCATGGGAGCAATCAATGACATCACTCCACAAAACATCAAAATCCCCAAAAATGAATGGGTAAAAGTTCTATGAGGCAAATCTCTTCCATAGGCACATAATCCTACAAAAAGCAATATACCTACACTTTTCATCATAAGAATTTCGTTACTCAATAAATAGTTTTCAATCTGTATTTTAAATCGAAATTCTAAATACCACATTAATGCAATTAAAATCAAAAATACTCCTGTAATTTTATTCGCACTTCTATGACTTTTAGAGGCTCCTGAGTCAATATCCGGCAACAGAGAGCCCAAGGCACATATTCCCAGACCTATGGCAAAATCCAGCACATTTTTAGGTTTCATAATAGCAAAAGTTGTGGCAATTCCCACTGCCAAATGTGTCTTTCCACTCAATCTCTGTACCTTCTTTCTCTTGTAATTTTAACCCTGACCAAAAAAACACTCTCTTTCTATATTTCCTCAGAGTCTAACCAAATTGTAAACGGACCATCATTTAACAGTTCCACCTTCATATCTGCTCCAAAAGAACCCTTAGCTACTTCTTCCACCTGTTTTTCGCATTCCTGAATAATATATTCATAAAGTTCATTTGCCATTTTAGGAGGTCCCGCTTTTATGAAAGATGGGCGATTCCCCTTTTTGCAATCTGCATACAAAGTAAACTGGGAAATCAAAAGCAAACCTCCCTGCACATCTTTTAATGACAAATTACTCTTCCCATTCTCATCCTCAAAAATACGAAGATTTATCATCTTTCGTATCATTTTATCAGCAACTTCCCTGGTATCTTCTGCCGATATTCCAATCAGCACCATATATCCTTTGTGAATTTCACCCACTAACTTTTGGTCAACAGTAACCTTTGAGTATTGAACTCTCTGAACTACAAATCTCATTTATTTGTCCTTTCCATCATCTTGCGAATCCTGAGCTGTAACTTTTTTCAATAAATCCTGTTTTTGGATTTTGGCCTCCTCCATTTGCATCTCCTGGGTAGTGTGAACGCCTTTTTCCGAGTCAATATGATGCAAATCCATATATACCTCATCTTCTGTAGGTAATTCCTTCTTTTGCAGACGATTTTCTAAAAACTGCTGTGCGATGTAATAAATTACCGCAAATACCGGTACACCTAAAAGCATTCCGACAAAGCCAAACAAACCTCCACCTAAAAGAATGGCAAATACCACCCAGAAGGGCGATAACCCTGTAAATTCTCCTAAAATCTTTGGTCCAATAATGTTACCATCAATCTGTTGCAACACCAAAATAAATATAAGGAAATACAAACCCTTCATAGGATCAGCCAAAAAGATTAGAAAAGCACTGGGTACTGCCCCGATATAGGGTCCAAAAAACGGTATCACATTTGTCACTCCTACAATTACGCTCACCAAAAGTACATATGGCATATCCAAAATACTCAACCCTGCAAAACATAGCAAGCCAATGATTAAAGAATCTATCATCTTTCCAGAAATAAAGCCACCAAATATTTCGTTGCTTTTTCTTGCGACCTTTAAAATTTCATTGGCTTTTTCTCTTGAAAATGCAGCATAAATCATTTTCTTACTCCCTGCTTTAAACACTTCCTTGCTGGAAAGCACATACACGGAAATAATAAAACCAATCACAATATCGACCACTACATTAACTACATTGATAATTCCCGTAGTAATCCCTGTCACCTGAGTCAACAATTCTGTCCTCACCCATTTTTCAAACCATTCCGTCACTGAGGATAATATCGTCTCCATCACAGATGCTACGCTACTATTTTTAACTGCTATAGCAGTAAGGTATCTCTCCGCATTTGCCAACTGCTCTGGCAAGGAGACCACAAGACCATAAATGGTGGAAATCAATTCTGGTATCACCAAATAAAACAAAACAAAGACTATGGCAATTGCAAGGATTAAAGAAATCCCAATACTTACTCCTCTGGAAATCCTGTCTACCTTTTCTACATTTTTCATCCGTTTTTTCAAAATATCTGACAAAAGTTTTTCCCAAAAATTTGCCACCGGTGCCAGAATATACGCAAATGCCATACCATAAATTACTGGTGCTAAAATACCTAATATTTTTTTTATAATCGTTGCAATGTCATCCAAACGATATAGTGCAAAAAATCCCAAAATCGCCGCACACACTATAATTAACACTGTGACAATCTGTGGCTTGTTCACTACCTGTGGCTTCTCTACATTCTTTTCTTTTTTTTCATCCACTTCTACTTCTCCTCCTTTTACCATCTTTTCTATACGCATCAACACGCTGGTTGTTACTATTATTACACATTTTATCCTTAAAGTCTATTGCTAAAAATTTTTTTTGCCAGTATAATAATCTGGAATATCACTTCGAAATACAGAAAGGATTCCAACTATGAAACTTCAACAATTACTTAGCTTTACCAGAAAAGCCATAGATGATTACCAAATGATTGAAGAGGGAGATAAGATTGCCGTAGGAGTCTCCGGCGGCAAAGATAGCCTAACCCTTTTATATGCCCTGCACGGACTAAAAAGATTTTATCCTAAAAAATTTGATTTGATTGCCATTAGTGTTGATTTAGGATACGAAGGCTTTGACTTATCCCCCATTGCAGATATCTGCAAGGAACTTCAAGTGGAACACATCATTGTAAAAACAGATATTGGCAAAATTCTTTTTGAGGATAGAAAGGAAAGTAATCCTTGCTCTCTTTGTGCCAAAATGCGCAAAGGTGCCTTAAATGAAAATGTAAAAGCCCTGGGTTGCAATAAAGTAGCTTATGCTCACCATATGGATGATATCGTAGAGACTATGATTCTTTCCCTGCTGTTTGAAGGAAGATTCTACTCCTTCTCTCCCAAAACATATTTAGACCGTATGGATTTAACTGTAATCCGCCCTATGATGTATGTGAAAGAAGCTGATGTCATAGGATTTATCAATAAATACCATCTACCTATTGTAAAGAATCCTTGTAAGGTAGACGGATATACCAAACGTCAATACGCAAAAGAACTGGTAGCAGACTTAAACCGGTCACATCCCGGAGCAAAAGACAGAATGTTCCATGCCATTTTAAATGGTAATATTTCAGGCTGGCCAAAACGCTCCCCTTCTACTAAGATTCCAAAGAAAAAGAATATGGATTAACCTGCCACATCACATACTGCAAAGGAGGGAAACATCATGGCAGAGCGCACCTATCATGAACAGGTAAATATCGAAAACGAGCAAAAACTTCGGGAAAAACTAAAAGAGTTTCCTGATTTTTGCAAGGATTTTTTTCGTGGAATCGAGGCTAACACCTCATCAAGAACACGAATTTCCTACGCCTACGACCTGGGAATTTTCTTTGATTTTTTAAAAGAAACAAATCCAGAAATTGCGTCTGTTGGCATCAAAAAAATTACACTTAATCATTTAGAAAACCTAAAATCCGTAGATATTGAGGAATATCTGGACTATTTAAAATATTATGTGAAGGATGGGGTGGAGCACACAAACGACGAACGCGGAAAGGCACGCAAACTCTCCTCCTTAAAAACCTTCTTTAACTATTTTTTTAAGAAGGAAATGTTACCAAACAACCCTGTTCTATTTGTAAGTACACCAAAAATCCATGACAAAAACATTATTCGTCTGGATACAGATGAAATTGCAATGTTGCTGGATTCTGTAGAACAAGGTGACAAATTAACAAAAAACCAAAAAACTTTTCATAACAAGACAAAGCTTCGAGACTTAGCACTTCTCACCCTTTTGCTGGGAACTGGAATCCGTGTATCTGAATGCGTAGGTATCGACTTAAAGGATATAGACTTTAAAAATGGTGGCATCAAAATCCGCCGAAAAGGTGGTAACGAAGTAATCATCTACTTCGGCCCGGAAGTAGAAATTGCACTGCTCAACTACTTAGAAGAGCGTGAATTAACCGAGGCTGTGCCTGGTCATGAAAATGCACTTTTCTTATCTCTTCAAAAGAAGCGAATCAGTGTTCGAAGTGTAGAAAAACTGGTAAAAAAATATGCTCAGACAGTTACACAACTAAAAAAGATTACTCCACATAAGCTCCGTAGTACCTATGGCACCGCCCTTTACAAAGAAACCGGTGATATCTATCTTGTAGCTGACGTATTAGGTCACAAAGATGTAAACACTACCAGAAAGCACTATGCTGCCATTGACGAGGAACGAAGACGTTATGCTGCGGATAAGGTTCGCTTACGGGAGGAGCAGGAATAACCTGCCTTCCCACTTATTATATACATTCCATTTAGTACTTGTATTCTCCACTATAGTAAGGTACTGTCAATGCCTCCCCGGCACATATCCGATCCCCAGAAATATGATTGATACTCTTCACTTCTCTAATATAATTTTCAATACTTCCAAATTCTTCGCTGCTATATTTTTTGGCAATATCCCATAAAGTCTCTCCCGTTGCCACTGTCACTGTGGTGTAATACTTATAGCTTATGGTTTTCTCCACAGTCTCCTTCTTAGCACTTCCATGACTCCCTGCTTTAGAAATCAATGTACATATGGAAACGCAACTAATCACAACCAAACACAACAACATTACTGAACACACCCTAAGATACAGCTGTTTTTTCCTGCTTTCCAAAGATAATCGTAAATTTTCTCTTCTCAAACGTTCTTCTCTTTGACTCATAATACTACCTCCATTCATCTTTTTCGTACATTTGTTCGATTTATGTTTTAATTATAGTATTCGAACATGTGTTTGTCAATATGTTTCGAACAAATTTTCTTGAACAAACGTTTGAAATATGGTAAAATCTTCTTAAATATATTTATAAATAAAGGAGATTTGATTATGGCATATGGAAAAATAACAAAAAAACAGTCAGAAATCTTAGAATACATAAAAAATGAAATACTAAACAAAGGCTATCCCCCATCAGTGAGGGACATCTGTGAAGCCGTAGGACTCCGCTCTACTTCCTCCGTACACGCCCACCTTGAAACCTTAGAGAAAAACGGCTACATCCGTCGCGACCCTACAAAACCCAGGGCCATAGAAATTCTCGATGACAATTTTAACCTGGTCCGCCGAGAAGTTGTGAATGTTCCACTAGTAGGTCAGGTGGCAGCCGGCGAACCTATTCTTGCAGTTCAAAATATCGAAAACTATTTTCCGGTTCCTGCAGAATATATGCCGGCAAACGAATCCTTCATGTTGCGTGTAAAAGGGGATAGTATGATTAACGCCGGCATCTTTGACGGTGATACCATCATGGTGGAACGAACAAAAGACGTTCACAATGGAGATATTGTGGTGGCACTATTAGATGATTCCGCCACTGTAAAAACATTTTACAAGGAATCCGACCATATTCGCTTACAACCACAAAACGACTCTTTAGAACCTATTATCGTAACCGATGTAGATATTATAGGGAAAGTGTTTGGAGTATTAAGACTATTTTAAAAAAAAGGATGTATTGGTGACATTTTATCCTTCACCTAACACATCCTTTTTTCTTTACATCTTTTTTAAATTATGAATCTTCTTTTTTAATTCTCTGATTTCATTCTGCACCTGTTTCATTTCATCTTCTGTGAATTTTTGATTAGAAAATCCCATTATTTCCAACTTTTCAATCAATTTCTGTGCGTACTCTCTACCAATGAGTTCCGGATACTTTTCTGTCAAAAATCCCAACTGCTCCTCATAGGTCAAATAGATACTCAAATCCTCGTGACTGTTTTTCTTTTTGGCTAACTCCCACATTTGATGATACTGCGCAAACAGATTATCTCTTGAATCCTTTCCGTGAGTATCAAAGTATCTTTTGGTTCTGGGATAATACACGATAATAGCAATCATAAAAAAAACACCGCCCAGAAAAATCCAAAGCATCTTTCCATTCACTTTAAGGACACCACTTTTACCTGTATCCTCATCAACCGTTCCAAATCCTGTATCTGCACGTTGAAAGATATTTCCAAATAAGCTCCAGAAATCCTCCTGTTCCCCAGAATCTGCAGGAGTCACCTCTACTGGAAACCACCCAAAATCTTTCAAATAAATTTCCACCCAGGCATGAGCACAGGCATCTGACACATCAACCTGAACAACTCCGGTTTCACCCAACGAAGAATACCCTTGATAGAACTCACTGTACTCTGCACCGGGAACAAAATCTGCCTCTGCAAACTGGGTATAATCCACAGCATATCCTTCCACATACCTTGCAGGGATTCCTAAATTACGGAATATCAAAGTAGCCGCTGAGGCATAGTAAGCACAATATCCTTTCTTATTCTCCGTCAGAAAATAATTAATGGCATCCTTTCCCATGGGTACTTTTCCTGGTCGGGTGGTATATGGATAATTATCCTGAAAATATTGCTGCAAAGTGGTTATTTTCTTCTGAAGATTTCCTGTAAGTTTCATTTCTTCACAGACTTTTTCTATCACCGCTTTATTTTTCTGTGGTATCTGCAAATAACAATCTTCCACAAATGCACTTTCTTTCTTCTCTCTTCCATTATAGGCCTCAACAGAATCTTTTAATTTCAAACTTTGAAGTGGATAATATTCATAAATATAGGAAGTAGACTGTGGAAAAGATACCTTCCCTCCCCTTCTTTTATACTCATCCTCCTTCATAAATGTATAATAAGGTGTATAAAGAAATTCCTCTTCAGCCTTTACATTCTCAACAATCATCTTGGCCTTTGCAAGCTTGCTATCTTCTTTCCTTTGCTGAAACGCCTCCTGTTTGCCTACACCTTCTTGATATAAAAGTTCCTCCCTCAACCTCCAGCTGTACTCTGAGTCTTCAGAATTTTTATCACTATAGTCATATTCCGTCCATTGGTTATCTTCATAAATCACACCTGTGTATCCCCGCAGATATAATCGTTCCAGGCTGTAAGGAGCAAAAGTAACCCTTAAATGGGTTTCATAGGAAGGTCTTACCCCACTGTTTCCGCCAAGCTTTCCCTTGCCTATACCACCCCCTGCCGATGAGCCCCAAAAGCTTCCCTCTAACCCATAACGAAATACTTGAAATACACCCTGGTCTGCTTTTTTTCGTAATTGACTCTGTTCCAGCCTATTCCAACTTCCATGAGGCATAAACATTTGTATCTCCCCAAGAAAACATAGCACAAAGCCAAGAGAGAATAACAAAAAACGGGCAAACAACCGATAAGAATTTTGATAGTCAAACACAGCCATCCGTCTTCCCCTGCTAGTTCTCACTTTTCCAAAATAATTATATTTGTACTCTCGATCTTTCCATTTCAACCGGCTGCTTCTGCTATGATCCCCGTATCTGAGCATAACTAAGGCAAACAGAGCTGTGACGGTGGATATTACATACCACATTCCAGGTGTCTTACCCAAATAAGCAGGAATTGCCCAAACAAGAACACACTGCAAAGCAAAACTCAAACATCGAATTCCAGATAAAGTAGCAATATTCATCAGTATCAAATCAATAATTCCCAGAAAAATTACCATATATGTGACAGTAACATACCTGTTTGAGAAGCTTTCTGAATATTCATTTCCTCCCGGCAATGAAAAATATTCAATAAATTCCTGATTTATCTCATTTACCGCTGCATAGAAACCGCTGTTAATGTAAGCTTTATATCTTAGGGAAAAACTGACAAAGCATCCAAAAAACACCACATATCCCACATCCCTTACCATAGGAGTAATATACATGGAACTTAGAAAAATCCCCGAAACAAGAAATACTATCATAACCAAACCACTATTATAGGGCAGATCCATTGCTGACAAAAAACCACCCATAAGACCATTGCTCAACAGGCTAAAACACAGGCCCTTGAGCATCAAAAAAAACAGACGTTCTTTTTCATCTTCCGGTGTAGTATAATAAACAATCTCCGGGGAGAATTTCACCCTAAAACTCCTACTTTTCCCTCTCTGTTTCTTCATCACTGCACCTCCCTTACAATCACTGTGTCTTTATCTCCCCTTAATACAATACGCTCTGTGTCACTATCATTCTTACAGCATATATAGCTTAACTTATGCTCTGTTCTATATTGCTGTTGAAACTTCTGATTTTCTTCTGTTAGTTTTGTATCAAAAATTGAACACATAGCTTCCTTAAGCTGTTTTACTTCTTCTATAAAAAAACTCTGAAAATCCATCTGATTCTGATCCCACCAGATAATTTCTAATGGCTGATTCTTTTCCAGCATTTTTTTTATAAATTTCACTGCCAACCTTAGTATTTCATCAGTAAGGGACTGATAGCCCCATAAATTGGTTCCACTGATTTTATTCGCCAGCAATGCATTATCTGCAAATTTTTTCTTTTGTATTGACCTATCAAAATGGACTTTATATATATCTACGTAAAGCTTTAAAGTTTCCTGGGAAATATTTACTCTCTCCCGGACATACATCTGCTCTTTTTTTGCCGATAATTTCCAATGAATATCCTTAATTCTATCTCCTGGAACGTATTCTCTAATACCACTTACCTCTGTAGAATCCATTCCAGGTGCCTGTCCATCTTCTAAATCCAGCACACCATCCTTCCCACTGTTTGTCCTATCATCTTCGTCCACAAAATCAATGAAAAGATTTTCCGGAAAACAGTATAGAAATATGGAGGATGCGGTAGTTATTTTATCTGTTTTTCTGCTGCAAATTCCTAAAACTCCCTCTATTTCTACTTTTTTTAAAGAAAAACAATACCTACCACATGTCTCTAAGGATATAGGAATTTCTAATACCTGTGTTTTGCTTCCACATATAGGATGAGCAAAAGTTTGCTCTGTCACTTCCCCAGTAAAACTGTTTTCAATTTCTAAAGCCAAAAGACAAATAGAAGAAAACAAGTGTGTAGGATTATTTATTTTTATATATATTTTGTTTTGTTGATATCTGCATGTTTGAGTACGTTCTAACTCTATCCCGAATTTCAACCTTCTATTAAGAATTTGCGGAAATAGTACATCACAAACTAAAAGAATTCCTATAGGAATCAAGAAGATATAAAAAACAAAATTAGAAAAGAAATAACCTGCTGCCACGAAAATCAAACAGTACAAAACTACCCCCACCAAATGTTCTATTTTTCGCATTATACATTATCCTCCTAACTTCTAGGCAATGGTATCTCCCTTAGCATAACCATCAATGCCTCTCCTGCACTATATGATTTTGCTCTGGATTGGGGACTGAGAGTTACTCTATGGGCTAATGTTTCTCCCAGTACATCCTTTACCTCTTGCGGGGATACAAAGTCCTTTCCTTTCATAAAGGAATAGGCTTTTGCCATCTTCAATAGGGCAATACTGCCTCTTGGACTAACTCCGGAATAAAAATACGGACTTACCCTTGTTTCCTCCACAATTCTTACAATATAGTCGTAAATTGTATCATCCACATACACCTGTTCTATCCTTCTCCTGATTTCTAATAATCTTTCTCTGGTAATTACCGGCTCCAGTTCTCTCAATATGGCTCCTGCATCATTTTTTAGGATTTCTATGGCTGCCTCATGTGAAGGATATCCCATAGAAAGGCAAATCATAAAACGATCCAACTGGGATTCAGGCAACAACTGGGTTCCTGAAGATCCAAAAGGATTTTGTGTCGCGATCACCACAAAAGGATCTGGTAATTCTCTTGTCACTCCATCTATAGTCACATTCCCCTCCTCCATAACTTCCAGTAGAGCTGACTGGGTCTTTGGAGATGTTCTGTTTATCTCATCTGCCAACAATAAATTACACATAACCGCCCCCGGTTTATAATCAAGTTCGCCAGTATCCTTATTATAAACAGAAAACCCCAAAATATCTCCCGGCAACACATCAGGAGTAAATTGTACTCTACGATAAGACAATCCAATTGTCTTGGCAAAACTTAATGCTAATGTTGTCTTTCCAACTCCCGGTATATCCTCCAACATAATATGTCCACCTGCTAAAATGGCAGCCATAACTTTAGTGATAATCTGCTCTTTTCCCTTTACAGCTTTTTTTATCTGCTCCTCAACCTGTCTAATTTCCTCTCTCATTTATCTATCACCTCTTAATTTTACTTTTTTGCACATCATACCCTAATATTCTACCAAAAAATACCTGCTTATGTCTATCACCAAAAACTTGTATGCTGTCACATATTTTTTTCTTTTTGTATAATTTTTTCTTGTTTTTCAAAGCATAAAGCGATATAATGGATGAGATGCGATTGCATTATTCTAAATCGGGAGCGTAACAAAATGAAAATATTAACTTATATGACAAGAACCGATGAAAATCCACAGCTTGGTATACTTCACAAGGAAAAAGATGCTGTGATTCCTTTTTCTTTGTTAGATATTGATTATAAGTCCATGATGGAGACTATTTTACATCTGACTCATGCTGAGTTTGAACGTCTACACTTAGCGCAGACAGATGGTGATATCCCCACTATCCCATTAAAGATGTTAAAATTATGTGCCCCTATCCGCAAACCTGCTCAAGATATTATATGTCTGGGCATCAACTATGCAGAGCACGAGATGGAGGCAAGCAGATATGAAAAGGACATTTTTACCAAACGGGAACCTTATCCTATTTATTTTTCAAAAAGAGTAAATGAAACTACCGCTTGCTATGATACGATTCCTGCTTACTCCAATCTAGTGGACTCATTAGATTACGAAGCAGAACTGGCAATTATCATTGGTAAAGATGCTAAAAATGTTTCAGA
Source organism: Lachnospiraceae bacterium (assembly GCA_045119215.1). Classification (GTDB taxonomy): domain Bacteria; phylum Bacillota; class Clostridia; order Lachnospirales; family Lachnospiraceae; genus RUG11237. The sequence goes on along the minus strand of JBGVDD010000168.1, from coordinate 43,872 downwards.
AGCCGACGCAGAAAAATACATTTTCGGATATACCATTATGAACGATATCAGTGCCAGAAATCTACAGTCTCGCCATCAGCAATGGTATTTCGGAAAAAGTCTGGATGGATTTACTCCATTAGGTCCTTACATCACTACCGCAGATGAATTATCCTTGCCTTTGGATTTATCCATCCGCAGCTATGTGAATGATGAACTTCGACAGGACAGTAATGTAAACAAGATGGTTTTTTCCATCCCAAGAATCATCAGTGAATTATCTCAAGGTATGACATTAAAAGCAGGTACCATTATTTCCACAGGCACCCCTGCCGGCACAGGAATTGGTTGTAATCCACCTACTTTTTTAAAGCCAGGAGATGTAGTCCGTTGTGAAATCGAAGGAATTGGTGCCTTAATCAACACTATAGGAGATTAATATGAATCGCACATTTCTTTTTACCATAGAAGAAACAGACGAAAATAAAGCCATTGACTTATTTCTTAAGTCACATGGCTTTTCTCGTCATATTCTTTCCAAATTAAAAAATCATGAAAACGGCATACTTCTAAACGGAACACATGCCACAACAAAAACTGTGTTAACAAAAGATGATACCCTCTCTATTTGTATTTTAGAAGAAAAACCATCTGAAAATATTGTTCCCAGACCTCTTCCCTTAGATATTGTCTATGAAGACGAAGATATCTTAGTCATCAATAAGGCCGCTGATACGCCCATACACCCTTCCTTAAACAATTATGAGAATTCTCTGGCAAATGGGGTTGCCCATTATTTTCAAAGCCAGGACTCACCTTTTGTTTTTCGTTGCATTAACAGATTAGACAGAGATACTACCGGACTTACCATTGTAGCAAAGAACCCTTTAAGCGGGGCTATTCTTTCCTCTATGGTCAGCAGGCGGGAAGTTCATAGACAATATCTGGCTATTTGCAGCGGACAAACTCCTCCTTTGGGTACCATTGACGCTCCCATCGGAAGGGTCTCTGATTCCTGCATCCAACGGGAAGTCAATTATGCACAAGGAGAACGGGCGGTAACGCATTTTAAAACCTTAAAATACTTACCTGATTCCCAGTTGTCCCTTGTAAAGCTCAAATTAGAAACCGGTAGGACACACCAAATCCGTGTGCATATGAAATATATTGGTCATCCCTTAATTGGTGACTATATCTATCACCCTGACTACACCTATATCAATCGCCAGGCATTACATTCCTATTGCCTTAGTTTTCTTCATCCTATCAGTAAGATTCCAATGGAGTTCACTGCTGACCTCCCCTCTGATATGAAGAAACTGGTATAATAGTAACTATTCAGTAGCCCTGAACAGATACGTATCATAACAAATTAAATATGCCCTGAGATTCTTGGAACTTCATCTGCATGAAGGTATTTTCCCACGCACTTTACAATAAAATCATGATCTCCCACATGATTTAGACCAGACACCGCTATCACACCGTATACTCCTGCATCCTCTAAACGAATTGGAAACGCCCCACCACAGCAGGCATACTCTCTTTCATCCAAAAAAATATCTGCCATGGTCTGCTCTGCCTTACACATAGACGTATAAAAATTCAGACTGCTTTTTTCCATAAGGCGAACTGTATTAATCTTTCTCTTTAACCAGCTTTCATTTCTTTTCGTGGTGCCATCTGACATGTACTGAAACACACATAGACCGTTATTAAGTTCAATACGAATTCCCATGTTCGCGTTTCTTTTCTTTGCTTCCGCCACCATCATACTGCCTAATTCCCAGGCATCACTATTGGTAAAATGAGTAAACTGTAATATATCCTCCTGTCCCATTAGTACCTGTTCTAAATCTTCAAATTTTTTCTTCTCTTCTGCTGTCATAACCATACCCTCCGTTTCGTTACTATTTAACAATAATAGTGTATCACTCTCAGTTTTTTTGTCAATAAAATACAGATAAACTTCATGTATTTTAGAAAAGTTTAATATCTTCCTCTTGTTTTTATTTTCTCTTATGCTAAAATAGTAAAAGGTATTTTAACAATATAATCAAAGAAAAGGAGACATTGTATATGGAAAAAATCACCAGCTTTACCATTGATCATATTAAATTAAAAAAAGGGGTCTACGTTTCCAGAAAAGATAAATTTGGTGCTGAAACCATCACTACCTTTGACTTAAGAATGACAAAACCAAATGAAGAGCCTGTAATGAATACTGCCGAAATTCACACCATAGAACATTTAGCAGCAACATTCTTAAGAAACCATAATACTTACAAAGACAAAACCGTCTACTTTGGACCTATGGGATGCCGTACAGGATTCTATCTGCTTCTTTCAGGAGATTATACATCCAAAGACATTCTTCCATTGATTATCGAGATGTACGAATTTATTGCCAACTTCCAGGGTCAGGTACCAGGCGCCTCTGCAAAAGACTGCGGAAATTATCTGGATATGAATCTGCCTATGGCAAATTACCTGGCAAAAAAATATTTAGACGAAGTATTGTATCAGATTACTGAAGAACAATTGATTTACCCGTAACAGTTCAGCCATAAGCTAAACTGTTACGAAATCGGGCAATGCTTACGCATGCAAAATTGCCCGATTTTTGTTAAATACACATTTTTACACGGTCAGCGCAGTAAATGCGCAGACCTGCCTGAACTGTTACATTTACCCCCAGTAAAAAACCTGACAAGGATTGTCCCTTGTCAGGTTTTTTAGGTAAGACTGTGAGTCATTTTACTTTTGCTTCTTCTTTTCTTACTTTCCTCTACATTGACACTCTTTAAAACAGTAATAGACCGAGGTGATATTGAAATTTTCTTCTGTTCATCCAATACCATCGAAGCCTGTTTTAAAAGTTCCTCTGTCTGATTATCTTCTGTTGTACTAAATACAAAAGCCCACTTCTTTCCCTTTGGAATGTTTGGAAGTGCCAATGCATGTTCCTCCCAATGCATATTGTACGCTATATAAAAATAATCATCACTTTGAACTCTATCGATACAAGCATAATTGCCACAGTACATCACTCCAAAATATCTGCTTTCTGCATCAAAATACGGAGTCCAGGCTCTCTCGCTATGATAAGACACATCCGGATATCCGCATGCCAGATAATCCAGTACTCGAAGTCTGGCCTTCCCTGACAAAATTGGGTGTTCCTTTCGAAGTTTCACCAAGAATTTAACGTATTCAAATATTTCCTTTTGAAGTTTTCCCTGGCTCCATGTCATCCAGGAAGTCTCATTATCTTGACAATATGCATTATTATTTCCCTGCTGGGTGTTGCAGCGTTCATCCCCACTCATTAATAGTGGTATTCCCTGACTTAGAAAAACAAAGGCTAGCGCATTCTTTATCTGTTTTTTTCTAAATTCCAGTATTTTTTTCTTTCTTGTTTCCCCTTCCACACCGCAGTTCCATGTGTAGTTCTGATTAGAGCCATCATTGTTTCCCTCTCCGTTTGCCTCATTATGTTTCTTTTCATAACACACGCTGTCATAAAGTGTAAAACCATTGTTGTTTGCCATATAATTTACAACTGCCTGCTGTTCTTCATTTTTCCGAGCCCGATACGCAAAATCGCTTACTCTGTTCCCATCACCTTTTAGAAGGCTTCGTCCACATTCCAAAAATCCATCATTATATTCTATGAGATTCCTATATTCCACCTGTTCTCCCGGTTTGTATACTTTTGAAGTATCCTGATAATCTTGAAAAATCTTGATACCTGAAAGCAATGGTTCCTGTGCCAATAGCACCGTGGGCAAGGATTTTCCATACAAATGAACTCCATCAATATGGTACTCATCCACCCAATACTTTACACATTCAACAATAAATCCCTGGCTTTTAGAATCATCAAAATAAAATTCCATGACCACTTCCATATTTTCTTTATGAAAAGCTTTCACCATATCCTTAAACTCTCTTTGGGGATTTCTTGTCGCTGCGTAGGAAGATTTCGGTGTAAAATAATCCCCTTCTCCATATCCCCAGTAGTTTAACACCTGCTGTTCTTCCGTATCTTCCTGTTGGTAAACAGGCATATAATTTGATTCTCTATTAACAATTTCCTCAAATTCATAAGCTGGCATCAATTCTATTGTAGTCACACCAAGTTCTTTTAAATATGGTATTTTTTCTGTAACTCCCAGAAAAGTTCCTTTATGCTTTACCTTAGAATTTCTATGTTTCGTGAATCCACGTACATGCAATTTATACATAAACATTTCATATGTCTGCAATTCAGGAAATTTATCATTCTCCCACTCATATTCCTCCTGATAAATTTTCCCAAAAATTTGTGTTGCTTTATGAGGCTGTCCATACACCTCACGCCCTGTAATTGCCCGTGCATAAGGATCCATATACACCTTTCCATCCACCACAAATTGGTAGAAATAGTCAGCTAAATCAATTCCGGCAATATAATAACTATACAATCGCCCTCTTCGGTATTCTAATGGCAGATGAATCTCATACTTGTTTTGTTTTGTTTTTTTATCGTATAGGCATAGACATAGCTTTTTTACTTCCTTTAATGCAATTGTAATCTGATAACCTTTGTGGTATGCCCAGATACCCATCTGCCTATAGTTTCCTTCTTTTATTTCAAGAACATTTCTTCCGGTTCCTTCCATTTCAAATTCATAATCCTTTCACTTATCCTTGTATCACGTTGTTTTCATTATACCATGTTTAACCCTCTATTTCAACGCAAGAAAAGCTCCCAAGTTTCCTCTTTTCCCCTGACTCGCCCGATGGGAAAACAAAAACTTAGGATTACAACATGTGCACAAATTTGATACTATTATGTGTTCTTCATCTACTCCTGCTTTTCTTAGGATCCTACGGTTACACTCCCACAAATCCAATTGATATTTTCCATTTCCTTTATCATCCATAATACAATTATGCTCATTTTCCGGGAAAATTTTCTTGAATTCTAATGCTACATCTTCACTGACTTCGTAACAATTCCTACAGATAGACGGAGCAATAGCTGCCACAATATCTTCCGGCCGGCTCTGAAACTCTTTTTCCATGGTCTCCACCATCTTTCTTCCTATCTCTCCTACCGTTCCTTTCCATCCCGAATGTGCCAAACCAATTGCATGATGTTTTTTATCTACAAAATATAAAGGAACACAATCCGCATAAAAGCAAGCCAGTGTTACACCAGGCTCATTTGTAACCAATCCGTCAATATCCGAATAGTCCCTTTCCTTTGTAAACCCTTTTCCCCTGTCTTCTGCACCTACACGGCGTATGTTAGTTGTGTGAGTCTGATCAGACAAAACAAAGCTTTCACTGCTAACTCCCAAAGCCTTTGCAAAACGTTTAAAATTCTCCGTAACAGCTGTCTCATCATCTCCCCTGGTATAACTTAAGTTCATGGAACTATAAATACCCTCACTCACTCCTCCAAGCCTTGTAGAAAATCCATGGATTACCGGCAGTTTCTGCATATCCTTAAATTCCAGGTATGTTACTCCCTCCCTTTCTACAATTTCAAATATTTCCCGTTTATTTGTGTATTTTACACTCTCTATCAACTCTATTCCTCCCATCCTAAAATGCATTGATAATATGTCGAAGTTCTTCTCCCTCTATAGCAATCACATCAAATCTGCAATCCGTGTCAAAGGGCAGCTTGTAACGGACGAAATAGTACTGCGCCACCTTACGTATTGTCTCCTGCTTATAATAAGAAACCGCTTCCTCAGGATAACCATGACAGTGATTTCTGCGGTATTTTACCTCCACAAAGCATATGGTATCCCCTTCCCTGGCAATGATATCGATTTCGCCACTGCGACACCGAAAATTTCTTGACAAAATCTTATATCCTTTTCCCTTTAGGTACAACACTGCTTTTTCTTCATAACAGTCTCCCACTTTTCGTTTATTATACATCCAATTTCCTCTTTAACTTCTCGCAGTCATCTACAAACACTAAAATTTCGGCAACCACACCGTAAAGCTCCGGTGGAATGTAATCCCCAATTTCCAGCTTTGACAAAGTATTTGCAAGCTTTTCATCTTTGTGAACAGGTACATTGCTTTCTTTTGCTGTTTCCACTATCTTATCTGCCACATAACCTTGCCCTGTTGCCACAATTTTAGGTGCACTATCCGATGCATCATAGGATAATGCCACCGCTGTTTTTGGTTTCTTTTTTTCCTTTTCCTTAAAAAAATGAGCATATTCTCCCAAAACGTCACATCCTTATATCAAATGAATACTCACCTTCCAAATTTGCCTCTTTTCCCTGACGAACAAACTCTTCAACCACTTTTGTATTCTCAGGTTTCTTTTCAAATTCTGCTGTAATCTGAAAACCCAATTTTTGTAACTTGTCCAAAAATACCCTTGACTTTCCCCCCATAAACCTTGCAGTCTCTTCATCTTCTAAATAAAAGCGAACTGCTGCACGTTTTCCCTCCATGGTGATAAAAATATCCATAGGTCCTAATTTCTGCATATCTAAGTGAAGCAAAGCCGTAAAAGCTTCATTTGCTTCTCTTCTTCTTTTTTTGTTTGTCATAACATAAAGCTCACTATTTACATTTTGTCCTGACAACTTTAATGGTATCTGCACATAACTATACAGTTGATTTAGCTGATTGATATACTCTACATTCTGTTTTAAGGACTGGGTATTTTTTATTACCTGATTTGGAGTATTGACATTTTCCTCCACAAGCTTTACATATTTGTCTAGTCCTTTACTTAGATTTTCAAAGTATTCTTTTACCTTTTCCTTACTTAATTCCTCTGGTAATATAGACATTTTATCCTCGAATACCTTGCCTAAAATCTTCTGAAATTCTTTTCCTTGAACTACCTGCTTAAACTCAGGCAATTTTTCAAGAATTTTGTCATAGGCATATTTGTTACCAATATTCTGGGAAGTTGTTTTTTCATACACTGTTCTGTCATAACCAGATTTTTTTTCATTTACATTTTCACTTTCTGTACTATACAAAAATGTATTTTGCATTTCTCTTTGTCTTTCAGATTCCAATACCTGAAAATTCCCACCTTTTTCACTTTCCATACGTGCTTCTATGGCAACCTGATTCATCAATTCTTTTGCACCAAAGACACTTTTGGGGCTAGTTTGTTTTAACAGAATACTTTCTGGATTTTTCCCATTTTCTAACTCTTTTTCTGTTGTTATAAAATCAGAAAAATCAGCTTGACTTAATTCTTCCGGAATCATATCACGCAACATACTCACCAGATGCTCACTTTTCATATTACCACTTCTTATAGCAAAATACTGACTTATATCCATGGTAAGTCGATATACCTTCTGAGCCAGATTTCCCCGTTCCTGTTCATTCAAAACTCCGCCAATGCTGTCCTTGGCAAATTCTGTTTTTTCCGGAATATGCAACTTTGAATTTTCTATCATAATCTTAGGCTGAGGACTGTTTTCTTGTTGTTTTCTGGCTTCCTGAATCTGCCCTGCCTCATATTGCTCAAAGGCATGGTATATTTTGGATAACAAATCTACAGAAGCCGTGGTAGATACTAACGATTCTCCTGACAACGAGTTCGTTGGCGAAACCTGAGCACCATGGGAAGAAACCTCCGTATTGTTCTCTGTCGAAAACTCCAAATGTACCTGTAATTCATCTAACAAAAGCCGCGCCTGGTCATTTAGTATTTTTAAACCATCCACCAATTGTTCTACCTGGACACCCTGTCCTTCATATTTTGACCAGGTTGTCTCTATCTGCTCCATTTGTTCTTGCTGTACATTTGTCAATACTTCCGGTGTCAATCCCACTGGAGTGGAAGTAAATACTTGAGTTTTTCCATTTTCTGCCAGATTTACAGGTTCTTCTCCTGTTTTTAAAAATCCATGATCTGTAACCATGTCCACCTGCTGTTTCAAAGGCAAAAACAAATCCGTAATGGTTCTAAAATCCCCCAACAGACGGCTTCCGTCTTCCTTTGCTGTATCGGCAAGATATTCTGCAATTTCCCCAGATACCAATGAAACATCTTCTGTCAAACGATATCCATGATTTTGAAACTGCTGAAATTTTTCAATATTTTCCTGATTTAAAAATAGCCCCATTTTCTTTAAGTCAACCAGAGTATCTATCTTGGTATCCGGATACAATGTCATTTTTCTCAAGAACCCAGTTACAGTATCCTTATCAATAGGCATCTGTTCCATCATAAGCTGATTAATAAGTTGGGCGTTTTTTGCTGTTACTGGAACTCCTGCGTTTTCCAATGCTTTTAACACTGAGGAATTATTTATAACTACATCGAACAACGGCTTAATAGCCAGCTGTTTTTTGTTATTCGACTTTACCAGGAAAGCTAAAAGCTGCCCTTGTCTAAGTTCTACCTGAGAATTGGTGGATGCCTGTATAATTTCACCGGAATCCAGCTTTAACATAACTTTGTCTTTGTGCAAGGCAACAATTTCTCCCGAAAAAACCTTTCCCGGGGTTAATCCATAGAGAGAAGTTCCCTGTTCACTGACAGATGCCACATTACTTGCCGAAACTGTTTCCTGAGCATAAGCTGCAATTCCCTGTCTACTGCTTCCAGTTGTGTGATGTGAAATATTTTCTACTTCCACTGTACGCCCCCCTCTTTCGCTACACTTTATAATGATTTAATAAATGTTTTTCTGTGAATAGGACATGGTCCATAAGTTCGAATACTCTCCATATGGGCTGCACTTCCATATCCTTTGTGAGCAGCAAAGCCATACTCCGGATACTTTTCATCATAAACCAACATCATACGGTCCCTTGTCACCTTTGCAATAATACTTGCTGCTGCAATCGATATACTCTTTGCATCCCCTTTAACAATAGGTACCTGTGGTACGGTTATTTTAGGTATAGTAACTGCATCATTTAATAATATATCGGGCGTTACTCCCAAATCCTTTATTGCCAATCTCATCGCTTCATAGGTTGCCTGTAAAATATTTATCTCATCAATTCTTTCCGTGGAAACCACCCCCACTCCTACGGCAATAGCTTTTTCATGTATTTCTTCAAAAAGTTCCTCCCTCATCTTAGCTGTTAGTTTCTTGGAATCATTTACATAGAGAATATCACATTTCTTTGGCAAAATTACTGCTCCTGCCACCACAGGACCTGCCAAGGGACCTCTTCCTGCTTCATCTATACCACAGATATATTCGCAGTCTGAATACTGACGTTCAAAGCTTTGCATCTGATACAATCTATCCAATTCTTTTTCGTATGCCCGCCTTTTTCCTTCAGCTTTTTTTATTAATGCACTAACTCCTGCTCTGGTATCCCCTCCATATTCCTGTTCAAAGGCAAAGACCTTTTCCATATCTTCCTCACACTTTATGGTTAGTTTCTTAAATTCTTCTTTTATTTGGGCAATCGTTTTCATTCTATTCCTCTCCATGGCCTAATACTTCAAAGTTGTCAAAAGGGTACACTCTAAGCCAGGCCTTTCCTAAAATCCAATCTCTTTTCACAGGGCCAACTTCACTATCCCGGCTGTCCCGGCTGCAGTTACGGTTATCCCCCAGTACAAAATATTCATCCTCTTTCAACTGAATTGGTTCCCTGGCAATTCCGGCGTCTTTCATGATTGCTCTGCCATAGCTCTCCTCTAATTCCTCTCCATTAATATAAATGGTTCCATCCTCTGCAATCTGTACTGTCTCTCCCGGAAGACCTATCACTCTTTTAATGTAAAAAGTATTTTCCTCCTTCTGATATTCAAAGACTATAATATCAAATCTTCTCGGCTCACCGAAGCGGTAGATAATCTTATCTACAATCAGATTATCTCCATCTGTCAGGGTTTCCTCCATAGAGGAACCACTCACTACGGTTCTCTGTCCCACAAATTCTACCACCAAGAAGGTGAGCAGCAATACTACCACTAGATAACACAAAAAACCAAAGGCTTCCTTTAGGGCACCTTTGATTCCACCAATCTCTTCTTTCTTTTCCTGTTCCATCATTCATCCTCATTTTCCTACGGTCAGCGCAGTAAATGCGCAGACCCACCTATGCTATTGTGGAAATTCCAATGTAATACGACCTAGTCTTCCACTTCTGAAATCATCAATAAACAATGTAGCTGCCTTAGAGTAATCGATTTCCTCTCCCTTTGCCACGCAGCCCCTGTTTTTTGCAATTCCCTTCAATACTTCAACATCCTCTTTTTCTTCTTCTAATTCGTATCTCTTGGCTAAAATGCCTGGATAATTTGCTTTTAAAAACTTAATCAATTCTATCGCCAGCTCATCAATGTTTAAAATTTCATCCTTGATGGACCCGATAAATGCCAAGCGTAGTCCCACTGTCTGGTCATCAAATTTTGGCCACAAAATACCTGGAGTATCCAGAAGTTCCACATTCTTGTTTAACTTAATCCATTGTTTTCCTTTGGTAACACCAGGCTTATTACCAGTCTTAGTACACGCCTTTCCTGCAAAAGAATTGATAAAAGTAGACTTTCCTACATTGGGAATCCCTACTACCATAGCTCGCACAGGTCTGTTCAAGATTCCACGTTTCCGGTCTCTCTCAATTTTTTCCTTACACGCCTCCATAACCGCTGCATTGACCTGCTTTACACCATTCCCATTTCTGGCATTGACTTTTACTACAAAAAATCCCTTCTTCTTAAAATACTCCATCCAGGCATCATTCTGCCTCTCATCAGATAAGTCAGTTTTATTTAATAAAATTAATCTTGATTTATTTTTTCCTAAATTATCTATTTCTGGATTACGACTACTTAAAGGAACACGGGCATCCACCAATTCGATGATCAAATCGATTAACTTGATATTCTCCTCCATCATTCTCTTTGCTTTTGTCATATGTCCAGGATACCACTGAAAATGCATATTCTTATCTCCTCTTCTAATTCACAAATCCCATATTACTCATTGGTGATACGCAAAACCACACCTTTCCTTCCATATCTTCCTTATCAACATTTCCGATATTGGCAAAACGGCTGTCTTCACTATTATTTACATTGTCCCCTATCACAAAATACTCATCTTCTCCTAAAAGAATTGGTTCTGCTGCAATTCCTTGGTCTTTTATTCCAGCCGCCACAAAATCGCTTTCATACGCTTCCCCATCAATGTAAAGAACTCCCTTTTCAACCTTGATGGTTTCCCCCGGAAGACCTACCACACGTTTTACATTCAGATGAGTGTTTTCATTCCCATTTGGTCGAAAAACCACCACATCTCCCCGTTTGGGGTCTGTTAAAGTATAGATAAATTTATTGATGATTACCTCATCTTTATTAGACAACGTAGGGGTCATGGAAGCACCTATTACACTGGTTTTCTCACCCACAAAATGTACCAGAACAAAGGCAATCACAATAACAACTATGATTTCTACTCCAAAAAACAAAGTCTCCTTTAGCTTTGTGTAATCCATATTCTGTCTCCTCTGCTGCCGTCTGCGTCTTCGCCTTACACTTGCTCTGCTCACACCAATCACCTCGTTTCCTTTATAGACAGAAAAGGAACAAGGTATTTCCTTGTCCCTTTATCTTAATTTGAATAGCTATAATTATTTTACTAATTCTTTTACCTTAGCCTTCTTACCGATACGATCTCTTAAGTAGTTTAATTTAGCACGTCTTACCTTACCACGTCTCACTACTTCAATCTTCTCTACATGTGGAGAATGTAATGGCCAAGTCTTTTCAACGCCTACACCGTTAGAGAACTTACGAACTGTAAATGTTTCTCTTGTGCTTCCACCCTGTCTCTTAAGAACTGTACCTTCAAAAACCTGGATTCTTTCACGATTTCCTTCTTTAATCTTAGCGTGTACTCTTACAGTATCACCAACATTAAATTCGTCTACAGATGCCTTTAACTGTGCTGTTTCAATCTCTTTGATAATTGCGTTCATTGTGTTTCCTCCTTATAATCCTGGATGTTCTTAATACCTACCATTGGTAACAGAGGACCATCTCTTTTTTCTCACAACTTCGACATTGTATCATATTCCCCCGTAAAAAGCAAGGGATTTTTTGAAATTGTCCAGCATAGGTTGTTCTTTCTATTTTTCTATCACCAACTTCACTTTTGCAACTTTACCAATATATGTAAGCTCTGTTTCTCCATCTGCAACCGTTCCTGAGGTATGGGTAGGTACTTTTGTAAGTTTTCCGCCTTTTTCTGTGTAATAGATATTGTCATCCGTATATACATATGCATGATCCTGCAATGTTAATTCCTTGTCTAAAACGTAGCTGATATGTGTACCCTGATAGCGGAAACCGTATTCACAACATCCCGGCAGATATCCATCTTCCGTACAGACAAGATCTATTTTACTGATTTTTTCCCATGTTGCGTAAGTCTCCCAGTTGCAGCCATTGTATTTTTCAAACTCCTCAATACCGGTCAGCTTCTTGAAGAAGTATCCTCCAATCACACCATACCCTTTCTGCATATCAGTCACAACTGTCTGTCCTGCCTTCACTTTCACAATGCTTCCCAAACCATCTTTGGTGTTAAATGGCTTTGTAATCTCTGCACCGTGAGCATACATATCCTGAGGTGTAGATGTAAAAGACTGGGGATTAATCTTAAAGTTTGTTCCAAATGCAGTGATACCCATTTTGTAAATACCATAACTGTCTGTGTCTACATCCATATCAATATATGACAGTTTATTGATATCTGTCATATCTGTGAAAATTCCACTAAAGTATCCATCGTTATCTTTGTAAACCACACGGGCTCCCACATCATTTTTCACCTGATCATAAGACAAATACTCATTGTCATAGAAAATGTTTGCCTCGTGACTCCAAAGTGTGCTGATTGTGCTTGTCTTACGGTTTCCTCGAAACACAATGTCACCAGCGATTCCAAAGGTACGGAATCCTCCCACATATTCATTGTTTTCTATTGTTGCATTGTGAGTAAAAATACCCAGTTTACATCCACCGCCGCCAAGCAGTTTATTATTTCTAAAAGCAATGTCTTTGGCGATTCCACTGTAAAATTCAAAACGGTATGGATATCCGCCACCACAATGGTTCCAATAGTTATTTTCAATTACAATATTATCCGAAACCTTACTGTTACCATTGATGGCAAAACCAGCAGTTCCAAGAATATAGTTGTCTTTCATTTCCACATTGGTGAAACATTTTCTGGCTTCAAAGTCTATAAGACCCAATGCTCTCCAACGCCATGTATCTTCCACTTGTCCTGAGATTCCCGGTGCTTCGTTCAAATATTTGAAATTTCCATCCTCGTCTGCTTCTAAGTAACCATTGGCACCAATACATTTATTTCTGTTGAATGAAATGTTATAAAGCCTTTCTCCATTTCCACCAAGGTCAATGGCAAATACCCATCTGCCCCAGTTATAGAACTCATTATCCTCAATATGTAATCCGTCCAATGCATCCGGGTTAATTACCAGGATACAGTCTCCGCCGTAATCACCCGCTTTATGATACATAGCTCCTGGATCATTAAAGGTATTATCATGAATATTCCAATTTTCTACTTTTGCCTTTGTAAAGGAATGATTTGGTTCCTCTAGATCCACTGTGGGGTCATATCGCCAATGGTCTTCTCCAATACTACCCATTGTGTTCAAATACAACGCTCCCGGTGCATAGAAAATCAAATGATTGGAGTTTTTATTGTTCTCATAATTGGTGTTGTATACATTTGTATACATCGTGTGACCTTTTCCATCAAAATTGAAGTTCATGATTTCTAAGTTTACGATATCCTGAGTAAAATTCAAGATACCCATTCCACTGTCACCAAATTTCCCCTCTGGAATTGTGATGGTACAGTTATGTCCGTCCAAAACCAAATCATGAACATTTCCCATAATTGGCTTATAAAAATATTGCCCACCTAATAAGGCTCCACACATATAAGTGCGATATGGATTATCTTTTTTTACTAACTCCAATTCATATGTCTTATTCTCCTGAAAATCAATACGTCCCGTCTTTACTTGCGCAAACATATGGATAAATGGCATTAGATTGGCACCATCCTGTGCTCCCCACTGTTCCGGTGTATAGGAATTGCCATACAATTTTGCAACCAATCCATTGTTCAGTGTGTGATTTCCATATTCATCCACCGTGGTCCTGATTAATTCATTTTCCGGGCGCACATACAGAATATCCTTGGGCAGCTGGCTATACCATGTCTCGTAAGACATAATCTCATAGACTGCCCCGCCATGATCTCCCACATTCCAATACCCTTTTGTCTGAACAAAATCTCCTGCTTTGAGATCTTCTGCTTTCATATCCTCCACAGTGTCTACCGTTTTGTCTATCACTGGAGATGGCTCTTCCGGTGACACAACCTGTGTTGGTTTTGGACTGTCCGTTGGCTTTACTGTAGCTGTAGGTTTTGCACTCTCCGCTGGCTTTACTGTAGCTGTAGGTTTCGCACTCTCCGTTGGCTTTACTGTAGCTGTGGGGGGTGCGCTCTCCGTTGGCTTTACTGTGACTGTGGGTTCCTGCATATCTGTAGGCTCTGCCCCATCTGTAACAGTTACGGTGCATACTGCCTTCTTCTTACCGTCAATGGTAGTTGCTGTAATCTTTGCCATTCCCACACCCACAGCTTTCACCTTTCCCTTAGCATCTACTGTTGCCACGCTGGACTCGCTGGACTTAAATGTCACTATATTTGCTGCTGAGGACGGCATTACGCTTGTTTTTAAATCCAAAGTTCCCCCTATCTGAATCGTCTCTTTTGATGTATTTAAGGATACGCTTTTTACAGATTTTTTTGCAATATATACCGTAATTACCTGTTTTGCTCCTTTGTAAGTTCCCTTCACACCCTTTACTGTAATTTTTGCCGTTCCTGCCTTTTTTCCGCGGATCATACCCTTGCTGTCAACCGTTGCAACAGAATTTTTACTAGAGCTAAAGCTTAGGTTTGTTGCCTTAACTGCCAAAGGCATCTTTAATGTCTTTTTCTTGCTAAGTGCCACCACAATCTTGTTCTGAGTTGTATTGCTTACAAGATTCTTTACTGTGACCTTTACTTTTTTACTTACCTTTTGGTTATCTGTAGATGTAACGGTTATTACCGCTTTTCCGGATTTGACAGCCTTCATGGTTCCCTTAGAAGAAACCTTTACAATCTCCGGTTTGTCACTTTTGTACTGTACACTCTTTGACGCCCCTTTGGGAGTGACGCCTGTCACCTTTATGGTTTTGCTGCTTCCTGTGTACATGGTCACCTTTGATGGAAAATTAATGGTGATAGATTTTGCTGTTACATTTTTAGCCTGTACTGTCAGTGCAGGTGATATGGCTGACAATATCACCATTGCCAGAGCCCAAAATGTCGCAAGCAGTTTTTTGGTTCTTTTCATAAAAAAGAATCCTCCTTTCTTATTTGTGTCTTCCTCATACCATAGTTTCATAATAACACATTTGTAACCCTTGTACAATTACATCTAGTTATTTGAAAAATATTGTAATATATCACAAATAAGAAAGAAGGTAAATCATATGTTTTTACCAATAACCCAGAAATTCTCGCCACTATTTTTATGCATTTTTACCCAATTCAGAATATTTGTCATAGTAACTTGCCTACTCTCTATTTATTCTCACAACAACGTTTCTGGCACATAGTTTAACAGAAAGCGCTAAGCTTGCGTCTGTACAGTAGCCAAATACTCCCTTAAAAACTCTTGTTCTTTCTTGGACAACACCGCATCTTTAATTAAATCCGGACGGTTCTGCACAGTTCGCATAATGGACTGTTCCCTTCTCCATTTTTCGATATTGGCATGGTGTCCTGACAATAACACCGGTGGCACCTGCTTTCCATTCCAAATCTCCGGTCTTGAATACTGTGGATATTCCAACAGGTTATCATGAAAAGTCTCAAACTCTGCGGAAGTATCATTATGCAGCACATCCTCTAACAATCTGGAAATGGCATCTATCATAACCATTGCCGGAAGTTCTCCACCTGTCAACACATAATCACCGATAGATACATAGTCCGTAACAATTTCCTCCAAAACCCTCTCATCAATCCCTTCATAGTGTCCGCACAGGAATACCAAATCCTCTTCCTTGGCAAACTCCTCTGCCATTTTCTGATGAAAGGTTTTCCCCTGAGGGGTCATATAAATTACCCGGGGTTTTTTCCCTATTTTTTCCTCCACATGGCGATAGGCATCATATACCGGCTGGGCCTGCATCACCATTCCTGCACCACCACCATATGGATAATCGTCTACACGGTTATGCTTATTCTGGGTAAAATCTCTTATATTTACCGCTTCAATGGACAAAAGCCCCTTTTCTTTCGCCCTGCCAATAATACTGGTATTCAAACCATCCAAAACCATTTCCGGAAATAATGTCAAAATATGATAATTCATACCTTCACTCCTAATCAAGCAGACCCGGCATCACATGCACCAGAATCTTCTTTTCTTCCACATCTACCTTTAAAACGCATTGTTTTATTGCCGGGAACAAAAGTTCCTTACCATTCTCATCTTCCACAATGTAAACATCATTTGCCCCTGTCTGCATTACATCTGTCAAAGTGCCAAGCACCTTTCCCTCTTCATCTTCCACTGTGCTTCCAATCATGTCTGCAATAAAGTATTCATCTTTTTTTAATTTCACAGCATTCTCTCTGGTTACAAACAGGCTTTTTCCCTTATACTTCTCTATATCATTAATGTTGTCAATACCTTTGAATTTCAAGATAACAAACTGTTTGAAAAACTTTACCCCTTCTATCTGTAATATAAGCTGTTCCTTTCCGGTATCCAACACTACTTCTTTCAACTTTTTAAATCTATTTACATCATCTGTTGTAGGGAATACCTTTACCTCTCCACGAATACCATGGGTGGAGGTGATTGCCCCTACCTGAAGCAAATCTTCCATAAATAATTCTCCTTCATCATTCCCTTGTGTCAAAGAAAGGCATGCCTTTCGACACGCCTTTCTGTACCTACTGTGTTATTCTATAATCAAATAATTTGTATTAATCTACGATATCCACAGTAACTTTTTTACCTTCTCTCATTGCTGCTGACTGAACAATAGCACGGATTGCTTTTGCGGCACGCCCTTGTTTACCAATGACCTTACCCATATCTTCCTTCGCCACATGAAGTTCCAAATGAATCTCTTCATCTTTTTTCTTCTCTTCAACAACAACTGCGGATGGATCGTCAACTAGTGATTTTGCAATAACTTCAACTAATTCTTTCATCTGTTTCGCCTCCACTAGCTACTATTTTTCGATTCCTGCTAACTTGAAGATTTTTCCAACTACTTCTGTTGGCTGAGCACCATTTGCTAACCACTTCTTAGCTGCTTCTTCGTTTACGTGGAATTCGCTTGGATCCTTAGTTGGATCGTAAGTACCGATTTCTTCGATGAACTTACCATCTCTAGGTGATCTAGAGTCTGCTACGATAATTCTATAGAAAGGAGCCTTCTTCTGTCCCATTCTTCTTAATCTGATTTTTACTGCCATGTCTTTTCACCTCCTTAAGGTATTTTCTTTATGTTAAAAAGGAAGTTTAAACTTACCTCTTTTACCACCGCGTCCGCCCATCAAACCGGGCATCTGTTTCATCATTTTCTTTGTCTGCTCAAACTGTTTGATAAATCGATTCACTTCCGCAATATCAACCCCGGCACCAGCAGCAATTCTGTGCTTTCTGGATGGATTTAACAAATCCGGGTTGGCTCTTTCTTTTGCAGTCATGGAAAGAATAATGGCTTCTGTCTTTGCCAAAGCTTTCTCTCCTGCATCTGTATCTACATCTTTCATCTGCATTCCCATTCCCGGGAGCATATTCATGATGCTTGCAAGACCGCCCATCTTCCTCATCTGACTCATACTCTCTAAATAATCATTAAAGTCAAACTGGTTTTTCTTAAAGCGTTCTTCCATTTCTTTGGCTTTATCTTCATCGATTTCTGCCTGAGCTTTTTCTATCAAGCTCATGACATCTCCCATTCCAAGAATTCTTGATGCCATTCTGTCCGGATAAAACTGTTCCAAATCTGACAGTTTTTCTCCTGTTGCTGCATAGAAAATCGGTTTCCCTGTCACTTCCCTGATGGAAAGAGCTGCACCACCTCTGGTATCACCATCTAATTTTGTAAGGATAACCCCATCTACACCAATTCTGTCGTTGAAAGTCTGTGCAACGTTTACCGCATCCTGTCCGGTCATGGCATCCACCACCAACACCGTCTGATGCACCTCTACTGCTTCACGGATATCAACCAGTTCCTGCATCATGTCTTCATCTACATGAAGACGACCAGCAGTATCTATAATAACCAAGTTATTACCATTTTTTTCTGCGTGTTCCATAGCGGCTTTTACAATATTTACCGGTTTGTGGTTGTCACCCATGGTAAACATATCCACATTTACCTTTTCTGCATTTATCTGCAACTGCTTAATAGCAGCGGGACGATAAATATCACAGGCCACAAGCAAAGGCTTCTTTCCTTTTTGCTTAAACTTTGCGGCTAACTTTGCAGCTGTGGTAGTTTTACCTGCACCTTGAAGACCAACCATCATAATAACCGTGGTTGCCTTCCCTGGCTGTAATGTAATCTCTGTTGTTTCTGAACCCATCAACTGAATTAGTTCTTCATTTACAATTTTGATTACCATCTGTCCAGGATTCAAGCCATTCATTACATCCTGACCTACTGCACGCTCCTGCACACTCTTCACAAATTTCTTTACAACTTTGAAGTTTACGTCTGCCTCAAGCAAAGCCATCTTTACTTCCTTCAGGGCAACCTTAACGTCCTCCTCTGTCAAAAGACCTTTTCCGCGAAGTTTTTTGAATACATTTTGAAGTTTGTCTGTTAAGCTGTCAAATGCCATTATAATTCCTCCAAAATCTCATTGGAAATTTTCTCAATTTCTTCTACTAATTTATCCTTTTCCAATGTTTCCTTTTGCTCCACAACCTTGTGAATCTGATGTACCTTATCCTTGATATGAAGAAATTTTTCCACCAGGTGAAGTTTCTCTTCATACCCTTGTAAAACCTTATTGGTTCGTTTTAACTGATCATGCACACCCTGTCTGCTGACTCCTTTTTCTTCTGCCACTTCCGTAATAGAATAATCACTCAAAACAACATCCTCAAACAATTGTTTCTGATTGTCTGTCAGAAGTTCTCCATAGAAATCATAAAGTAGCGCCTGTTCCACAAATCTTTCCATTTGTCTCACCTTTGCTTTCCTATTTCACAAGTCACACGCTTTCACTGTTCCTTGGAACATTACTAAGGATACACGATTGTTTTTTGTTTGTCAAGTGTTTTTTCTTGACAATTCAAAATATTCGCAAATATACGTATAGAACGTATAGAGATAAAAAACTCTGGGAACCCCCCCAGAGTTTTTCTGCTATTTCATTATTAAATTGTTTCGCATTCATTTTCACAATTTATTTTGAAATATTCTCTTTTAAATTTTTTGCTAATTCCACCGTCTTCTCCAGTGCTTCCTTAATAGAATTGATGTTGCCAATGTGTTGCTGTGCCACATTGTTGGCATCATTGGTGGATGAAATAATAATTCGCAAATGTTCAATAATAACACCTAGTGTATTCTTGATTTCTCCAGCGGAATTTCCACTTTCCTTTGCTAATTTTCCCATCTCTGTAGCAACCACCGCAAAGCCTCTTCCTGCTTCGCCACTTCTTGCTGCTTCTATGGATGCATTCAGTGCCAATATATTAGACTGGGACGCATTGCCACTTATCTTATTTACTACAGATGCTGCATTGGTAACATCTGTTTCTGCTTCTGTGGTAATCTTTGTCATATCTATCAACATATTTGCTAATTGTTCAAAACCACCCACAACTTCCTGCAAGCTGTCACTGATCTTTTCTACAGATGTCTCAAATTCATCCACCACGTTTTTCATATCTTCCATATCCTGTACTGCAACGGTAATTGTAAGACAACCCACTACCTGATGTCCGTCCTTGATAGGAATCAATTTTCCTTTTAAAGACACCCCAGCTACATCCTTTGGTAAGGTGTTTTCTATCACGACGCCCTTTGCAATACATCTGTCAAAGGCTCCTGTAGGGTCCTCCATTTTATCACCTATATCCATTCCATCTGCCTTGTATGGTCCTGAAAATGCCAGAATAACCCCTTCCTTGTCCATGACCGACGCAAAGGAATCCTCCCCTTGTGCTGTCCTGATATACTCTAATGCATCAACTACCATTTCTAATTTTTCATTCATATGTAACTCCTCCTATGCCTTCATTATTCTAAGTAATTGTAAATAAACGCTGTCCCTTTATCATACCTTTAAATACAATATCTGAATACTATTATACATTATTTCATATATTTTTCAAGCTTTTCCATAAATGTTATCATTATTTTTTCTGTTAGCTTTTTATTTTTGTGCACATTGCACTAGCTTTAGCTGGCTTTATCTTTATTTCTCGTTCCGGTTTTTGAAAGCATAATTAGGCAAACCAACCCTATAACCGCCATTGGCAACATGGAAATCACACCAAATCTGCTCTCAACTTCCGGCAGACATTTCTCATTTACCATAAATGCCAGAATGGGGGTTCCACTGTTATTCACAGCATGGGCAAAGGCTGCCGGCCACACAGAATTGCTTTTTTTCGTTAATAATGTAAGAAAAGCATTTTCAAAAATGGTAAACACTGTAAATACCAACATTCCAATCCAGGGTGCTCCCCAGTAGTCCAGTCCAAAATTATGACCAAAACAGATTCCTACATAGTGCCATGCTCCCCAGATGATTCCGCCAAGCACTACACTTTTTACAGGACCAAATATTTTTTCTAACTTTGGCATCATATATCCACGCCAGCCAAGTTCCTCCCCTAACCCTCCGAAAGAAAGCATAATACTGTTCACCAATCCCACCATTGGAATCATCCACAAAATTGGTCTGATTTCCTTGTCTACCTTTGCCAAATCGATACTTCCCGGAAACAACACACCATCCATCAAAATTCCAAGTTCTCTGGTAAGCCAGGGCAGAAATATTGCCGCAGCCAGAACCAGAATCGTGGATTTTTTCAAATCCAGTCCCAGTTTCAGGGAATTTTCTCCTGTCAGTGCAAGCCCTTCTCTGGTAAACATCCTGGTAAGCAACACTGCAATGGTGGGAGTCAGCATACTGTAGGCCAATAAAAAGGAAGTGCTATCTCTCATCTGGCCCTCACCATCATAATAAGAACTGTTCAAGAAAAAAATAAGTTGCGGTATCAACGTCAATGCAAAAGCCAGTCCCAGAAATATCCAAAGCCTTGCTTTTTCAATTGTTTCTATTGTATTTTCTTTACTCATATTCACTTACCTCCCCAACTTTAAAATGCTTCAAAGTAAAACGATAGGATAAATAATAGATGCCAAGAACCAGCCAAAAACCGTTGGTAATTACTGCCACAATGATGTTTTTGTGTTTCATCATAAAGGCAGACAAATCCAGATTATCCGGATTCACAAATAAAAATACCGGGAGCAATGCCAGCATAATAAGCATGATAATGGTGGTGTTTACCTCTCCTGCTTTCTTCACCCCTAAAAGCAGATACGCAGGAAACTGCACGGAATGGAACAGCAAAAAGACAAGCATCAAACCCATTCTGACAATATTTTCCTGTTGTACATTTTCTATCATCTGCTGGTCTGTGGCACCTATCATAAACGCCATGGATAAAATGTAAATCACGCTAAGCAATACATAATAAACCACCAAAAATAAAACATACTTTGAAGCCACAAAATCTTTTTTTGCAAAAGGCAGGCTAAGCATATACTTTTTTGACTTGCTCTTTTCATCTTGTCCGAAAATATAATTCAACGACATGGTGGGTAACACAACCAAAACTGCCGAAACCACGGAATACAGAAAATACAGCAAGATATCTGCATATTTCCAGCGTTCCCCCGGAAGTGTAATTCGAAGTCCCACATATACCACTACAAATATCACCAGGGCAATACTAAGCCACTTCCCTTTTATGGCAAGAAAATCCTTATATAATAATCCCTTCATTTACAGCCATCCTCCTTTCCTATAATAATTCCCTATAACTTTCCAGTTTTCCGTTCCAGAGCCTTTACTGACAGAAAATAAGAAATTACAAGACATACCACTGCTGCAAACACAAAAATAAATACGTCATAAGTCCCCTCACGTAAAAAAACATAGAATTTATCCGCTACCATATTGAATGTTTTCTCTATTTCTTCCTCCGACATGGGAAGCATCACACTTACAATATAACCGTACAAGACTACCAGCACTCCCAAAAACAGAACTGTGGTTACCATGGTGCTTTTTCTTCCCCCTACGCAATAGTCGGCACACAGAACTATACTCATAAAAGCAATCATGCACATAGACAGAATTACAATGATACGAGCCACCATAAACATGGTATACATATCCGAAAATAACACAAGAAGTGTTCCTACTATAAGAGAACATACACTCCCTAAACCTATGTACAGCAGAGCGACAATATAGCGGCTTGCCACCTTTTTATAATTATTTACAGGCAGGACATAGAACACCTTTTCAAAGGAAGCTTTACTATCTGACACAAAACATTCCGTCACCATTTCCCCCAGGGCAATAGGAATAAACAAACTGGTCAGAATGGCTATGTCATAGGTAAGGACAGATAATGCTGCCTCCTCTTTCGCATTGTCTACCTGGGACAAAACCAGTGCTATATTCCCATACTTACTGCTCAATATAAAAAGCACACTGACAATGAGCACACCAAGAGTAGCCCTGATATAAAAAGGTATCTGCTTTTTCAGACAATACAAATCTTTGATTAACAATCCCTTCATAACTGCGCCCCCTCTACTGCTTTCTATTTACATAAAATACCATAATATCATCCAGACTTGCTTTATCCATAGGGATACCCGGGTATTTCTTTTCACATTCTTTCCTGTTGTTCACCAGAACATCTACACCGAAGGCGGATTTGGTGGAAGAAATGATATCTTTAGATGCAATCTTTTCCACATCACTTTTTTTACATTTTAAAATCCCGTGATTTTCTAAAAGTTCATCTTTCTCTCCGCTGAGGATGATTTTCCCTCCATTGATAAACACAATCATATCCGCTATCTTTTCCAAATCTGAGGTGATATGGGATGACAGCATAATAGAGTTTTCTTCCTCTAAGACATACTCCTGAAATAGGGATAAAATCTCACTTCTGACAATAGGGTCCAGTCCACTGGTAGGTTCGTCCATAATAAGCAGCTTTGCCTTGTGACTCATCGCCACGGCAATCTGTAGTTTCATTCTCATACCTCTGGAAAAAGTTCCACACTTTTTATTTGCCGGCAATGATAATTTTTTCAACAGGGAGAAAAATTCTTTCTCCTGCCAGTTTTTATAGATATTTTTCATCATAGTCGAAATCTGCTTTGGTGTCATAAATTCATGAAATCCCATTTCATCGTATACCACCCCGATATCTTCCTTTAATTCCGGATGGTCCACTACATCCTGACCAAATATCTTGATTTCCCCACTATCTCTTTTTATCACATCCAACATTGCCTGAATGGTTGTGGTTTTTCCCGCACCGTTTTGTCCAATAAATCCACAGATACACCCCACAGGCACCCGAAAAGATACATCCTCCAATTTAAAACTTCCATAATCCTTGATTAAGTTTTTTACCTCAATTACATACTCCTCATATTCCTTTTCATATGAATTTTTTCCCATAGCTCTACCTTCCTTTCCATGTTTTTTATATTTACTCCCTTTCCTCATACAAAATATGCAGCATCTCTTCCACCTCCTGCTTGGAGATTCCTGCTACATCAGCCTTTTCCAGAACTATTTCCAAATATTTTTGAATCTCATACAAGGTTTGTTCCTTCAAAGCCTCTTTGTTTACACCCTTCACAAAGCTTCCCTTTCCGGTATAGGACTCTATATACCCCTCCCGTTCCAGCTCTTCATAGGCTCGTTTTGTTGTGATAATACTCACCTTTAATTCCTTTGCCAGCAGTCTCATAGATGGAAGAGCCTCTCCCTCCTTTAAGTCTCCTGACACAATCTGGGCTTTTATCTGCTCCTTGATTTGTTCATAGATCGGTGCATCAGATTGATTCGTTATAATAATATCCATGGTTTCACCTCACAATATATTGTATATATATCATATATACAATACGCATTTTTGTCAATGCCATTTTTTCATAAAAAAAACATTTCATATCTGTATGGTTTGATATCTTGCAAACCTACAGATATGAAATGTTTTTCTTAATTATTCAGTTCACTCCTGGCCTTCTTTAGATTTTTTTTACCATCCTAAATCCATCAGCCAGTTGTTTAATAAGCGTTCTCGTTTCTTATCTTCTCTGTCTAATTCTACAGGATGTATGTACTCGCCTTTTATGTTTCCATCCACGATATACAAAACTCTGGAACACATAGCTGCTACCTTTGCATCATGTGTGACCATAACCACCGTAGTCCCCTCTTCATTAAGCTTTACCAACTCCTCCATAACTTCCTTAGATGAATTGCGGTTTAGGGCTCCCGTAGGTTCATCTGCAAACAGAAGCCCCGGCTGGTTAATCATACTTCTGCAGATACAGGCACGCTGTAGCTGACCACCGGAAACTTCATTGATATCATTATCCGCAATATCAATGATATCTAACTTTCTCATCAACTTCTCCCCGTAGGCAATTTTCTCCTTACGTGTCTTTGTATTTTTCCTGCTTTGAATTGCAGGTAATACAATGTTGTCTAGTATAGTAAGATTTTTCATCATATACATCTGCTGGAAAATAAAACCCATTTCATCTAGTCGCAACAGGGCCAGTTCATTCTGACTCAGCTTTGTGATATCCTTCCCCCGAAAGAATACCTGACCGCTGCTAATCTGGTCCATGCCGGATATAGAATACAACAATGTGGATTTTCCCGAACCGGAAGGCCCCATAATTGCCACCATTTCTCCATCTTCCACCTTAAAATTCACATTCTTTAATACATGATTTTGTCTTTTATCTATCACATAAGTTTTACACAAGTCTCTGGTTTCTAATATAACTGCCATTTTCTTCTCCTTTTTTACAATCAATCTCTATCTTCTTTCCTGTTTTTATTCTATGCTTGCGGTATCACTGCTCTTTATGGTCTTGGTGTAAAGGGATACCACAAATGTCATAAATAACGTCATTAACAGCACAATACCCGGATAGATTACAAAAATCTGTAAACCATCGATATAATAACTGATATCATCTGCACCCATCATTCCAAAAATCGGTGTAATACACAGTTCTGTTACCGGAATGGAGCAAAGTGCTGCAAGCAAGGTAGAGATTACCGCTACAATTCCAAACCGATATACATGCCATGAAATAATCATGGAGTCTTTAAAACCTAATGCCTTTAAAATAGCAATCTGACTTTTTTCATTTGCAATAAAAGAACGTTCCATCAGGATGGTAAGCAGAATAACTACCACCATAGCAATTGCCAAAAGCAGGTATTGCACTGTTTCCATAGTTCCAACCACACCGATACAATCAGCACAGAACTCTTCTGCATTCATAACATCCTCATTATGATAAAATTTTTTCAAGGTTTCTTTTCGCTGTTCAATTACTTCTTTCCCTGGTTTATCTTGAAAGCAAACCTGATATTGCAAAATACCGGATACATAATTAAACTCTGTGGGGGCATCCTCATGAAGTCTCACAACCTCCCCTAGGTGATTCATGGTTTCATACACTGCAGTTATCATACAGTTTAATTTCTCTGTCCCGAAATCTATGGTAACCACATCTCCAATTCCCGCTCCCAACTTTTCTGCAACCTTTGTAGACACAGCAATCTCATTTTTATTTTGCGGAGCACTTCCTTTGGCATATTTATAGTCTCTGGCCTTTGTCTGCAATCCCTGTCGAAAATTCAAATCATATGACTTTCCCTCATAGGTCAGGCAATACTTATATTCCACCTCTACAGATAACTTTGCATCCATCCCCTTCTGCTTCAATTCTTTTTCTTTTTCCTTTAAATGCTCTTCAAATTCTTCCTTACTTCCCTTCATGTATTCCATCGCTTCACCTACATCTACGATATACAAATCACTTTTTAGGGAAAATGTGTCTATCAGTCGGTCACTCTTCATGGTATTTGTGGTATTCACTAATATCAATACCAGCAAGGTACATAAAAAGAAAGATATTATAATCGTAAGAAATCTTTTGGGGCTGCTTAGCACATCGGTAATTGCCAGATACAGACTGTTGCTTACGTGACAGTTTCCAATTCTATATACAGATTTTTTCTTATATCGCTCTCCTGTCTGTCCGGAGCGAACTGCATCCACGGGAGACAGCTTCTTTACCCCTCGGGTATAAAGGTAGGCAAACATCAGAATGATTCCAATCACCAGCACTCCACCCAGAACATTTACCCTATAGCCAAAATCATTTCCAAGCACCATATTCTGGCTTACTGAATCCAGTAACATTTTCCCAAATGGCATACTTACAAATATCCCTATGCCAGAACCAAAGACTGCCAAAATCAGATACTTAATGATATAAAGGCTTCTGATTTTGAAATTTCCGATTCCAATGGCTTTCATCACTCCAATTTCTCTATATTCCTCCGAAATTGTAAAGGTGATAGAAAATTTTAACACCACCAGCGAAACAACAATAAGACAAAGGCTAAGTACCAAAGTTATAAAAGCTACCACCATATCCATTACATAGCACATTTTCATCATGGAACGCGGACCTGAAAATGCCGCACTGATTTCTTTCGCCTTGCCAATCAATTCTGCCACTGCCTCAGTATCTTCACAGTCAATATAGGCAATCTGACCATGGTAGTTCTTGCTGATTACTTCATTTTTAGTCAAGAGTTTCATATCCTCTTGGTTTAATATAAAACGGGTATTTCCCATTAAAGATGAACCAAGAAATGCATCCTTTGCTTTTCCATCCAAAATAACCCCAAATTCTACATCCTCTATTTTAATCTTAACCTTATCTCCTGCCTGAAAATCATTACTTTCCATAAAATCTCCAGATACATAGGCATGCCCCTGTTTTACTTTGGAGATTACCTGGTTCTCTGTATCGAAGAGCTTAAGCTTCGACTCCTTAACAGACTGGAATATAGTAGTATTTCTACATGTTACCTTGTCCCCTTCTACTGTACTTAAGTTGTCCGCAGAACCAAAAATGACCTTTTCAATACGAAATTCCTCTACTTCTTTAGAGCCTTTCAATATGTTTTCCAGTGCATTCTCTTGGTTCTGCCCCATAGTGACAATCATATAATCCCCAAGTCCCGCCTGGTCAAAATAATAATCCGTTCCATTCATCACCGTGATTACGTTATTCAGTCCGCTTGCCACAAACATAGTTGCCAGTAAGATAAATAACAGCAATATCATGTTTGTAGTCTTTTTTCGTTTCATGTCTTTCTTTAAAATCCTAAAAAACATATATTCTCCTTTCTTCCACTGTGTTTTTTCTCATTTGCAAAACTATCATAACGTAACAATTATTAAACAATCCTTAAATCATTTTATTTTTTATGTGCTGCTATTCCCGACGCACTACTACCACAGTCCAAAATCTGTTTTCCTGCATTTTAACGTAAACATCTCCATCCATTGCTTTCATTAATTCCTTGCATATGTATAACCCAAGTCCGCTGCCTTGAATCCCCTGACTATTGCTTCCACGGTAAAAGGAATCAAACAGATTGGACACTTCTTCCTCCATCAGTCCTGCTCCTGAATTCTCGATATAAATTAACCGACAGTCTTCCTCATCCCCAAAAGAAATCCGGATATCATGCCCATCTCCATATTTAATGGCATTCTCCATGATATTCTGTAAAACTTCAATCATACGCTCTTTATCCCCCAAAAGCAGACAATCCCTAAATTCCTCAATGGTAAATTCCGTATGTAACACAGACAGCTTTTCCTGATAGTATGCCCCAATGTAGGATATAACCTCTGATAAGTAAAACTCTCCTAAACTCACCTGCAAATCCAAAAAATCTTCTCTGGATGCCTTGGTAATTTCCTTTACATAACTTTCTATTTCCCTGGTATTTTTCAATATTCCCTGAACTACCTCCTGCTGTTTTTCCTTATCTTCATACAAACCTGCACTCATGGCTTTTGCATACAATTCAATGGTTGAAAGAGGAGTTTTAATATCGTGGGATAAGGACAATATCAACGTCTTTTTCTCTTTTTGAAGTTCTAACTCTCTTTCCCTGCTGCTTTCCAAATGCTCTCTCAGCATATTCATTCCCCACAGGAACTTGCCAAAATAACGGTTCTTCTCCTCTTTTAAAGGAATAGCTAAATTCCCCTTTGCCAATTCTAAAGGCAGGCTGCTCATAATATGGAAAGGCTTTAAAATTTTATCTCCCACAAACCATAGCAAAAACAAATTAAGCAAGAAAAAGATTCCAAAAAAGAAATTCATATATAGCATCCAACTTTTACTTGTATCCTCCTGATATTCTATGCGATATAACTTTCCATTGACTTCCTCCACCTGATACTCATGATTACAGATTTCCTGGCTATCATATTCCCCTACCCTTATCAAATGGGGATATTTCTTCATATCAACCGCTGAAAGCTCCATCTTGTTTAATTCCAAAATAAGTCTGGATGCCTCAACTTTGTATAATTTATCCTTCACTCCATTGTTATTTTGAAAAACAAGATAAGTGTTTCCCAATAAAATGATTCCCAACTCCAATACCAGAAACATCACTGCATATCTTCTAAATTTATTCAAAACGATACCCCACTCCCCACACAGTTATAATATGTTTTGGTTTCTTTGGTTCTGCTTCTATCTTTTCTCTCAACCACTTGATATGAACAGTCAGCGTCTGAAGTTCGGAATCGCTGTCAATTCCCCAGATAGAATTAAATAAATATTCCTTCTTTAATGTTACATTTTTGTTTTCTATTAAAAGCTTTAACAATTCAAATTCTTTCATGGTCACTTCCACCTGTCTGTCCTCAACAAACAGGGAATGATTCACTGTATTCAGGCGCAGATTTCCTTCTACGATTTCTTCCACTCCATACTTTCGTTTGAATACTCCATTAATTTTCGCCAACAAAATATCAATATCATAAGGCTTCTCAATGTAATCATCTGCTCCAATATTTAAACCTTTTAATTTATCTTCTTTTCCTGTTCTTGCACTGGCAATCAAGATATGTGTATTAGACGTTTCTCTTATCTTGCCACACAGAGCAAAACCATCCATTCCCGGCAGCATAATATCCAGAATCAACAGTTTTGCCCCATACATTTCATAAAGCTCCATGGCCTTTTCGCCACTTTGAGCCACCTCAACTGTATAATTTTCTTTTCTCAAAAAATCACACAACAGCTGGCCGATTTCTTTATTGTCCTCTACAATCAGAATATCTAGCATCTATACTTTTCCTCCTGTCTTTATAAAAAAAGGTGGGAACATCCCACCTTTAAGATAATATGTACATAATGATTTAGCAAAGCATCCCGGGCTG
This sequence comes from Lachnospiraceae bacterium, assembly GCA_045119215.1. GTDB lineage: Bacteria > Bacillota > Clostridia > Lachnospirales > Lachnospiraceae > RUG11237. The sequence continues at coordinate 14,223 of JBGVDD010000168.1, read as the reverse complement.
TTAAATTAATTGCCCAATACCCAACACTTTGAGAACTCACTCCTAACACTAGTTCCATTCTTTTCGTACACTGCAACAACCACAAATTTATACTTTTTATTCTTCAAATCAAATTTTCTCATGTCAACTATCTTGCTTGTCGCTTTTGTACTCACAATTTTACGAAGTTTTCCATTTCCTTCTTGCATATAAATCTCATACTTAGTTGCATTCTTTACCTTAGACCACTTAAATTTACATTGCAACAAAGTTGCTTCTGGTCGGTAAAAATCGGGCTTTTTCAACTCCGTAATAACCTTACAGCTTTTAATTGAAGATTTTGAGGAATAAACTGCTTTTCCCTCCATTTTTACATACGATTTAATATAGTAATAATATGTTCTACCATTTTTAACATTACTGTCCTTATAAGAAAACGTTTTAGAAGAGCTAATGGTCTTTATTTTCTTATAACCACCATTTTTCTTTGTGGAACGGTAAATAACATATCCCTTAGCTCCAGAATCTTTTTTCCAAGTTAACTCAACTTCTCCAATAGAACTATACCTTGCTGTTAGCACTGGTTTTATTAATGCTTTCTCCCAATGTGCGTAGTAAGTAGCCTTTTTCGTCACTTTTGTATTGGAGCTTACCTTTGTGCCTCCGATTCTCTTGGTATACCATCCGGTAAATACATATCCCGTCTTTGTAGGAACAGGTAAGGTTCCTAACTTGCTTCCTGCCGTTTTTTCCACTTGCTTCTTAGTGATACTCTTTCCGCCATTTACGTCAAATTTTACTGTATAGGTTTCTTTTTTCACAGGAGCTGTTGGCACTGTCACATGAGCACCCTTTGTGGGAACAGGCGTTGGACTCAACTCTTCGGTAATCTTCGGCGTTGCTGTAGGTTGCTTTGTTACCGCCTGGGTTGCCGTAGGTTTTCTTGTTACCGTAGGCTGTTTGGTTGCCGCCTGGGTTGCTGTAGGCTGCTTGGTTGCCACCTGGGTTGCTGTAGGCTGTTTGGTTGCCGCCTGGGTTGCCGTAGGCTGCTTGGTTGCCGTAGGCTGCTTTGTTACTGCCTGGGTTGCTGTAGGCTGTTTGGTTGCCGCCTGGGTTGCCGTAGGCTGTTTTGTTACCGCCTGGGTTACCGTAGGCTGCTTTGTACTTTCCGGTGTTGCACTTGGCTTCTCTGTAACCACTGGTGTGGCTGTAGGTTTCTTTGTATTCTCCGGCGTTGCACTTGGCTCTTCTGTAACCACCGGTGTTGCACTTAATTCACCTGTAATCTCTGGTGTGACACTTGGTTCTTCCGTAACAGATGGTGTGACACTTGGTTCTTCTGTAACTGTTGGTGTGACACTTAACTCTCCTGTAATCTCCGGTGTGACACTTGGTTCTGCTGTAACAGATGGTGCAACACTCACTGTAGGCTTTGGTGTAACTGTTATTGTTTGTTTATCACTAAGTGTGTAAGTATATGATTTAACTGTAACAATATCCCCGTTTACCGCTTTGATGATTACGTTATCTGCCTGTCCCTTGGTAAGCCCTTCACCTATCTTCAATTTCACGCTACCAGTAAATTCCGTTTCTTTTCCATCATTTAACTTATAAGTACAGTTTTCTCCATTAGACACTGTAAAGGTAACTTCTGTAGCCTCCTTGATATTACCTGCAGATACGCTGGCACTGATGACCGGCTTTACTCCACCAACATAGTCTTCCCATACTCCTGCATTGTACAGCTTTCCTGTCGTTGGTAAATCCAAATCCTTTGTCTGCATTGTATAATTGCCATTTAAACCACTATCAAATATAATGTGATCAAAGGTGCCATCTGGAACTGCAATTTTATAAATTCCATTGGTTTCATCTGCCACTTCCATTTTTACTCCGGGCCATCCCCCATTGTTTTCTTTGCTTGATGCATTCCACATATAAGCATATACCTCTGACCAGTTATCTGTATTCTTAAAGAAAATATCACTGCATGCCACCGTACCGGTCTTTACATATCCTCTGGAAAGAGTGAGTGTTTTTCCGTTGCTGCTTTTTCCATAAACAGTTAAGGTGATTAAATCTCCTACAGTTGCATTATTTCCGATAGTAATAGTCTTATTTCCTGTAAACGCCACCGGTGCTTCATCATTTATCTGATAAGTTGCCTCTGTTACATTTTCCGCACTTACGGTCACATCAAAGCTTTCTGTGAAGCTTTTGGATTCCTCTGAGATGTCCACAAAAGGAAGATTCTCTCCAATGGTATATGTAAAGCTCTTCTTCTTCGTCTTTCCATCTTTGGTAGCCTCAATCTTTACTGTGGTACTGTCTCCCTCTTCCTTTCCCTGTCCAAGAGTAAGAGTGACAGAACCCTTAAAATCAACTGGTGTAGCTCCATCAATGGAATAAGTCGCAGAATCTGCATTATCTACTTTAAAGGTAACTTTCTTTTCTCCACGAATTTCACCTGTGACAAAATCAGCACCAATCTTTAAACTATTTGGATCTGGTGTATAATAATCACTCCACTTTCCTGTGCTTACATCAAACAACTGTCCGTACTTTCCAACGGTTGAATTGATTTCAGACACATTGTTATTAAAGATGACACTGTTATAGGTTTCCAATTCCGGAACCTCCAAAGCATAGATGGTGTTGCCCTAGGCATCTTCACCATACTCAAACATGGCATTTCCAGGCCATCCGGATAAAGTCTTGTCTGTGTCCTTTCCTACCGCATGGTAAATATATGCATTTGCTCTCACCCAGTTTTTGCTGGTGGTAAAGAAAATACATTCATCTAAATTTACATCCTGCTTTGTGTAGGTATAGGTCTCTGTATAAGTTCCACGACCATTGCTTCCTGTTAAAGTAACGGTAAGTTTTCCTCCTACATCCACACCTTCCCCGATTTCAATGGTATCCTGATCCTTAAATGTTCCCTTCTCTCCTGTAGAACATTCATAAGAGGCGTTGTCTGCATATCTTGCAGTAAGCTTTAATTTTAATTTGTCGGTGTAGTAATTTGAACCATTATCCTTATTACTTCTTAAATCCACCGGGTATACCGTACTCGGGTTTTCCCTTACACCTTTGTAAAGTACCGCCACACCATGTTCACTTCCAATTTCACCGCTAACAGTGGAACCATCGCTGGTAAAGGTATTTCCTGACACTTCATCTGTATATGTCCCTGCCGGCAGTCCATGAGCATTTGTGCTGACGCTTCCTGCTCCTGCCATATTTACCAAGATAAGTCCATCACCACGTCTGCAATATCCAATATCACCATCATTTCCCTGATCTGATGCCTGGGAACTATAATAGTTGTTGAAATGATTGATTGCTGCAACTTCCTTAGAAGCCCAGGTATAGGTTTCACATTCTCCCATAAGTGCAGGCTCTAAATCATCACCCATGGATGGTCTCTCTTTTCCGTTGGTATCATTCACAAGAGTATCTTTAGAATAGTACGGTCTTGCAAGAAACAGACTTGCCACATCCGCCTTACTTCCAATCATACCCCATGCTTTTATAATAGTATCATCATTACAGTATCTTCCACCGCCACTTATGTATGTATCATGGGATTCTGCCCATACAACACTTTTGTTGTCTTCAATAGGAAAATCATTTCCCAAGGCTCTAATTTGTCCATTCTTTACACTCTCTAAGAAATGATCCCCCGCTGAATTATCCGTAATGGACATATTCTTGGTATATGCGGTATATGGCAATCCATCAATACGATTCAGAATTTCACCATATACATAAAGATTTCCACCTGTCTCCTTTTGATAATAAGATCTGGCCTCACCCAATACAGTATTCCAGAAAGAGCTGGCAAATGCCGGTTCATCCTCATCTGTTTCAATATGCTTTGCTGCGTCAAAACGGAATCCGTCCACTCCACAGTCAATCAATTCATCCAGATACTCATAGACAAACTTCTGAACTCTGCTGTCCCCTGTATTCAAATCCGGCATACCCATGGTTCCCTGGGTAACATCCCTTCTTCCATCACTCATCCAAATCTGCAAATCATTGATGTGCCAATAAGTGGGATCTGTCATCATTTCTTTACACCAGTATTCTCCTACCTGTGGGGAAATATCTGTCATGGAATTCTGCCATCCGCTAATATTTCCCAGATGGTTGGCTACGATATCCACGATAACCTTTATACCATATTTTTCTGCTGTGGCACACATGGACTCTAACTCTGCCTTGGTTCCCATCCAGGTCTGTCCATTGTCACATACATTGAATGTTACCGGCTGGTACATCTTCCACCAGTTTCCCTTTCCACTAATTCCAGGATACCCCACTTCACTGCACACATTTCCCTGATATGTATAATCCTTTGGCTGCTGGGCTGGAGAAGTCTGAACCGCAGTGTAACCGCACTCTGCAATAATCTCCATATTTTCTTCAATGGTCTTGTAAGACCAGTTCCAACAGTGCAGGATAGACGACCCCTGAATATCACCCATCAATCCGTAATCTTTTCCGGACACTGGTGCCTCTTCCACCTGATATTCTGTTTCCACTGCCTTTGTGGCAGCCTCCGTGGTCATAGTTGCCATTGGCAGACTGCTTCCTGCCATGGCCACGGATAAAGCTAACGCCTGTAGCTTTAAGTACATTGTTTTCTTCATGACTTTCACCTTTCTACTTTTTGCTCACTGTGCATTTTCAAAAAAGCTCCACGAAACATTGTATTAAAAAAAGTACAAAATGTCAAACACTGAATTTCAGACTTCCAAAACTGAGTAACAGTTCAGCCATAGGCTAAACTGTTACAAAACTGACACGATTGCATATATTAAATAAAAAAGGAGTTTTTCTATGCCTGATATTTTTGACCCTCGCCGAAGATGGGACTTTCCTCCCTGCCCTCCTTGTCCACCCTGTCATGACCGCAGAGATGACAGGGACAGACGCGACAGAGACAGACGAGATAGAGATGATCGCCGACGCTATTAATGATCAAGGGAGCTGCAATTGCAGCTCCTGTTTTTCCCTTAAAAAAGCCAACTATGCCTCATACGACTTATTCCCACAATTACCATAACCGGACCAGTCCCCAACCCCATTATAATAAATACTATATATGTCTCTCCTATTCCTTCAGTGCTTTTATATTCTATCATACTCTGTCTAGGATTGTCTGGGTTTACATAAAGCTCCACTTTATGTTCTCGAAGAATAAGCTGAGCATAATTATCAATAACAACATTTTCATATTTTTTTCCATTATATAGGAACGCAACAGTACTTTTAAGATAAGATTTGGGGTTGTTCGTGCCATCTCCCACCATCGTACACTCTGCAATGACTTTATCAGCATTTCTCCTAAACCTTTCATTTTCGTATATACATTTGCACTGCGAAAACAAGTTAAATAACCCAAACATCACTAGCCATATCCCTACCGCTACTCCAAGAGGAGCTGGGACTCTATATCTTTTATTCATTTATGTCCTCCATTGTTCAGAAAAATTTCTAAATCGCCCAGGATTGGTGCATATCAAACAAGACAACTACCGCAAACCCATTCCTTATTCCGATTTCAGTTTTTGCTCAATTTCTTTGTCCGGCCAGTAGCCCCAAGACTCTGTGATTTTTCCATTTTCCACCTTGAAGTTTTCCAGAGCCTCAAATGTGATATGCTTTCCGGTTGCCGGGATACCCATGCAGGTTCCGGTGTGGATACCATCATAGAGAATGCGAGTGGCAACCATGCCTCCCTCTGCAAAAACATCCAGCACCTTTACCGTCAGATTGGAGAACTGTCCGGCAACAATTTTCAAAATACCAACGGCATCTGCATTGCTTCTGGCTGCCGCCGGACTATGGTCAATATAATTCTCTGCCACACATTTCATAATAAAGTCATAGTTATGATTGGTATATCCGTCCTCAAAAAAATTCACCACAATATCTTTCGGGGACAGGTAATATACAAATTTACAGATTTCCCGTTCCTCACCCTGATAGTCACCCTTGCCTTCATACAGCTTTGTAAACCCACAGCGTTCCATTACTTTGGCGGATGCTTTATTATCCGCAAGGCAAATGCCCGTCATTTCTGTAATACCAATTTGTTTCATAATCACTGGCAGGAAAGCGGTAACCGCTTCGGTAGCATAACCCTGCTTAGTGTAATTGACACCGATGTGATAACCCACCTCCCATGTGCCATCATCAAATGGAACAGCCTGCACATAGCCGATGTATGTACTGTCTTTTAGTGTGACAGGATAGACCAGTGGACCATTCCCGTTCTTGTATACTCCCATCAGAAATTCCACGGTTCTCGTTGCATCTTCTACCGTTTCAAACACTTCATCAGGGACAAAACGGCGGTTGTCCTCGTCCAGCGAGTTCAAATGAACAGCCTCTGCCATATCCATAGTAAATTCAGTGATAATCAGTCTGGTAGTTTCAATTCTCATTGTTTTTCATTCCTTTCTTTTTATGAATCCATCTTACAGGAAAATTTATGAAATAGTCCTTAAATGTAAAAACGCTGTCATTTTTATTCCAGTGTTTCCAAAAACTTCTCCACTGCCTCTGACACTTTATCTGGTTTCTGCTGATAGATTAAGTGATCGCCCGGTATTCCCACATACTGGCAATTTCCTAGAGACTCAACGTAAGGCATGGTATGTTCCTCACGCCACTGGGCACTGTTGTTACTATACCTCTGTGCTACCTCCTGGGTTTTGGCTTCATCGGACAGTTCAAAATATTCTTCCTTTTTTACCATTTTCGTAGCTGGTCTCCTTCTTCTTTCATTAGAATTTGTATTGGAAATTAATGACTATCATTGTAATCATAAAAAAGCTGGTCAAGTAGCACATCCATTTCTTTTGTATTTCCAAATGCAGCTTTGATAAATGCACCTGCATGACAAATCATCAGCTTAAAGTAAAGCCAGTCTCCCATATCATCATATTTCCTTGTAGAATTAATCAGGTAATTTTGTGTCAGGTGCCCATATTTTTTACCGATTTTTTTGCCATATTCTTTTAGCTTTTTGGCAGTTGCCACATCCTCCATTGCTTTCTTCTCCGCAAATCCTTCGATAGCTTTAAACGTTTCCTTTTCAGCCCAGAATATGCCACAGTAAAGCCCGGTCATACGGAAAGAAACACGGCAAAGAAGATCATTTAACGCCAATGGAACGGAATACCTTTCAAACCGGATGGGTGCACCGCCACACTGAACGAATACACCTTTTGATATATTTTTCCTCATTATGAGCAGGAATCACAACAGATATTGATTTCGATTTTTTCAAATTGAATCACCTCTTTTTTTCGCATATACACTTCGCCAAAAATTAATCTGCTAATCTATCATACAAAAGAAAATATTAAATAATCCTTAAATTCAAAAGTTTCTTTTCCATACTCATCTAATAGTCCTGAATTTTAACATCTGTATGCAAACAATCATTGTTCCTATTCCATATCCCATAGGTGCAACATACCATATGTTTTCATTAATAAATATAGTACCAAAAAATCCAATAAGACAAAGAATACCACAAGACATAAACGCAAGCATAGCTTTTTTATAAATTGATGTGATTGCTACAAGGGTACTAATCTCCAATAATACCAAAAGCAAAACGGGTGCACTTAAAACGGTCATAAACTCCCAGATAGTCAATGCTATTTCTGTTTTTGTAATAAGAAATAATCCTACCGATATAAAGTATAAAATACAAATTATAATCCCTATTGTAAATATTTTCTTTGTCATAATTAACCTCTAATCACATGTTCTCCGTCTATGTTTCCATAAGCATTATAGTTCAAATCCTTGCCACCTCTGTTTAATATATCTTATCATCTATCATCAAAGAACAGGGCATTTTGTGGTGAATTGTCATTATTATGTTGTAAATGGATTTTCTTTTTATTTTTCTCTATCCACCTCTACATTTCTCTTAAAGCATAGATACGTCACGCTAAAATAAATGCTGTACACAAGCAAAAATAACGCCAGTGCCACTCCAAAAAACATATAATTTCCAGTCTGGATTTGTGTTCCTGTCAGCAGAACCTGATTAAGTTTAAAAGAAATCACCATACTAATCAGCACAGGTAACAGCAATGGGCAGCCAAAATAAATAAGCAGCTGCTTCCAGATTAGAGCATCTCTTTGTCGGTTATCCACTCCCATATGATGCAGCACCCGATAACGATAACGATACTTGGTGGAATCACTTAACTGTTGTACTGCAAGGATTGTCAGTGCCACACAAATAAATACCAGTGCCATATAAAAGATAGAGGATACCACCGTAATAATTGCCGCTTCTACTTCGGCAACCAGACCTCCATTTTTCACCATAATATTATCAAAGATAGCATACATACTATCCAGTCCCATACCATGATCCAGTTCCTCTTCCCGTTCTGCGGAAGTTGCCCAGTGTTCTGCATCCTGAGGCACATAATTTTTTATTTTCTCATAAAGGTCATTGTCCGTTTCTTTCGCTGTATCGCACACATACTGTGAATAATAGATATCCATCTGCTCTGCCACTGCATCCGGCACAACTACCACATAACCTGCACCGTTTTGCCCGTTTTGTGCAAAATCCTCATCATAAATACCCTGACATTCATATATCTCACCCTGAATTTCCATGACTGGTGTTTCCTTCAGCCAGGTTTCATAATACGTTGAAACAGAAGCAACGCAGTGAATCAGATATTCCTTTTCCTTTAAGGTAACTTCCTCTAAACCAAGATACCTTCTTAAAATATTGTAATCACTTACTTTCATGTAGGTATCATACTGAAAATATCCACCGGAAACCTGATTCTTCTTCAACACATCCCGAATAGTTGTGTCTTTCCCACGATAAATCTGATATACATGGTCACTTTTTACCCAGCCATCTTTTTGTAACATTTCTCTTACTTCTTCAAATGTTTCATCTGCATCCAAATCCGTAAGGCAGATATCAAAAGGAGCATACTTTTCTATTTCTCCTTTAAAATTACTTAATCCAATGGCATAATTACTGCTTAATAAGGCTAATGTAAATAACATGGCAATGGTTCCCATAGTAAATCCCATGGTATTAATTTTCGAAGAAAGCTGTCTGAATACAAATACATGCATCTTCCTATACTTAAACCCCTTGGTTTTACTGATTAACAGTACCAAAATACCGGATATTCCCATATAAAAACCATAAATAAAGAACACAATACAAATAATCACTACAATCACAGGAGCCTTACTGCATGCAATCACACCGGAAACAAGTGACAATACAAACAGGATTGTATTTCTTGCCACATGTTTTACCTGTACCTGCTCATTCATCTTGTCTGCATTCATCAAATCGTGTATCTTTAACTTTTTTAAATATCTGTTGTTACGAAACAGCACAAGTATCTGTATCACAAAATAATACAGTATGGTCAATCCCATTGCATACACATTAAAGTCTGCCTGTAAATGGTATTCTTCTCCAAAGAATGCGGTAACAATGATTACCAATCCCTGAAAAATAAAACTTCCTATAAAGCATGCCAAAACCAAAGCAATGACACCAAAGATGATGTTTTCATAAAAAAACAATTTTGAAATATCTTTGTTTTCCATTCCCAGAATCAGATAGGTTCCAAATTCCCTACTCCGCTTTTCCAACATAAATTTTGTCATGTAGTTTACCAGCCATGCAGCCACAACAAGTACAATCACAGAAAACAGCACCAGCAATGTCTTGTAATCTGCCATATGTGCATTCATACCAAGAATCAGATCAGAAAACATCATGGAATTAAATGCAAACATCAAAGCAAGAATCAAAGTAATGGTTACTACATATAATATATAATCATTTATGGAACGTTTGATATTCCGAACCGCCAATTTAGTAAGCACTGTTTGTTTCACCTCCTAACAGAACAAGCACACTTAGAATTTCATTATAAAATTCCCTTCTGCTTTTTCCCTGTCCACTTAATTCTTTGAACAGATTCCCATCCTTCAAGAACAAGATCCGCTGTGCATAACTTGCAGAAAAAGCATCATGAGTTACCATCAAAATAGTTGCACCTAACTGTTGGTTCATCTTTTCCATGGTTTCTAACAAAAGCTGTGCAGATTTTGAATCTAAAGCTCCCGTTGGCTCATCTGCAAGAATGAGTTTCGGATGATTAATCAAGGCTCTTGCACAGGCACATCTTTGCTTTTGCCCTCCCGATATTTCATAAGGAAAGCGTTTTAAAATATGTTTAATGCCCAGCGTCTCTGCCATTTCTTCCACCCGTTTTGGAATCTCTTTCTCCTCTGCTTTATTGATAGTTAATGCAAGGGAAATATTTTCCTCCACCGTTAATGTATCAAGCAGATTGAAATCCTGAAATACAAAGCCTAAATTTTTTCTCCGAAATTCTGCCAACTGTGTATTTTTCATTTCCGTAATATCCGTCTGGTCATAAAAAATATGGCCGGATGTCACTGTATCAATGGTGGAAATGCAATTCAACATGGTAGTCTTCCCTGAACCGGAAGCCCCCATAATTCCCACAAATTCTCCTTCCTGAATTTCAAAACTCACTTTATCCAATGCTTTTGTTACATTAGACTCATTTCCATAATATTTACAAACATCTTTTATTCTTAATAGCGACATGTTTGTTCCTCCTGTCATTTGCATCTTTTATTTTGTTTCTTATGTTTATCATAAACGATTTTGGCTTTCCTTCCTATATCGGAGCCTTACAGTAATCTTACAATTTTGTAATCTTCAGGTAAAAAATGAAAAAAGATGTAAGACCTTACGAACAAATAAGTCTTACATCTACACCTATACATAAAACGTTCCCTCCCCAAAGGTCAGAATCATCTTGGTATATTTCCCGTATTCAGAAACTGCCTGCAGTCCGATATCCAATTTATCACAAAGCCTCTTGCAAATATACATTCCCATTCCACTGGATCTTTCGTTTTTTCTTCCATTGGAGCCTACATAACCTTTTTCAAAAATATGATTGATTTCCTCCGGCTTAATTCCCAGTCCATTGTCTTCTATCACAAGACTGGTACCTTCCTTTTCCTTTTGGGCATAGATGCGAATGGACAATGTATCTTCACTCTGATACTGCACACAATTTAATAAAATCTGGGTGATAATAAACGAGCTCCATTTTTCATCTGTGAAAACTTCTTCCTCTTCTACCCGCATATCAATCTTTACCCCATTATAAATAAAAATCTGATACACCTTCATTATGGAATCTTCTACAATGTTTCGAAGCAAATGACGGGCAATTATGTAATCCTTCCAGGTTTCTCCGGATTTGGAATAATAGAGCATACGTTCAATATCCATTTCCACCTTTTTCGTTTCCAGCTTGATACGGTCCGTCACTGTATTTCTTTCATTGTCACACATTAGCTGAATGGCTGTAATGGGTGTTTTCACTTCATGAATCCAACTATCTATGTACTCTTTGTATTCTATATTCTGCTTTTCCTGTTCATTTAGCTCATCCAGCATAGATTTACATGCCCTTCTCACCAGCTCCATATAAAACTGCTGCTGATAATTTCCTTTATTCTTTACCACCTCTGATATCAGATATTTTTTATCCAGCAAGTCCATTGTTCGTTCCAATTTCTCATATTTCTTTTTTGTATACCAAAAATGACATGCAAAATACACCCAAAACACACTTGGATATACCATGGCAACGAAATAAACAATGTCTTTATTGATACCTGCCAGCAGTAAAAATATAAGAAGAAATACAAAAGAAAATACCATGACGAAAAACAGTGATATTCTGTCTGTAATATAGTTTTTCAGTTTCAAATCCGATATCCCACCCCTCTTTTTGTTTCAATAAAATCTTCTAATCCGTATTCACTCAGTTTTTTTCGTATTCTGGTCACATTCACGCTTAATGTATTATCATCAATATACAGTTTATTTTCCCATAAATATTCAATGAGACTTACCCTTGAAACAAAGTTTCCTTTCTTTTTAAACAGACAGGTTAGTATTTTTAATTCACTCCAGGTTAATTCAATATTCTGCTCCATGTAGGACAGTTCTCCGGTTTCGATATTTAATGTTACTCCTTTTTGTGTAATCAGATTAGATTCTTTTTCATTTCCATAAGTCCGACGTAATACATTTGCAATCCGCCCTAACAGAATAGAAACATTGTATGGTTTCGCAACAAAGTCATCCCCTCCCATGGTAATACACCGTATCTCATCTTCCGTTGTATTACAATTTGTCACAAACAATACCGGAATCTGTGAAAAACTCCGAAGTTCCATGCAAATTTCCAGACCTGACCGGATTGGCAGCATAACATCCATCACCATCAAATGTGGCTGCACTTTTTTTATCTGCTCCATGACATTTTCAAAATTTTCTACTGCATACACCTCATATCCTGCATTTTTAAGCAGTACCTGAAGTTCCAGGCGTATTGTTTTATCGTCTTCTACGATCATTATAGTATAAATGGTAATCACCGTCTTTCTTCTTATTTTCTTACCTGCAACTATTATACTAAAGCTTTTCCTATATCACAACCTCTAAGAAAAAAGGAACCCCTCTTTTAAAGAGGGATTCCTTTTCTTTATTGTGGTGTTTCTGGGGAAACTGGAGATGAAGTTGGAATAGGTGTTGGTTCTACTTTTCCGTAAGTATTTACTTCATCATGTAAACCATTGTATGCTTCCATGAAGGCTTTGTAAGAGCAGAAGCGATTAAGGTTTTCATTGAATACATAATCTTCCTGGGCAGGTGTCCACTCTTCCTCACCGTTGATTTTTAATTCGGCATCAATCCAGTAGTATTCTTGGTCTAGAGCCTCACCTGGTTTTAAGAAAGTTCCGTAAACTGTGTTGTTATCTTGTCTATTAATGCACTATGTCTTTATTTTCATCAAATACTGACATTCGATTATTAAAATTATACTTAGTTTCTAGACTATGCCAATTTTTTATAACCTCTAAGTCATCAGTCAGCAAATTCTCACGTTTTATCTTCCTCATAAACTCATCATAACCAAGTCCCGATAATTCCGCAGCTTCAAGTAAAGAATCTGGAATTTTTAAAATAATACCAGGTTCTTCTGGTATCAGTTTGCATAAGTCCTTTACAAAATGGTCATACGCTGGTAGATAAATATGTTCAATTCTTGCAGCATACGCCCTAGCTTGTGTTTCACTGTAATGATGAGTATCATCATTGCGATCTTTCAATAAATTAATCCAGAACTCTTCATCATTAATTAAATTGTATTTGTAAGCTAGCTTAATAATTGCTTTTGGTGATCCAGTTTTGGCTTCATATACACCTAATTCATTGTCTAAATAATCCTTCAATACTTTCCAGCTAAGTTCAAACAATCTATCAAACTCAGATGTTATTGCTGCAATGTACATTGTGCTATTTTGATGTTCACTGTAACTAGCTAACATGTTATTGTATAAACTTTTTAATTGCTCAAATCTTTTCATGCCATGCCCTCCTCATATAAAATAATGCCATCCTTCTTTATATCCTCAATTAATTCCAAATTAATCAAGCTACTATTCATATCCACAATGTCAAACATAAGTAATGTTTCTATTTCTTCAACATCCTCTTGAAAGTTGAAGTATTGCTCTGCTGTATTAAAAGAGGCCGCCAAATCTATATCACTTCTCTCCCAGCAGGTTCCTTTTGCTCTTGAACCAAATAGTATTAATTTTTCTAATTCATGCTTTTTTGCTAAAACACATAACTCCTGTCTTATATCCTCACGTAATGACATTTTGTGACCCCCTTCCAATAATCTGTTTTTATTTCTACTATTATTATACTAAATCGGATATTTGTACACAACCCTAAATGTTCATAACCAGTACATTTATCTAACCTCTCCATAAAACAAAAATGAACCCCTGCTAAAGAGGGATTCCTTTTAAATTATTGTGGACTATTCACAAAATCATGTTTACCCTGGCATGTTTCCTTGAATGCATTCAGTACATATTGTTCACAGGGACACTCCTTATGACAAAAGAATCGTCCCTGGTAACAATTCAATTTATTATAGAGTAAGTGCTTCAAAACATAGCGTTACTGACAAACAACACTCATTCTGCTATGATATCAGTAACCTATTTTTTGAAGCTCTTTTTATGCTTATGTATAAGACGGCAGCTTTCAGGCAGTTTATCTGACCACGGGAGCATATC
>JBGVDD010000167.1:0-6568 GCA_045119215.1 Lachnospiraceae bacterium | reverse complement strand
ATCTTTCCCACAAGAATGGCATAATCCTGTAGTGGTTTGCACTTTTCCATTAGGTCTTTATTTTTCCCATAATTCACATTCAAAATGCGTACTAACCACTCATACCCTTCTATTTTCTTTTCTGACATAAAGGCATCTGATAACCTTAGTATCTCCTCTTCGGGATGGTCTTCCATCCCATTATAGAAAACAATATACTGCGGGGTAGGCAACTTGATAAGGCTTCTTCCATAGATATTTAACCCATTTTCTTCAATGTATTTTTCGTATAATCTTGCAATATACAAAAAACCTCTTAAAGGCATATTAGGGTTATACGTGGATTGATGCTCATACAATACCATTTTACTTTGGATGAGTATAGAGATGTCATTCTTCATTCCCATATAGATGACATCCTCTAGCGTGGTAAACTCAAATCCCTCCATATCCTCATAATGTGAATCGTTTAGAGCATTATATAGACACAACAGATTCTTCTTGTTTTCCTCTGTTCCAAAGATTAATCGAAACAGACGGTCCTTATGTTCCCGATTGATTTTGGGTGCTTCCTTTTTTCTCTTTTTTCGTTTGCTCATGTACATACCTCCTTCTACAGGAGGATTTTGAGCACGTCACCTCCTGCCTGATTTTCATTGGGATTTTAAAAGCAGGAAACAACTTAACTACGATTACTATGATTATTTAAATTAAGAACTGGTGGCTCTGCCTCATCCTTTGGATGGTCCACCTGCAATTGAACTGCTTTGAATTTAAGATAACATATTTTGTTGGAGATTACAATAGGAAAACGGGGTCGCATCTATCTTAGCGAAGCTAGATGCGACCCCGTTTTCCATGTTAATTATTCTCTATAATCTAACTCGTTGTCAACTCTATCCATCATGTTCCACCCATTATCTCCTACATTATACCTTTCCATCAATATTTTATTTGCATCTGTGGTCAATCCTTTATATATTCCAAGATTAATATACCAGTTTAATATTTCATAGTCATTATGTGTATCTGCATTTATAGAATAACCAAAGCTCTCTGCTGATTTTATAATATCTTGCATCGTATCACAAGGCTCATAATTATCGTTACCTGCCGATGAAACAGCTAAGAATTTTGCATATGCCACTTGTATTTGCTCTTCTGTTTTCAAAATGCCCGTATCAAATCCATATTTTTCTAGAATTTCAATCTCTCCTTCTTCTCCTGATATATTAATGTCTCCTTTATTTGTACTGCTTATATTATTGCCCTTAATTTCAATGATTGCATCTCCTAACTCAGCTTCAAGAATCGTATAATCATCATATTTATCACATCTTACGAAAAAAGTTCCCCGAAATTTCCTTCCTGGAGCAACCGGTGTACTACAACCTGATGAAATAGCATCTTCTGCGTCAGGTATTCCTCCATAAGTTTCAATCTGATAATCATCCCCATATAGATTAATAAATGGCAAGACTGCCTCTTCTGTTCCATTATTTATCACATTTACTTTCACATACGCATAAACATCATTAAAATATCCTATCCTTTTTCCTAAATCTTCAATTGTGACTTCTAAACCATTAGTATACCAAATGGTATCCCCCACACCATATTTCTCTTTATGCTCCGTGTTTTCTTCTCTACTTGAATTATTTTCTTTATCATCATATTCTTTTCCTATCTCTTCCCCCTGTTCCTCCTCTTTTGTAACATATATTCCATTTTCATCTGTAGTACTTCTTTCTTTTGGTTTCTCTGTATCCCCCTCTTCGTTAGTGTCCGGTTCCTGTGGTTTCCCAACCTCTGAAGCACCTTCCGACTCCACATCTACCGATACACTTTCCGAATCATCCCCACAGGATGATGCAATCATCAAAAACACCAAAAAGCCTCCGATACCCAAAATCCATTTTTTTAGTTTTCCTTTTTTCTTTGTTCCTTTTCCTTCATCACCCATTTTTTGTTCCTCCTGTTTTTTTATAGTTTTTGTAAACATTTCCCTCATTTTTGACTCCACCACTCTAATATCCCCGCCCTGGTTTTCAAGTCAAAAAATAAGGACTTCGTGTTTTTTATCTTACACAAAGTCCTTATCTTTTTGGTATGCTGACAGCATACACTATTTTGAGATGTTTGCCTTTACTCTTTGTTCGGAACACCCATCACCTATACAATCACTTCAAAAATACTCCTATTTGTTTCTTTCTCACTAATCATTCCCATAGTATACTGTTTTTCTTTTAGAAACGAGAAGCTTATTAAGTATCCTTTTTGTGCACTTCTACTGTCCATGTATTGTTCTAGCTGCTTAATTCCATCGGAACGGTATTTATTACCATGCCAGATTTTAAGCTCAATGATAAATTCCTCACTTCCATAAGTTACCACAATATCCATCCGCTCATGATTCCTGGTCTCTGGTTCCACGTAGTAAAACCCGGTTCCATTGATAATAGGTTTTAAGAAGCACAAAAACAATAATCTCCCCTGCTGTTCTACGAATTTTTCATCCTCTTTTCGATACTCTGATTTCATAAATTCCTGGAACCTTTTTAGTACCAGTTCCATATCTAAGATACCATCTTTTACAAACTGATTTCTTGACGGTACTTTTATCAAACCTTCTTGCTGTTTCTTGCTAGAAACATGATTTATCAAAATATCTTCAAAAATAAGATTGGAAATAGCTAACATAGTATCTTTTTCTTTAAAAATACCAAAAGTAAATCCCAAACTAATTGCAGGATTTGTCTTAACACAAGCAAACTCTTGTCCACAAAAAAGCATTTGGTCTACAATATTTTGTAACCCCTGGACATTTTCATAATTTTTAATCAAATCATCTACCAATGTCCCACCCTCTCTAATAAGGTAATTCACTGCTTTCCTTATCTTATCCGTCTGGAATTCTCTTTCCCCCTTAGTATCTATCCACTGGCAAATATAACTGACAAGATATGGATACCCTGATGTATATTTGTAAATTTCCCTGCTTACTTCCATGATTTCCATTCCGGTATGATAGTCACTTTCATATTCCTGCAACATGGTAGCAATTTCTTCCGGCGAAAAGCTCATATCTATGTTGAAATCCACCGCCACATTCCAAGGAGAATTATACTTTTTTTCCTCCTCTGGCCGAAGCATAAGCTTTAGATTCTTGACATCATACACTCCTGCTAAAATCACACTTTTAAAAGTATCATCCAGCCCTTCTTCTCTTCGAAGATACTTATTCCTCAACATCCCCAAAAAATTTAAAAATATCTGATTATCTGAACTTTTATCTACCTCATCTACAAATAAAAGAATTTCCCGATCGGTCTGCTGGCACAGTTTTGTTATTTTTTTCCCCAATAAATCAAAAGAATCCTTTTGTGGGAACTCTAAAAATACGGAGCGATCTGTCCATGCTTTCATAGGTATTTCATCTTCATACACTAAGTTCCAAAAATCCGCTACTGCATCTATGAACATCTCTACAAATGATCTGCTGTCAGCAAATGCTTCTTCCCCTAATCCTTCAAAGCTTAATCGCAGCACGATATATTTTTCTTTTAACCTTCTATATAAACTTGCCAAGGTTGTTGTTTTTCCGTATTGTCTGGAACGGTTCATTGTAAAATACTTTCCTTTTTCTATTAATACAATCATCTGTTCCAATTTATCACTAATGTCTACCATGTAATGTTTGCCTGGGACACAGACCCCTGTAGTGTTAAATTCTTTCAATTTGTTCATCTCCTTCCCTAGTTTTCTCACCTTTTACCATTTTATTCTAAAATCCTATGAAACGTCAATTAGTATCTGGCCCCCTGTTACACTTGGTGTCAGACACCGTAATGCTACATCATTCCCCAAACAGCCAACATCAAAACCTCAAATGACAATATAACACGAATGAGAAACCGCAGACCGAAGGGAATCCTTCTGTAAAATTTCACTCGGTTTTCCCAGCGCAGGAAATTAGTCATAATCAAAATCGGTGCAATCCAGAATATTAAATTACAGAAAAAAAATACCCCTAAATTAAGGTTTGGTCCTCTATACATAACTCCTACTGTGATAAGCCCAATCAGATTGTAAATATATACAAAAACTGCCACAATCTTATGCCACAAGATGTCCCTGCGAAACCCGGGAATGATGGTACAGTCTGTCTCCCATAATCTTCTCTCTGTCTTCTTACCCATGGCAATCTTGATTTCCACCACTGAAAAATATCTTGATTTGGGCTCCATTTTGGTACATTTCTTCACAATCTTCCGATACTGTCTGTTCTTTGGCAACTGCTCATTGGGCAAAGTTCCTGTAAGCATCTGATTTAGCAACACACCAAAAGCATAGATATCTGTCTTGGCATCTGTCTGGGTAAATCCAAACTGTTCCGGTGCAGCGTACCCGGCAGTTCCTAAAATTGTGGTATCTTTTGACTTATTCACCTTCTTGGTTCTGGCAATTCCAAAGTCAATAATTTTCACCACACCTTCCTGAGATATCAAAATATTAGAGGGTGTGATATCCCGATGAATCCATCCGTTTTTATGTATCACAGCCAATCCTTCTAAAATCTGCATAACGAAAAATTTTGCCTCATCATCTGCCAGGATTCCCTTTCTCTCCAGGTACTGTTCCATAGTCTCTCCCGGAATATATCTTTCCACTATGATGCACTTATCCGTCTCAAAGCACACCTCCAAAACGGGAACCAAATGTTCCGAATCAAGTTTTTGCAGTTTGCCATAGATTTCTCCTGCCTCTAAGCTTACCTGCTTTTTCACCACCAGTTCATTGGTATTTACATTTCTGGCAAGGTATGTGTTCCCTGTGGGGTTCTTTGATAATGGCTTGATATTCTTATATGTATTCTCTATTCGATTTATTTCATCTTCGTGTTGTTGCATATTCATCCCTTGTATTCTCCCCTCACACCTGCTCCTTTATCTGGTTCATAATCTCTACTACGGTACCACAAGCATCCTCAAAGTCAATGCCCTCGGCATATGCAAAATCTTAATTGTCGTGATATTTCGATAATGATACTCTCTCTAATAGTCGCTCTAACATATAATTTTGGAGAATTAATTGTGCAGATATTTTCTTCTTTTTTGATATATTTTTTATAATAGCCTTCAACTGCATAGCATTTTTCATAACAACACCTCCAAATAAGCCCGTATCCTGCGCTCCATTCCCAATTGTCTCGCAAATTCTGATAATAGCATGATATTCTTATCGCTACGTTTTACATAACGTTTGTAGGCTTCACTTATCACTTGTATATCTGTCCTTGCCCTAGGTTTTAAAATATCACAAAGTGTCTTTTCCATGCTATAGCACATAACATTATGGTTTTCTGGCGTTTGAACACTTGTTATTCCAAGACTATAGTATGGTTCCTTTACCATGCTACACTGTATATTTTCTTTTTTTACCTTAGAAACATTGTATGATGCTGGAAACGTCATTGAAAAATTTATTGGTGTTCTATCTGTCAAATCCCATAAAAAGAGTGCTGTTTCACCTGAAAAAATTCCACGTTTGTATCTACTTTGAATAGAAAAAAATTCATCCTCCCAAACATCTGGAAGTATATATACTCCACGAGCAACATTCTCAAGCATCCCCTTATCAACAAGATGCTTCAAATTTCCCCTTGAAATACCTGCCTTTGTAATCATAGCTGATGTAACTGTACCGTTATTTTTTTCTGCCATGTCTAAAATTGTCTCTGAAATTTGCATATATATCACCCCCCCATTTTTGACTTTTATGCTTATTATTGTATATTATTTCAGCATATTTGTCAATTCCGTGTCAGTAGCTTGATTTTTTGTTTTTTTCAATGTATTATGATAAACAAAAACAGTATAATTTATTAAACATATTACAAGAGAAAGGCCTACAATATGAAAAAACGCACCGAAGAACTGTTAGAAATACTAAACAAATCCCCAAATATCCAGGATTATTTTGATAACGAATCTGAAAATATCGTCACTATGACCTTACCGGAATATCTCAAAGAACTATGCAAAGTCAAGGGAATTTCCAAAGCAGAATGTATTCGGAAGTCCCAGTTGCCCCGCACCTATGGATATCAGATATTTTCCGGTCGGAAAACCCCTACAAGAAACAAAGTCCTCTGCCTGTGCTTTGGCTTTTGTCTTACTGTAGAAGAATCACAGTCCCTTTTAAAAGCTGCCGGATATCCTATTTTGTATGCAAGAAATAAAAGAGATGCTGTGGTTCTATTTGCATTGCAGAGAAGCCTTTCTGTCATGGAAGTAAATGATATGCTCTATGAACTGGAATACACATTACTTACCTCAGAAAAATAATTCCATAATCACAAAATTTTCAGCTTACTACTTTATTAAATCATTTTTATTCAAATCGTTTTTATTTAAATGAATTTTAATAAAATCATTTTAAATAAAATTTACTAAAACTTCCCACACCATTTTGGTGTAAAGAACCTTGAAAATTCAATATTATAGCAAAAATAAAAGGCACAAATACAATCCTTTTGGTATAATGTAATTAGCCCAAAAACAAAAAACCGAAAGGGGATTATATTTAT
>JBGVDD010000166.1:0-3809 GCA_045119215.1 Lachnospiraceae bacterium | reverse complement strand
ATAAATAAAAAAAGACAAGGTATTCACATTTTTTTCTTCACCCATTGGGTGAAAATGAAATCAACTAATTAAAGCTCATTTTATCCTTAATTTGCAAGAGTTCTCATGAAGTAAGAATAAATGAGTTTCACGGATTCAGGTGTATTGCAATGAAGAGGCACTAAAGAAAATCCAGAAAGCGGATGCAGCTATTAAAATCAGTTGTTCGGCATATTCTGATGAAAAAGGAGGACGTAAATGGACACCTTCCGTTGTGTCACAGCAAAAGATTACTTTTTTGGAAGACTATAATGTCGCATCTGTAAAGGATAGTGCAAAGGTGGTTACAAAGTATAAAGTAGGTTCTTTTGAATTAAAGAAGTTTGATGCGATTACAGGAAAACCGGTACAGGGAGCAACGTATTATCTTTACGAAGATAAAGATTGTACAGAACTTCTGTGTAAAATGGTTGAAACGAATAACAATGGTATTGCTTTGGGTGGAAAACAAATTTTGACACAAAGTAAGTATTATGTGAAAGAGGTTTTGCCACCGGAAGGTTATCTGTTAGACGAAACAGTTTATCAAATTGGGATTGAATATTTTACCCTTTATGATAGCAATGGAAAAGTTACACAGAAAGGTAAGACGTTCGATGTGAAAGAAACACCGGACAAAGTTGGTGTTATTGTTTACAAACAGGATTCCATGAGTGGAAAATGGGTAAAAGGTGCAGGATTTGCTGTATTTAAAGATGCAGCGTGTACCGTCAGGGTAAAGACAGATGGCAAAGAAGGAAAAGAAGTTCCAATATTCTATTATGATGAAGATTTGGAAATGGCTGCATCTGAAAAGTTTGCAAAAGAACAGGAAACGTATTATGTGAAAGAGGTTGTTGTGCCGGATGGTTATAAGGATGATGGAAAGGTATATCCGGTTCAGCCGGAAAATGGAGGTTTTTCTGAAACAACGATTCCAAATACACCACTTCGCTGTGATGTGCAGGCAGTAAAAGAAGATAAAGAAACAGGAAATCAGACACAGGGAGATGCAACTTTAGAAGGAGCAACCTATGGTCTCTATGCTGCGGAGGATATCCATTATCCAGACGGTAGTGGAATTGTAACTTACAAAGATGGAGATGATATTTCCAGCACTGCGGGAACGGAGTTTTTCAGTACCGGCGAGGAAGCAAAAAAGGATGCATTACTTGCAACGGTACAGACTGATAAAAAGGGAAAATTCCATTTTGGTAACCTTTATTATGGAAATTACTATATTAGGGAAATTGAGGAAAGTGAAGGATATCTTTTAGATGCAATGACCTACGCAGTAGATTTTACCAAGTCAGGGGAGAAACATAAGGATATTTCAATCAGTCAGAAGGTATATGAAAAGGTTATCAAACAGTCTTTTGAGATTTTGAAGGTATCTGTGGATACTGAGGCGGAAGAGGATATGGATTATGTGCAGGGAGCCGAGTTTACCGTAAAACTTCAGTCAGAGGTAGAAAAGTATGGATGGGATGAAGCTAAAACCTATGATGTGCTTATTACAGATGAAGATGGAGTTGCGGTATCGAAAGAACTGCCATACGGAACATATCTTGTAAAAGAAACAAAAGTTCCAAAGGATCTATATAAGACAGATGATTTTGTTGTGGAAATAACAGAGGATTCACGTGAACCACAGGCTTGGCGTGTATTGAATGATGCACCATTTAAATCCTATATCCGTCTGGTAAAGAAAGATGCGGAGACAGGAGAAGTTGTTCGATTGGCAGGGGCAACATTTAAGATCGTAAATGCAAAGACCGGTGAATATGTAAGCCAGAAGGTTGGAGACAAGAAAGTGACAGAGTTTGTAACCGATGAAACTGGTACGGTTACCACACCATTGAAACTCAAGTATGGTGAGTATGAGGTAGAGGAAATCAAGGCACCGCATGGCTATCTGATTTCAGAGGAGAACTTTCCGTTTATAGTAACGAAGGAAGGTGCAGTGAAAGTTGAGGAGAATAAAGATGGAGAATTGTATAAGTATCTTCTTATTGTTCAATGTAATGCTTTAAATAGCATATTACCAAGAATGTTCCAGAAGATTGCGGATTATACAGAATTGTTGCTTCCGGATTATCTGTTGAGAGAAGGCAGTGTTATTGAGCAACTTGTCCATACTATTCCAAAAGAAGATTGGACTGAGCAAGTTCAGATTATTGGTTGGTTATATCAATATTATAATACAGAACCTAAAGATAAAGCTTTTAATAAAAAGGGAACGGAAAAAATAGCAAATTTTGAAATTCCAGCAGCAACTCAGTTATTTACTCCAGATTGGATTGTATGCTTTCTTGTACAAAATAGTTTAGGAAAACTTTGGTTGGATTATCATGAAGATTCGCCTTTGGTATCTGAATGGAAATATTATTGGGAAGAATGTAAACAAACTGAAAAAAGAAATAATGTATCGGGTAACATTACACCAGAGGAGATAAAATGTTTAGACCCATGTGTCGGTAGTGGACATATTTTGATTTCTTTATTTGATACACTGATGCAAATCTACGAATCGTATGGTTATTCTGTTAAGGATGCCGTTGGATTGATAATTGAGAAGAATTTATGGGGATTAGATATTGATGAAAGAGCTTCCCAATTAGCATATTTTTCAGTAATGATGAAGGCAAGACAGTTTGATAGAGGATTTTTTCATAGAAAAATACAACCTAATATTTTTGTGGTTAGTGACGGTAAAGAAATTGATGAAATGACAATTAACTATTTTTCAAATGGTAATAATTGTATAGAGAAAGATATTCGACAGATAATTAAGGAATTAGATAATGCAAAGTGCCTAGGTTCATTATGCGATATATCTGATAAGAATTATGATGTATTATTCGAGAGAATAGATGAACTTGAGAATATGGACAATCATACTATTTTTAGTATTAGTTGTCTTGATAATCTAAAACCATTAATTAATTTATCTTTTGCCTTATGGCAAAAATATAATGTCACAGTGACAAACCCTCCGTACTTAAATATTAGCAAGGTAAATGATGAGTTGGCGAATTTTGTAAAAAAAGAATACCCAGATAGTAAAACTGATTTATTTGCTGTATTTATTGAAAAATGTAATAAGTTTACAAAAATTGACGGATATCAAGCAATGATAACTCAACATGCATGGATGTACTTATCAAGTTTTGAAAAATTAAGAAAAAAAATGCTATTAAAACAATTAGTAACATTAGCTCATTTGGGAGCACATGCTTTTGAAGAAATTGGAGGTGAGGTTGTTCAGACAGCAGCATTTGTGTTTAGGAATAAAGGGAATGATTGTAATTATAAAAGTAATGTGATTAGGTTAGTTGAAGCTCAAACAGAACTAGAAAAAGAGGAAATGTATTTACAAAAAGAGAATGTATATAATCCGATTTTGAATGACTTCGAAAAGATTGAGGGAGCACCGCTAGCATATAAAGCGACAAAGAAGATGATAGAAGTGTTTGATAAGTCTTGTTCTTTAAGTGATGTTGCGAATCCTAAGCAAGGATTAATTAGTGGAGATGTAAATAGATTTGTAAGAAAGTGGTTTGAATGTTCCTTAGAATCTGCTAGCTGGGATAACAATACATCAAAAAAATGGTTTCCTTATAACAATGGTGGAGAATGTCGTAGGTGGTATGGAAAGTTTGAAACAAATAAGTAGTGGACAGCCAAGGAATAAAGGGCATAGCAAATAAACCATCTTATGAGGTGGTTTTGAAAAGTAAATATAGACACAACACCTAATCAGGTAACAGAAATAGCATCATCTTTGATGA
>JBGVDD010000165.1:0-4360 GCA_045119215.1 Lachnospiraceae bacterium | reverse complement strand
ATCGCTTATTCTATCCAAGAACACCTGCAGATATCCGGCATAATCGCAAGACCAGCGGTTTACGATCTTCTTTTTTCGCCCATTGACGAAGATATTGGATGGCGATTCTTTCAAACATACGTTTATCTTTTAAAACATGCTGCAAAGATACAACTTATTTTCAAAAGTCCAAACGAAAACAAGCAAAAATAAAGCATTTCCAAACCAAAACTTTTATATCGCATTCCATTTCCAAACTAAAAATACTCAATCTCGATGTATATCCAAACCAAAAGTACAACCATTCTGCAATATGTAAACTTCATTAATAACAAACCCTTCGGCAGGATGCAGTATGCACTAAATTAATTCTGCCAGCGGGTTAGTATATAGGATCAATGAAGGCTACATCATCTACGACAGATTCATGGATTTGTGGTTAAAGAGAATATAAACAAAAAATGTGCTTTAAACGTGCGGAATATGCTTAAAAAAGACACATTCCGCACGTTTAAAGCACATTTTCTTAGATATAGCTTCATATTTGGGTTATTTCACATACTCTTTTCTTTACTTTTTATAGCAACAAACGTTAAATAAACGCTTTAAACATGCGGAATGTATCTAAAAAGATAGATTCCGCACGTTATCTCACTATTTTTTCGTATATTTGCCCCAGAAACATAACTATTTGAACCATGTTAATAGGTAGAAAAGAAGAACAAAAGACACTTCATCAAGCGTTGACTGCTGATGAGTCGAAGTTTGTTGCCATATATGGGCGCAGACGAGTGGGAAAGACATTCCTGGTAAGGGAGGCCTTCAACAATGACTTTGCCTTTTATCATACAGGATTGGCAAATGAGAACAATCGCATACAATTGGCAGAGTTCAACCGTTCACTCGCATCATATAGCCAACAGAAACAGTCGAAGTTAAAAGATTGGTATGATGCTTTTGACAGATTGGGGCAACTGCTGGCACAATCTACTATCCCCAAGAAAGTAGTATTCATCGACGAGATGCCATGGATGGATTCTCCACGCTCCAATTTCCTTTCGGCTTTGGAACATTTCTGGAATGGATGGGCTTCCGCCCGCAGAGATATTCTCCTCATCGTTTGCGGCAGTGCTACCTCATGGATTATCAATAAGGTGATTAAAAATCATGGTGGATTGCACAACCGTGTGTCTGTCCGTATTCATCTGAAACCGTTTTGCTTAAGGGAATGCGAACTCTATTCTGAAGAAATGGGACTGCGCTTCAATCGCCGACAAGTTTTGGAAGGATATATGATCATGGGAGGTGTTCCGTTTTATTGGTCTCAACTGAAACCGGAAATGAGTCTGGCACAGAACATCAACCAGTTGTTTTTCTCAGAGGATGGCAATCTTCGTCACGAGTTTGATGACTTATACGACTCTTTGTTCAAACAGCCTAAGCCTTATCTCTCGATAGTAGATGCTTTGGCCACCAAGAAAGTTGGAATGACCCGAACAGAAATCTTACGGGCTACCAAATTGACCGACAATGGCAAGTTGACGGAATACTTAGAGAACTTGGAATATTGCGGATTTATCCGAAAATATAATTGCATCGGAATGAAAGCCAAGAATGCCTTGTTCCAGCTAATGGATAATTACACCTTATTTTATTATAAGTTTATCAAGGACAGCTACATCAATGATGCACAATATTGGACTAAGATTACTGGTAAACCCGAGTACAATACGTGGTGCGGTTTGGCTTTTGAACGAGTATGCCTGCAGCATGTGGAGCAAATCAAGGCAAAGTTAGGCATTCAAGGAGTTATCACCACGGTTTATTCTTGGAGTGTAGCCGGGAGTAAGGAAAAGCCGGGAGCACAGATCGACTTGCTGATAGACAGGAACGATGATGTCATCAATCTCTGTGAAATCAAATACTCCAAGGCTCCATTTCAGATAACTAATACGATAGATGCGAGTTTACAAAACAAGCGTGAACGTTTCATCCAAGAGACTGGCACCGAAAAAGCCGTACATCTTACAATGATTACGACCATGGGATTATCCGACAATCCTTATGCCTGGGATATCCAGTCGGCAGTAACAATGGACGACTTGTTTGTTCTTTGGTAAGCAAAAGGGTGTATCATAAATGAGAGGAGGGTGTGTCATAAGTCTGTGACGCACCCTCGAAACTTCCTCCAAGAATTTAAAATTAATAGTTGAAATATACTTTCCCATAAAGAGATGTGAGAGCAAACCATTCAAAATTATCTACTATAAATTGTCCATCTCCAGATGAAATTCTTTGCGCTCTAACCGTACCATCGTTCATCCATCTTCTAGCATCAGAATGATATACAGCTACTACATAAGGACCTTCATACTGACCTATTCTATCACATACACGTATCTTGACTCTCACAAATCTTCCATCTCGGGTTTTCACATACCCACCAACCACACTCGTTTGAGATATTGGTGGAGTTGGAGCACCAAAGCCATAAGATTGAATTGAAGGTACCGATGGAACAGAAGGCACATTAGGAACCAATGGACGTCCTGTATTAGCATCCAAAGGTACATACTCAAAACCCTGAGCACTCATGCCTAACGAAAACGCTGCGAGCAAAGTCGCCAATAACACTTTTTTCATAAGTTAACCCTTTCTATTTATAAATTTAACGTTATATTATTTTGGGAACGAAGCAGTCCCTAAGCTAATCGCGAAACCCACATCATCAAAAAATATATTATAACATACAGGATGCTTTTTATACGGCAATATGCGGATCTCTGCAGAAACAGTCCTTTTAACAGCATTAGATGATGAAGACGTAAGAACAGGCATACCATAATTTTTCAAAATTTGCTTTATCGTAGTATCTATATCAGAAACATAATACTCGGCAGTTCCGTAGTAAACGAAAGGTTGTTTATTTCTCCAATGTGCCTTTATCTCGTCTTTTGAAGGTTGAGTATAAGAATTTATTTGAAACTTAAATCTGTAATTTGAAGGATGTTCATAACTATTATACACGATAAAACCGCCATAGTTACCCCAGATATTATAATTATTAGTATTATACCAGCTCCCCCAATATCCATCATAAAAACATGCAAAACCAAGTTCATAACTTTGAGCATGACTTTCTAATGGGGTAAACATAACTAACAAACCAAACAAAAAGAACAAATATTTCCTCATAATTATACTATTTTATTATTCATCTTCAAATACTCTATTGCACTAATAATTGCATTTACCCTAGAACAAAAGATTGCATGATCATGCTTTGATTGATTTTTATACAGGTCATAAAGCCAAGCTTTTGCTTCCTCCCTGCTTACATTCTCATCAACCACACATAGATATATATACTCAATTATCTTACGAAAGCTTGTTGCATTTGAAAATGGATCATCATTAGTATAAGGTGCATTTTTCACCTCATCTTCCAAGATTTTCTTTGCTGTTTCTACACTTGAAACCATACATTATGCCTCCAAAGCCACGGCTCCTAATGGCACTCTAATAATTGAAGATTAGCATAAACACAAAAACGTGGAGCCAGTCTGCCGCCCGTTCCACGTGTTGAGGCCTTCGCATTGCCCTATTAGTCGAAACGAGCAACGCTGAAAGCCCCACGCAAAAGTGAATATATAGTACACCATCTTGCGCCATGCACTTTAGTACATAGCGACAATTAGGATATATATACTACACCCCTGGGGCGTCCTCGTTGCTTTGTTTTTGACTAATAGTTTGAAGTTGCGAAGTTCCAACACGTCAAACACAAAGCGTTCAGTACGCCTTTATGTATATGTATCAATCCCTTAGCCTCCACCCTTAGGGCTTCCAGCATGGATATGACACCGCAAATTTATGAAATATTTTCGAAATCACCAAACTTTTATCGAAAAAATGTGAAGAGAAAGATTGCTTTTTCGATATGTAACAGTTAAAAAATAACTTGGTACAAAAATGCTAAGCAGATTTGCACCTAACGACATAGTTCCACTTAGGCAATTGTTTATCAAATCTGATTCGCTTTTGTCTTTCGGATACATATGATTCGTCAAGCGTTCTTTGAGTTTGGTATTCCTTAGAATTGATGGTGGCAACAACAACCACCCCCTTGGATGTCGTAGTTTCATTTGCTTTCCTGCAAGCATATTCTGCAGACAGCAATGGTACTCCACTCCAGGCTCTTGTTATATGTGCAAACAGCTTATGTTCTATTGGGTTATACTTTGAACAATATGGTGGATAATGTGCAATGATAATATCCAATTCAAGCGATGTGGCTAACTTTAAAAGTTCTTGCTTAAAGATATGATGTGAGGCAGAGTTGGAACCTCCTCCATCGCATAAGATGCAGATTGCGGTTGCC
>JBGVDD010000164.1:0-25389 GCA_045119215.1 Lachnospiraceae bacterium | reverse complement strand
TTCATCACAAATAGATATTGCCTTTGCAATCTCCTTCCATTCCCCCGTCTGCAAGGCTGCCTCAAATGCAGTTGCAACTTCATAATTAGGAATATAAGCTCTCTTCCTATCCGCATCATATCCTAAATACCCCAGATGAATAAGCGCTGTTAATGCATCATCCTTTGACGCTACTGTTGAAAAATCATTTTGAAATGAATTTGTATTAACCCTGACTTTCTCTCCAGCAAGCATTGTCATAACATCGTCCTTAAGTCCGGCATAATTCATGGTAATAAATGTGTTAATGGAGGCAAAGGAGGATGTATTTTTCCAGTAGGAATCAAAATCCTTTTTCTTCATTGCCATTGCTACCGAGTTCGGGTTATACATGTGAACACCATCTATCAGATATCCGTTGTACCATGCCTTTGTGGCATCAAAATCCATATCATACTCCTTACAAAGTCCTTTTACTTCCTCTTCTGTAAATCCATAGTACTCTGTAATTGGTTTTGATTTTAACATGGTATACTCATCAAAATTATTCAGTGCAGATTCATCCTGAATCTTCTTAATTGGCAAAATACCGGTAATATATGCCAATGCTAAGAATGACTTTGATTCTTCTGATTTAAACAGAGAATGAAGAAATTGCAGATATTTATGCACTAATTCTTTATCATTACTGTTTCTGATAACACAATCCCATTCATCGATAATAATGACGAAAGGATTATTTGTCTTTTGATAAATTTCCATTAACACATAACTGATATTGTCCTGATAATCCAGCTCATCTTTAAAAGATTTTTCAAAATCTTTATATATATATTCCACAATCTTCTCCACAATATTATCCTTATAGAAGTCCCAAAATGATGATATATCAAGATGAATCACATTATACTTATTCATGTACTTCTTAAAATCACTACTTTTAGCAATCTCAGTATCCTCAAAAAGCTTAGTAGAATCGCAGCCAAGACTGTAATATGCATCAATCATTCCCGCTGCATGGGATTTCCCAAAACGTCTGGCATGGCTTAATGCGATACATTTTTCTTCTGTGGATAATCTTTTATTCAGATATTCAATCAATCCTGTTTTATCAACAAAAATCTGACTATTTCTTGCTTGTGTATAACTTCCATTACTTGGATTAAAATATACACCCATACTTTGCATTACCTCATCATCCATTATACACGATTAGGGTAGGAAATGTAAACCAGCCAAAAGGCTAGACTTTTTGATTTCAAAAGGGCTGTTACAGTACACAGGTAGGTATTTTCGGCACCGAAAATACCGTACGAAAGACTTCTGGCTACGGATTTTGGCCATTTGGAATGCGAAGCATGGCCAAAATCGGTTACTGTGCACACAGGGTGTGTACAGTAACAAGGGGCACATCCAATCAGTCCCAATACAAAGGCATGGTAAAACTGTTACACACAAACCATAACCCAGAATTATCAGAAGCGAAACGCCTTCCTACCAGGATACACAGCACTTTCCCCAAGCTCCTCTTCAATTCTAAGAAGTTGATTATACTTTGCCACCCGCTCGCTGCGACATGGTGCCCCGGTCTTAATCTGGCAGGTATTTAACGCTACTGCCAAATCTGCAATGGTGGTGTCCTCTGTCTCCCCGGAACGGTGGGATGCGATTGCAGTATACCCAGCACTGTGGGCCAGCTTGATGGCCTCAAGGGTTTCGGATACAGAGCCAATCTGATTTAGCTTAATGAGAATGGAGTTGGCAGAATGATTTTCAATCCCCTTTTGCAACCTTTTTGTATTAGTCACAAACAAATCATCCCCTACCAACTGTACTTTTTCTCCAAGCTGTTTGGTCATAAGCTTCCAGCCTTCCCAGTCTTCTTCATCCAATCCATCTTCAATAGAATAAATAGGATATTTATCACAAAGTTCCTGATACAATGCAATCATTTCCTGGGTTGTCCGCATCACTGTCACCGCCTCCGTATCTGGTGTATCTGCCTGACAACCACAGCCACATTCTGTTTGTGCTGCGCCCTGTTTTTTCTGTAAAATCCTGGTTTCTCCTGGAAAATAGTACAATCCTGAGTTTCTCTCATACAGTTCCGATGCCGCTGCATCCATGGCAAACACAATATCCTTTCCACATTCGTACCCCGTCTCTTTCACCGCCTTTACAAGATAGTCAAACACTTCAAAAGCATCTTTTAAATCCGGCGCAAACCCTCCTTCGTCTCCCACAGCGATAGATTTTCCATCCTGGTCTAAAATCTTTTTCAGGGAATGGTATACCTCTGTCCCCATACGCAATGCCTCTTTAAAGCAGCAGGCTCCCACCGGCATAATCATAAACTCCTGAAAGTCCACAGTATTTTTTGCATGGGCACCCCCATTTAAAATATTCATCATAGGAACTGGAAGTCTATTCCCGCTAACACCTCCTAAAAACCGGTAAAGAGGAATATCCAAAGATTTCGCTGCGGCATTTGCTGCGGCAATGGATACTGCAAGTATAGCATTTGCACCCAGTTTTGATTTATCTTTCGTACCATCTGCCAAAAACATGGCTTTATCCACTGCATAGATATCCCCTGCGCCCACTCCTTTAAGTGCATCATTAATGATTGTATTTATATTTCCTACTGCTTTTAACACACCCTTGCCATAAAAACGGCTTTCATCCTGATCTCGTAGTTCTAATGCTTCAAATTCTCCTGTAGAAGCCCCGGAAGGTGCCACACCCCTGCCAACAGTCCCATCCCTTAAGATGACCTCTGCCTCCACAGTGGGATTTCCTCTGGAATCCATGATTTCCCGACCTGTCACTTTTTCAATCTCTAAATTTTTCATATTGCCTTTCCATCCCTTCTAACTAATCTAATAAAATAGGACCTGGCAAAAGCCTGGTCCCTTTTAGTATGTGCCCTTTTTCTATTTTTATATCATGCAAAATATATTTTCTTCGTTACTCTATTCATCATTAAATTTCCGGTACACTTCCTCCACCTTTTCTCGAATGTCCAGAAAGATATCTACCAATACCGGCTCAAAATCTGTCCCTCTCCCTTTTTCTATAATATCAAAACACTGTTCTAAGGGCATAGCATCCCGGTAACAACGTTTCTGGGATACTGCATCAAACACATCCGCAATGGACATAATTCTCACACCCAAAGGAATTTCATTCCCTTTTAACCCATCTGGGTATCCCCTGCCATTCCACTTTTCGTGATGATTACGTGCCACCTGATATGCCACCTCTTTATACATTCCCTGGTCTGATTTTCCAAACGTCTCCTGTATAATTTTACCTCCATTTGCCGCATGCTGCTTCATAATATCAAATTCTTCATCGGTCAGTTTTCCCGGTTTTTGTAAAATATGGTCTGGAACAGAAATTTTTCCAATATCATGCATAGGTGCTGCCAGCATCAAATCATTCATATAGTCCTTTGTTAGAATATCACTATAAATATCCCTGTCCCGCAGTTCCTCCGCCAGAAGCTTCACATACATGGTGGTACGCTTGATATGACCTCCGGTACTGTCATCCTTGTTTTCCACTAAGGTAGCATATCCCATAACCATTTCGCTGTGCTGATAGGAAAGCTTTTTCATCACAGGATTTTCCTGATTCACATAGATACCCAGGGTAACAACAGTAGCACCGATGCTGCTGATAAGCGCATCCGGATGGGTCATCTGATATACTGTCACAATTACCAACACCGCCAGATAGCTAAAAATACTGATTCTCTTGTGACTTTCAATATAATTCCACCGACTAAAAAAAGCAGCAATTGACAACACAATATAAACACCTATCATAATAAAACAGGTGTAAACAGGAATCCCCATGGAGTAATTGCTGATTCTTCCCACCCGATATTCCAGGGAACCAATATTTACAATCAAAACAATTACATTTAAAATAAAGGGACTCCAGACAATCAACAGATTCTTCCTGCTCTTTGGAAGCCGTCCTGTAATGGAAAGCATATACAAAAACATAAGAAAAATACTCGCGTCCAGACTCAGCAAAAATAGGAAATGCAATACCCTGTTCAAGGTAGCACTAATCTGCTCCTGATAATTCACATAATATGCTGTTAGTCCGTCCAAAATAAGGTATATAGTATTCACTATCAAAATCCCATCAAACATGGAAATTTTTTGTTTTCCAGGCAACTGCCTACGCTCTTTGTAATAATTGAACGCTATATATAGGATAACACAAAGACACCCCAGCTGTAGCTTACTGTATTCCATTTCCCCAATCATTCCTTTCTTCTGTAAAATCCCAAAACTTCCCAGGCTTTTCAAAAAAATCCTACCCAGATATTTCCGAATAGGATTCTTATATTCTCTTATACGTTACCATGTACGTGAATTCAATTGTCTAAACTGTGCTACGGTAGAAACATGGGAATTCAAACCACCATCCACATTCACAATCTGTCCACTGACATAAGTACTCTCATCGGAAGCAAGGTATACACACATATGTCCGATATCCTCCGGGCAACCGTAACGATTCACCATAATATTGCTCAAGAATATATCCTTTAACGCCTGGGGCACATGAGCCTCATTTTCCGGTGTTACAATCAGACCCGGACGTACACAGTTACAGCGAATATTCTGCTTTCCATACTGCAAGGCAGTAGACTGGGTCAGCATATCCACTCCCGCTTTTGCACAGGCATAAGCAGTGGAACCTAAATCCCCTCCACAGGAAGCCATGGAACCAATATTGATAATGGAACCACCTGTCTCATTTTTCTGCATAAAGGGAAGTACACACTTTGTAGCATAAAATGTTCCTCTCACATCACTCTGAAATACTGCATCCCACATTTCAAGACTTAATTCGTCCACACGTCCATCCTTCAGTCCCACATTGGCAGCATTGTTTACCAAAACATCAATCTTTCCATACTTTTCGGCGGTATCTGCAAATAACTTTTCAACACTTTCTGTGGCAGTGATATCCATAAAATGATACATAGCTTCACCACCTTCTTTGGTGATGCTCTCCACAACCGCCTGGCCTTTTTCTTCCCGGCGTCCACAGATGACCACCTTGGCACCTTCTGCCGCAAATAATCTTGCAATCCCCACACCAATTCCACTGGTGGAACCGGTAACAACAGCAACCTTGTCTTTTAATCTGTCCATAAGAAACTCTCCTATGTTTATACATTTTTGGTATCTGTTCAGAACTACTGAACAGATACGTAAAATCGGGCAATGCTTGCGCATGAAAAATTGCCCGATTTTTGTGAAATGCACATTTTCTTACGGTCTCAGCAGTAAATGCTGAGACCTGTACTGAATAGTTACCATTTTTGTACAATGTGGCTTCGAACCACTTATGATATAAATATAAACCTTTTTCCCGAATAAATCAATGAATATCTCATAAAACCTCATAAAAAAATAACAGTCCAGCCACCAGGCTGAACTGTACAAAAATTTCTAAACATAAACAATCTCAATAGCTCCAAATGCCACATTACCAGTTAAATTTACCACTGGGCGTCCCTGGGTTACACTCTGATTCTTTTCTGTAACGGAAGCCGCAAATACGGATACATTCTGTACAATATTCCAATCTCTTGGCACATACAACACCACACATCCAAATGAATTTTCCACCACCAAAGTCACTGGATCCTCTAAAATCATGGCATTGTCAAAATATACTTTTGTCTCACCGAAAACATTTTCAATCTTTGCTCCCTTTAAATTCTTGGTGGTTACAAATTTGCTGGCTGCGCCAAAGGAATTTTTGTTGGTTACATAGCTGTCCTGGGAAGCCTCTACATGTTCGTTGTAATTTCTTTCTGAGGTTTCATTCACAATCTCATCATCCCATGTGATGTTCTTCTCTGATTTTTTTTTTGTGGGAAACAAAACACTAAATCCTGCACTAAACAAACCTGCAATCACTAACAGATTCCACGGGGAAACATAAGGGAATCCAATCATTCTGCCAAAAACGATCCACAAAAATGCCATTCCAAAAAAGATTTCCGGAAAATTTTTGTTTTTCACACCGTCAAAAATCATGCCAACAAAAATACCTCCAAACAACAGGTTCCAGACATTAAAATCTGCATCAATCACCCCTGTCTGGGAAAAAAGCAGAACTGCTGCTATGGCGATCAAAAATACACCCCAGTATACATTTCTCTTCATATCACTTACCTCTTTTCTTCTAATTTATTTTTCAACACCTTGTAATAAGAGCGGGAAACAAAAACCTGTTTGTGGGAACCCTGAAACTCAATGGCACTAGCTGCTGTTATATTTCTTTGTATGGAATATATCTTATCTGCGTTTACAATGCCTGATTTGGAAATACGGACAAAATGTCCAGGAAGCAATTCCTCCAATTCAAAAAGCTTATACTTTACCGTATATACATCATCTGAGGTATGGGCAGTTACCTTGTTCCCCTCTGTTTCAAAAAAGAGTACCTCCTCCACGGAAAAATAAAATTCCGTATCTTCCTTAAAAAAAACAAAAGAATTTTTTCCGTGCATAAATTCGTCTATTACCTGCTGCAGTCTTAAAATATCCGAATCAATGTTGGCACATTTGATGACTACTTCTGTCTCTTCCATTTCAGGCATCATTTCCAGCTTCAGTTTCAAAACGTTCCCTCCTTTCTTGTTCTTTCCGCTTCTGATTTACATTTTACCAGATTCGCAAATGAAGTAAATAGCTTTCAGCTAACAGGTCATTTTTTGGGGGTAAGTGGTAAATAATTTATTCTATTATATTTTTTTATCCTTACTTTTATTGTCCTTTGCCAGAAATTAAGATATAATGTATCTGTTCAGATCTACTGTTCAAATACGTAAATGGGGCAATGCCGACAAATGCAAAATTGCCCGATTTACGTAACTGTTCATTGGTTCTGAACAGTTACGTTTAAAAATAAACAATAAGACCAATCAGAGAATCACTCCAACTGGTCCAAAATACAGATTGCTCTGTACTATGGCCTGGCATGTTACGCTTCATAACGAGAGGCTTACCAGGAACTATACTCATATCTTATGCTGATTTTTCACTTTTGATACCAAGTAATTTCTCCCAATCTTCGGTAAATCCATAATAATCTAATCTTACAAATGGATATTTATTTTTCAAATCGACTAGTCTTGATGTAAAAGTATTCCAAACTCGTTCATCCGGTATCATTTTTTTCATCACGATAAGGTATGCGAATAACTGTTTTGTTACCTTATTAATCGACATTCCATTGTTCTTAAAGATCTGTTTATCCTTTTTACTAAGTCTTAGAGAAAAAGGAATCTGCCTATTAAAAATTCTACCTCTGTGAGCACATATATTTCTCAAGATAGTACATCCCTGTAACCAATTCGCAATGTACTCATCATTGATCTTCCCATAATTACTCTTGCAAATTTCATTGCGAACTTCAGGCGTAAGGTTTTTAAATAGTCGAGATAATGAACCCAATGTTAATAATTCAACTAAAACCCATATTGGAAACTTTCCATCATATATATCATTATGGTGTTTTACAAATACTTCCTTATCACCGTACTCATCAATAGCTGCTTTGTAATCACTTTCAAACTTATGAAATCTATCAACATTTTCAAAAGCTGTTTCATTATAATAGCCCAACGCACCAAATGACTTTGCGTGATAATATCCAATATATGTACGCATTGATACTTCTATACTTTCAATCAAATACATTAATGCCGCTCTGAGTTCCATATCAAAATTATATATTTGCATCACATCCGAAAAGTGAACATTATCATAAAAATGATCATCTTTTCTAAGTGTAAGCGTGTATGCACTTAATCGATAGTAGTTGAGATTAGCCAAAGATTTTTTTGCATATTCTTCGTCCTCTATAATAAGTCCTCTATCTTCTAATATGGCAATCTGATCTTCAATTGTCTTAAAAGGCTTTACATCTTGTGCCATAAAACACCCCCTTAAATACAAAAGGCCCACCATGTTACGCATGTAGCTAAGCTACCTAAGCTTGGTGGGATCGATTAATTATAATATACCTTGTAGGGTACAGTTTGTCAATGAAAACTTATTACAAAACACGAACAGTTGTAACAGTTCGTTACTGTACACAGGTATCCTGTGCACAGTAACCATTTCAGCCCATTTAAAATGCATCTGCGATGCATGGGGCTGAAATTTCGCATAATATCATTCTTGGCGCATAGCTTAACAGCAAGTGTTAAGCTTGCGTCTGTACAGTAACAACAGTTCAGCCTTTAGTACCTCCGTCAAAGCTGATATCATCTTGTTTCCGTCTCCAACTATAACTGTTGCACCGGTTCTGTGCGTTCGTATTCTATCGTTTCCTTTTTTAAGATTTTCAAATCTTCTGTTATATCATAGGAGTCATCATTATCATGTAAAACAAAATAATAATTTCCTGCAGTTTTGATTTCATATAGTACAACAGAGTTTTTGCAAACATATTTTTCAACAAATTTATTATTACGATAAACCTCAATATACATATTATCAAAATCTGATTCGTAATAAACTTTATCATATTTTTCTAAATGTAATGCTGCTTTTTTTTCTAATGATGTTTGTTGCTTTTCTCCATCAACTTTGATTTTAGCTTCTTCACCAAAATATAGAAAACAAAATATGCTACCTAATAAGATAAACATAAAAAGCAATATTATCATTTTTTTCAAATTCATTATCTCCCTTATCTCCCTCGCACATTAAAACAAGGCATCTCAAAAAAAGATGCCTTGCCACTTTTATTTATACAACAATTATTTTGCAGCCATTTCAGCCTTTAAAGCTTCAGTTAAAGCTGGCACAATCTTATTTAAGTCTCCTACTAATCCGTAGTCAGCTACATCAAAGATTGGAGCATCTTCATCTTTGTTGATCGCAACAATGATATCAGACTCTTCCATACCAGCAACGTGCTGGATTGCTCCTGAGATACCAATTGCAAAGTAGATGTTTGGACGTACAGTTTTACCTGTCTGTCCTACCTGACGGTCTACTGGCAACCATCCTGCGTCTGTTACGGCACGGGAACAAGCTACCATTCCACCAAATACCTCTGCTAAGTCTTCCAATAACTTGAAGTTTTCCTTGCTTCCAACTCCACGTCCACCGGATACTAATACCTTAGCATCCATAATGTCTACAGAGTCTGTCACAGCCTTAACAACTTCCATGATTTCCACATATTTGTTGTTTGGTGTAAATCCTGGGTTGTATTTGATAATTTCAGCCTTAGCGCCAGCGATTGGGCTAATCTTCTGCATAACACCTGCACGTACAGTAGCCATCTGAGGACGGTTATCTGGACAAGCGATGGTAGCGATTGTGTTTCCACCGAAAGCTGGACGAGTCATTAATAACTGATTGTGCTTCTGTTCCTGATTTGGAATTGGGTTGATTGGGAAATCACCGATTTCAAGAACAGTACAGTCAGCTGTCAATCCAGTTGCAACTCTTGCAGATACACATGGACCTAAATCACGACCGATTGCTGTAGCTCCAACCAATACGATTTCTGGCTTAAATTCATTGATAACAGAAGATAATGCGTGTGCATATGGTTCTGTTCTGTATGTCTCTAATTCTTTGTCATCAACAAGGATAACCTTTGTAGCTCCATACTGAGCTAATTCGTCACAAAGTCCCTCTACATTGCTTCCTAAAAGAACTGCTGTAACATCTTCCTGTCCTAAATCTTTTGCAAGATCCTTTGCCTTACCAAGTAATTCTAAAGCGACACCGCTGATTTTATTATCTACCTGCTGAGCAAAGACGAAAACTCCTTTATATTCTTCTAAATTCATCTTATTCACCACTTTTCCTTTTAATAATTAAATTACGTGCTTCTCTTTGAATTTACCAATAAGGTATTCTACTGCTTCTGTTGGATCAAGAGTAACCTTTTCTCCTGCTCCCTTTCTTACCTTATCTGATGCCTTAGCAATCTTTGTAGGTGATCCCTTTAATCCAAGGTTGCAATCTTCTACATCCTTAAGGTCAGCTCTGCCAAAGGTTGTGATTTCTGCATCATAAGCATCGAAGATTCCACCTGGAGTCATGTAACGAGGCTCATTTAATTCAGATAATGCTGTGATTAAGCAAGGCATTTTTGCCTTTACTACGTGATGTCTGTCTTCGTACTGACGTTCAACGATAACAGAATCTCCGTCCACCTTGATTGCCTGAGCGTAAGAAATTACAGGAATTCCTAAATGCTCAGAAATCTGTGGTCCAACCTGTGCTGTATCACCATCGATTGCCTGACGACCTGTGATGATTAAGTCATATTCTAAGTTTCTGATTGCTCCGGCAAGTGTTGTAGAAGTAGCCCATGTATCAGCTCCACCTAAAACTCTATCTGTTACAAGAACACCCTTGTCAGCGCCCATAGCGATTGCTTCACGAAGTACTTCTTCAGCCTTTGGAAGACCCATTGTTACAACAGTAACTTCAGCACCGTATTCATCTTTTAATCTAAGAGCAGCTTCCAATCCAGCCTTATCATCTGGGTTCATGATTGTAAGCATTGCACCTCTATCCAATGTACCATCTGGGTTGAACTTAACGCCACCCTTTGTATCAGGTACCTGTTTTACACATACTACAACTTTCACAATAAGTACCTCCTTATATTATTTTAATAAATTAGCAGAAATAACCATACGCTGAACTTCTGAAGTTCCTTCATAGATTTCTGTGATCTTAGCATCACGCATCATACGTTCAACATCGTATTCTCTAATGTAACCATATCCACCGTGTAACTGAACTGCCTTTGTTGTAACTTCCATTGCAACTTCTGCAGCACATAATTTAGCCATAGCAGCTTCCACACTGTATACCTTCTGTGTAGCCTTAGCCATTGCAGCCTTGTATACTAACATACGGGCAGCTTCTACCTTTGTAGCCATATCTGCTAACTGGAACTGTGTATTCTGGAACTGAGCAATGCTTCTTCCGAACTGCTTTCTTTCCTTAACATATGCAATAGTTGTCTCTAAAGCACCTGCTGCCAAACCAAGAGCCTGAGCTGCGATTCCGATACGTCCACCATCCAGGGTATGCATAGCGATGTTGAAGCCCTTACCCTTCTGTCCTAATAAGTTTTCCTTTGGAATTCTACAATCTTCGAAGATTAATTCATAAGTTGCAGATCCGCGGATACCCATCTTCTTTTCCTTTGTTCCGAAAGTAAATCCTGGTGTACCCTTTTCTACGATAAATGCAGAAATTTCTTTCATTACTTTACCGCGCTTTTCTACTTTACCGGTAACAGCGATTACAATGTAAACGTCTGCATACTTACCGTTTGTGATGAAACACTTAGATCCGTTAAGAACCCATTCATTGGTAGCTTCATCAAATACAGCCTTTGTCTGCTGTCCCTGTGCATCAGTACCAGCTCCTGGCTCTGTTAAACCGAAAGCTCCTAACTTTTCACCCTTTGCAAGTGGTACTAAGTATTTCTGTTTCTGTTCTTCTGTACCATATGTCTGAATTGGATCACAGCAAAGTGATGTATGTGCAGATACGATAACACCTGTGGTACCACAAACTTTTGAAAGTTCTTCTACACACATTGCATATGTTAATGGGTCACATCCCTGTCCGCCGTATTCCTTTGGAATTGGAATACCCAGGAATCCAGCCTTTGCCATTTTTGCTACTGTTTCTTCTGGAAACTGTTCTGTTTCGTCAACTTCCTGAGCAAGAGGTTTTGCTTCGTTTTCGGCAAATTCTTTGAAAAGACTTCTTGCCATTTCATGTTTCTTACTTAATGCGAAATCCATCTGTGATTTTCCTCCTTATTATTTATCTGATTACTGAGCATCTACAGGTGTCTTTGTGCGGTCAGCATTGTATACATAGAATCCCTTACCGCTCTTGCATCCAAGATTTCCACCACGTACCATCTTACGAAGTAATGGACATGCACGGTACTTGCTGTCACCTGTTTCTGCGTAAAGTACATCCATAATTGCAAGACAAATATCAAGTCCGATGAAATCACCTAATTCAAGTGGTCCCATTGGATGATTTGCTCCAAGCTTCATAGCTGCATCGATACCTGCGATATCAGAAACACCTTCCATCTTGATGAAAGCAGCTTCGTTGATCATTGGGATTAAGATACGGTTTACTACGAATCCTGCTGCTTCATTTACCTGTACTGGTGTCTTTCCGATTTCTTCTGAAATCTTAACGATTTTATCTACAGTTTCCTGTGGAGTATTTACACCAGCGATAACTTCTACCAACTTCATTCTGTCAGCTGGATTGAAGAAATGCATACCAATCATAGGACGTGTTAAACCGTTTCCAATTTCTGTGATAGAAAGGCTTGATGTGTTAGAAGCAAAGATACATTCTGGCTTACAGATTTTGTCTAATTCGCCAAATGTTGTCTTCTTAACTTCCATATTTTCAAATGCAGCTTCCACGATTAAATCGCAATCTGCACATAAGTCTTCCTTTAAACCTGCTGTGATGCTGTTTAAGATTCCATCTACAGCTTCCTGTGTCATTTTTCCTTTTTCAACAAGTCTTGCATAACCTTTTGCAATCTTGTCCTTTCCACCGTCAGCCCACTCCTGCTTAATATCGCAAAGTGCAACTTCATATCCGTCAACCTGAGCAAATGCCTTAGCAATTCCCTGACCCATGGTTCCTGCGCCAATTACGCCAACCTTCATTTTTGTGTCCTCCTTTAATTAATGATTTGTATCCTGTGATTCTATTTCACCACAAGAAAGGCAGTGTAGTGCAACACCACCTCTCTTATGTTAAAACCTTATTTATTCTGGAATGGAACTACCTTTAACTTCTTTTCTTTATCCTTTTCTAAGAAGTTACCCATTCCTGCCTTCTGGTCTTCTGTTTCAAAACAGCTTCCAAACAACTTTTCTTCAATAACAATTGCCTGGTCCATATCCACCTGAAGTCCATCGTTGATTGCCTTCTTGCTTGCTCTTACTGCAATTGGAGCCTGCAGTGCAATTCCTGCTGCCATCTTTTTCGCTGCCGGCATTAACTCTTCTAATGGATATACTGCATTTACCAAACCAATTCTGTAAGCTTCCTCAGCTTTGATGTTTCTTGCTGTGTAGATTAACTGTTTTGCCATACCTGGGCTAACTAATCTTGCAAGTCTCTGTGTTCCACCAAATCCTGGTGTGATTCCCAAACCTACTTCTGGCTGTCCGAATACTGCATTATCTGAACAGATACGGATATCACAGCTCATAGAGATTTCACATCCACCACCTAAAGCAAATCCGTTTACTGCTGCAATGGTTGGAATTGGGAAAGTTTCTAATTTACGGAAAACATCGTTTCCTTTCTTACCGAAAGCTTCTCCTTCTGCCTTTGTCAATGTGCTCATCTCACCGATATCTGCACCAGCAACAAAAGATTTCTCTCCAGCACCTGTCAAAATCAAACATCTGATAGTATCCAAATCAACGTTATCCAATGTTTCATTGATTTCATCTAATACCTGACTATTTAAAGCATTTAAAGCCTTTGGGCGATTGATGGTGATCACACCAACAGCGCCTTCTACTTCATATGTGATAAATTCCATTTTATTTCCTCCATATTATGTAACCACCCCAACCTTTGTGGAGTGATTACTTGTATATTTCGTAATTAGTCACGCTCTACGATTGTAGAACATCCCATTCCACCACCGATACATAAGGTAGCAAGACCCTTCTTAGCATCCTTAGCTTCCATTTCATGAAGAAGTGTAACTAAGATACGGCATCCTGAAGCTCCAACTGGATGTCCAAGAGCGATAGCACCACCGTTTGGATTTAACTGCTTGTCTACGTCGATTCCTAAATCTCTACCTACAGCGATAGACTGTGCTGCGAAAGCTTCGTTTGCTTCGATGATATCGAAGTCTTCAAT
The DNA here is from genome assembly GCA_045119215.1 of Lachnospiraceae bacterium. Classification (GTDB taxonomy): domain Bacteria; phylum Bacillota; class Clostridia; order Lachnospirales; family Lachnospiraceae; genus RUG11237. The sequence continues at coordinate 11,446 of JBGVDD010000164.1, read as the reverse complement.
CTTCATTCCAGTCTTTTCCATTACTTTCTTTGTAGAGTAAACAGGTCCGATACCCATAACTTCTGGTCTGCATCCTGCAAGTCCACCAGCTACCCATGTTGCCATTGGCTTGATTCCTAATTCTTTTGCTTTTTCTTCGCTCATTACAACAACTGCTGCTGCACCGTCATTGATTCCTGAAGCGTTACCAGCTGTAACAAATCCGTCTGGGTTGATTGCGCGAAGTTTTGCAAGTCCTTCGATAGTAGAACCTGGTCTTGGACCTTCATCTACCTTAAATTCAACCATTTCTTTTTTCTTCTTAACCATTACTGGAACGATTTCTTTGTCGAATGCTCCGCTCTTCTGAGCTGCTTCTGCCTTCTGCTGGCTCTTTAATGCAAACTCATCTAATTCTTCTCTTGTGATTCCCCACTCTTCACAGATATTGTCTGCTGTCTTAATCATGTGGTAATCGTTGAATGCATCCCATAATGCATCATTTACCATACAGTCTTTCATTACTGCATTGTTCATTCTGTAACCAAAACGAGCTTTATCTAAAGCATATGGAGCCATAGACATGTTTTCCATACCACCTGCTACTACAACATCAGCTTCACCAGCTAAAATCATGTGAGCAGCCTGGTTAACACAGTTTAATCCAGAACCACAAACTACGTTCATAGTAACTGCAGGTACTTCGATTGGTAATCCAGCTTTGATACTTGCCTGACGTGCAACATTCTGTCCCTGTCCTGCCTGGATAACACATCCCATGTATACCTGATCTACCTGGTCACCAGAAACTCCAGCTCTGTTTAAAGCTTCTTTGATTACGATAGCTCCCAACTCAGCTGCTGGTGTTGTACTTAAAGAACCACCCATTGTACCGATTGCTGTACGACATGCACTTGCTATAACTACTTTCTTTGCCATTAATCTTACCTCCATATTTGTAAAATGCTTATATTTTGTTTTGGTATGTTGCCACACCAGTTCTTCGTTAATTTTATCACAATGTAATTTTCTTTGCAATAGAAAAGATTATAATTTACATTTTTTTTACGTTCTAGTAAAAAATATGATTTCCAATAATATTTCCAGATTCTCCTGCCCGGACTCTGTGAAAATACAAGGTTCCCATAGGGACTGCCCTCTCTCCGGCAAATGCATTCCTCGCCGCCTCGGTACAGGCTGCGTTGGCACCTCTGGATAACACCAGAATAAAACGTCCCGACGCCACCGGGGTAAACTGGGATTTCTGATAAATAACATCTGCAATATTGTTGGGGTATTTTGGGCTTGCCACACGGTCAAGTACCACATTTCCCACTGCCACCTTACCAGTATAGCTTTCTCCCCCTGCTTCACATTCAATGATGGCTGCTAACAATTGCAAATCATCAGCCGAGTAGACCATAGCCGGTGCGGTTCCCAAGGGAATCCCCGATGTATTGTAATCCCCGCTGGCTCCCAGGGCATAAAACTGCTCCATGGCCTCTCTTCGTTTCATTCCTTCCAAAGTTGCCTCTTCCTGACGAAGCTTTTCCTCATAAGCCAGTGCTTTCGCCTCTGCTTCCTCTATCTGTCCGCTATATTCTGTAATTCCATCTTTTGCATCTGAAAGCTTTACCATCATGGTTTCTTGAAGTCTTGCAGATTCTTTCTTACTTTCCTCTAACTCCTGCTGCTGGGTATTCAAAATACTTTCCTGTTCCTCTACTTCCTGTCGGGTGTCAGAATATACATTCAGCATATCCCTGTCATATTTCGTAACGTCCTCCACATATCCTAAATTACTGATAAAATCGGCTATGCTACTGGATTCCAACATAATCTGCACATAATTGGTATCCCCATTTTCATACATATAGCGAATTCTTTGTTTCATGGAAGTATACTGTTTCTTTTCATCTTTCTTTACCGACGTAAGGGTTTTCTGGGTTTCTACGATATCCGCTTCTTTTTGCTCAATCTGGTCATTGAGCTGCTCAATTTCCAGAATCAACTCTGAGATAGAGTTCTCATAGGCATCCTTTTCTACCTCAAGAACCTCTTTCACCCCTTCTAAGTAATCCAGATTCTCATTGGCTCCACTTAATTCATCCTTAATTCCATTTACTTCATCCTGTTGTTCCTGTATACTGGCACTGGCCATGGATACCACCGGAATCATACAAGAGGTCGCCAGACACATTCCAATAATCACCCCTGCTAGCTTTTTCTTCATTCTTACTTTCCCTCTCTTTTACTCTCTGCTTCTCTTTTTCTTTGGCTCGTTACACAATGGGCGAAAAATTGTTTTTCTTCCAATATATCCTACAATTCTGGTGAAAATCACTCCACAAAATGCCCCTGCTGTATCAATGCACACATCTTTTAGCTGAGGGCTTCTTCCTGGTACAAAGCTTTGATGAAATTCATCTGCACAGGCATACCCTCCGCAGATAAAACAGGTAAGCAGTACCAGCCAGATTCCCCGAAGTCCATAAACATAAAAAGGCAAGGCCACACATACCGCCAACAGAGCATACTCACTAAAATGTGCTAGTTTTCTTACCGGATATTCTATTTTCTGTGCCAGATATGCCTTGTGTTCATAAGAATATCCCAGCTTCAAAGTTTCGTCTGCCAGGTTAACTATTTTCATGCAAATCCCCGAGCTTACCCCGGTGGACTCCACCGCCGGGGAAGCCGAAAACTGGAAAATAATATACATCATAACAACCGCCGGCACAAAGGAAAGAGGCCTCAGAACATTTCTTAAAAAAAACTTTAAAAATATCAAAACATATCTCATATTATCACCCTGTTTTACTTCCAGATTTACATAGATTTACGTTCCGCAATCTCCGCCATCTTGGCATCGTTTAACCTGGTATCTCCATGTACACGGCTATAGGATAAATAACCATTCATTCGGTCAATTTTTGTAAGGTTTTTAGAACCGCACTTTGGACATACGTCCATTTCCAACTCCTGATATCCACAGTCATCACAATATGCTAAAGATAAATTCACACCTTCATAGTATCCCAATTCCATGGCACGTCGAATCAGACTGCGAATAGCTTCTTTATTGTAAGAAATTGGATATCTGACATACTGAATCTTCCCTCCATTACAAAGTTCCCAGAATCTTCCCTCTAAATCCTGCTTTTGAATGGGTGTTAAATCCTCCGACACATGACAGTGGAAGGAATTTGACACATAGGGTCTGTCAGAAACATTTTCAATAATGCCATATTTTTTTCGAAACTGTTCTACCTGCAAGCCACACAAACTCTCTGCCGGAGTTCCATAAATTGCATAAAGATTTCCATCCTCTTCCTTATATTTTTCCACTTTGCGGTTAATGTACTCTAAAACTTCCAGTGCAAACTCTCCATCCTCTGCAATGGATTTTCCATTGTAAAGCTGCTGCAATTCATTTAATGCGGTGATACCAAAGGAAGCAGTCATTGGTTTTAACAATTTTTTTATTTTTTCCCCTGGTTGAAGATTTCCACCATAAAATCCACCCTCGCAATATCCCAAAGGATTTGTAGAGGCCTTCATTTCACCTAAATAATCATAAGTACGAATGTGCAGTCCTCGAATCATCTCCAGATAATAGTCTAAAACCTCATAAAAATCTCTGCTTTCTGAACGGGATTTAGCCAAAATCATTGGTAAGTGAAGGCTCACTGCTCCAATATTAAATCTTCCGGTAAAGACCGGCTTGTCCTCTTCATCTGCCGGATGCATTCCTCCTCTTTCATACCAAGGGCTTAAGAAAGCACGACATCCCATGGGGCTGATAACTTTTCCATATTTCTTGTACATTCTGGCAATGTATCCCTCACCACTTAAAGATAACCAGTCCGGATACATGGTTTTAGAAGAGCATTCCACCCCTGCTTCAAATACATCCTCAGAGATTTTTCCAACCCCATGAATATTTTCATCATATAAAAATACAATCTTTGGGAACAATACCGGTTTTTTATTTCCAGGCTTTCCTTGTCCCTCCATATGCACTCTCAAAAGTGAAATGGATGCCAACTTTTCAAACCTACCTGTACCAAGTCCAATAGTAACGGTGACAAAAGGGTAATCTCCACGGCTGGAACCCACGGTATTTAATTTATATTCAATCCCCTGCCACCCCTGTTCGAAATCACGTTTTACTTTATCATAAGCATAGCTTTCTGCCTTTTCTTTATAGCCTTCCCAGGATTCTTCTCCATAGGATAAAAATTCCTTGATATATTTGTCATAACTTTTCTGGGCGTAAGGAGCCAAAATCTTATCTGCCTCCGGCACGGTAAATCCACCATACTGCTGGGCTGCGGTACTAAGAATAATATCTCCCATCACGTCAAAGGCGGTGTCTAAGGACTTTGGTTCATTGTACCATACATTTCCCATTTCAAAACCACCTTTTAATACATTGGCTACGTCAAACAGACAACAATTCATGGTGTCCAGTCTTGCAGACTGGTCATGTATGTAGATATATCCATCCTTACAAGCTTGTAACTCATTTCTGTTCATAAAGAACTTACGATATAATTCCTTATTCAACTCATTGAAAATCAGACTTCTCTTGGTAGCTACCAGGGCGCTGTCTGTGTTGGCATTACTTTTATCCCCGATATAGCGGATGGATTGACTTTTGGTATATACATCATCCATCATATGGATAAAGTCATGCTTGTAATTGCGGTAATCCCGATAGCTCTTTGCCACACTTGGGTTCACCTTCTCTAAGGCTCCCTCCACAATATTGTGCATTTCTGCAATGGTGATTTCCTCTTTCTTCAGTTTCTCTGCCTTTTCTAGTGCAAAATCGCAGATAAATTTTTCTTCTTCTTCATCAAACTGATACATGATTCTGGAAGCTGATTTATTCACAGCACGAATGATTTTTTGTACATCAAATTCTTCTCTTGTTCCGTCTTTTTTTATTACAAACATGATCTACACCCTTTCATTTTTCCATATATTGTATTCTTTTCTCTTATTTTTTCAACATCTTGTGTTATATATAGAAGTATATACTAAAGTGTTCGGATAAACAATACGATTTTTGTTATTTCTACTTTTTATACAATTTCGTTTTAGTAGGGGGGCGTTAGTAGAGGGGCGCATCCCCTACCAGAGGGGCGCATCCCCTACCAGGGGGGCGCATCCCCGGTTCACTAAATGGAAAGGAGACACACCCTGATGGATGTGTCTCCTTCCCATAGTTTATTTTCTTAATTTAATGGAAATTTATCCAAATCAAGTGTTGCAAAATAATCTTCCATGGTTTCTGCACGACGAATCTGCTGCACCTCTCCATTTTCTTTTAACAAAAGTTCTGCAGAGCGAAGTTTTGCATTGTAGTTGTAACCCATGGCAAATCCATGTGCTCCTGTATCGTGTAATACTAAGTAGTCACCTATGTCAATCTTTGGCAATTCTCTGTCAATGGCAAATTTGTCATTGTTTTCGCAAAGACCACCTGTCACATCATATACATGGTCGCATGGTGCGTTTTCTTTTCCAAGAACAGTGATGTGATGGTAAGCACCATACATAGCTGGACGCATCAGATTTGCTGCACAGGCATCTAATCCAATATATTCCTTGTGAATGTGCTTTTCATGAATTGCCTTTGCAACCAAGTGTCCGTATGGTCCTAACATAAATCTTCCAAGCTCTGTATAAATTGCCACATCATCCATACCTGCCGGTACCAATACTTCCTCATAAGCTTTTCTTACTCCTTCACCAATTGCCAAAATATCGTTTGGCTCCTGGTCTGGACGGTAAGGGATACCTACGCCACCGGAAAGGTTGACGAAAGCAATGTGTACATCTAATTCTTCATGCAACTCCTTAGCAAGTTCAAATAAAATCTTTGCAAGTTTTGGATAATATTCATTGGTAACTGTATTGCTGGCAAGGAAGGCATGAATACCGAAGTGCTTTACTCCGTTTTCTTTCATTTTCTTGAACGCTTCCTTCATCTGTTCCTTTGTCATACCATACTTGGCATCCTGTGGAGTATCCATAATGGTATTCTGCAATACGAAATCTCCACCTGGATTGTAACGGCAGCACATAGTCTCCTGGAAAGGAGCGATTTCCTTGTAGTAGTCCACATGAGTTAAGTCATCGAAGTTAATGATTGCACCTAACTTGGCTGCATATTCAAAATCTTCCTTTGGTGTCACATTGGAAGAAAACATAATCTGACTTCCGTCTAACCCAATCTTGTTGGCCAGATATAATTCAGGAAGGGAAGAACAATCCGCACCAATGCCCTCTTCCTTTAATATATTCATAATATATGGGTTTGGAGTAGCCTTCACAGCAAAAAACTCTTTAAATCCTTTGTTCCATGAAAATGCCTGCTTTAATTTTCTTGCATTCTCACGAATCCCCTTCTCATCATAAATATGAAATGGAGTGGGATATGTCTTTACGATTTCCTCTACCTGTTCTAATGTTACAAATGGTTTCTTTTCCATTGTTGTCTCCTTTCTGTCTGTCTTTCTTACCTGCGTGAATATCTGTAACAGTTCAGCCATAGGCCAAACTGTTGTTACCCTTATTTGATTTCTGTCATACCGCCCATATATGGCTGTAATGCCTTTGGAATGGCTACACTTCCATCTTCTCTTAAGTTATTTTCAAGGAAGGCGATTAACATACGAGGTGGAGCTACCACTGTGTTGTTCAAGGTGTGCGCAAAATACTTTCCATCTTTTCCATTGACACGAATTTTCAGTCTTCTTGCCTGTGCATCTCCTAAGTTAGAACAACTTCCCACTTCAAAGTATTTCTTCTGTCTTGGAGACCAGGCTTCCACATCGATAGATTTTACCTTTAAGTCTGCCAAATCACCGGAACAACACTCTAAAGTTCTCACTGGAATGTCTAAGGAACGGAATAAATCAACGGTGTTCTGCCATAATTTGTCAAACCACATTTTACTCTCTTCCGGCTTACAAACAACAATCATTTCCTGTTTTTCAAACTGATGAATTCTGTAAACGCCTCTTTCTTCGATACCGTGAGCACCCTTTTCCTTACGGAAGCATGGGGAATAGCTTGTCAAGGTATATGGAAGTTCTTCTTCCTTTACAATCGTGTCAATAAACTTTCCAATCATAGAGTGTTCACTGGTTCCGATGAGATACAAATCTTCTCCTTCGATTTTGTACATCATGGCATCCATTTCATCAAAGCTCATAACACCGGTTACCACATCGCTTCGAATCATAAACGGAGGTACACAATAGGTAAATCCTCTATTAATCATAAAATCTCTTGCATATGAGATAATCGCAGAATGAAGTCTTGCAATATCTCCCATCAGATAATAAAAGCCATTTCCTGCCACCTTTCTGGCACTGTCTAAGTCAAGACCATTGAACTTTTCCATAATATCTGCATGGTATGGAATCTCATATTCCGGAACCACTGGTTCTCCAAACTTTTCAATTTCCACATTGCAGCTATCATCCTTACCGATTGGTACACTTGGATCGATGATGTTTGGAATCACCATCATAATCTTTTTTACTTTTTCGCCTAATTCTTTTTCTAAAACTTCTAATTCTTCCAGACGGGCAGCATCTTTATTTACCTGCTCCTTTAAAGCCTCAGCCTCATCCTTCTTTCCCTGAGCCATTAACCCACCAATCTGTTTAGAAATAGCCTTACGGTTGGCACGAAGAGCATCCGCTTCCTGCTGAGCCTTACGAGCCTGCTCGTCCAACTGGATGACTTCGTCCACCATTGGTAACTTGTGATCCTGGAATTTCTTTTTAATATTCTCTTTTACAACATCTGGATTTTCTCTTAGAAATTTTAAATCTAACATCTTTTTCTCTCTCCTATTTTACATAAAACTTGTTTTTGGGTATCCACCTTTGGAAAAATAAAAGTAGATACGTAGATACAATAAAATCCCACATAGCACTGCAAAAAGGATACACTCCTAGTGCTATATGGGACGAATTTCTCCGTGTTGCCACCCATGTTGCCACAATTACTGTAGCCACTCATTGGCACGATAAGGGGTGCTCCCCACCGGTTTGCCGGCTACTAAGAAAGTGGAAGGTACCCTCCCCTGTCTGTTTTCACCATCCACAGACTCTCTGAAAGTTTTAGATACCGTAGCTTTCCTCTCTGCATTTAAAATATGAAACACACGTTGTTTTTCTAAATCAGTATTATATACATAGTTTGGCGATTATGCAAGTATTTTTATTCAAACAGACTTTTTATAAACTCCCGTTCCTCCTTGGTCCTTCCATACACATTCATTCCTTCTATATCGGTACTCCTGTCAGCAAAAGCAGGAAACAAAAATCCCATCCTTACCGCTCCTGTTTCATACTCTTCTTCTAAATCTGTGATGACGCAGATGACAAACTCATACACTTCCTCCGACTCCCACTGACTTTCCTTATCCGTTCCTTTCACCGGAATATCATAAGTGCCACTAAAAACATAAATAGCATAAGGGGTTTTTGACTGATACTTTTCTCCAATCATTTCATATATACTTTCAAGCAGTGCATCGTTTTTCAACTGACATTTTCTAAGGGCAGAAAACGCCTGGTAACATTCTGAGGTCATTTCCTCTTTGTCAAAATGAATTCCAACTAATTCTTTGTTGCTTTCTGCAAACGGAACTGTTTTTGCCAAAGCTATATTCTTTTCCTGTAATTTTTTCTCTAGTGCAAGAAAATTACGGTTAAAGCTACCATCTACATAACCTTCTTCATCCATATATCCCCCTGCAATCCTTGTAAAACAATTTCTCTTCACGGTCATACGACGAGTTAATTCCAGCATATCTTCCCTGTTAATCTGTCTTTCTCTCATACTACTCTCCTTCCTACTTGAGATACGACCCCATGGTATCTCCGATTTTAAAATAGGGCGGTAGCTTTAACTACTGCCCTGTTGAAAACTCAATTAGCTTTGACTCTATTTTTTCTGTAAATATTTTTCAAGCGCCAAAAGTTTCTCCTTCATATCGTTTTCCTGTTTATCATATTTAAAGTTAACGTCACTTTCAAAAACTGCATTAAATTCCTCTGTCTTTGTGATTTTCTCATTTTCAGTAGAATACATAAGTTTCCCCTCCATGGTACTTCCCAACAGATACCCTTTTTGTAGATTTTCATTGATACTTTCCCATAAATCGATCATATTATCTAGTGGAAGTGTTTCACCTTCTGCCAATTGATAGGTTGGAAATTCAACACATTTACTGTCTACAATTTGTTCCTTCTCATCTTCAATATAAAATTTCTTATATTCATAATATGCCATCCCCTGAGAATTTTCCGGATAATAATACAAAAGATAATCTCCATCCTTCTCATTTAATAAGAAATATTCTTTGTTTCCATCTCCAGGCAAATATAATTCATCACTCCACAATTCCTTTTGATTCTTTCTTACAGAAATCTTCATTGGCTTTTGACTATCTTTTTTTATCTCATCTACCTCTATAAAAATAAGCTCTTTTTCCCCGTCATGGGTCAAATCTGCCTCCCAAATTATACTATTTTCGTTTATATCACCCTGATTTTCTCTCATACTGCATCCTGATATACTAATACCTAACAACGCAATGACCAGTATCTTTATACATTTCATCTAAATTCCCTCCTAATATGACTGCAATTTTATCTTTCCTTGTTTGGTATATAACGTATAATCGTAATTTTTCTTCATATCAATTATTACTCCTTTCTTTTGTGATATTTCAATTATATAATCCTTATTTTCTCCAAGCAACTACTTTCTACCCCATCACTTCGTTTTCTACCCCATTTTACATCTTTTGGGGTAGAAAAACATGTCAGGCAAATATCGTCTCCACCAATTCCTTATAATGTATCTTCAACATTTCATACTCCAAAGAATCCGAAATCAACTTAAGTGTAGTCTCTCGGTAATCTTCTTTGTAAAAATCTTCGTCACAAATCTTTTGAACCAACTCTAAAATATTTACATCCAGAGGCGCTGTCGGTGCAATTTCACTTCCCATATCAATTCTGTGTGCACGTACTTCTTTTACAAGCTTCAAGAAATCATCGTCAATCTCCACATGCTCTGTCAGCTTATAAATATCATACAAATGTCTTGCATTTCTGTGAGCCTTGCCCTGCAGGTAGTAATCGCATACAGCAAAGACTTTATCAATCAGGGTACGGTTCAATGACTGAACACGCATAGGGAATGTCCTCAAATCATATGTTGTAATAAGCTCCTCTTCTTCAGTTCCGAGGGCATCCAAAATATAATTTCCCAGCTCCTTTTCTTCTGTAGGAAATGCATAGGACATCAAGGATGTTTCCAACTTGACATAAGGCGGAATTGCATTGATAACTCTATCCCCTACCACTGACTCATAATAAAAATCATAATGATTCAGATTTTTATCACTTTCAATAGAGTCGAAGTTACGAATCACAAGCCCTAACTCATCCGCAATAGGCTTCAATATATAATATTTCAGTTTCTTTCTTCTCGCTTCACCCAGATGCTCTGTAAATGTAATGTCAATATCCTCAGAGAATCGGTCAATTACATGAAAGGCTTTGGAAAGAGATGTTCCACCTTTAAACACGACCGGATATTCAATTAAAGAAAGCTTTTTCAAAATCAAAGTGACATAATAGTCTTTCTCCACCATATCTTCACTGACTTCCAGTTTCTGTGAAGCCAGCAATATTGCATCGCGAAATAATTCTCTATTTTCTTTATGCAAGTACATGATCTAACTCCAATTCATAATAGTATTTAAACGTAGCCATCGGATACTTTCTGATATACAAATCCACATCACTTCTTGTGATTCCATGAATGGATATATACTCTGCGAATTTCTCTCTTGCCTCCACATAAGAATAATCTAAATACGCATCAAGATTTTCAACAGCTCCAGCATCTGTAACACATACACATTCTCTTTTGTTATTTGCACGATTGGTTTTCTCACATATAATCTTCTGTTACCGATCCGAACCTCTCTGTCTGACGAGTTGGTATTATTACTTACAATCTCAACCACTTGAGGAACCTGTGTAGTAATCCCTATCTGGTTAGCAAATGAATTGCCTCCATAGAAACCATCGATATTATCTCCTTTATAGATAAAACGATATCTCGCCACCATATCTGCATTAGGACCAATTGTAGAATTTAGTAGTGTCTTCTTTGGAATAAAATATACCCCCGTGTCGTACTTCTGCAACAAGCCCTTATCACAGAGTTTCTTCAGCTGCTGATTTAAGGCAGACTTCGTAATATCCTCTCTCCAAATCCGAAAAGAAAATCAGCTCTGCTTCTTTATAATGTTCTTTTATATAATTGTATAGCATCGTCTTTTCTCCTTTCTTAACATTTTGGGTTATATAATTCTATTTTGTTAAGTTTATTATTTTCTAAGACACAAACTATGTCA
>JBGVDD010000163.1:0-4964 GCA_045119215.1 Lachnospiraceae bacterium | reverse complement strand
TTCCGCAATTTCTGCAAAATTGGGTATTCCTTTATTTTTTCAGCTACATTTCTTGCCGCAATGACTTCTTGGCCTTACTCGTTTTTGCGCGTAAAAAGGCTAGGTGATGACGGACATACCGGAATAAAAAAAATCTCGGATCGAAAGAAGAGCAAAATAGCTTAAAAGGCATAGGATCTTCTGGAAATCCAGAATAATTTAAGTTGAACCCCTTAAAAACAGATTTGATTATGGGAAAGATTTTTGTAAAAGTTCCTGTTTGGAACATCGAGAGTGAGACAGGTTACAAGCCAATGACTACTTTTTGGCAAGACTTCTCTATTGCAGATGTCTTTGGTGTCGCAGCCGTTGAAGACACTTTCAAACGTGCCTTTAATGAGTGGAAAGGTAACTACAAGTATCTTACAGAGCTTGTTATGGTACTTAACCACAAGATTACACAATGGTATGAGAGAAACATGCCTCTTGCTAAAATCTATAACGATGCGTGGAACATTGCCGACAACTATGCGGTAAAACACTTGCAAGGTGACGAGTTGAACTATTTCTATAATGTAACAGACTAAAAAGGTAACGGAGCGACTAACCACCGCTCCATAAAAATAAGACTATGATTACGGATCTACAAGATAAGATATGTAGAGGTTGTAAACATAATGTTTATCATTTCTCTCCATTATCACAAGATTACGATTTCTATACTTGCAATGTCGGCAGATGTCCAAGCAAGTGTAATCAAGGAATATACAATGAATAAATTATAAAAGATATGAAAGCAACAGACTTGGCAAAGATTATTTATGAGTGTGATATTCATGCACTCACAGACTATTATGCGTTTGTAGAGGTTGAATATGATGATGAAGACAATGATACAATAAGTGTGTTTTGTTATGACTATGATTGTAAAAAGCACGTTCCCAAAGGAATGTACTTGTGGTTCTCTCCTAAAGAAGACGAAACAGAAGAGTTTAAGGGAATATTGGAGCGTGTATTTGGTAACACATACCAAGCCCAAATTTTCTTCGAGAACAATTTGGATGTGATATTAAGAATTGAGGATTAAAAAATAATGCTTTCTTTTGGCAAAAACAAAGATAAATTGTATTTTTGCCAAAAGATGTATTTAAAGATGGGATTTAGTATGGCATTAGAAATAAGAAGCATACCTGTGCTGACAGGTGAAGACGCTGAACGTTTTGTATGTGAGGCGGAAGAGAATGAGAGACATCCACAAAGGAGAAAATTGCTTTTCTCCTTTGTGGATATTGATAGCATGATGGAACGATCACGAAAATATCTAAAAGAGCATGGAGGGAAAGGACCTTTTGCAAAATAAATGTGGGGCATTCCATATCCAGTAACGGCACAAGGAGACAACGATAACCAAGGTTTTAAAAAACAATACTTATGAAGAAATATTCACAAGACTTTACAAAGATAAAAGATGTAGAGAGGCTACTCATTGACATAGGAAGAGTCTTGGCACATTTTAAAGAAGGAAGTGATAAAGAGGGCTTGAAACTCATTGATGATGCCAGAAAAAAATTGCACCAGTACATTGTAGAAGATAATCTCATAGAGGATGATAACGGCACTATCGTACATCTATTAGAAGCAGAAAGGGCTATAGAGCAGGTTAAGAAAACTCATTTGGAAACTATACTCTCGTTAATAGACTTCTGTGAAGAATGTAATGGAACATCTTCTACTGTTTCGTTAGAAACTCCTCTGAGGCATGGATGGATAATAGAGACTACTGTTAAGAAAAAAGAGTGATTATAAAAGCTTTATTGAGTAGAAGAAAAACAAAAGCTGTTTTTCTCCTACTCATCGCTTTATCTTATAAGAGAGGAACGTATAACCAAAACTTTTTTGGTAAGATGTTTGTTTCCATCTTCTGTGAGTTGATGTCTTAGGTAAGACTCATTGCAGCCAATTGTTTCTTCACTAAACTTTTTAAAGACAGCTCTTACACTGCCAAAATAGTAGTTCTTATGACTTATTAGAAAATGAACATGTATGATTTTAATACCTTTTCTCATTATTGTATTTCATTAGCTATATAAGTGTTATATGGCATATTTACAGGCTTAACCTTTATGACGATACCATCAAAACCAATAACCTCCACCGCCATTCCTACTTGCAATGGCACGTCTAAGGACGATATTGCTTTCCAATTGTCACCACCAATCTTCACGCTTCCATGGCCTTGGACAGGTATAACTTTAGATACAACACCAATGCTTCCTATAATATCTATTGGAAAATATAACAGTATGCGTTTACGAAAAAGAAAAATGAATATCGGAGAAACGATGAAAAAGCTCAGCATCTGTGCCCAAAATGGCGCATTACACGCTGCTACAAAAGTGCTGATTATAGCACCCATTGCGAAGCACATAAGAATAAAGTAACCGGAGGACAGTTCTAATAAAAAAAATGCTGTAGCAAAAAAGATCCACAGCAGCCACATATGTTGCAGAAAAAATTCTGTCATTTTTTCCATAGTAAGATTTCAATATTTAGGTTTATTATTATAATAGCCAGAAACATATTTAATGTTCTGGCTATTATATTATTGATTATAAGAAGACTATAATCTTTCAACTACAGTAACGTTAGATAATCCAGCCCTGTTTAAAGCTTCTTTGATGAAGTTAATTGTATCTGGATTACAGTTAATCATATATATGGTTTTTAAACTTTTACAACCTTCGAACATATGATCAAAAACCAAATTGTCAGGAAGAATCCAACCAGACAAATCAAGTGTTTTGAGACTCTCGCAATCAGCAAACATTTCGTCGATATATTGAATGTTTTGCATGTCCCAATTAGACAAATCAATAGCTTCTAAGGATTTGCAATTGCGGAATAATCCACCCATTCGTTTTACTCTTGAAGTTGACAAATGTGACATATCAAGGGTCTTGAGACTCTCGCAATTAGCAAACATATAAGTCATATTTTCGACCACAGGAGTTATAAAATTCGTCATCGAAATATACTCAAGGCTAAAACAATTACGAAACATATTTGCAGTGCTTACAATTTGACGTCCATTCAAGCCTCCTAAATCAATATAAGAAAGATTGACGTTACCACCAAACATTCCTTCAGCTGTAAAAATATCACGAAGTGTTAAATCTACTTGCCAGTTGCCATCGCTAGTCACGGGTAGTTTTATAGACGATCCGTTAAGAAGAAGAGATACTTCATCAGATGACACACCAGATACATATGTATGGTTAGGAACAGTTGATGTGGCTTGTTTGAACACCACTTTATAGTGTACATTTTGGGTGTTTGTGAAGGTCTTCTCGAGGATGCCTCCATCATTATACACTTCTATAGATTGTGCTTTTACATTCACAGTTGCCAGAATGGCAAGGAGCATGAAGATAATTTTTTTCATATCCATCGTTTTTTTTAATTGTTTATATCAATGAGGTTCTTTCAATAGTCCTCTTCTTCATAATTATCCCAACAATCATCAAAGACATTTTCTTTTGAAAACTGCTGATCTGTACTTGTGCTGCTGTCTACTGACTGAGAAACGGCAGCAAGAAGATCGTTCGATTGTACCTTGACAATGCGAACCGAAGGCTTTTCATATAATTTTTTCATCTTAACTCTAGTCCAGACAAGTTATACTTCTTGTTCCCTTTTTTAATAATGACACGGCCATTAACGACGTATTTACACACGCTATCATCTCTATTGCCTATATTTAGTTCATCAATGCCTGTAGTCTCATCGTCAATATTCACACCTATGTATTTTGCATTGCTGTACGCATCTGTATTAAGATAGCATAGCCCAGGATTTAAAGATGTGCCTGTATAACGGAATAGACCGAACAGTCCTTTATGAGGCCCATCTTTACCTATTCCATATGTAAAGACGGAACCACCTGTTGGTGTGGGAATAGCTAAAGAGGTGCCACTCAACGAACTTTGTGGGCTACATGTAGAAAAAGTTGTACTAAAACCAAACTCCACATTGGAAGTACCTGCTATTGTAAGGGCTGTTTCAGCCGGTATAATCTCTCCAGCTTTAATTTTATTGTTGGGTGTTAGGCGAAGGACTTGATTCGCCTTATCATACTCAGGTGCATAAACACTACAACCAGAAGGACATACCAACTGAAATGGAGAGAAAATGGTCACATAGGGAGTGGTTGGCGACGGAGATTTTATGACTTTATTTAATTCATTATTACTCCATCCTTCTGAGGATGCTGTGTTTACAACAAGCTCTCCACCATCGGTCATGGGTAGAGCCGCAACAACATGGCCGTTGACAATCATACAAGCTTTATCGGTGTCAAACTCCACGGTAGGGGTTTCACTAACATCGAAGGCAGCTGTTCCTAACGGCTCTAACCTTACACCGTCTTGTTGGACGTAAGTGTAAAGTGTTTGAGCATGTGCCATGCTACCCAACCAAGACAGCATGGATAAGACAAACATCAATCTTTTCATTTTGTAATTGTTAATTTATTTTTAAAAATTTGTTGACAATCAAGTAGAAGCGAAAGCTATGAAATGTGGTGTGGCGTTGTAATCATCTTACTTCTATAGCAACGACTTTTTCTTAACGCAATGCAAAGGTAGAAGAGGAAGGCACATTGATTATCATAAAATTAATATAAGTTATTTTTTAACATTTCACACAATGAAAAACGGTATTATTATACTGAATTTACCTTTATTTAGTGTTTACTGAATAATTTATAACTCTCTGATATTTAAGTTTATATAACTTTATTTCTTCGTTTATTTAACAAAAAAATCGTACCTTTACATAGTTAATTCTATAGCAAGATGAAGTTTTACGCTCCTAAATACAAGCAACTTGACCTCGGTTTGCTCCGCTCATCCCTTGATGAGTTGGACAAGACAAACCGATGGGTGGCTCTCGGTGACCTTCTTCCATGGACGGAACTTGAGAAGGAA
>JBGVDD010000162.1:0-11622 GCA_045119215.1 Lachnospiraceae bacterium | reverse complement strand
AACCTGAATTATTCACGGAACAGTATCTGAACTGATAACTGTGCCATGAATTTAAAAATTGATCCATGCAGCCATAACATCACTCAATTAACCTGTCAAAAGGGTATAAAATCCCTGTGGCAGAGTTCAGAGTGCAATTGTTAAGCTGTCAAGGTTCGTTAATAGACTATTCCAGCTGCACATTCAGCTTACCGATATTTGAAAGTGTCTCATAGAATTCATTCTTATAAGGGCAGCTGCTACACAGCTTGAATGTTGTATATCTTGCTGAACGAATTACTTTTGCAGCAATCTTCAGCAGTTTTAAACGGACGGTATCAATGCGTTGTTTTCGCATGTTTGCTGATAACGCCAATCGTCTAAACCAATTAAATATGTTATACGCAAGAGCATGTACCTGAAGCCTATTGGCATTTACTATTCTGGTATGACTGCTTACGGAAGCGAAATCAAAACCGGATTTGCTTTCTTTGATGAAGTTTTCCATTAGCCCTCTCTTGCAGTAAAATTTGATGAGATACTCTGGTGAAGAATCCATGTTTGTGACAACAAATGTGTACATGTAAACCATCTGGTTTTCCGGCTTTTCAACCTTGCATACCACACGCCTTTCATAAGGCCATGGACCTGCTTTGTACATGAATTCACCATAAACTACCGCATAATCCACTTTGTTATTCCTGGTGATTTCATCAAGTTCATCCACAAGATAGGATGCTTTTTCGCGGAGAATGCCATTTTCCTTCAGCCGAATCACATAGCTTGTGCCGTTTTCCTCACACTGCTTGTAAAGGTCAGGCGTAGCAAAACCGCTGTCACCACGAAGCAGAATACGGATTGACGGATAATCATTCAGGTATTCATCAAGTATCGGTTGCAGGAAATCAACCACTCCAGTACAGGAATACTGTGTTCCATCACGAAGGTGGATTTTGATCAGATCCCCGGTCATTCCGTCATAACAGACAAGTGGATGGTAGCCATTACTTTGATAATGGAAGTTAAAAGCTCTGCCTTCCTGGCTGCCGTATGCATCAAGGAGCGTGGAATCCAGATCCAGAATAACAGCCTGTGGCAGCTGGATGCTATAAATTTTTTCCCGCAGTATTCTGCCAATTGCAAGGAACTGGTTTAAGGTATCTTCATCCATACGGTTAAAGAATCTTGATACAGTAGGCTGTGATGCAAGAGCATCTTTTTCAAGTACAGACTTGAACACAGGATCATTTGTAAGCTCATCGGAAGCATCATCTTCGAAGTAGCCTGCAATGATCATATATATCATCTGGAGCAGGTTTTTCTGATCCGTATGATATCGAAATAATGCAGAATCATGGGTCTTGAAAGCTTTGCCTAAAAGCTTATCAATACCAAGTTTGCTTACGAATTCTTTGATAAGAAGTAAGCCTGCATCGGAGGATAAATCTCCTCCATCAAAATTAATTTTAATCTGTCTATTGCTTTCTAGTGATAAGGTGTTTACAATACTCATAAAGGGCTCCTTTGTTGGTTTCTATTAAGTCTTGAACACCTTAATTTTACCACATTTGGATGCTCTTTTTTCATTCACTTGATAGGTGAAAAGCAATATTCAGTTAAAATACAGAAAATATGTGGCTTTCAGCCAGTTTCACGGCTGTGCCGTGAATAATCTAGGATAAATTAAATTTTTCCATACACTTCCCGTTGTAAGATTTTTCTCCATAAATACTTTATAAGCGCTCTTTCGTGGCTTATTCCTCCTGCGCTTTATATATACCAAAACTATAACTGCTTTGTCAATGAAAACCATTTATTCCATCATTGACTTATTTTATTTGCCTATCACATTGTATGTATCCTAATACTCTTTGCACAGTTTTTCCAACAATTCAAAATTATTTGTTCTTTTTGCAAGAGGTGTTGCATTTCCATTATGTTTCTTATGACTATATACAATCTCCGCATTCTTTCTTATCCTATTTTTCTGCCTGTTAACTTCTCGGCTTTCTGCCTGTAATAAATACCTGTAACTTACATTCTTTTCCTTGTTGATATCAATATCCACTACCTGACTGTCCGGCACAGGAATCATATTGTTAAGATTAATGACCGCATAATCTTTCACCTTAATAAAATCTACGCCTTCCTTCATCTTCTTATGCTTTTCCTTATATGAAGACAATGGTGCAAAGTATTTGAAGCCTTTTATTTCAAACACAATTCCTATATATTTTCGCTTTTCTTTTCCATCTGCCTGAGAAAAGATATGCTCCTGATAATTACTCAGGTATTTTACATATTCACTTTTTACCTCGTAAATTCTTAGGTTGCTCTTCATATACATACCTTTCTTTCGTATTTTAAAATACCCTTTTCACGGCACATCTTTTTTACTAAAAATGACAGAGACTGTAGCAGTCTCTGTCATCTGTTAACTCGCTCATTTATAAGGCTGTGCATCACCTTCTATAAGAATTATACTCTCTAGGCAATATTTTAGTCAATATTTTTTTGTTTCATCATTGACTTATTTCTCACATCTTTTTATCTCTTTAAAAGCTTTTTCCATTTCTCCATGAAATTAAAAGACCCAACGTGGTCCGCATCGTTGATAGGCGTCTTGGGTTCTGTTAATGATTTTGACCAATCATTACTGCAAAAATGAAATGTTCCCAGCGGGAATCGAACCCACAACTAGCGCTTAGGAGGCGCTTGTTATATCCATTTAACTATGAGAACTCATATGTTTGCCGCTGCCATATCCGGTAATTCAGTATGACAACCGCATCTATGATTATCCGCTGATTTGCATCAAACGTCAACCACTAATTTATAAAAAGTTCAGCCATAACCAACTTGATGGGCGAATTATGCTTGCATAAATGAGCACATAAGGTTGGTTATGAGCGGAGCGCCCGATTATGAGCAATCCGCTTGCGCTAGCAAGCTTTGAAGCCCGAAGGACGAGATTGCGAATGGCGCGGGCTGAACTGCTTCAATTACTTACAGACACACTGTTCCCTGCATCCAGACATTCCCCTTAAAACGTCTTCCTACTGCAGGCTGCCCTAACAAATCTTTTTCGTTGATACTCACATCATAAGTCAACTCATTGCATTCTATTTTCATTCTGCAAATGCGTTCTTTTGTCAGAGCATTCTCCGTATAATAATAATCCAATATATCTCCCAAAATGCTATACTGGTCACTCTCGATACCATATGGCATAAAATAGTTCGATACAATACTTAAAACATCTTCCCTGATAATTCTTCGTGACAGAATCGAGTAGGTATCCATATCCTCAAGCGTCAGGCTTTCAATTGCTTCCTCATTCCCATCGCGGGCCTCTGCAATCAACTGATTTCGCTCTCTTCTCTTATATTCACTGCTTTTCTCTTTGTCCGGCCGCTTCATGATGGGAAAAAGAATCTTGCCCTCCGTGGAAAGCGCCGACAGCGCGGCACCATTATAAAAGCCGCTTTTATGAAAATAATTCTCTGAGAGATAATCTGCAACATTCTGTACAAAAAAGATTAACGTAATGCCAAGGTGAATATCGTCACATATTCCTGCATAACTTTCCTTTTCCGCATGCTTCTGAATCTCAACCTGTTCATCCGTTGTCATGTTATCCGCCGATACATAAGGAAAATAGTATTCCATATGAAAAGTATCATCTTCCTCATAGGTACCGCACACACGAATTCCCATATCAGGAGCATATTCCCTGGAAAATTCTGCAAACTCGTTTCCTTCAGAATCTCTCGTAATTTTCTTTAAATCAGGCTGATCTATGATATCCTGTAATATAATCTCCAGATCTTTTCTCCTAATATCTGAAAATCCAATTGTTCTAAGGAATTTATGCACTTTCTTTCCTCCCTGCCTTACTATTCTACATGAAAAATCAATATTATACAACAAAATCCTTTGTTGTCATGCAAAGAAATTGCTCCACCACACAGTATTCAAATTCGCTGCCTCTTTTTTGTGCAATACTATCGAAACATTCTCGAACATTTGTTCTCTTGCACTCTATTCCACATAAACTTCTGTCCACATAATCCGTAAATTGGATAATCTGACAAACCAGTTCTTTGTTTTTGCTCCTCATCGGAAAACCACTTCCACACTGGTTCTCATGGTGACATAATATCATTTTCTTCGTCCGCTCCGAAATCCACGGCTCACACTCAACAGCCGTGTACCCCAATATCGTATGCTTTTTATATTCAAACTGTTCTTCCGGCTTCAATTCAGACATATTTCTATTCTGAAAAGAAACCGTAATATATCGCAATCCAATATCGTGCAGCAGACATCCAAGTGCAATATCACAGAGATGCTCTCTCACATGAATGCCCAGTCTTTTTGCCAGTGCAACACTGTACAAAGCAACCATTACCGAATGCTCATACAAATCCGACTTGCGCTCATACAAGTCGAATCTGTAATCAGGTGGTATTTTATTGATTTCTTTTACAATCTCTCTCGCAATAATTTCAAACTTCTTGAGTGAATCATCTCTCTGGTATATATGGTTCTCCATTCTTTTCTTTACCTGAGATACCATATCATCGATGGTTGTCTGAGGAATGATTGTCTGATACCCAATATTCTCATCCTCAGATTTTTCTATGGAAACAAATTCTATTGCAAGAGATTGGAGTAATGAAATATATTCCTTTTTGATCGAAGTTCCACGGGGAACAATCACACTTCCATTTGCATCTTCAATTGCTTCGAGAAGAATTTCCCCACCTTCTAATTGATCAACTGATAAAATCATTTTATAATTTTTTCTCCGGTGTACCATTCTCTTTCTTTGCCATATCCAGAGCTTCCTTTTCCTCTTCTGACAAAGTGATGATGGAATTTCCATCAATAATTTCTTTTACGTAGGTGTAACAGCCTTCCCTGCTATGTACTGCATTCATTACGAATCCATCATTTTTTTCATTCAGCAGAGCAAGAGAAAAACTGAGTTTTCCTCCCATCTCATGCAGGGCATCGTATTTTACCAGTCCCACCTTCTGAAAAGTAAATTTTGTTTTCTGAAAAAGTCGCTTGATGTTTTTCTCATTGGTAGAGTTTGCAGCAATCAGATTATCCACCTGGTCCAGACGCTTAATCAAAGTGTCCTCCAGATTCTTAGCCGTCTTACCACTCATAAATATCTTGTAATTTGCCTTCAGTTCCTTCATCTGTTTCAGGTTTAAAATCAACAGAACCGCCAAAGCAATTACAATAACAAGCAACGCAATAATAATATAGTCGGAATCAAATCCTAACAAATTCGAAATCATTTCTATCTCCTTATCTATTTCTGGATAGTTCTCAGCATATCTATAATGCGGTCAAGCTCATCCTGTGAATAGTATTCAATCTCAAGCTTGCCCCTTTTCTCATCCTTGTGATTGATTATTACCTTTGTTCCGAGAATAACCTTCATCTGTTCTTCCAAATCCTGATAGATTGCTTCCAGCTTCGGATCTAACTTTTTCGGAACACTATCTTCTGTCTTTTTCTGATTCTGGATATTCTTAACCAGCTTTTCCGTATCTCTTACACTCAGCTTTTCATCAAAAATTTTCTGTGCAATGGAATACTGCTGTTCCTCATCCTCGATGGAAAGCAAAGCTCTTGCGTGTCCGGTCGTAAGCATCTCATCAATAACCATCTGCTGGACCTTATCATTCAGTTTCAATAAACGGATTGCATTGGTTACTGCAGACCGGCTCTTGGACACACGCTCTGCAACCTCATCCTGCTTGAGATTGAATTCTTCCAGTAATCTCTTATATGCCAGTGCTTCTTCAATTGGATTTAAATCCTCTCTCTGAATATTCTCAATCAAAGAGATTTCCATAATTTCCTGATCTGTCAGTTCCTTAATTATAACAGGAACTTCCTTTACACCTGCAATCTTAGCAGCTCTCCATCTGCGCTCACCTGCAATAATTTCATAATAATCTTTTCTCTTCTGTACGAGCAATGGCTGCAAAATACCGAACTGTTTAATTGACTCCGATAATTCAACCAACGCATCCTCATCAAATTTTTTACGCGGCTGATCTCTGTTCGGCTCTACTTTATTGATATCCATCAATGTTGCATCATTCAATGTTTCTGATTTTTCTGCCGGCTTTGCTTCTACCGTCGTCTTGCCTACTTTATTTGTAATTAAAGAATCTAATCCTTTTCCCAATCCATTCTTTTTAGCTGCCATTCTCCTATATATCCTTTCTATCAATAATCTCCTGAGCAAGATTACGATAACTCTCTGCTCCCGCTGATTTTGAATCATACATATTAATTGGTAATCCGTAGGACGGTGCTTCCGCCAATCTGATATTTCTCGGAATCATCGTCTCATAAATCTTGGTCTGCATATTGGCTTTTACATTCTCCACAACCTGATTAGACAGATTTGTTCTCACATCGTACATGGTAAAAACAACACCTTCCATCTTCAGATTTGGATTCAATCTCTCCTCAACCAAATCAATGGTATGCACTAACTGGCTCAATCCCTCCAAAGCATAGTATTCACACTGGATTGGAACAAGCACGGTATCCGCTGTGGTCATTGCATTGATGGTCAGAGTATTCAAGGATGGCGGACAATCAATAATGATAAAATCATAATCATCTTTGATATAATCTACTGCCGTTTTTAAAATATATTCCTTATCATCAATACCGATAAGTTCAACCTCTGCTGCTGCCAAATCTACATTGGATGGTACAATCTTGAGGTTATCAACCACCGTATTCTCAATACTTTCGTTAATAGAACACTCATCCAATATCAACTCATAAACCGTATTCTGTACTTCATTTTTATCTACACCCAATCCGCTGGTCATATTTCCCTGCGGATCCAAATCTATTGCTAATACCTTTTTTCCTTTTTCTGCAATACATGCTGCTAAATTAATAGCGGTAGTTGTCTTTCCAACTCCACCTTTTTGGTTTGCAATTGCAATTATTCTTCCCATTGTTACTCCTCTTTCTGTGTTAAAATGTGCAATCATATTCGCAGTGCTCACTCGGAAAATTATCATTTTCCTCGTTGTACGGGCATTCGCGCGTGATATAATTTTGCTTTTCTGCTTCGGCAAAAGGCTCAAAAAACTAAGGTTTTTTGAGCTCGCGGGCGCGTTCATATACAAAATTATTCTTTTCGTATGCAAGCATCCTCAATCATAATTTTGCATATTCACTTTTGCCTGCGCGTACATTATATCATGTTCCCCTTACAATTTCTACTGGTAAAAATGTTTCACGTGAAACACTTTTTTCTCTTTTTCAAAATCTAGTATTTATCATAAATAATCTGACCTAAATATTGTGGATTTTGCTATAAAATTTTTTTGTATTTTTATGTTTCACGTGAAACATTTTATCAACTATTAAGTATCTATTTTTTCTTTATATTTATATTTTCAAAAATGAATTGTACTATCAATAGAAAGAAAGTATAATAATTCATACAAATACTCACTTTTTACATTTATGTTCCTAGAAATAAATTTTGGAGGTACTTATTTGAAGATAAAAGAAAAAGCAAAACAACTAAAGCAAGAAATACCTGCTGTATTTATTGCGCTAAAGAAAAAAGAAACACCTGTTATTGCAAAAATATTTGCGGCACTTACCGTAGGCTATGCACTATCACCAATTGATTTAGTTCCGGATTTTATACCTGTTCTTGGATATTTAGATGATGTGATTCTATTGCCGTTGTTGGTGTCCTTAACCTTAAAATTTATACCTAAAGATATTTGGGAGCAAAGTAAGGCAGAGTCAGAAGGTTTATGGGAGAATGGAAAGCCAAAGAAATGGTACTATGCAATTCCCATTGTTTTGATATGGCTATTGATTATTTGGTTAATTATAAAGGCTATCTTTTTTCGTTAACAAGTGCTAAAATTCAATTCGGATATAAGCAAATATTCATGCTTATATCCGAATTAAATTATTGCGAATTGCAAAAACAGCAGCCTGTGTCCGGTCTGTCACACCAATCTTTTTAAACAGATTTGATATATGGTTTTTTACAGTTCTCTCACTGATATCTAATTTTTCAGCAATTTCCTTATTATACATTCCTACTGCCAGAAGTGTCAAAACCTCAAGTTCTCGCTTCGTCAGTTCATGAATCTTATCGGAATCCTCACTTTTTTCTATTTTCTTTGCATTCAACAACGGAATCAGATTTGGCTGTATATATGACTCACCCTTACATATTTCATATATAGCATTTTTCAATTCAGAAGATTCAGAATCCTTTAATATGTAACCCTCAACGCCAATATCAATTGCCTTCATCAGATATTCCACTTCGTTGTGAACGGTTAGTACCAAGACCTTAACATTCATTTTGTGGCTCCGAATATTTTTCAGAACATCAATGCCATTTAGATTTGGCATATTAATATCAAGTAGAAGTACATCCGGTTTTACCTTTTTTAATTTATCCAGACAATCATTCCCATCAACTGCCTCTTCTATTACTTTGATGTCACCGTCCAATTCCAACAGAGCTTTAATTCCTTCTCTCACCATGGAATGATCATCTGCAATCATAACATTAATCATCTTCTACTTATCCTCCCTATGAACAGGTATGACAATATGAATGCTACATCCCTCTCCTATTTCTGATTCAATATCAATCGTACCGGATAACAGGTATACTCTCTCCTTCATCATTGATATTCCAAAACCGGAAGCATTTTCACGTGAAACATCAAGAGCGGAAACATCAAATCCATCTCCGTCATCCTGAATAAATAGTTCCACAGAATCCTTCATATACAGAAAACGAACCTGAACATTAGTGGCATTCGAGTGCTTGATAGAATTGACACAGCCTTCCTGAATCAGGCGCAGTATGCTAAGTGATACAATATCAGAAAGAGGAAAAGATTGTCCCTCTACCTTGTAATCAAATAGAACGGAGGTTGTCTTTTTCAATTTATCAATGTACTGCTCAATTGTAATATCAAGTCCTATATCGTCAAAAGACATTGGGCGAAGGTCATATATCATATTGCGGAGTTCTTCAATGATTGTCCGGATATTCTTGTTGAGTGTAGCCAACTCCAGCTTACACCGGATTGGATCTACATCCTGCAATTTCATACACAATTCTGACTTATGTATCAGAGATGTAAGTCCCTGAATAGTGGAATCATGCAAATCGCGGGCAATCCTCTGTCTCTCATTTTCCTGAGTGGTCAATAAAGCAATACGAAAATCAGAACCATAATGGTCTTCAAGGTCTGAATAAGTCATACTGTCTTCTTTTGCCACCTTGATTACACTGTTGATTTCATCAATTTTGCAATTCAAATCCGATAAGGATTGCCTGACTTCCTCCAAAGACTGCGTAATCTCTTTCTGGTCCACTTTCAGTTCACCGATAAGTCTTACATTATGCCGGTTCACTTCCCTCGGCGTGAAAGCAGCATAATTTGGGTCACTATTTTCTTCCAGTAATTGTATGAACTTAATATTTTCCTTTAACTTATTTTGAAGTTTTAACTCTTTGTCAGATAGCTTAATCCTATCTTCGAGAAAACCATCCCTGATTTGTTCTAAGTATTCTTTAACCATATAACCTCATTTGTAAACTTTTAAATATTATTTATTTTCATAAATTTGTTCTCTTTTTCCTATTGATACACAATTCCGTAAAAGGGCACAAATAGAGAAATAAACTATAACAATTTTATTATAAATTATTTATTTTACAATGAAAAGAAATAATTGATAAAATAATTGTATCTGAGCGAAAAGTTGTCTATAATAAACATAACAATGTATTTGGAGGCGCCTATGAAAAAAGAAACAAAACAATTTGTATTTTTTACTGCAGCAACTGCGCTCGGTATTTTTGCCTACAATAAAATAGTCAACTATACTTCCACCAAGAAAAATCTACTATCTGCTGATAATGGAGAATTCTACGATTGGGAAAACGGCAGGATATTCTATCATGCCAGCGGTTCAGGCAAACCATTACTTCTGATTCATGATACGAATCCGGGAAGCTCCTCTTATGAGTGGAACAAGATGGTCAGAAAATTATCCAAAAATCACAAAGTCTATACCCTTGATTTGATTGGATGCGGAAGATCCGATAAGCCAAATTACCATTATACGAACTACCTGTATGTTCAGCTTATTTCTTCCTTTGTTAAGGAAGTCATACAGAAAAAGACCGATGTTGTCGTATCCAACATTTCCTCATCCTATGTGATTATGGCTAATAATCTGGATAAAGAGCTTTTTGACAAAATCATATTAATCAATCCGGTTTCCATGAGAAATCTGAATCAGGAATCTGACAAAAACAGCAAAATCAAACAGCTTTTGTTCCAGCTTCCACTGATTGGTACATTTGCCTACAATGTAATGAACAATCCGTTCCTCATTGATTTGAACTTCCGCAAGCTGTATTTCCACAGTGAGCAGTCCATCAATAACGAGATGAAGGATACATTCTATGAATCAGCCCACTTAGACAACAGCAACGGACGCTATCTATATTCCAGCATGATGGGCAATTACCTGAACACGAACCTGCTTCACGCTGTTCATCAGATTGACAAGCCAATTTACATCATAGGAAGCAAAGATTTAAGAAACAACACGAAGACGTTGGGCGAATATCAGGACGCAAATGAGCATTTCGAGATTATCACCCTCACAAACTCCAACCTCTATCCGCAGCTTGAGATTCCGGATAGGATATGCACCATAGTAGAGCATATTTGCGAATAATAGCAAAAATGAATAAATAGCAACAAATAAAAAGATTCTCTATCAAACATATAGAGAATCTTTTTTATTCTTTAAAGTATTCCTAAAAATGAATTATAGAAATTACATAAATTGAATAATAAGAATCATTATTAAAAATATCGATACTTATTTATTTTCCAATAATATGTAAAAATTACAACTCAATTTTCTAATAAGCGGCAATTTTTATTTAAAGAATGAATTTGTTATTCTACTTGCAGACCGTTAAGCAACATCGGTACTTAATGAGCGAAAACATTATAACGGATTTTTCGAAGGCGTACCCGCTTTTCTCGGATAACCCTTCCCTCTTGCGCGAACTTTATCAATAACAACAAAAGCTCTGCCCGACTCGCCCAACGAGAATTTTTCCACCTTCGATATCTTACCGCCCAACACCTGAATGGCATGTCCGGCAGCTTTCACTTCCTCATCACAATCACCTGATTTATAAGAGATGAACTGACCACCCGCTTTTACAAATGGAATACAGTATTCCGACAATGTAGATAAATTGGCAACCGCACGCGATACACACAAATCAAAGTTTTCCCTATACTCTTTTCGATAAGCCAAATCTTCCGCACGGCCATGTACCGCCTCAATTCCTTCCAGTCCAAGTTCATGAATTACATCCTGGAGAAATAGAACTCTCTTATTCAAAGAATCAGC
This sequence comes from Lachnospiraceae bacterium, assembly GCA_045119215.1. Taxonomy (GTDB): domain Bacteria; phylum Bacillota; class Clostridia; order Lachnospirales; family Lachnospiraceae; genus RUG11237. Next base: position 150 of record JBGVDD010000162.1, on the reverse strand, counting down.
TAATGTTATCTTCAAATCAGGAAAAGCAACTTTGAGTGGAATTCCCGGAAAACCGGCGCCCGTTCCCATATCAATCACAGAAAGCTCCCGATTCACATCCATCACCCGGACAAGTGAGATACTATCCAAAAAATGTTTTTCGATTACTTC
>JBGVDD010000161.1:0-2125 GCA_045119215.1 Lachnospiraceae bacterium | reverse complement strand
TAGTGTGAAAGAAAAGTAGAGAATAGCCGAAAAAGGGCATACTTCACCAAGCTGTCTAAATAAGGCAACTTTTTGAAATGATATAAATAATAGAATTAATCTAAGAAGCTATTGGTTCATCAGGTGGTAATAATCCCTCCTTTTGAAGTAATTTGATGGCTTGTTTAATGGCCTTAGCTTTTTGTTTTTCAACAAGAGGCGCAGGCATATCAATTTTATATAAATCACTCGGATTCCAAGCTTCACCAGTAGACAGCATCTGGTAAACAGCTGTGAGAATCATACGAGCTATAGCGATAATGGCTCTTTTCTTGCCACGACGTTTTACAAGAGATTCATATTTCTTTTTGTAGTAAGGAGATTTATTGGATTTAACGGCTGCATGGGCACACTGTACCAATGCAGGTTTGAGGTAGACACCAGCACGCATAATCCTAACAGATTTTTTCTTACCACCAGTTTCGTTGCAACCAGGTGTAAGACCTGCCCAGCAACACAAACGTTTTGAATTACAGAATTGAGACATATCAATACCAATTTCGGAGATGATAGTGATTGCACTATCACGTTTAACACCCGGAATGGTACAGAGTAACTCGACGGCATTTTCATAATCAGCATTAGAAGAAATCATTTTTTCTATTTCAGAGTCTATATCTTTGATTTCAGCTGTGATATAATCCATATGTGCGCGGATGAGGCGCATACGATATTTTTGGGCATCAGTCATCTGATATCCCTCAATGGATTCAATCACTGCATCTTCTTTCGATTTGAGGCTCTTAAGAAGTTTAGAAGCGATTTCTTCGTGGTTGATAGACGAACCTGATTGTTCGAGCAGATAGTCAATAATGGATGTGGATGACTTCCCAAAGATATCGGAAACTACAGAATCTAAAGCAACATTACAAACAGTAAGTGCATTCTGATATCTATTCTTTTCACTGGAACGGCATGAAACAAGCTTGTAACGGTATCTTGTATACTCTCTAAGAATACGGATAGTTTTGCAAGGAACATAACTGCCTTTTACCAAACCAAGACGGAACAAATCTCCAATCCATTTAGAATCCTTGGTATCATCCTTGTTACCTTTGACAGCTTTTACCCATTTTGGATTAGCGATAGTAACATTGATTTTATCTTCTAAGAGATTAAATACTGGAACCCAGTATTTGCCTGTGGATTCCATACAGACATCATAGCAATTATTCTCTAATAGCCATTGCTTGAATTCAAGAATAGAATTATTGAAGGTGGAAAAGCGTTTCTTCTGATAAGAAGGTTCAATACCACCTGTGGTTTTAATGATTGTGGCAACGAGAAAAGATTTGTGAACATCGACACCACAACAAGTTTGAAAAACAACTTTCATAAACAATTGCTCCTTTCGTAAAAAAGATAAGAAGCCATTGACTGAACTGCCACACAATTAAACTAAGGCGTTTAAACAATTCTTAGTGTACGGTCTCATGGAGCCACTTATTTGTGCTTGAAAAGGCAGAACTTACACTGATTAAAATGCTGTCTAAAACGAAGAAAGTTTTTACAACTCCTCCTACCGTGCTTTGTAGTGTAGCTTCTTAAAACAATTATATCGCACAGGTTAGAAGTTTGGAAAACTTTCATTACTATTTGTGCCGCCAACTGAAGGGCGGCGGAATGGAGATTAATATGACATTTAAAGAATTATTTAGAAAATGGGGATTAAATAGTATTAAATTGAAAGTTGGTTTTGCTGAAGTTGAATTTGGACCAACAGAGGATGATCAAACAGCTGCATGGGATATGTATGTAGAATTGATAACTCGTATTACAACTCAGCCATTAGATGATGCAACCGGTGATGAAGAAACGGCATTAAATAGTGTTTATCAGTTGTTCCCGATTACAAGGGATATATTAAAATCTAAAGGGCGTAATGCAGAGAATTTTACAAAAATCGCAGTAATAGTATTGAATCAAATAATTAGACCGTTTACAGCAAAATGGCATAAAAAGAAATTAAGTGGAGAATTTTCAAATGAAAATGAATGTATTCAGTTCAGAACAGAGTTAAAACAACTACAAGCAGACCTTATTTGTTATAGTAGATTATTAGCAGATATGGCTAAAGTAGAGGATT
>JBGVDD010000160.1:0-2979 GCA_045119215.1 Lachnospiraceae bacterium | reverse complement strand
GCTTCCATTTATGATAATTGTCTTGGCTCCGTCGTTTAAAGGTAACTCTCTCTTCTCCTCACACAATTTTGAGAATGTGTATTTCATGAATCCCTCTCCAAAGGGATCAAACAAACAGATAAATATGACAAACACATCTTTGTTTTTTATGACATATTTCTCTCCCATATAATTCCTCCGTTTTACGTTAGTTTTTTGTTGATTGCTTATTATTTTTTACGCGTAAATTTGGCGAACGCCGGATGGATGCTTTTGCATCCTGGACAGGTATCGAGACCTGTGGGATTATCATATCATTTTAGGTGACTGGATTCAATTCTTTTGACTGGATTTTTTCATTTTTGTAGGATTTAGCACTGGGATTTTTCTTTATAGTGAATTTTTCACAAAATTTTATATTGGAATTCAAGGGTTTGCACAAGGGAGATATTGTTAGGAAAACGGGGTCGTATCCTGAAAAGATGGATACGACCCCGTTTTTCATGGGTGGGTTATCTGCCTTTACTGGTCCTGGGAACCCGGTTCTCGGGACCATAAAAATGGTGGAACAAAAAACGTTACCTTTTCTAACAAAGAATTCATCCGCCGTCTGATGATGCATGTTTTACCATGTGGGTTTCAGAAAATCCGTTACTATGGGCTCTTGAATAACCGGAGCAAAAAAAGTAACCTGATTGCCATGCTTGACTAAAGTCGGTTTATCAATATTTTTTTGAGCCTTCCTATGGAAGGTCTATTTGTCGTGCCAAAAAATGGTCAGATGCCTTGTTGATTTGCTGTTTATGTTGCAGGTATCTCTGAATATACTTATTTTTAAGCAAGTTGGGAATGATTCAATCCCCATACATACTGGCTACACGTCCGCGCCTTGGTACAATTATGAAGAATCACATTCAGAGCAGTCCATGTTATTCAGAACTGCTCTTTTTGTTTGCTCTGAATATGATACTTCACTTAAGAATTATACCACACCATCAATTCGTATCACAGTGAAATTCTGCCCCTAACTTTCTTAGCTGCTTATCATATTTTTCCTTTTTCTTTTTTAATGCCGGTGTGGTTCCAATTGCCGCTTCATTAATAATTACCCGATATCCTCTTTTTATGGCACTTAATGCTGTAATTGCAACACAACCGCCTCCATCCACGCCAATGAATTCCAAGGTATCTATCTTTTTACTGATTAGTAATTCATCAAGCTTTGGATTGGAAAATGCATCCGGAGCATATTTTTCATATATATGCCCCGTTCTTATATCAAGTCCTTCCACTAATTCTACTTCTTTGCTCCCCTTATATGCCTGAACAGGAGCAAAATGGTTGATAAGATTTTTTTTCATAATATTTTGGGTATATACGATAGTATTATCAGTATTGTCTAAAATCACCTGATTTACAGCATGAAGCAGACTATGATTTTCGTATTGAAACCATGTATCATGTTCTTCACCCACGCATACATTTTGCATATCCATGACAAATAATGCTTTTTTCATTTTCTATTCCCCCATAATTTTGCATACAAATTCTTCTTCCATCTGCAAATACCTGTCTCGCAATTGGTATTTCTAAGTCCAATCATAATCGCCACCAGGCTAAAGCCTGTAACAACTCCCTTCATTAACAACCCTAATCCGTCATGAAAAAATTCTGTCTGCATTAGTGTGAAATTGATAGAGTTTGCCAAAATTCCTAAAAATAATGGTTTATTTGTTTTATAATTGATATTTTTCATAACCTAATCATTCCTTTCCTAATATTTGTTTTTATAGTAGATGCAAAGTATTTTTCTAGTCAAAAATAGAAACAGACTGCATCCTAACATGGTAAAAAATACCGTTTCATCAAAATAAGCTGCGATAACAGCTCCTACCAAAATCATTATGGCACATCCCCATATAACGGTACCTCCTGTTTTTTCACGGATAAACTTCTGTCGCTCATCCATTTCTGCATAATATAGTCTTTTGAGATTTTCCTCACTTTTTAATGTCAAAACATATCGAATAATCAAATACAGAAATAATATATCAATGACAAAAATGAGTCCTGCCTGAAAACCGCGTATGTAGTCAGAAAAATTTGCATTTTCGATTGGTCTCAATAACTCCGGTATTCCACAAACATACATAAAGGGAAGTCCAATGCCGATGATTGCCATAATGATAATTCTTCTTATAAGAGTTTTTCTATACTTTTCCATTCTCATTCATCCTCCACTTCTGAAAAATCAAACACTTCTTCAATGGTCATTCCAAAAAATTTTGCTATTTTGTAAGCCAGAACAAGGGAAGCTGTATACTTTCCCACCTCAATTGAGGTAATGGTTTGTCTGGTAGTCCCTACTGCCATTGCCAACTCCTCCTGGGATAGCTTTCGCTCCTTGCGTAACTCTCTGATTCTCGTCTTCAATTCTACCACCTTTCCTATTGTTCATGTTCTAATTTCATGCCTCTTCCTTTTTCAACTATTCCTTCACAGTCACAAATGAAATCCATGGAAAATCACTTGTATGAATGAATTTTCGCATAGCTTGCTTTGCATTTTTTAGTATAGTATACTTTGCATTTTTCGTCAAGTTTACTTTGCATTTTTTATCAAGCTTACTTTGCATTTTTTGTCAAGTTTACTGTACCAGTTCAGCCAGGCTGTGGTTGGCACAAAAATTTATCTGTGAAAAGACAATGGTAACGTTTCGGTATGGTTCTGGAAACCCGGTTCACAGTACCACTTTTTTTATTATCATCATTTATTGAATCTAGGATTTTTTTCCGCCAGTAATAATAGGCATGCTTTGAAACCCCATTCTGGCTGCACCACTCACCAACAGTTAAATCGCTCTGCTTAATCTCTTCAAGCCGTTGTTTCCATAATAAGAACTTTTCGCTTTCCATACGTTACCTCCTGAATAAATTTAATCCAGGAAATTATATCAGGTATAGGTAGAAGATTAAAGAACGCTATGTTTTGGAGCACTTA
>JBGVDD010000159.1:0-10324 GCA_045119215.1 Lachnospiraceae bacterium | reverse complement strand
AGTTTATAAAAGCAGGTGATGCCAATGACACAGCTGGCAATTAATTACGGAACAGCTCTTTTTGAGCTGAACCTTCCAAAAGAAGAGACAAAGTCCCAGATGGATACCCTGCTAGGCAGCAAGGAACTGTTAAATGCGTTGTGCAGTCCCATTGTTTCCTTAAAAGAAAAGCAGGCAGTCATTGACAGGATTTTTACAGGAAAGTTCAAAAACTTTTTAAAGTTAATATGCAGTCAACAAAGTGCAGAGTATATTCCTGAAATTTTGGAAGCGTATAAAGAAAAATGTAACCAGGCAGAGGGTATTCTGGAAGGAGAACTGTGCTATGTTACCCCCCCAAGCGAAGAACAACTGTCACAGATAAAAGCATTTCTTTGTAAAAAATATCAGAAGAAAGCCATTCATCTGAACATGAAGCAGGATGCAAACCTGGTGGGAGGATTTGTTCTCAGGATACAGAATTATGAATATGACTGGAGTTATGCGGGAAGATTAGAAATGTTACGCAGAAAAATAGTAAGATAGAAAAACAGAAAGTAAAGAGAAAAGAGAAACAAAAAACGGAGGTGATAGGCGTGAGCACAATCAGTTCAGCAGAAATTATTTCCATACTGAAAAGCGAGATTGAAAATTTCGATGTAGAAACCGGTGAACAGGAAGTAGGTAACGTTATCTGGGTTGGTGACGGCATTGCTATGGTATACGGAATTGACCATGCGGTTTATGGAGAAATTGTAATTTTTGAAAACGGTGTAAAAGGTATGGTTCAGGATATTCGCCGAAATGAAATTGGTTGTATTCTTTTTGGAAAAGATACAGGAATTAAGGAAGGATGCAAGGTAAAACGCACGGGAAAAAGAGCAGGTATTCCAGTGGGAGATGCTTTCCTGGGAAGAATTGTAGACGCTTTAGGCGCACCTATCGATGGAAAAGGAGATATCCCCGCTGTGGATTATCGTCCCATCGAACAGGAGGCTCCAAGCATTGTAGAGCGTAAGTCAGTAAATGAACCCATGGAAACAGGAATCTTAGCTATCGACTCTATGTTTCCTATCGGAAGGGGACAAAGAGAGTTAATCATCGGTGACAGACAGACAGGAAAGACATCCATTGCCATAGATACTATTTTGAACCAGAAAGGAAAAGATGTTATCTGTGTGTATGTAGCTATCGGACAGAAGGCATCTACCGTTGCCAAGATTGTGAATACATTAAATCAGCATGATGCTATGGACTATTCTATCGTGGTGTCTGCTACAGCAAGTGATTCAGCCCCATTACAATACATTGCACCATATTCCGCAACAGCGCTGGCAGAATATTTTATGTATCAGGGAAAAGATGTGTTGATTGTATATGATGATTTGTCAAAACACGCAGTTGCATATCGTGCATTGTCTTTGTTGTTAGAGCGTTCTCCGGGTCGTGAAGCTTATCCAGGGGATGTATTCTATTTACATTCACGATTGTTAGAGCGTTCCAGCCGCTTAAGCGATGAATTAGGAGGAGGTTCTATCACAGCCCTTCCGATTATTGAAACCCAGGCAGGGGATGTGTCAGCCTACATTCCAACCAATGTAATTTCTATTACAGACGGTCAGATTTTCTTAGAGAGCAATTTGTTCTTCTCGGGTATGCGTCCGGCGGTAAACGTTGGTTTATCCGTATCCCGTGTAGGAGGTGCGGCACAGACAAAGGCTATGAAGAAGGCAGCGGGTTCCATCCGTATTGATTTGGCCCAGTTTAGGGAAATGGAAGTATTTACCCAGTTTAGTTCAGACTTGGATGCTACTACCAAGGAACAGTTACAGTACGGTACCGGATTGATGGAATTATTAAAACAGCCATTGTGTCATCCGCTGAGTCTCCATGAGCAGGTCATTACGTTGGTAACAGCCACCAATAAGCTTATGCTGGATATTGACAAGAAGCAGATCAAAGCCTTCCAGTTAGATATGTTGTCATATTTTGACTCTGTTCATCCAGAGATTGGAAAGCAGATTGATGAGACAAAGGTACTTGATGAAGAAATGATTGGAAAAATCCTTGAAATAGCAAAGGAATATAAGAGTAGTAGGTGTTAAGATGGCAAATGCAAGAGAAATCCAAAGCAGAATGAAAAGTATCAAAGATACAATGAAAATTACCAATGCTATGTATATGATTTCTTCTTCTAAGCTAAAGAAGGCAAAACAGACTCTTATGGCAACAGAGCCTTATTTCTATACTTTACAGATGGCAATCGGACGTATTCTGCGTCATATGTCAGAAGAGGAAGTACATAACGTATATTTTGATGAAAGAAAAGAAATTGAAGAAAAGGATAGAAAAAAGGGGTATATCGTTGTCACTGCAGATAAGGGAATGGCAGGTGCGTATAATCATAATGTAATAAAACTGGCAGAGGAGCATATGAACGAGTCAGAACATCCCCTGTTGTTTGTTCTAGGTGAGTTGGGTAGACATTACTTTACCAAACAGCATATGCCAATTGAGGAAACCTTTCATTATACGGTACAGAATCCAACCATGAACCGTGCCCGTAATATTTCAGAGCGAATTTTAGACAGGTACAAGGCAGGGGAATTGGATGATGTGTATATTATTTATACAAAAATGAATGGACCCATACAGACAGAAACAGAGATGCTTCAGTTGTTGCCATTGAAAAAAAGTGAGTTCGGACCTGCTCCCATTGGAGTTCCCCTAGAGAACATAGAGATGACTCCTTCTCCGGCAGCAGTGATGGAGCATATTGTCCCAAACTATGTGGCAGGTTTTGTATATGGTGCCTTGGTGGAGTCTTATGCCAGTGAACACAATTCCAGAATGATGGCAATGGAAGCTGCAACCAACAGTGCCAAGGATATGCTTAGAATGTTAGAGATTGAATTTAACCGTGTGCGACAGGCAGCCATTACCCAGGAAATTACAGAGGTAATCAGTGGTGCCAAAGCGCAGAAGAAAAAGAAAAAATAAAGGGATGACGTTATGACAAATAAAGGAAAAATTGTGCAGGTTTTAGGACCTGTAGTAGATGTTGAATTTGAAAATAATGATCTTCCATGTATTAAAGATGCACTTGAAGTAATCAACGACGGAAAACGTTTGGTTATGGAGGTTTCCCAGCATATTGGAAACAATACAGTGCGATGCATTATGTTGGCTTCAAGTGAAGGCTTACATAAAGATATGGAGGTCACAGCTACTGGGGCTGGGATTAAAGTTCCGGTAGGTGAAAGAACATTAGGACGTTTATTTAATGTTTTGGGAGATGCCATCGATGATGGTGAAAGCTTAGAGGATTGTGAAAAATGGGTGATTCACAGAGAACCACCAACCTTTGAAGACCAGAGTCCTGTGGTAGAGGTTCTTGAAACAGGGATTAAGGTTATCGACCTGTTAGCACCTTATTCGAAAGGTGGTAAGATTGGTCTGTTTGGCGGTGCCGGAGTAGGTAAGACTGTGTTGATTCAGGAATTGATTCGCAACATTGCAACAGAACATGGTGGATACTCTATCTTTACCGGTGTAGGAGAGCGTTCCCGTGAAGGAAATGATTTGTGGAGCGAAATGAAGGAATCCGGAGTCTTAGAAAAAACTGCCCTGGTGTTTGGGCAGATGAATGAGCCGCCAGGAGCACGTATGCGTGTGGCAGAGACAGGGCTAACTATGGCAGAGTATTTTAGAGATGAAAAACATCAGAACGTATTATTGTTTATTGATAATATTTTCCGTTTTGTGCAGGCAGGTTCCGAAGTGTCTGCCCTGCTCGGCCGTATGCCATCAGCGGTAGGATATCAGCCAACCCTGGCCACCGAGGTAGGTGAATTGCAGGAACGTATTGCATCCACAAAGAATGGTTCTGTTACCTCTGTTCAGGCGGTATATGTGCCTGCGGATGACTTGACAGACCCGGCACCTGCTACTACATTTGCCCATTTGGATGCAACAACAGTACTTTCAAGAAAAATTGTGGAACAGGGTATTTACCCGGCAGTAGACCCACTAGAGTCCAGCTCCCGAATCCTCGAAATTGATGTGGTGGGTGAGGAGCATTATGAGACAGCCAGAAAAGTACAGGAAATCCTACAAAAGTACAAAGAGTTGCAAGATATTATTGCAATTTTAGGTATGGAAGAATTATCGGAAGAAGACAAGCTGACAGTAAACAGAGCCAGAAAGGTACAGCGTTTCTTATCCCAGCCTTTCTTTGTTGCAGAAAACTTTACCGGTGTAAAGGGAAAATATGTTCCACTAAAAGAAACCATCCGAGGCTTCAAGGCTATTATTGAGGGTGAGATGGATGAATATCCGGAATTTGCCTTCTTTAATGTGGGTACCATAGATGAAGTAAAGGAAAAAGCAAAGGCTGCATCTACCACGGAAGAGTAGGGGGGAAGCTATGAATACATTTTATTTAAAGGTGATTGCCAGCGATAAAACCTTCTTTAGTGGAAGGTGTAAATCACTGGTGGTTCCCACCTTAGATGGAGAAGTGGGAATTTTATCTCACAGAGAAAACGTAGTTATGGCCATCGACATGGGAGAAATGCGTATTACGGATTTGGAGGATAAGGTGATTACTGCAGTGGTAGGCACCGGGTTTGTCCAGGTAATGAATAACCGGGTTACTGTGTTGGTGGATACCGCAGAGCTTCCGGAAGAAATTGATATACGACGTGCACAGGAGGCAAAGGAGCGGGCAGAGGAACAGATGCGCCAGAAGCAGAGTATTCAGGAGTACCATCACTCCCAGGCATCTTTGGCTCGAGCTATGTCCCGGTTGAAGTTGACCAGCAAGTACAACTAAAAACTATGGAACAAAGATTATACTTTCCAGTATTTGTGGATTTATCAGACAAAAAAGTAGTGGTTGTTGGCGGTGGAACTATAGCCACCCGCAGAGTCTGTACTTTGTTGCCCTTCGTGGAGGAGTTGATTGTAATTGCCCCGGAAGTTACCAGGGAAATTGAAGATTTAAGCCGGGAGGGCAGAGTACATTTATATAGAAGAAATTATGAAAAAGAAGATGTAAAGAATGTCTATCTTTTGGTGGCTGCAACCAATGTACGGGAAATCAATGAAGTGATAGGCAGAGATGGAAAAGAAGCAGGATGTTTTGTGTCTGTGGCAGATAATAGGGAAGAGTGCAACATGCTGTTTCCGGGAATTGCCTTGGATAGGGAGCAAGGAGTTGTGGTAGGAGTCACAGCCAGTGGCAGAAACCATAAATTGGCAAAAAAACTTACAGAGAAAATAAAAAGCACACTAAAGAATTTTATCGGTGTGTCCGATAGGTAGAATGGAGTATAGATTCCGGAAAATAAAACATCAAAAAAGTGGTAATTTTTCACAAAAAAAAGAATTTTTTTGTTGAAAAATCTATTGATAAAAGATTGACAATTTTCTGGAAGAATAATATACTAGTATCATGGCTTGTTTTGTAGAGGGATTCTATCTATTTTTATGGAATGTGAAGCTCGAAGAGAACAAGGGATATAAAAAGAAGAAAGGTGAATTCCATACACACCTTTCGGAGAAAAAGAATTAAAGGAGGATAAGAGTATGGGAGAAAAGAGAACAATGATGAACGCTGTAAAGCGTTACATCAGCGTAATGCTTGTAGCAGCTTTGGCTGTAGCATCCATCCAGATTCCAGCTTTTGCTGCTGCAGAACCTACTGAGAAAACTGTAGAGATCAAAGTTGGTCAGTCTGTGACATTGGATGCACCTGAAAAGGCTGTGGAAGACACAGACAAAATGACAGTAGTAACTGTTGTAACACCGGAAAATCCAGAGAATGGAGAAGCACAGAAAGAAATTACAAAACAAGTACCTGTAACAAAAGAAGTACCAGTAAAATGGACTTCGGACAAAGAAACCGTAGCAACAGTAGATGACAACGGTGTGGTAAAAGGTGTAGAAGCAGGTAAAGCAAAAGTAACAGCTGTAGGAAAAACAACTATTGTTTATGAAATCACAGTTGTAGAAGAAGTAAAACCAACAGAAACACCAGATAAGCCAACAGAAACACCAGATAAGCCAACAGGTGGAGCAACAACAGCACCAACAGAAACACCAGATAGGCCAACAGAAACACCAGATAAGCCAACAGGTGGAGCAACAACAGTACCAACAGGAACTGTGACAACAGCGCCAACAGGAACTGTATCACCAACAGTACCAGGTGGGGTAACAACAGTACCAGGTGGGGTAACAACAGCACCAACAGGAACAGTAACAGGAACTGTAACACCAACAGGAACAGTGACAGGAACTGTAACACCAACAGGAACAGTAACACCAACAGTAACAGAAACAGTTACTCCTGATACACCATCAGTAACAGCAACTGTAGCACCAACAAACACAAAGACACCTACAAAGGTACCTACAGGCACAAAGGTTCCAACAAAGGCACCAACAAACACACCAACAAACACAAAGGCACCTACAAAGGCTCCAGAAGTTAAGAGTGTTAAGTTAAACGCTACAAAAGTTACATTAGCTAAGAAGGCAACAGTTCAGTTAAAAGCAACTGTTACAATGAAAAAGAAAAATGCTAAGGCACCAAAGGTAGTTTGGAAGTCATCTAAGACAAGTGTAGCAACTGTTAAGAATGGTAAGGTAACAGCAAAGAAAGCTGGTAAGACAACAATCACAGCTAAGGCTGGTACAAAGACAGCTAAATGTACTGTAACAGTATCTAGCAAGAAGACAGTTAAGATTACATACAAGTTAAAGGGTGGTAAGAATGCTGCATTAAATCCACAGAAATATGTATTCCAGGGACAGAAGTTATCATTCAAGGCTCCTACAAAGAAGGGCTATGCATTCAAGGGATGGTATGTAAATAGTAAGAAAGTAAAGACATACACAGTTTCTAAGAAGGCAACTAAGTTAACAGTAACAGCTAAATGGACTAAGGTTACTTCACCAGCAGTTAATGCTAAGAAGTTAAAAGTAAAACCAGGAAAGAAGCAGATTAAGGTTTCTTACGCTAAGGTTAAGGGTGTTAAGGGATATGCTATTACTTACAAGAAGGGAAGCAAGAGCAAGACTGTATACACAACCAAGGCTTCTTACACAATCAAGAAACTTACAAAGGGAACTTACAAAGTATCTGTTAAGACATACAAGTTAGATTCTTGCGGAAACAAGGTATTAAGTAAGAAAGCTGCTTCTAAGACAGTAAAAGTTAAATAATTATATTATTTGGAATCTTTAGAGGGTCATCACAATGTGGTGGCTCTCTTTTTGCTTGTAAACTCTTTGTTATTGACTTTATACTCACATCATATTATCATATAGAGAGTGAAATCAGAAATCAGAAAAGAAGAGGAATATCAGTATGAAAAAGATTATTTTAACGGGGGACAGACCCACAGGGAAGCTTCATGTAGGACATTATGTAGGTTCCTTAAAAAGAAGAGTGGAATTACAAAATTCCGGGGAATATGATGATATATATATAATGATAGCAGATGCTCAGGCATTGACAGATAATGCAGATAATCCGGAAAAGGTGCGTCAGAATATTATCGAAGTGGCATTGGATTATCTGGCATGTGGATTAGATCCAGAGAAGTCTACTTTGTTTATCCAGTCCCAGATACCTCAGTTGACAGAACTATCCTTTTACTATATGAATCTGGTAACTGTGTCAAGACTTCAAAGAAATCCAACGGTAAAATCAGAAATCAAAATGAGAAATTTTGAGACCAGCATACCGGTTGGATTCTTTTGTTATCCTATCAGTCAGGCGGCAGATATTACAGCGTTTAAGGCTACCGTTGTACCTGTAGGGGAGGACCAGCTCCCGATGTTGGAACAAACGAAAGAAATTGTGAGAAAGTTTAATTCTGTCTATGGAGAGACTTTGGTGGAGCCAGAGATTCTCCTGCCAGAGAATGAAGCTTGTCTTCGTCTTCCAGGGATTGATGGAAAGGCGAAAATGAGTAAGTCTTTAGGAAACTGTATTTACCTATCCGAGGAGCCGGAAGAAATCCGCAAAAAGGTTATGAGTATGTACACAGATCCGGAACACATTCGTGTGGAGGACCCTGGAAAACTAGAGGGAAATACTGTATTTACCTATCTGGATGCCTTTTGTAAGGATGAGTACTTTGCCCAGTTTCTCCCTGAATATACCAACCTTCAGGAATTAAAGGACCATTATACCAGAGGTGGATTAGGGGACGTAAAGGTAAAGAAATTCTTAAACAATGTAATTCAGACAGAATTAGAACCAATCAGAAAGCGAAGACAAGAATATCAGAAGAATATCGACTACGTTTATGAAATACTGAAAAAGGGAAGCGAAAAGGCAGAGCAGGTGGCAGCCCAGACCCTTAACGATGTAAAGAACAGTATGAAAATCAATTATTTTCAGGATGTAGAGCTGATTGCCCAGCAGAAAAAGAAATACCAGTAAAAAACTCACGCCTAAAAAATGTATAAGGTTTAGCATAAAAAATAACACACTCTCATAGATTTAAAGTGAAAATAAGGAGCTTATCTATGAGGGTTGTATGAAGGGATATATTGAGGAGCGAGTGGTAGATGTAGCAAGATATATCATTGAAGAAAACGCCACGGTGAGACAGGCTGCAAAACAGTTTGGTATCAGCAAAAGCACAGTGCATAAGGATTTGACCGCAGAAGACAGACTGGTAAAAATTAATCCTGCATTGGCAAAGGATGTTCGAAAGATTCTGGATGTGAATAAGTCAGAACGTCATATTCGAGGCGGATTGGCCACGAAGAAAAAGTACTTACATAATTGATTTTGGATGTACTGACGCAGCCAGTCTTAACTTAAAAAGATAAAGATAAGATACACCAAATATAGGAGGAAATATGATAAATCCAGCAGAGATTATGAAGGTTATGGGGGCGAAAAAGAAATTTGAGAAAAACCATCCTAAGGTTTTTGCCTGCCTTACTAAAATGCTTTCCGGTGGAATTTCCGAAGGTACCATTGTGGAGCTTACGGTGCAGAAACCGGATGGAGAAAAACTTACTACAAATCTTAGGGTTTTGAAAGAGGATTTGGAGTTATTAGAAGACTTAAAAAAAATTAGTAAATGATTTGCTAAGAGGGGAAAATGCGCAAGGGAACACAAGGGTTAGATTCTTTTAGGGAGAATCTAACCCTTGTTTTGCTTTTTTAAATAATTTTATATGATAGGATAAATATGGATATACTAATAAAAACCATGCAACACAATGTTATATTGTGTTGCATGGTTTTTATTTACACTCTATATATCGTCTTAGCTTGAAATAACTTAACCCCCAAATGAAAAAAATTATATTGTCACATTGATAAATGTCTCGTCTCTGTCATCCTGGTCAATGTCCAGGTAACGTTTGGTAATCTGATAGGTGGAGTGATTGTAGATATTCATCAATATGGCTGGAGCAATGCCCTGTTTGCAGGCCTGGTATCCGAAAGTCTTTCGCATGGAGTGGCAACTGATGGTGTCATCAATTCCCAAAGTATCTGCTGCGTGTTTCACAATGCGAAAGGCCTGGGAACGACTCAAGGGTTTTGCAGGACACTTAGGACTGGGAAATAAAAAGTCCTGTTTTTCTACATTAGGAAGTGTATTTTTATATAGAAGTAGTACCTCTTTTACTTTTTTATTCAGAGCAATTCTGCTCATTTTCTTTGTTTTTGCTTCAATTAACTTCAAGTGGTCCCTAGGACAGTCTTTTGAAAAGTTCCACACATCCCTCCAGCGAATGGACAGCAAATCGCTGATTCGAAGTGCGGTGTTTAGTCCCAACACCACCAGGGTATAGTTTCTAGGCATATATTCCTGTTCTAAATAATAATCCCGAAACTTTTGTAATTCGTCTTTGTCTTTGATTGGTTTTGCAAAATTCATATAATGACTCCTTTCATAATAATACTAGATTTCTTTCTAGTTCTTGTAGTGACAAGCTCTGTGCCATTCCGCTAGGGAACAGGGTTATACGCAGAGCAGGCGTCCTGTATAGATTACGGTACACCGGTATCTGTGTACGGTAGCCTAAACTTTGCTATAAAAAGCAATTGGACTCCCATGCAACACAATATAACATTCTGTTGCATCACACAAGTAGCAAAACAGGGAGGTTTTCATATGCTGAAAATGACAATGAGCCCACAGGAATATGTGCAGATAGGAGACAATATCAGAATCATATTCACCGGAGGCAGCAAGAACAATATGCACATCCTAATCGATGCACCCAGAGAAATCAACATTGTCCGCAGCAAAGTGTTAGAGCAGCGCATCAAGGAGGGTGAGAGAAAGACCTACTATCGTGATGA
>JBGVDD010000158.1:0-6161 GCA_045119215.1 Lachnospiraceae bacterium | reverse complement strand
CATATAATCCAACTGAAACATAACGTCTAAATATAATTTTCTATAATCCCTCTTATAGCAGGCAGGAAGATATTCTTTTTCTTCCTGCCAAACCTTTGATATGAACGCAGAACATTCTTTCATTCCCATATTGTTTGATCTTATCACATACGCAATTGCATAAGGACTATATAACATTTCCTCCATCTATTTATCTCCCTTCCTGCCATTACATATCCGACACAGAATTTGTAAATTATCCTTCTTTGTTTTACCGCCTTTATTCATCGGTATAATATGATCTACCTGAAATGGAATCCGTGTTTTTGCTGTATAGTCACACTCTGCACAACAATATTCCCCATTATCATTGACTGCCTTATCAAATGCAAAATCTCTTAACTCCTTTTCCAAATTAGGATCATATTTTCCAATTTCATATAAAGGCATATCTTCAAAATCTTTGACACCATACTTCACATTTTTCTCTATATCATCATAAATATGCGGATCTGCTATCTTCATAAGTTCAATATCCAACTGCTTCATAAAATAAATCTTCTTACCAAAAAACAATTTCAGCAAATTGTCATCTGCACTATTCCAAATTTCATCAATATACTCATTCTTCTTTCTTGGTCCCATCTCTTCATCCCAAATATGTTGTGCAATTTGTGCCACATCCAGTTTACTTCTGTCAACTTCACCAAACGTATAAAACTTTGGAGTTTCCTCATACTGGGCAAAATATTTCAAAATATGTATGACATCCATTGGTTCATACGGTGGAAGCATCTCTCCACAAAAATAGGTATCCCTGCACTTTTCTTCTAAAATATCCAGTAGATCTTCATCCAAAAATTCATCTTCCACCTCATAGGTCTTAAATAATTCCGGAAGTTCTTTCATCAAAGTTTCGTATGCTTTCTGCGTACTATCATAAACCATGACCTGGTATGAAATATCCATACCATTTTCCTGTAAATAGGAAAATACATACATTCCAACAGGAACTCTCTGAATAAAATCAATCGACTCCAAAAGGCTTGTATCAATCGTATCATCTAAAATCCGTGCAAACTCCTCAATCTTTGAAATTGCAATGGTTCGAATTGCCCGTTTTTGATATTCTGTCTGTGTATCAACAAATTCATTATTTCCTATAAAGATTGTTTCAGGATTTACCCATGCAATATGCTCATTCCATTGATCTACGAAAGACACAATATATGCCTCTGATGTTCCTCCTGCTTCTGAACCTCTTAAAGCCCTGCCAATCATTTGTGTCATTAAAATTGTAGATACTGTCGGACGTGCCAGAAAAACAGTTTTTGTCTGTGGAAGATCTACTCCTTCCGTCAAAATATTAACATTTACCAAAACCTGTAATTTCCCATCCCGATATTCTTGAAGTTTTCTTTCATTGTCTTCTCTGGAAATGCGTACTCCTGTAACGGAATCTTTTACATCCGATACCACAAAATCAGCGGCAATGCCTGCATCATTAAATAACTTACTAAGTGTGATGGCATGTAATACATTTACTGCGAATACGATTGTTTGACCATAGTCCTTCTGTTTTGCCTTGTATGTCTCTACAATCAACCGGTTTCTTCCTGCACTTTCTGCCATTTCTTCCGCAATATCATCAGGCAGGACATCTAAATGCTGAATATTTTCCCATGCATCAACACCTATGGCATCGCCAAAATCCTCATCTGAATTATAATATTCAAAAATCGGTTTGGACAAAATTCTTGCACTGATTAATTCCTTTAACCCAATCTGATAAGTAATACCTTTTTCATTGTGCAAAACCCGTCCTGTATCATCTACTCCATCCTGAAAAATTTTTGACAACAGTCCCTGTTCCTCTTCCGCTGTTCGAAATGGTGTTGCTGTAAGCCCAATTAATTTTACATTTGGTACTCTTTCTTTGACATAATGAATAATTTTACGATACGTCTTAGCTGTTGCGTGGTGAGCTTCTGCTCGTGTCAAGTAAGAAACAAAAAAAATTAATTTTTTTATCAATGGGGAACCTTTAGCAAGATTCCCCATGTTACTTCTTTATAATTTTGTTTTCTCGCTATTACTACTGATTATACCATCATCCAGCCTGAAAGTCATCAAAGTTCCATCTGATTTCAATATGCTCGTTATCATACACCAACACATAATCAATGAGACATCTGATTACTTCTTCATCAAACTCATCCAACTTACTAAGCTTTGTTAGCTGTTCCTGCTTTGCATCAAGAAAGAGATCCTTTTGCATATCAAGTGTTTCCTGCTTCTCTGTAATCAGACTTTCTATCTCTGCGATTTTCTGCTTAACTTCTGCAGTCTTTTTTGCCATCTGATCACGAGTGATATTTGCCTTTGTATAATCATCGTATATCTCAAACTTGAGCTTTGCATAGTACGCCTTTGACTTTTTAAGTGATTCGATTTCCCTCTCAAGATTATCTGGACAATTACCACCATTAGTTTTTAACTCAAATTCCTGCAACTGAGACAATGCCATATTTCTAGCAATGTCTAGAAGTGCCGCCTCAAGTTCTTTACCTCTAATACGTGACACATGACCGTTATGGCATCTGTATGAGGATTTATTTCCGTATTTGCAAAGTCCCTTACCACATATTCCACAACGAATAAAGCTGATAAGGATTGCTGCAAGAGCAGTCCGTTCAGCAAGATATATAACATTCAAACTATGCAGTAGCTGTCCTTATAAAAAGGAGTTCTACAGGACGCTGGAGAATATCCAGCAGCTGACTGTACAGTTGGAATAGCAACTATTAATGTACCTTGACAGTTCAAAGTAACTCAATCGGATTTCAAGGGGATAGTCTACCCATTTTTGTAGATAACTCGATTGATTTCATGGGAGCTGGTTCAAGGTTTTGTAGTATCGAGTATTTTTATATGCTCATGAATAATTCAGGTTATATTATGTAGATTAATGCTTTTCAATATAATTCAGTAGAGTTTTACTAAAATTATGTAACTTTATATGCGTAGACAAAGTAATTTAAAAGTTATAATAAAATTAAGGTTATAGAAATAGAGTATCCTTTGTGAGTCATTGTTTGTGAGCCATTGTTATTATTGCAAATGTTATATATTTATGATAAAATTAATGATAGTATATGTGCAGAATTTATAAGCGAATTATTTAATAAGCCAAACTTAAAGTTTGGTAAAAAATGGAGGTTAGCGTGGAACAAAAAATATTAAAGAAAAAGAATATTTATGTTATTTTAATGCTTTTTATTTTGGTCCTTACAAGAGGATTTATCAACGGAATATTTGTTGGTATGGACGTCGTAATCCCTTATATAGTGGTGGCAGCCGTAGTTACTATTATACTGTCACTGGTATGTAGGTTTGTTAAGAATCAAAATGTTACCAAGTATTTAATGATGGTATCTTTGATGGCATTGTGTACAGGAATTATGATTTTGTATCCAGCAAAGGTTAATTATTTAATGTTTCTGGTTGCTATAATTTTTGTAGCTCTGTATGAAGATGTCATCGCAAATGCGATAACATGTGGTATCACAGCAGTATTGATGTATGTATTTTTCATAAATTATAAGGAAGATCTTTCAGTACCATGGGAAATGGATAGTACTGTTATAATGATTGTATATGTTATTGATATTTTTGCTACATTGTGGTATCAGACATATTTGGCAAAGGTAGCTGCCAAAGCGCTTGCAGAAAGTAATGCAGAGAAAGAAAAAGCTAATGAGCATACAAGAATGTTATTGGATAAAATTCAATTAACAGCAGATTCTTTGGTAATAGCAACACAGGATATAAACAAGAACTTAAAAGATGTTAGTGTAATATCAGATAACATAAATACTTCATCTAATCAGGCATCAACACAGGCTCAATCAGAATTTGAATCAATCAGAAAACTTCGTGATTTAGTAGGAGATGGAGTTGAACAGGTTAATAGCGTAAAAGAAGCTAGTTCATATGTTGCTAAAAGTTCAATGTCAACAAAGGACGTAGTTGATACAAGTATAGACATGGCTACATCATTATCATCTGAAATGGGAAGTGTACTTGATACAATGAATACCATTGTTACAGATATGGAATTATTAACTAAACAAAATGAGAGAATTTTCAGTTTCTTAAAAACACTTGATGAAATAACTTCACAAACAAATCTTCTTTCACTTAATGCATCGATTGAAGCAGCAAGAGCTGGCGAACAAGGAAAAGGATTTGCGGTAGTAGCTTCAGAAATACGATCATTAGCGGATAGTTCACAAGCATTTACTGCACAAATTGATGAAATAGTAGTAAATACAAATGCACATATGTTAGAACTTAAGAATAAGATATTAAATCAGCAGAAATCTATAGAAAATTGTACAAAGGATGCACAGCTTGTTAAAGAGTCCTTTGAAAATGTTAGCTCAAATACTGAAGAAGTACTTTCTAGGTCTAAGGGAGTTGATGAGAATTCTGAAAGATTGTCGATTATGTTTGATACAACTCTTTCTGAAGTAAATGAGATTAGTTCAAACGTAGAGGCAACAAACACATTGTTGCAAGAGATTTCAGGAAATATTGCATCATTACATAAAAGTATATCAGATATAGTAGATGAGCAGAATGAAATTTCAAAATTAACAGAAGAACTTGCTAATTAAAGCAGTTCTAAAATATGTAATAATAAAAAGCAGTTTTAAAGGAGATATGTACTGTGATAAAGAATAGAGATGCACAAATTGTTTTTCAGTCAATGTATTGTGCGATAGGCATTATTGGAATTATAGCGAGCACAGGATTTTTTGAGTATAATTTTGGTTCGGATTTTATAATTTATTTTACTAATTTAAGTAATTATTTTTGTATAGGTGTTATGTTTGCAGCACT
This sequence comes from Lachnospiraceae bacterium, assembly GCA_045119215.1. Classification (GTDB taxonomy): domain Bacteria; phylum Bacillota; class Clostridia; order Lachnospirales; family Lachnospiraceae; genus RUG11237. Next base: position 1,277 of record JBGVDD010000158.1, on the reverse strand, counting down.
TGTTCAAACGTTGAAGAAAAAAGAAGATTCATATGTTACTATTAATCCGTTAGTTAAATTTACAGGTGTAATGAGTATTTTACTTATAGGACTCGTATATAATATTATGTTGGCACCAACATATGAACCAATTGAAAATTTTCAGCCTAACAGTGTTATTTTACATATTATATTACCTATTATGTTTGTTGCAGATTGGTTTTTATTTTATGAAAGAAAACAACTTAAATGGTTTTATCCTTTAATTACAACCATTTCACCTTTAGGATATATAGCATTTATATACATAAGAGCTGCAATATTAGGGTATGATACACAAAATCATTTTATTTATCCATACTTTTTCCTTAATTTAGATACTGAAGGGATTACAGGTGCTATTAAATGGATTATTTTACTTACAGTAGCATTTGTTATAGTGGCATATTTGTTATTCGGTGTTGATAGGATAACGGGTGGAAAAAAGAGAAATAAACAAGACATATAAGCATTAAATAAAGTAAGCATATAAAAAGGGGCTGTCGCTTTTAAGAAAAATTTTCTTTGAAGCGCCGGCTCCTTTTTTGCTGTTTTTGCCATTTGATTTGTGAAAAATTGTGGATTAATTGTGTTGTTCTGTAAAAACGGCGCACTTAAATAAGCTATTTTTTTATAGCTTGATAAATCATTTAGAAAAATCAAAATTTACGCGCTTTTTAATGGAAATAAATGTGTTCCTGTTCTGTTTTTCTGTATTTTATTATGTAGCTTATTTATATTTCTAGCCATAGCAAGAAGAATGCTTTCGGCAAGTACATTTGAGGTTCCTTTACTTAAATATCTTCTAAACTGCATATCTTGTTTTAAGTCCCCAAATGAACCTTCTGCCTGTATACTTCTGTTGGTTCTATAAAGTATTCCTTCATCTGACAGTATTCTTTCTAAATCTTCTTGGCGATATTTTATGAATGTCTTTGCGACTTGAAGTACTTTTGTTCTTTCTTCTAATGGTGTTTTGCAGTTGTTGCCTTTGATACACTCACTTTTATATACACATCCAGTACAATCTTCGCACCTGTAAATCGTTTTCTGGCTTACATAGCCAGTTTTGCTTTTAGAGCTTTTGATACAGTCTACCGTTAAATGTTTACCATTCTTACAAGTATATATATCTGATTGCGGATTGTACTCCATATTTTCGAGCTTTCCTATATCATTTTTATACTTACGAGTTTTAGATATTTCATAGTTGGCAGGTTTTATATAAGAAATCTGTCCATTACTTTCAAGAAATAGAT
>JBGVDD010000157.1:0-6751 GCA_045119215.1 Lachnospiraceae bacterium | reverse complement strand
AGTAATTGTTACTGATATTAATATAGCATGATTTGTTCTGCATGTCAACACATTTTACAGAAGATTTCAGGAATAATTCTTGATTTTATACTGAGTGTATTTTGTCCCCTTGATACCTACGGATTACTCCGCATTTTATGCTCCCGTAATCCGAAAAACATTCGAAATCCGCCCTATTCGGGCTGCTTCCTCATGTTTTGCGGGTCTCAAAGCCGCATTTTTTCATGCAGGCATGAAATATGTGACCTTTTGACTCTGGTGTCATGATAATGAATAAAATACCACATTTAGTATATGATCCAGGAGGGGAATAAATGATCTTCTGGGTGTGCTGTTTTGTGAATGCGCATAAAAAAAACGATACGGTCACTGGACCATATCGCCTTATACGTAATTTGAAATATGAAATTTTTATCTCACATCCGCAGACAAAAATATTACTGTTGGAGACGGCAGAGCGCGAGATTACGGTAGAAGAAGTTCTCGCAGATATCATTAAGAAATACTATATAGGTAGTGTGAGCGGTCGATTGATAAGGAATTTGATAAGGAGATTTATACATCCACATGTGTATAATATCAAAGCGATGGATTTATTCATCGCTTTGATATATATCTGATTGCACATATTATTATCAGAATATTTGCGACAAATTCAGAAATAGACATAATAAAGTTTATAAACATTATAATATACGAATAAAACATGATACTCCTCCTTGTTTTACAATATTTTATATGCTACAATTATTATAGCATATAGAAAGGCTCGAGTGAATAGTGAAAGGAGGAAAATGAATGAAAAAACATATTAATAAGACGGTATTGTTTAAAAAAATTTTTGTGTTTGTAACTACTTTTAGTATAATGTTTAGTTCTAGTGCATTAACATCTTATGCGGATGTATCCACTGGCTATGTATCAGTGAAAGAATTTGAAACTACGATGAATGAGATATATTCCGAAAATGGTTCAAGTTTCAAAGTAACTGATGATAATGGAGTTCAATATATTTCGATAGAGCATGCTGAAGAGATGTATCAAACGGCTATAAAGGCTTTTGAAGATAAGCGCGCGAAACAGCTTGCTCAAGTGGAATTAGCAAATAATTTTGACGCATCAATTAGTCAAATTGGCACAGGTATAAGCCCACTGGTTATGCCTATTTCATATTATCGTACTGAAAAGTATGTGGTAAATGGGGCTTCTGTTCCACTTGCTTATGCAACTTTTAAATTTAACCTTAGCGGGACTGTAAATGCCCAGTATAATTCATTTATGAGCCTTGACTACTCGGGGGTTTATGCAAATGGACCGGCGGTAAATTATGATGGATACAATATAATAAGCGAGCGTAAAAGTTTTACTAGTAATAATACAAAGGTAAACATTGTATGTACGATGGATGTTTACTTTTCATGGACTGATACTGCAATAGGGATAAAATTTAGTGAAACGATACGAGATATTTATGCAAATACATTTAGTGCTGTTGAATAATTGATATTTAACGTATGTTAATTACGATTATATGTATATTATTGTTATGATATGAAGAATCAAATCCTTTCTATGTGTGTTTATTGATGATATTTTATATTAAATTACTGATATGAAATAGAAAAGAAGATTGAAGGGGCTGTCGGGAAATAGACAGTTCTAAATAGGGCGAGGAGCCGATGTGATATGATCCCTCTTAAGTAGACAAGGTAAATAACCAAAATCCACTTAAGGGGGATTTTCTATGTCAAAATATTCAGCCGAACTTAAGATTGTAGCTTGTGAAGATTATCTTTCAGGTAAATTTTCAAACAGAGAAATTTGCGAGAAATATGGCATACATTTTAATGAAAAGAGGGATGCCTCTGAACTTAATAAATGGATTCAGATGTATATGAACAATGGAGAAGCTGCATTTATTCACAAAAAAGGAAATGATACCTATTCTGCTTCATTTAAAGAGAAAGTAGTACAGGATTATCTAGAAGGGAAAGGATCATTTGCAGAGATTACTGTAAAATATAACATTCGTGGCAATGACACTGTTCGTCAATGGGTTTTATTGTATAATGCTAATAGAGAGCTTAAGGACTATTGTCCTAACAGGGAGGTCTATATGGCAGACGCAAGAAGAAAAACTACTATTGAAGAACGCAAAGAAATCGTGAAATATTGTATCGAACATGGACGTGATTATAAAGGCACTGCAAGTATGTATGATGTTTCCTATAGCCAAGTTTATTCATGGGTTAAAAAATATGATTCAAATGGCAATGCTGGATTAACAGATAAACGTGGTCGTCATAAATCGGATGATGAGGTTGATGAATTAGAACGTCTCCGCAGAGAAAATGCCCGTCTCAAAAGACAAGTTCAAGCCTGCAAATAAAAAGTCAAGGCTAAATTGAAGAACATTGAAAAATTTATACAGGTTGAAAATAGGTATCAAAATAAGACCACCACATTGTGCTGGTCTGGCAGAAAGGTATTTAAAAGTTATTCTGATTGTGGAAGTGATGAAAGATATTCTTTCACTCGCCCATAGTAGATTCTCAGAAATTTATTGGCGCCTGCAGTCATGTAAACGTAGTAAGGCTTACCTTGAGCTCGTTTCTTATTCAAAAACTGATACACAGGATCGTCTTGTGGCATTGTTTTGATAAGAACATCCATTACAAGAAAAAGCGTTTTCCGGAGATCAGCAGAGCCACGTTTTGAGGTAGGAACACTTTTCTGTGAGTATGTTCCAGATTCATTTACACCAGGGTCAACACCAGCAAATGCAGTAATAGCACCTTTATGGGTAAAACGAGTGACATCTCCGATTTCAGCCATAAGCTGTGGACCAAGAGATGGACCGACGCCGTTCATTTCCATGACGATGGGATATTCAGGAAATTTTGAGGCTGTATCATTCATTAAAGTGCGCAGTTCCTCAACGGTAGAGGAAGCACTATTGAGCTGATCAACTGCTTGTCTGATAATTCGTTTGGTTATTTCATCCTTAGGAAGTACAGGAACAAGTTCCTTAGCTTTTCCATAGATTTCTTCAGCTTTTGATTTGCTGAAGTTGTACTTCTTGCGTTTGCACCATTTCTGATAGTGGTCAGTAAAGGCACTTAAAGACATTTTACGAACACAGTCTACATGCCAGTATGTAGATGCAAAATCAACCCATTTCTGGCTGCCGTCACTTCGTGCAGGACTATCGAAGTAAGTATTTACGCCAGGATAAGTCTGATCAAGGATGCCGATAAGGTTATTTTTCATGGCTGTCTTGTGTTTCATGTAGAAACCAAACTGACGGTTCATGGTTTTAAGTTGATTGCGTAATTCATCCATAAGACTATACTGTTTTAGATTTTGCCACTTGTCAAGAGCATAGCGTGCAATCTTAACAGCATCAGCCTTGTCGGATATGACTTTGCGAAGAGAATCATTATCAAAGTCTTTGATTAGTTTGGGATTGACTGTACTGACGAAAAGATTGGCTTTGGAAAGCTGATGAGCAAGGTCTTCATAATAACGTCCGGTATGTTCCATTACGACACGGGATTCACCGGCAACAGAATTGATGAGATCAACAAGAAAATTGATGCTATTGGATGTGTGTTTGATTTCGAAAGGACTATAAACAATCTCACCGAACGGGCGTAAGATTGCCACCATACTTTTGCCTTTAGAAACATCGATACCTACTGCATTCATAAATTTGTCACTCCTTAAGATTTATTGCAATGGATAAGAACCAGTTTTACTCATTGCCTATTCAATCTACTGTGGTGTGACACGAACGTACCAGATAGCAGTTCAACCTGCATAAAACGAACGCTGCGAATGAGGAGCTGGTTATCAGTCTTAAACGCGGACGCGAAGTCCAGGAAAAGGAGACGATATACCGATTGCTCTATACATTCTAACAGCTTAAGCAACAAGATGGATAATTCCTTACTGGTTGTAAGGGATATTAACCATATTTATATTGTAGTAGAAAAGGATATGTTAGCTGAATTGTTAAAAAAAGTGCAAGAATTCGAAAGGATGTGAGGCTGGGAAAACAACGCTACGAGTCAAAATATATGGCTATAAAGTTTTTCAGTGAAAAAAAGAACTGGAGTATAAACTGGATGTGTAAACAACTGGAAATATCTAGGGCTGCTTATTATAAATGGCTCCACCGTGAGATTCCAAAACCGGAATTGGAAAATCTAAAATTGGCTGAACTCATAAAAGAATATGATGAACGTTTTAATCACATCTTAGGTTACAGAAGGATGACATCATGGATCAATCATTTCAATCAGACGAATTACAAAAGAAAACGTGTCCATAGAATTATGAAAAAACTTGGAATTCATGCAGTAATACGAAAGAAAAAGAAAAAATACCCTTCAGCCAAACCGGAAGCAGTCGCAGAAAATAAACTTAATAGGGATTTTAATGCCACTGCACCAAACGAAATGTGGGCTACGGATGTGACTGAGTTTAAAGTTCCGGGTGAGAACAAAAAGTTGTATCTGAGTGCAATACTTGATTTATACGACAAATATCCGGTTGCATATGTAATCGGCACTCGAAATGACAATAGTCTTGTATTTAGAACCTTTGATAAAGCATTGGCTGCAATCCTGAAGCAAAACCGCTCTTTCACAGTGATAGAGGCTTCCAATACACTAGTAAAGTGTTTCAAAGAAAGCTCAAGGAACATGAAATGGAACAGTCCATGTCAAGGGTTGGTCATTGTATAGATAATGGTCCGACAGAAGGGTTCTGGGGAATTATCAAATCAGAAATGTATCAGATGTATGAGATTACGGATGAAGTATCCTTAAGATCTGCAATTCATAAGTATATGAGATTCTATACTGAAGAACGTCCGCAAGACAGATATCATTGTAAAACACCGTTAGAAGTTAGAAATGAAGCAATCTCTTCTGAGAATCCTGTAGTATACCCAATCGCAGAGAATAAACGGATTCAAAAATATAAAGCGGAATGGATAGCCTAACTATAACTAAAAGAAATGGATTCTCTTGCAGAATCGTTGTAACAATATGTCACAAAAAACTACCGCATCAAACGATACGGTAGTCATTGTTACTTTTTAGATATTTAACCTGTCTACTTGACAGGGATCATATCAAATTCTATGCACGCCTTATTATGTATAACTTTGCTGAAATAATCACCTTGCAAGTAGTCATTAACAGAAAGCAAAGAAAACATATATATAAAGCAAATTTTTCAGTAGCGGTACATATGTGTAGATTGTACTTTCATGGCAAAACAACATCACCCCATTTAGAAGCTATTATCGCAAAAAATTTAATACCAATACGAACAGAACGCCATTATCCTCGAAAACTGACTGTAAAAGTATTCCACAGCTTCTTGTATAGAGTAGCATAAAATAAGCGAATTGAATAATATTTCAAAGCAGAATTTTCACACTTCTGCTTTTTTGTGATGCCCTAAAAAGGAAAATAGAGATTGAAGATTCGTTTCCTTCAACCTCTATTACTTAAGAACCGCATATTTACAATGTTAACTTAATGACATTGGGCATTAGCCGATTCCCTCCTTTGATAAAGCATTATTTCGTAAAGTAAGAGACTGAACTCCTTCTTTTAGTAGTTTGTTGCACGTCTTTCGAAGTGAGCCTGCGGATGAGCGCATACCGGGCATACGTCAGGAGCATCTTCTGCTGTGTGAACGTAACCGCAGTTGCGGCATTTCCATCCCTGAGGAGCATCGCCTTTGAAGGTGTTGCCAGCTTTGAAGTTTTCCAGGAGTTTCAGGTATCTCTCTTCATGTCTTGCTTCAACGGAAGCCACACCGGCAAATTTTACAGCCAGTTCATGGAAGCCTTCTTCTTCTGCTTCTCTGGCCATACGTGCATACATATCAGTGTGCTCGTAGTTTTCACCTGCAGCAGCGTCTGCCAGGTTTTCTGCTACATCACCGATTCCGTGGAATTCTTTGAACCACATTTTTGCGTGTTCTTTTTCCTGATCAGCAGTCTCTAAAAAGATGGCTGCCATCTGTTCATAACCAGCTTTTTTTGCAGCTGATGCATAATAAGTATATTTATTTCTTGCCTGGGATTCGCCTGAAAACGCTTCCATCAGGTTTTTTTCTGTTTTGGTTCCGGCATATTTAGACATATCTTTTCCTCCTCTTTTTGAATGAAAATTTTTATCTTTTTACAATCTGCAGCAGATTGTCGGGGTACAGCAATTTACGAAAAACTGCAGTTTAGCCAAAGTATCTCTCTAACAGGCCTTTGAATGCCTTTCCGTGACGGGCTTCATCTCTTGCCATTTCATGAACGGTGTCGTGGATTGCGTCAAGACCGGCTTCTTTTGCGCGTTTTGCCAGATCGAATTTACCAGCGGTTGCACCGTTTTCTGCGTCTACACGCATTTCCAGGTTTTTCTTTGTGCTGTCTGTTACCACTTCACCCAGAAGTTCTGCAAATTTAGCTGCATGTTCTGCTTCTTCGTAAGCAGCTTTTTCCCAGTAGAGACCGATTTCCGGATAGCCTTCTCTGTGAGCTACACGAGCCATAGCCAGGTACATACCTACTTCAGAGCATTCACCTTCGAAGTTGGCTCTTAAATCAGCGATAATGTCTTCGCTTACGCCTTTTGCCACACCAACCACATGTTCCGCAGCCCAGGTCATTTCGCCTTTCTGTTCTGTAAATTTATCAGCCGGAACTTTACATACCGGGCAGAATTCCGGTGCGGAA
>JBGVDD010000156.1:0-2490 GCA_045119215.1 Lachnospiraceae bacterium | reverse complement strand
AAACTCATTATCTTCAACCTTTATCAAATATTGTTCTCCAACAAATGCAAATCCGGTGCCTAATTCCAATAAAAGTTTAGAAACATTATTCACCAGTTCGTGTTCTATATCTGCTTCAATCATTTTCTCACGCATATTTACAAAATCAAATATGTATGGGTCTTTCATTGTTTGAACAGCTAAATCACTCTGTTTGTCCGGTAATAGCTTTGAAAAATTATGAATCTTTTCCCCTAACTGTCTCGCATATAAATCAGATTCAATCTGCATCACCAACGTATTACGCGACCATCCATTTTCAACAGTTTTACCGGAATACCAAACATATTGTTCCTTATTCGTTGTTTTATCCATAAGCGCAATATGATGATACCAAGTTATTGCTGCAAAATTATTCTCATCAATTTCATCTTCTACAAATAATTTAGCAAATTTTTTCATATACTTTAAATTTCGTACCGAAAAGCCTGTCGTTTCCGGGAATTCAGTTTTAATATCTTGTGCTAAATTATCTATAAACTTGTTTCCCCATTCACTCTTTGAAATAAGCAGTTGCCCCAATCTATAATTTCTTCTTATCAGCGCATAATTTGCTCCTACAACAGCATTATATTGTGCTTTTCTTATGAATTCACACGCTTCATTTAATATAGCCAAATACTCGTCATTATTAATAAGCATCTATAACTCCCTTCTGAATTGTGCAAGTGCGCTTGCACAATTACCTACTGTTGTTTTCAATTATCACATCACCACATTCAGTTTAAACTACGTTCTAACTTATATCAATCATCTCATGTGAAAATTCAAATCGAACAAAATCGCTGCGCGATGGCCTGCCAAGGCTGTGACGCAATTTTTTCAACTTTTTCTAAAAAAGGCAGTGACAGGATTGTCCCAAGATAGTATTGTTAAAGTACGACCAATAACAAATATCAAACAACGGACTTAGTCCCGACCAACTGCCTATGAAAAGAATACCACTTTTAGGCTGCTTACACAAGCAGTTTTATTTTGCAAATGCACCACCGTAGAGATTATGGAACAGTTAACATTTCATTTATTTTACGGAGGTCATTTATGTACGAAGAATATATTGCAACTCTCCATAATATATGCAAACAATTCTTTTTCTATCACACAAAAAACAGTCTCAGACCTGACATCCGAAACTGTTTTTTGGTTTTCATTTCTTCTAGTTCTCCTTCTTTGATTTTTAGGCATTTTTCTTTGATCTTATTCTACTTTTATTCACGATGCTTTTCCTGCTCTTTCGCTATCTCATGCAAAATATCAGAAAACGCTTGAGACTTTGATTCTAACAATCCATGCGTTGTATTCTCCATAATGTACATCTTTTTATAAGGCGCATCTATTTTATCGAAATATGCCTGTGCCTGCTCATAATTTGTTTGGTAATCACGATTGCCATTAATATTGTAATACGACACCTCATACTTTGTTTTATCTGTCAAAGAGAATTTCTTGAACTCATCTGACATTAAAAACTTCATGTATACGCTGTAATCAACTTTGAAAAAGTTTATCCAGTCTACAAACGAATAATAAGGATTAAAAATGACTGTTGCCGGAATATTATAGTCTGTTCCATCTACCATCATTCCATAACCATACTTTTCCATAAGCTGATTTCTGGCATTAAAATGCTCCTCTGTAAAATTATCAGGAGACAGCTTTTTCAAAAGTTCCAGACCTTCTGGGTCATTTCCCACCCAGTTTTTAGCATTCTCATAAAATGCAAACTCATTTTGATGCATATCGACCAGCTGCCCGGTTCCGATGTAGCATTCATAATACTCCGGATATTCCAGAATCAAATTACAACCGAAATAAGTCCCCCAGGAATGTCCCAACAGAGTCAATTTGTCTTTCCCAAGATAATTTAAAACATATTCTGTAACTGCTTTACCGTCATTCATCATAAGGTCGTATGTCAACGTTATATTATTCTGTTCTTTGTCATAACTCTTTCCACAGTTTCTCTGATCCCATGTTACCACAGTATAAACATCTGCCCATTTTCTTGTAAACGCATAGTCATATGCACTTGTAGAAGAACCTGGACCACCATGGAGGTAAAGCAAAACAGGATTATCCTTGTCCTCTCCATATATACTGATCCACTGCATAGTGCCATTAACGTCTATGTACATGGATTCATTAATCCCGCCATCAGGTGTGCTTCCATTCATTGTTTTTCCAACACCTCTAACTACTATGAACAGAAGAACAGCCACCAAAATTACAATAAACAAAACTCGTATTTTTTTCATCATTTTACTTTCCTCCCACAAACTGAAATTTGTGTTTCTGCAATTATTAAATTATTGTAACTGTTCAGAACCCTAGTGGGTTCATGTAACTTTATTTTGTACAAAACAGAGAAATTTCTTTTTTTCTGTTTTGACAAAAACAGCTTTATTGTGGATAAGAGAAACTCCTTTTAGAAGATTTCTTGTCCCATGTGGA
>JBGVDD010000155.1:0-2660 GCA_045119215.1 Lachnospiraceae bacterium | reverse complement strand
GTTACAGACAAGTTTTCAGTTTTAGAGTATAAGGGAAATACATATTATGCTAAAGACAGGATTTTAAGTACCACTATTGAAATGGCCGATTTTCAAAGAATACAACAAAGAACAGGGAAAAATGTATACTGGGATTTGAATTACTACTACTATCTAGTAACTGAATGTAAATATGCACCTGTAGAAGTTTCACTCCGTTATACAACGCAAAAAATATATGAGTTTACTGATAGAGAAAGCTTTGACAGGGCTGTGGACAAGGCATATAAAGACGGGGTAAAATCTGCATTATTTATGCTCAAATGGGATCAGAAGGATGAGCCATTTTCGTGGCATGAGTGGAGTGATATATATGCAACAGGCCCATATATGGAGAATTATAACAGGAAAGAAACTTATTTTTATCCTGACAGAACAATTGCCGCTGAGGGACCGGAGACAGGAGCATTCGCCCTTTCAAAACAACCGTCATACAACACATTTGTTATCTGGGAATCATTGGATGGAATATATACATGCATGAATGAGAAGATGGATGATGGAAGTATAGAAAAGCGTGATTATTGTTGCTGTTATATGGTGGAGGCAGATATTGTAAACTGGCATGATGAGATTGAAAAGTATAATATTCCATTTTGCAATAACAATAATGAAATGATGGCACAGGTACAGAAATATACCGGTGACAGAAAAAATGAGGTAGGATATGTGGGTTACGCAAAGTGTGAATATGAAGATGCGTTTCAGTATTACCTGAACGCAAAGGAATATGTACCGGGAAATCGTGTAATGTATCATATGATTGCCCATGGATACTGGATATTGGTCAAAGAAAGCTAAAAACAGGCAAATAAAAAACTTGAGTTTCCGTAAAATGTAAATATTAAATGAGTATACCTATTCAAAGTGCCATTCAGCCTCATTTTGAAACATTTATGGATGGTTTATCTATAAATAGAGGCACTTTAATAAGCCCCGCTGAAACCGGGCTTTGTGGGAAATATTCTTTTATCTATTTAAATGATTAGTTTTAGGCGAAGCTGACGGTATACCGGACGTTTTGTACGGAACCATAGCCTGACACCTTCTTTGGCATACGATAGTATGCCAAGGATACCTTTTGCTAATCGGTAATAGCAGAAATGCACCTTATCCTTTATAGGAGCCGCTTTCTGTATAATGGAAACCTTTAGGGCACATGTTTCAGATTTCATAGATATGTGTGCAATAAAGGCCATGCATAATGTAATATAAAAATTCAGGGCATTAATTGCCGAAAGTTTTCTTACACGGAAGTTTTCAAAATGGAACATCTGCTTTTTACAACGGAAGTATTCTTCAATACGCCATCTGGAAAAATAAAGTTTTGCTACATTTACCACATCGTCTTTAGATTTAATTTCCTTGTTTGTCGCAAGCATCATAGGATGTTCAGTGATACCATATACAAGTACAAGATAAATGTCTTTTTTGGATGCAGTTATCTGAACTTTAACATGTGATAAGTAAGCTTCATGCTTTTTACCTTTGTAATAAAGGGGCGTTTTTATTTTTCCTTTGCGTTGATTTCGCAACTGTGTTGCAGGAACCCATTTTCCGTGAAAAAACAGCTTTCGCTTTGCGGTAAGTCGGATGACATAATCCTGTTTTAGTTCATCAAGTTTATGAAACATCTTGTTATCATCATAGCCTCTGTCCATAACAAAGGTAGCTTTACCAAAAAGAGCCGCGCCACGTTCCATCGCAGAAAAGGTTATATCGTTAATAGATGTAAAGTTCTTTTCGTTTGATGAATGAATTTTTGAGAAGATACTGACAGGATGATTGTTACTTGTCAAAACGCAGGCTTCAGTTACATGATAGCCTTTTTCATAGACAGTTTTTGTGGCTGTGCTTTTAGAACCATCCCTGACAAGGCCGAGAGATTCAAATTTATAACCATCGGGTTTGACAATATCACTGTCATCTATGTGGATAATTGGCTCATCCGGAACCCATTTACGAATAACAGACAGATAAGAACTTAAAGCGTTAATAGGTGTTCCTTTATTAAGGTGTTTTGTGAGGCGTTCTACAGAATTAACTTTTTTGGAGTTTTCATGAAGCTGATCTACGACATCAGTAAGAAGGCAGCTACCAGCTGCAAGCATACCATAAATCATATCTGCAGAAAATTTTTTATCTGGTTTGGAAAGCTTTTTGGAAACTTTATTTGAAAAATTTAAAATTTCCCGTTTCAAAGTGTAAGTATTTGATGTAGAATTAAGCATAAGGAATCCCTTTCATTATTGTTTAGTGAAAATTTTGTTTCGCAGCTTAATTTTACTACAAAAAGGAAGAAGATTCCTTATTTTTTGGGCATTTTTTGAAAGTTGTTTATGGTGATGCCCATGAAAACGGGGATTTGTGGATAAAACTACGGAAACTCAAGTATAGAAACCCCTTTAAAATAATTTTAAAAGCTGTTAAAATGTGTTTTAATGAGCATTTTTTTTCAAGAAGAATGGTGATTAAAATACATTTCTTTTTTTTTAAAATAAAATTGTCATTTTAGATGCGAAAAATTGTCATTCTTTTTGCGAGCTTACAGCAAAGGAGCGTCAGGAAAGGATAAAAAAGGAGGCGGATGCATTTGAAATTACTTCTGCGCTTGGGGATTT
>JBGVDD010000154.1:0-73475 GCA_045119215.1 Lachnospiraceae bacterium | reverse complement strand
GGTGGAATGGTAACATTTCTGGAAGCAGAGAACAGTGAGAGGTTGCTATCATTCTATCAGGCAAACCGTTTCCAGACATTTGATACCCGGCAGACCGCAACAGATTTGGAAGAACCGCATGAGCTTGTGCAGCTTTTAAGGTTGCTCTAAAAGCAAATTAAATATTAACCATAAAGGTGTATGGAAAAAGAGAAATCAAGTCCATACACCTTTTTTATTTTAAGATACCGTTTTGTGAATTTACAGGGCGGTATTTTTGCGTTTGAAAAGGAGAAAAACTATGGCAGACGAAAGAATAGAAAAACAAAAAGTACAGGAAATTACAGACAAGCATATCAATTGCTGCGATAATTGCTATGTGTATTATTGATAGTAAATTCGAAAAATGGATTGATAAGGTTTTGCAATCGTACGGATGATACACAAGCCATTGCGTTGATTTTGAGAGTAGAAAATTAACCAACTGAAAGGCTGTAGAAAAATAAGGTTAAAGTAAAAAACAATATAAAATTGTGGATAATCCCCTTGATTTTTATCCGAAATCGGATTATAATGCATTTTGTCCGAGTTCGGATAAAAGGAGGATGAGTATGGAGACACCTATTGTACTAGTGCTGGCAGCTTTTAATCGAGCACATAAGAGGATGAATGTTCTATACCACAATTATGCGAAAAAGGTTGGAATATCTGATGCAGCTTTTTGGTTACTGTATTCTTTGTACGAGAAGGGAGGACCCTGTACACAGACAGAGTTGTGTGAGGTATGGTTCTTTGCACCGCAAACAATCAATTCTGCGTTGAAATCCTTGGAAAAGCAAGGACTCATTACGCTGGATTTAGCTCCCAATAGCAGAAAGAATAAACAGGTCTATTTTACGGAGGCTGGGGAAAGGCTGGTAAAGGAGAAAATTGCCCCTCTTGTCCAGGCAGAAGAACAATCCTTTCTTCGGCTGGATGAATGTGAACGGGATGAACTATTGACGATTACGCAAAAGCATATAAGCATACTGGAAGAAGAAATCAACAGAATATGATAGGATATCATCGGAGGACGAATCATCGCAATGATTGACAGTCGAAAGGAAGATGTCGGGTGCGCCCGGTTGTTTCGTGCAATATTGAGCTTCAGGTTCAATAAGCATGAATGACTGGGCATTTTTTTGTTCCAAAATCCGCAAAAACGGGAGGTGATCTTATTATCCAGACAATACAAGGAAAACCTGACTTGCTCATTTAGAAAAATGCAAAAAATTACTCCTAAAAAAATTTGATTTTGGAACACACATAGAAAAAATAAGGCAAGAAAGAGTTGTACCATTTATGTATCAATACGTCTGGTAAGGAAATTAAGACATTGATTCCCGCAGTTGCTGCGTATGTGAATGTTTGGTTTGGACAAGATTAATGGAGGAGATTATGGAAACAAGAAAAAAGTTATTTTTAAGAATGTTGCGCCAGCAATTTTATCCAATGCCTGTGTATTTTTATTTTCTGTTGTTGACGGAATATTCGTGGGTAATGGGGCAGGAAGTCAGGCGCTTGGTGCGGTCAATATTGCACTGCCATTTGTATTGCTTGCACAAGCATTAAATGCCATGGCAAGTATCGGAGGTGTTACTATCACAGCAATTCGATTTGGTCGTAAGGATAAAGAAGGGGCACAAAAAGCGTTTATGCATTCGCTTACATTAAATTTTATTGTAGGTATGCTGATTACCTTGTGTGGTTCTGGGTTTACCGGTGCGGTATGTGGTCTGCTGGGTGCCTCGGATAATTATTTGTTCCTTGTCAAAGAATATGTATTCTGGTATGCACTTTTTGCTATTCCCAATGCGCTCTCTTTAAACTTACAGTTTTTCTGCCGAAATGACGGTTCTCCTGGCCTTGTGGCAGTTACCAATGTAATTAGCTCTGCACTAAATATTTTCCTTGACTGGCTTTTTGTATTTCCTATGCAGATGGGGGTTATGGGTGCGGCAGTTGCAACTGGCATTTCACAGATAGTGGGATTGCTGGTTATTTTAACACATTATGTATTTAGGGCTTAAATAGGGACGCTTCTTTTGTCATAAAAAGTGTCCCCATGAATATCAGAAAATGATATTATATGATAATAATTTGTTAGTATCAGATGAAAATGCGTTTTTTGATTATTTGAGATTTTTGTGGAGAAATATACATCAAATAGTATCAAAGGATGAGCAGAAAATAAAGGAGTATTTGAAAGAAAAATATTGGAGGAAAATATGTTTTTATTCAAAAGACTATCGCTGTTTTTATTGTCAAAAAATAGAATACATGATATCTTGTTCAAGGACACTCCTTGTGACAAAAGGAACGTCCCTGGTATAGTTCAGTGGAAGATACAGGCAGTGGTTTTACAAAAGAAGCGCTGCTGCATGGAACAGAACAGTTTTTTATGGATGATACAAGCAGAAGTGGCGGAGCACATTATGGTATTGGCTTATTTTCTGCAGGCTCAATAGCTGGGAAGCATGGTGGAAGGATATTACTTAAAAATTCGGAAGAAACCGGCGGAGCGAAAGTGGAGATTTGCTTCCCACTTGATAACATAACCGTAATCAAAGAGCAGATAAACTAATGCTTTATCGTAGTCTATCGACTCATTTTATTTGCGATTGACAGGTAGCAGGCTATGGGTGAGTGGTACTAAGGAAATGCCACGGATGCCAAAAGAATTTCTTTCGGTACAAAATG
Organism: Lachnospiraceae bacterium; assembly: GCA_045119215.1. Classification (GTDB taxonomy): domain Bacteria; phylum Bacillota; class Clostridia; order Lachnospirales; family Lachnospiraceae; genus RUG11237. The sequence goes on along the minus strand of JBGVDD010000154.1, from coordinate 70,757 downwards.
CCTGTGTCCATAATCTGAAAAAGGTATCAGTGGATATCCCACTCAATGTACTGACTGTGGTCACCGGCGTGGCTGGTTCCGGAAAAAGTTCTCTTATTCGGGATGTATTATTCTTGACAAGAAAACGACCGTTTCCTACAATAATGGTAAACGGTCGTTTTCTGAATGGAGGAGATAATAATGTCTGATACAAGAGAAAAAATATTGATGACTGCGCTTCGCTTGTTTGCAAGGGATGGGTATGAGGCTGTCTCAGTAAGTACAATCGCAGGAGAATTGGGAATGACAAAAGGAGCTCTATATAAGCATTATAAAAACAAACGTGATATTTTTGATAGCATTGTGGAAAGAATGTATCAAATTGATGCCCAAAGAGCGGAAGAATATGAAGTACCAAAAGTAAAATATGAAACTCAGCCGAAGGCATATAAAAATCAATCCGTAGAAAAAATTATGGATTTTACGGTTGCTCAGTTTTTCTTTTGGACAGAAGACGAGTTTGCCTCCGATTTTCGTAAGATGCTCACATTGGAGCAATATCGCAATACAGAAATGACAGAGCTTTACAACCAGTGTATTGTTGAAGGACCAGTTGCCTATATGGAGGATTTGTTTCGGGAACTGATGAAAGAGGGGGTATTTCCAGGGGAAAATCCCAGACAGCTTGCTGTAGAATTCTATGCTCCACTTTTTCTTCTTATCAATATGTTCGATAAAACAGGGGAAAATGAGGAGTATGTTAAAATTCTCCGTAATCATACGGAACACTTTATACAGAGTTATGGGGTGGATTCCAATGCATAAACTGACACTTTTTTATACAGGAAGCCCGTCCCCATTCCTGCCAAAACAAACTTCTTGACAAGTAAACGACCGTTCACTATAATAAGGGTAAACGGTCGTTTACATAATGGGAGATTTTAAAGAGTTATTTGAGGAATCATGCTATAGGGCTCCATTATTAGAAAACAGGAGGATGGAAGAAATGAATACAAACAATATTATCATACGTTTAGAGAAGAAAGAAGAATATCGGGAAGTAGAAAATATGGTAAGAGAAAGCTTCTGGAATGTATATCGTCCAGGATGTTTTGAGCACTATGTTCTAAATCAGTTACGAGATGATTCGGCATTTGTGCCGGAACTTGATTTTGTCATGGAACAGGATGGTAAGCTGATCGGTCAGAACATGTTTATGAGGGCAAATATCAAAACGGATGATGGCAGAGAGATACCAATCATGACGATGGGACCGATTTGTATTATGCCTGAACTGAAAAGAAAAGGATATGGAAAAATTTTATTAGACTATTCCTTAGAAAAAGCAAAGGAACTTGGCTGTGGTGCGGTTTGTTTTGAAGGAAACATTGACTTTTATGGAAAGAGTGGTTTTACTTATGCCAGCGAATTCGGTATTCGCTACCATGGCTTGCCGGAAGGCGAAGATGCATCTTTCTTTTTGTGTAAGGAACTGATTCCGGGATATTTAGACGGGATTACAGGTGAATACGCAACGCCACAGGGGTATTTTGTGGATGAAGCAGAGGTGGAAACATTTGATAAGGAGTTTCCGGTGAAAGAAAAATTGAAACTTCCGGGTCAAATATTCTAGTTTTTAAAGAGTAAAAGTAACTGTTCAATTATTCTGAACAGATACGAGTAAAACAAAATAATTGTGACAGCAAAAGGGTGTATGAGACGTAATCGTTTCATATGCCTTTTTGGTTTTATCAGAATATGGAGGATTATTATGGCAGACGAAAGAACAAAAAGGAAATATCAAATTATGATGAATTTTGGCTGGACTTATGCTATAATAAGCCAGAAAAAAGTACGATTTGAAAAAGCAGAGGAAGAGAGTTGTATGAAAATTTTAATGGTGAATGTTCCCTTTAGCGGACATATTAACCCCACATTGGCTCTGGCAGAAGAACTGGTCAGACGGGGTCATAAGGTATCATATATTCTAAATAATGAGTGGAAAGAGCAGATTGAGGGTATTGGAGCAGAATTTATTCCTTATATGAATCATGGGGATTTTTGGGTAGAGTTGAAAAACGGTCATCCAAAGCATGTATTTAAAGTTCTGCAAATGTGGAAATACGTCTATGACACTATTATGGCGGTAGGAGAGCAGTATGATGTGCTTATCTATGAATTTTACACATTTATAGCATATGCAGCAGGCAGAAGACTGGAGCTTAAGGTTATCAGACAGTTTACCACATTTGCAGTGAATGAAAACAATATAAATATTATGTTATCCAGTGACAATAGAGAAATGAAACTGCTGAAAAATAAATTACTTTTGAAGCTGATTACCAAAATAGTCTGCGGGAAGAGAAAATTATCTACAGAAAATATTTTGACAGAGATTACCAAGGTGCCGGTAAAAGCAAATATCGTATATACATCTAAAGATTTCCAGATAAATAAGGAAGAATTTGGCGAAGAATACTGCTTTGCCGGGCCTATGATTAGTAAGAGAAACTGTGACATTCACATCCCATATGAAAAAATCACTGGCAAAATTATTTATATTTCACTGGGAACAATTCAAAATGAGCAGATATCATTTTATAAAAAGTGTATTGATGCATGGAAAGCAAGTGATGATGTGTCAGTGATTATGTCTGTGGGAAAAAAGACAGACATACAAAAGCTAATGCCGTTTCCCCATAATTTCTATATTTATCATTATGTACCCCAGTTAGAAGTGCTTGAAAAATCAAGCGTGTTTATTACTCATGGTGGGATGAACAGTGTAAATGAAGGATTATATTTTGAAAATCGAATACTTGGTATTCCCATGGATGTGGATCAGTATGCAGTTGTGGAACAAGTTGAGAAATTGAAGCTTGGATATGGATTAGAGAAAGAACGTGTTACGCCTGGATTGTTAAGAGAAAAAGTGAAGGAACTCCTTTTGGATGATGAAATTGGTCACAAGGTAAAAGATATGAGTAAGATTATGCGAAATGCCGGAGGGGTGAAAAGGGCGGCAGAATTTGTGGAGACGGTTGTCTGGACAAAACAATGTGGCAGGGGGAATAGAAAGATTTGAGCTTGAATATGAAAAGAATATATGTTATGCTCACAAGGGTTAGAAACAACTAACTAAAAGAGGAAAGAAAGTGAGTATTGTGAGCATTGGGGTGAGAAAGTTAATGAAATAGTAACAAAAAAGAAATAAATATGAAAAAAGTTATGGAAAAAAAATGAATAAGAGGGTATAATGTTCAAAGTAGCGGTGTAGGTGTTTTTACGAATTGGAAAGCGGGAAAGTGAAAATGAGCAAAAGAAAAGGAAAAAAAAGAGGAAGTTTAATACAGAATCGACCTCTTCTAGGAGCCTGGGTGCTTTTTTTTACCACGTTGCTTGCTGGAATATGGCTTGGGTATCGTGGAGAACAGTTAGAACAGAATTACGCTAATAGGGTACCCTTGGAAAAAATATCCCTGAATACTTTGGAAGAGGGTGTTTACGTAGAGGGAACAATACACGCCACTTTGTGCAATTATGCCTCCTATGACTTTTATGAGTATTATGTGGTACGTATAGGGGCTGAAGATTCTGAACAGTATATTTCATTGATAAGTAATACATCTAATAGTATACAATTGGAAAAATTACCAACCTATGATTATAAATATCAGGACGATATGGGAACTCTCCAGGAAGGAGAAGGAGAATTTTCATTCGTGGGAGTAATTGAACCCTTGAAAACTGGAACATTCAATTATGATTATTTGGAAAGTCAGCTTAATGTTGGGAGTGCTTCTCAAGTGGCGGAAATAGTATCAGATGAGTATGGAATACGTTTGATTAATGAAAGTAACATATCAAATACCAAGAATCTGTCAAAAATTTTATTTGTCTTTGGATTGCTGTCTTTTCTTTTTGTTATTTTGCCAAGCTTAAGATATGTAAATCGAACAGATTATGAGGAGGTAGATGAGATTGCACAGAGAAAGCAAGCAAGACAACAGACATCAGAACGTATCCGACAGTTTTTCAAAAAACTCCATGAAAATGTAGAGACTGTTGTCGTAGAACATGATGGCAAAGTAGTTTATGTTTCGGAAAAAGGCAAAGTAGAAGATGTAGTGAGTTGTTTTTCTAATGCAGAGTATGATAGAGTATATAATGATTATATAGAAGAAGTTGATTATTATGATATAAATTTAGTACAAAAAGATGGAGAAGCTGTTCTTGTGAGACTAAATGAACAGAATGTTTTAGAATGGTATGGGAATTATAATCGTATGGATTACAATTCAGGTAAATATATTAGAAAAATAATAAAAAGTTGTGATGTATAAATCACTAATGAGAAGGGAGAAGAAATGTTAGCAGTAGTTTATTTGTTAGTTTGTATCCTTACGGGATATGCTGTTTGTAGTTATGTAATACCGGAGGTGTTTGAGGAAAATGCTCAGACTTTTGGGAAAAAGAAGTTAAGGGTGTCACCATATTTTTTGTGGATTCCTGCTGTTACTATAACCGGATTGTTTTTAGTAACGTGGACAGTATATCTTTTGGGAAATTTGTTTCATGGATTAAGAACGCCACTGGTGCCGGCAAATGCGGTGGCAATGACGTTCTATTTGATTCTTTCTGGCGTATTGTTGTATATGAAATTAAAAAAGGGGCAGTGGAGGAAACCGGCATTATTGTATGATGCCCAAAAGAAAGTATCAGCATATGGAATAGAAATAGCCTTTCTGGCTTTTTTCCTTATATTGATGGGGTGGTTAATGTTCTATACATTTCACATAAAGGATGGAAATTTATGCGTGGGATATACCGTGTATAGTGATTTTTCTCCCCATTTAAGTATGATTCGTTCGTTTTCTTATGGAAATAATTTTCCTACATGGTATCCATATTTTGCAGGAATCGATGTAAAATATCATTTTATGTTTCAGTTTTTAGCAGGAAATCTGGAATTTTTGGGTCTTCCTCTTGATTGGGCATTTAATTTACCAAGTATTGCAAGTATGATATTTGTATTTATGCTGTTGTATGTTTTGGCGGTGAAAATTACTGGAAAAAGGCTGGCTGGAGTGCTGGCAGGTTTCTTATTTGCTTTCCGTAGTTCAGAAAGTTTGTTTACATTTCTTGCAGAAACTCCAGAAGGAGAAAGTGGATGGAAACGTTTAGTTGAAAATACGGAATTTCTTGGATATACCACCAATGAGAACTGGGGATTGTGGAATCTGAATGTGTATTTAAATCAAAGACACTTGGCGTTATGTCTTGCCATGATGCTTTTGGTTTTGATTCTGGTGTTACCAAGATTGTATGAAACCTTTGAAATGTGGAAGAACATGTCAAAAGCAGAGAATGTAACTGTGAAAGACTATTTAGTACAGACCTTTTTTACAAAAGATGGCTGGTGTTTTGGAAGTCTAAAAATGGCAGTATATATTGGACTGCTGGTAGGTGCAAGTGCTTTTTGGAATGGGGCAGCTTTGATTGCATTGGTATTGATGTTGTTTTTTATTGCAGCATTGGCTAGAAAACGTATGGATTTTGTGGTGATGGCTGGAATTGCAGGGATGTTGTCTATGGTTCAATCCCATGTTTTCATGAAAGAATCTTCTATTTCGGCACAATACTTTTTTGGCTTTATCGCGGAGACGAAAAATATCTGGGGAACTACTGATTACATATTACGACTGATTGGTTTGTTGGCAGTGATGGTAGTAGCAGCATTTTTATATTACCGTGGCGTCAAGAGATATTTAATCTTTGTGTTTACTACACCATTTGTTTTTTCTTTCACCGTCTCTTTAACGGTAGATCCTACAGTAAACCATAAATACATTATGATGTCCTGTATGTTGTTGGATGTTATGGTGGCAAGTTTTATTAGTGATTTTTTGAAGAAGAAGGATTTCTTCCGATACATTGGAGGAGCCTTGGTTATGATTTTGTTAACTTCTACAGGGATTTACGATACTTACAGTATTTATGTGAGAAACGGAGAGGGAAGACAGTGTGAATTGAATCTTGATTCTGAATTGACTCAATGGGTTCATGAAAATGCAGATTCTAAGGATATTTTCCTTACGTCTAATATTACCGTAAATGAACTTACCATGGGTGGTGCTATGCTTTATAATGGCTGGCAGTATTTTGCATGGTCGGCAGGATATGATACAGGATACAGGGATGAACAGACAGCAGCTATGTATTCTGCTTCCACTCCAGAAGAGTTAAAAAGGCTTGTGGCGGATAATGATATCCGATTTATTGTGGTAAATTCTGATGTGAGAGCTTCTAGTGACTATCAGGTCAATGAAGAGAATATTGCAAATACCTATGAGGCTGTATTTAGTCAGCCGGATTATGCGGGAGACTACACAATTTATGATACAGAGCTTGAATTTTAGGGTGCTAAAGAAATAAAGAAATGAGGAGAGATAAATGTTAGGATTGTTATATTTGGTGGTTTGTCTGCTGACAGGAATATCACTGGTAAGTTTTCTTTGTCCACAAATGTTTTCAGAGAACATGCATTCTTTTGGAAAGAAGCGTATTATGGTGTCTCCGGTGTTGCTTTGGATGCCTGTAAGTTTTCTTACAGGCATCATTTTCGTGACCTGGAGTGTTTACATTGTAGGAAGACTTCTTATAGGGACAGGAAATCCGCTAGGGTATGCCAATGGGATTGTGTTGACAGTTGCCATTGTTTTGTCAGTGGTTCTTAATTTGTTTCATAAAAAAAGATTGTCCCATGGGAAATGGAAAATCACAGAAAAGAAAAGCATTAAATGGGAGTCTTTGTTTTTTCTTGTGATGACAGGCTTTGCATCTTATTTTATGATTCGTTCCTTTCACATCAGGGACGGAGTGATCTGTGTGGGGTCCCCGGTTTCAGGGGATTTTGCTGTGCACTTAGGGATGATTCGCTCCTTTTCCTGGGGAGAAAATCTTTTGACAGCATATAATTTGTACGCAGGGCAGGATATTAAATATCATTTTATGTTTGAGTTTTTGGCAGGAAATCTGGAATTTTTGGGATTGCCTTTGGACTGGGCGTTAAATATTCCAAGTATCTTATCTATGGTTCTTATGTATATGCTGGTATATGTTCTGGCTGTAAAGATTTCAGGGAAGAATCTGGCGGGCTGTCTGGCAGTGTTGTTTGTGAATTTTCGTAGTTCAGAAAGCTTCTTTCATTATGTGGCAGAGACACCAAAAGAGGAAAGCCTGATGCAGAAGCTACGGGATAATTCCGATTATATTGGATACACAGAAAATGAAAACTGGGGGATCTGGGGATGGAACGTTTATATCAATCAGCGTCACCTTGCCATTTCCATAGCGGTATGTCTTATGGTTATTATATTGATGATGCCGTCGTTATATGGAATGTTTCGAAAACTGCGCAGCTTTGAAAAGCATTTGCATGGCAGAAATAAGGTGGCGGCTTACTTAAAGGGATGCTTTTTTACAGCAGATGGCTGGTCTGTGTCTAACCTGAAAATGACTGTATTTTTAGGAGTGATAGCCGGCGGCATTGCATTTTGGAATGGTGCAGCATTGATTTCATTGCTCACTGTGCTTTTTTTTATGGCTGCGATCAGCAAAAACAGGTTAGATTATGTAGTTATTGCGGGAATTGCAGGCGGATTGTCCATGGTGCAAAGCCATACATTCATTGATGGGAATGCCGTTTCGCCGGAATATTTTTTGGGCTATATCTTAAACGCAAAAACTATATGGGGAATCATATATTATCTGATACATCTGTTGGGAATCCTGGTTATTTTGCTGGGAGTAGCTTTTATGTATTATAAAGGGGTTAGAAGATATTTGATTTTGGTGTTCCTTTCCCCGGCGGTTATTACGTTTACCGTAAAAATGACAAATGATGTGAATGTAAATCATAAGTATTTGTTTATAGCCTGTATTTTGTTAAACACTATAGCTGCAACATTGATAGTGGATTTGATACGAAAAAAAGACTGGATTCGCAATGTCTGCGTTGTTTTGCTCGTTGTGATGATGGTGAATACGGGGATATATGATTTGTACGTTGTCAATAAACTGACCCGGGAAGAAATTGCGGTAAAACTGGATACCAATGACCCTCTCACCCAATGGCTCAGGGAGAATACTTCGTCATTTGATATGTTTCTCACGCCGGAGTATGGCTTGAATCGTGTGACGGTGGCAGGAACAATGTTATACCAGGGATATGGCTATGTGTGTTGGTCGGCGGGCTATGATGTTGATTATCGCAACGTAAAAAGAGCGGAGATTTATGGTGCCACCTCAAGGGAAGAGTTGACCAGGCTGGTGGATGAAGAGGGAATTTCGTATATCTTGGTGGATCAGTCAGTAAGAACCAATCCTGACTATATGGCAAATGAAGCGTTAGTTGCTTCCACATATGAGAATGTATATCAGGAAGAAGAAGGGGAAACACTTCTGAATATTTATGATACGTCACAGACGATAGAAATAGAATAAGGAGATAATAAAAAGGAAGATAATATCTTCCTTTTTTCTTTACCTTTTTTTTGAAAAATGTTACAATATAGTGGATTATAGCAAAATGGAGGGGTTTCTATGAACATAAAGAAATTATTGGGAGGTATTTTATTGGTTTCCCTTGCCACACCAACGTTGTGGGAAAATCACTTTTTAACAACAACAGCCGAGGAAAATACATCTTTTCATGTGGAATATAAACTGGATGGTGGAGAAAACGACCAGAGAAATCCAAGCATATATACACAGGGAGTAGGAGTTGAAAGATTGTACGAACCATATCGTTTTGAACATGATTTTCAGGGATGGTATTTGGATGGGGCATATCAAATTCCAGTACAAGGAATCGATAAAACATCCCAGAATGATGTGGTATTATATGCAAAATGGAGCAGGTATGATTATGACTATGCCATCCAGTATAATACTCATTATGGATACAATGGGGAACATAATCCTTCGGGATATTATGAAGGTGTTGGGGTTCGCAATCTGGAGGATGCATCTAGAAAGGGATACACGTTTCAGGGCTGGTTCTTAAAAAATGTGGAGCATCCCTTTACAGAACAAGTTTATAGTATATCTGAGACACAACAAGGCAATATATTTTTGGAGGCAAAATTTGAACCCAATGTGTACAAAATTGATTATCATTTAAATGGAGGTGACTTCATAGAGGATGATAACCCACCAAGACAATATACCTATGGTGAAAAGATAAACGAAATTCCTGAGCCTATTTGTCAGGGGATGAGGTTTGAGGGGTGGTATCTGGATGAGGAGTGCACCAAAAAATTCACTGGGATAAAGGAAGACACTATAGAAAATCTCAATTTGTATGCCAGTTGGAAAGAAGCAAAAGTAGATAGTTTTGTGGTAGATAAAGAGAACTTGATGCTGACAGAAGGAGAGAAAGATGTTCTAAAAGTCAGCGAAATTTTTCCGACGGATGCCATTGACAAACAGGTTTATTTTGCATCTGAGAACCAGGAGGTGGCAAGAGTAGATGAGAATGGAAATGTTCAGGCAGTGGGGCCGGGAAATACAAGAATTTGTGTAAAAGTTGGTGAGGTGGAAAAATTCTGTGAAGTAACAGTAAAAGCTCTCCCTACACCAACCTTAGAACCCACCGCTACACCTACTGTAACCTTTACACCTACACCAACCATAGCACAAAAGGTGTATAAGGTTTCTTTTGTACAGTCTAAATACAACGTAAAAACCACAAAGATACTGGCTACTAAACTGGTGATAGACAAGGATGATGCAGTGAAATCCTATACAAGTTCTAATAAGTCTGTGGCTACTGTAAACAGCAAGGGTGTGGTATATGGTGTCAAAGTGGGTACGGCAGTCATCACAGTTGAGACAAAAAAAGGTGCCAGGGCGCAGTGTAAGGTTATTGTAAGTAAAAATATAGTGAAAACCCAAAAGATTACTTTGAGCAATGTTAAAAAGTCAAAGGTTAGCATAAAAAGAAATAAAACTTTCACTATAAAGGCAGTGATTTCACCAAAAAATTCAACAGAGAAATTAAGTTATGTAACTTCAAGTAAAAAAATAGCAACGGTAAGTGCTAAAGGTAAGATAACAGGAAAAAAGAAAGGAAATTGTGTTGTTACTGTGAAAAGCGGAAGTAAGTCCAAGAAAATACTTGTAACGGTGAAATAGCACAAAATGAAAAACATGGATATCAAAACATATTTAGAAAAAAATAAAATTGTTTCAGATGGAGCGTTTGGCACGTATTTTGGGCAGCTATATAAAGATTTAAACGTTCTTCCGGAATTGGCTAATATTACAGAGAAAGAAAAAGTCCAAAGAATACACAAAGAGTATATAGAGGCAGGTGCCAGACTTATCAGGACAAATTCTTTTGCGGCTAATACGGTATCCTTAAATCGGGATATTCAGGTGGTAAAACAGGTGATTCGAGCAGCATTTGATAATGCTGTAGTTGTAGCAAAAGAAATGAATGAACCGGTGTTTGTGGCAGCTGATATTGGTCCTATACCAGAGATGCCTTTCGAAGATGAAGGTGAGGTGGAAGATGAATACAAGGAAATTATAGATACTTTTCTGGTGGAAGGTGCTCAGATTTTTTGCTTTGAAACCTTTTCGGATTATGCCATGGTAGCTACGTTGGCGCAATATATCAAGGAAAAGGAGCCGGATACTTTTATATTTGCACAGTTTAGCCTGAATAAATACGGATATACCAAAATGGGAATCAGGGCACAGAGAATTTTGGATGGATTGGATTCTTGTGAATTTCTCGACGGAGTAGGGTTCAATTGTGGAATTGGACCAGCACATTTAAAGGAAATTTATGGGAAACTTTATTTAAAAGGAAATAAATATTACACAGCAATGCCAAATTCCGGATATCCGGAGCTACTTCAGGATAGGGCTGTTTATGCAGGAAACAGTAAATATTTTGCAAAGAACATTTGCGAAATTGCTCAAAATGGTGTTAGTATTTTGGGAGGATGCTGTGGGACAACCCCAGATGATATCAAGAAAATTGCTAAAAGTCTGGATATACGTCAAGTCTTTGGTAATAGTATTGTATTAGAAGAAGATAAGGCAATCGTGGAGCAACCAAGAAAAAATTCTTTTATCCGTCAGCTAGAACAGGGAAAAAAGGTGATTTTAGTGGAATTGGATCCACCGTATGATGCCAATGATGAGAAAATTATGGATTGTGCCCATTTGTTAAAGGCAAGTGGTGTGGATATGATTACCTTTGCGGATTCTCCTATGGGCAAGGCTAGAGTGGATTCCATAATGATGGGAATTAAAGTGAAAAATCAAGTGGGGATTGAGGTAATGCCCCATATTGCTTGCAGGGATAAGAATAGAATTTCCATGAGAGCTGGAATTATGGGAGCTTATCTAAATGGAATCGAAAATTTTTTGTTTGTGACTGGAGATCCGGTTCCGGCAGACAGCAGAAATGAAATTTCAGGTGTATTTGATTTTAATTCCATAAAGCTGATGCAATATGTATCGGAGATGAATGAGGAACATTTTAAACAAAGACCTGTGAGCTTTGGAGGAGCATTAAATTACAATCGAGCCAATCTGGATATGGAAATTAAGAGGGTGGAAAAAAAGATGGACGCAGGTGCCCAGTTCTTTTTGACCCAGCCGATATTTGAGGAGGAAGACGTAAGAAAAATACAAAAAGTAAAGGAAAAAACGGGGTGTAAGATTTTGTGCGGACTGATGCCTCTTATTAGTTACCGGAATGCATCTTTTATTAAAAATGAAATTTTTGGAATTAATGTACCGGATGAAGTGCTTGATTGTTTTCATCCTGATATGAGCCGGGAAGAAGGGGAAGCCGCAGGAGTTAAAGTGGTGCGCAGCGTTATGGGAAAATTAGAAACAATAGCAGATGGATATTATTTTATGTTGCCATTTAACAGAGTACATCTTGTAAAACAAATACTAAAATGAAAATAGTAGGTAAATAATATGACAAAACAAGAATTTAGAGAATTAGTAGAAAAAAAGATTGTGATATTGGATGGAGCGACGGGTTCCAATCTTCAGAAGTGTGGCCTGGAAGCAGGAGTGTGTCCGGAAGAATGGATTCTGGAGCACCCACAGAAATTAATAGATTTACAGAAGGCTTTTGTAGAAGCGGGAAGTGATATTGTATATGCACCAACATTTACGGCAAACAGAATCAAACTTGCAGAATATGGACTGGAAGAAAAACGCCGTGAGATGAATCTTGCGTTGGTGGAATTATCCAAAAAAGCAGTAGGAAATCGTGCATTGGTTGCAGGAGACCTGACTATGACTGGAGAACAGTTAGCTCCAATGGGAACCCTGGATTTTGAGGAACTTGTAGATGTTTATAAGGAACAGATAGGGTATTTGTGTGAGGCTGGAGTGGATTTGCTGGTTATTGAAACCATGCTAAGCCTTCAAGAGTGCAGAGCGGCTTTAATAGCAGCAAAGGAAAGCTGTGATTTGCCAGTAATGATTACGCTTACCTTTAATGATGACGGAAAGACATTGTTTGGTACGGAACCTTCAGCCGCAGTTGTAGTATTGGAAAGTCTGGGGGCGGATGCAGTGGGGGTTAACTGTTCAGCAGGACCAGATAAGATGATTCCTATTGTTAAGGAAATGGAGAAGGTATCTAATGTTCCATTAATTGCAAAACCAAATGCGGGGTTACCACAATTACAGCCGGATGGCACCACAGAATATGATATGGATTCGGAAGAATTTCTAAAGTATACCCGGGAATTGATTCAGGCAGGAGCAGATATTGTAGGCGGATGTTGTGGGACTACTCCAGAGTTTATTGGAAAAATAAAAGAATATACAGAAACAATAAAGAAAAAGAAGAGAGGGACAAAATCCTTACGTCTTCTGTCTTCTGAGAGAAAGATGTTGTCCATAGAATTGGATGGCAAATTTTTAATTGTGGGGGAAAGAATCAACCCTACAGGAAAGAAAGCGCTTCAGGCAGAATTGAGAGAAGGAAAGTATGAACGGGTTTTGGAGTTTGCCAGGGAACAGGAAGAGTGTGGTGCGTCCATTTTGGATATCAATGTAGGAATGAGTGGAATAGACGAAAAGGCTACCATGTTAAAGGTGATAGAGGAAGTAGGGATGGCCAGCAGTCTTCCGTTGTGTATTGATTCTAGTTATGTAGAGGTTATCGAGGCAGCATTACGAAGATATCCAGGTAGAGCTTTAATTAATTCTATCTCTTTGGAAACTCCTAAGTTTGAACAATTAATTCCTATTGCGGCAAAGTATGGGGCAATGTTTATTATTTTGCCGGTGTCTGATGAAGGATTACCAAAGAATCTTGAAGAAAAAAAGAGAATTATTAAGAGAATATACGACGAAGCCGTTGCCCATGGGATGAAGAATACAGATATGGTAGTAGATGGATTGGTGGCTACAGTGGGAGCCAATAAAATGGCAGCTTTGGAAACTTTAGAGACTATTGAATACTGTAAAAATGAACTGGAGGTAGCCACAATATGTGGACTTTCAAATATCAGTTTTGGATTGCCGGACAGAAGTTTTGTTAACACCACATTTCTAACCATGGCCATTATGAAAGGGCTTACTATGGCGATTTCTAATCCTTCTCAGGAGATGCTGGTAAAATGTGCCTATGCTGCGGATCTGCTGATGAATAAGGAAAATGCGGACATGGAATATATCAATACGGTGCAACGATTAAAAAAAGAAGAAACTGCAACTGGGGTGGAGAAAAAAGAAAAGTCTGTCAGGGAATTGATTTACGAAGATGTGTTAAAGGGAAATAAGTCTACCATTGTGGAAAAGACAAAGCAGGCCTTAGAGCAAGGGGATGATGCTTCAGTATTGTTGAATGATATACTGATTCCAGCCATTAACCAGGTGGGAGATTTATTTGATCAAAAAAAATATTTTTTGCCACAGCTGATATCCAGTGCAGAGGCTATGAAAACAGCCATTGAGTTTTTGGAACCATACCTGCAGGCCGGGAAAGGAGAGGATAATCTTCCTACCATCGTAATCGCGACGGTGGAAGGGGATATTCATGACATCGGGAAGAATCTTGTAGCTCTTATGCTGAAAAATTATGGTTACCGTGTTATTGACTTAGGAAAAGATGTTCCTAAAGAAGTGATTTTGGAGACTGCCATAAAAGAAAAAGCAGATGTTATCGCATTATCTGCACTGATGACCACAACAATGCAACAAATGCGACATGTAATAGAGGCGGCAAAGGATACAGGGGTTACAGCAAAGATAATTATCGGAGGCGCAGTGATAACGCAGGAATATGCGGATGAAATTGGAGCAGACGGATATTCAAAGGATGCTGCGGAGGCAGTAAAGCTGGTGCAGAGATTGTTGGGACTTTAATCTCTTGAGGTAGGTATGCAGGTATCTGTGTACTGTAACGTAGATATGGATGATAGGAGAGAGCGAAATGGGTAAGTTAGTCACCATGGTAATTCCAGTATATAATACAGGTGAAAGGTTACGTCCGTGTTTGGAAGCATGCCTGAATCAGAACTATCACAATCTTCAGATTGTGATAGTGGACGATGGCTCCAAGGATGAGTTGACACAAAAAATCTGTAGAGAGTATGCGGCAAAAGATAAAAGAATTAAACTGGTAAGAAAAGAAAACGGGGGAGAAGGTTCTGCAAGAAATCGAGGCATTGAGGAAGCGGATGGAGAATATTTATGCTGGGTAGATTCTGATGATATTGTGACAAAGGATTTTGTCAATACCCTGGTAGATGGAATGGAGAAGGGTTACGAACTCTCCATTTGTGGATTCAAAGAAGTAAAAGGAGAAGAGACGATTAATGAAACAAAGGGGGAGGCTAGAGAACTGACCAGAGCACAGGCAATGGAAATTCTCATGCAGGAAGACGGGTACAAAGGATATGTGTGGAATAAAATGTTTCGAATGGACATTATAAAAAAATACAAGATTAGGTGTGCGCTGGATATTCCTATATGGCCCGATGTTTTGTTTGGTTTTACATATATGTGTCATATAGAAAAAATTTTTTATAATCCAAAACAGGTCTATACGTATTTTTTCTGGGAAGATTCTATTTCCCATGCCAAAAACCATGTCCTGGGGGTAGAGAAATCCTTTGCTGCGATTCGAGCAGAACAACAGATGGAAGAAATGCTTACATGGGACTATGAGAATGTGAAAAGGCAGATGAGTATCCGATATGTACAAAATGCTTTGGCGGTGATTCGTAATGTGGGATATCAGAAGGCAGGAACGCAGGATGAATATTATAAAAAAAGCCTTTTGATTTTGAAAAAACACAAAAAAACAGCAATGCCTTATTTGTCAAAAAAGGAAAAAATCCTTACAAATATTTGCTGTATTTGTCCGGGGGTTCTGTTATTACTCTACAGATTGAGATAAAGTGGTGTTGACAAATACAAACGGTCTTGCTAAAATGTGAAATGGTAGAAAAAAGGAAGGGAAGAGAATAGTCATGAAAAGACAGGTTTTTTCGCTTCTAGTTGAGAATACCTCGGGTGTTTTAAGTCGTATTGCAGGACTCTTTACACGCAGAGGATACAATATCGACAGTATTACAGCAGGTGTGACAGCAGATGACAGATATTCAAGAATCACCGTTGTGGTAGTGGAAGATGAAGTTGTACTAGAGCAGATTGAAAAGCAGTTAGCAAAATTAGAAGAAGTAATTGATATCAAGGAATTGAAGGCAGGGGCCTCTGTCTGTCGTGAACTTGTAATGATTAAGGTGACAGTAAAACCGGAGACAAGACAGGAAATTATCTCCATTGCAGATATTTTTAAGGCAAAGATTATGGATGTTTCCAGTGAGGCACTGGTGATTGAGCTAACAGGAAATTTAGATAAAGTGGATGCGTTTATTAAGCTTCTTGAGCCATATGGAATCTTAGAGCTTGCCAGAACGGGAGCTACAGGATTATCTCGAGGAACAGATGACGTAAAGATGTTGTAATCTAGTTTAATTAATTTGTTAACCTAAGACCTTTTTAGGCTGTTAAGTTATAAATACGTATTTATTTTTTAGGAGGAAATGGAAAATGGCAAAGATTTTTTACCAGGAAGATTGTAATCTTTCTATGTTAGATGGAAAGACAATCGCAGTAATCGGCTATGGTAGCCAGGGACATGCACATGCTTTAAATGCAAAGGAATCAGGATGTAACGTAATCATTGGTCTTTATGAGGGATCAAAGTCCTGGGACAAGGCAGTAAAGCAGGGATTTGAAGTATTTACAGCTGCAGAAGCTGCTAAGAAGGCAGATATCATTATGATTCTTATCAATGATGAAAAGCAGGCTGCTCTTTATAAAAAAGATATCGAACCAAACTTAGAGCCAGGAAATATGTTAATGTTTGCTCATGGTTTCAACATTCATTTTGGATGTATCGTTCCACCAAAGGATGTAGACGTTACTATGATCGCTCCAAAGGGACCAGGACATACAGTACGTAGTGAATACCAGGCAGGAAAAGGTGTTCCATGTCTTATCGCTGTAGAACAGGATGCTACAGGAAAGGCTCAGGAAATCGCTTTAGCATATGCATTAGCTATCGGTGGAGCAAGAGCTGGTGTATTAGAAACAGATTTCAGAACAGAAACAGAAACAGACCTTTTCGGTGAGCAGGCAGTACTTTGTGGTGGTGTTTGTGCATTAATGCAGGCAGGTTTCGAAACATTAGTAGAAGCTGGATATGATCCAAGAAATGCTTACTTCGAATGTATTCATGAAATGAAATTAATCGTAGACTTGATTTATCAGTCAGGTTTTGCGGGAATGAGATACTCAATTTCAAATACAGCTGAATATGGTGATTACATCACAGGACCAAAGATTATTACAGAAGATACTAAGAAGGCTATGAAGAAGGTTCTTTCTGATATTCAGGACGGAAGCTTTGCAAAAGAATTCTTATTAGATATGTCAGATGCTGGAAAGCAGGTACACTTCAAGGCTATGAGAAAGCTTGCTGCTGAACATCAGTCAGAGCAGGTTGGAGAAGATATCCGTAAGCTTTACAGCTGGAACAACGAAGAAGATAAGTTCATCAACAACTAATCTTTTACATAAAGGCACCTCTAATGTCTCGGTAGGGACATTGGAGGTGTTTTTTGTGGAAATAATTTCATTAAATATAAACGTATGTTCGAAAAAATACAAAAAAATAGTGACGGATAGAAAAACATATGATATACTGAATGTAAATTGTAGAAATTATGCTAGGGGGAATGAAGATGAGCAAATCAGGGAATACGTCTTTAAAAATAAAAGCAATGGCAACAGTGCTGGCTCTTTCGGTATCAGCCACGTCAGTCTTTACCATAAGATTACATAGTTATGCTTCCAATGTGATTGACTTTGAAACAATGACGGAAGAGGAACTAGTAATTACTGGAATAGAAGACGCAGTTTATACAGGCAGAGAAGTGAAACAGGATTTGACCATAAAATATCAAGGTGAAACTTTGCGGGAAAACGTTGATTATGAATGTATCTATACTGCCAACGTGAATGCAGGGGAAGCGTCTATTTTAATTAGAGGTCTGGGGGATTATGAAGGTAGCAGGATAGTTCATTTTACCATTGAGAAAGCTACTCCGGATTATGGTATTGTAGGTCAGATTACAGGTACTTACGGGGAGTGCTTAAGGGATATTGTATTGCCTAAAAGAGATAATGGGGAGTTTGAATGGTGGGAGGATACCAACACAGTTCCCCAGGAGGCAGGAGAACACAATTATCATCTGAAATTCTCTCCTTATGACCAGGATAATTATAATGAAGTAGAAAAATTCATGGTGACGGTTCTGGTGGAGCCCAAAAATATATCAGACGGTGATGTGGAAATTTCAGGAATTCAAGATGCTGTATATTGCCAGTCACCCATTACATATGAGCCCACATTGAGTATAGGCGAAAGGATATTAGAGAAGGATCGTGACTATACCATCACTTTTGACAATAATGTCAATTCGGGTACTGCAATATGTACTATTGAAGGAATCGGAAATTATACAGGAAAAGTGCAGAAAACTTTTAATATTTTGAAAGCAGATCCTGATTATGGAACTATGGAAACGCTACAAGCAGTTTACAGAGATTGTCTTGGAGATATCAAGTTGCCCCAAAGAGATAACGGCACATTTCTTTGGGAGTATAATCAGAGTATTAGTGTAGGAAGTGTGGGAGTAAATTCTTCCTTTGCTTTGCGTTTTGTTCCGCAAGATAAGGCGAATTATAATATTATAAAAGATATTCAGGTAGATATTCAGGTATCAAAAAAGGATATCTCCTCAGTAACATTTCCTGAGATGAAATTAAAGACCTATACAGGGGATGAGCTTCTTCAGAATGTATATTTAAAGGATGGAGAAATAAAACTGGTAAAGGATAAGGATTATGTTGTTACTTACAAGGACAATGTAAACGCAGGGGTTGGCTCTGTGATTATTAAAGGAGTGGATAATTATAAGGGGGAAAAGACCTTAAAATTTACTATAGAGAAAGCAACGCCAAAATTTACAAAACCAGCCACATTGTCTGCTGTCTATGGACAGACGCTCTCACAGGTTGTTTTGCCACAGTGCGACAATGGGACCTTTTATTTTGAACAAGCCGATGATACGGTGGTTGGAGATGTGGGTGTTAATAGCTTTAGTTTAAAATTTATTCCATTAGACACGGACAATTTTATATCTATAGAAGAAATTCCGGTGAAGATAAAGGTGGAACCTCTTGATTTATCAAACGCTCAGGTGATAGGAGTGGAAAGGGCCTACAAAGCTACAGGAAAAGAAGTCAGGCCGGCGATTAAAGTAATAAACAATCAGTCAGAATTGGTAAAAAATAATGATTTTAGTGTAGGATACGCCAATAATATTTATCCGGGAAAAGCTGCAGTGGTGGTAAAAGGATGTAATAATTATACTGGAAAAATTATTATGTTTTATCAAGTAGAATAGGAGTAGAGAATGATTGGATTTGTAAAAGGCGAAGTTGCAGATGTGGGAGACGATTATGCGGTGATTGACGTGAATGGAGTGGGTATGATTGTGTATTGCACCAGTCAGGCATTGATACGAATGAGAACGATGGGGGGGAGCGTGAAGCTCTTTACCCATATGAATGTGAAGGAGGAATCTATTACTTTATATGGTTTTTTTCATCAGGAAGATTTAGAATTCTTCAAACTTTTGATTACAGTTAATGGAATTGGTCCCAAGGCGGGGTTAAGTATATTAAATACCATTTCACCAAAGGAATTGAGATTTGCAATTTTGGCAGAGGATAAAAAGGCCATTGCACAGGCACCGGGAGTAGGAGCCAAGACAGCTAGTCGAATTATTCTGGATTTGAAGGATAAAATTTCAGTGGATGAAGCTTTTCAAATTCAACTATCCCAGGAAGAGGAAAGCGATTTGCAGGATGATGCGAAATCGGAAGCAGTTCAGGCACTAACTGCGCTGGGATATGGTCAGACAGAGAGTTTGAAGGCAGTCAGAAATGTAGAATTAAAGGATGGAATGACAACGGAAGATGTGTTAAAGGCAGCGTTAAAGTATTTATTGTAAGAAACAGGAGTTATTATGGCAAGAAGAGTTATCACAACCGAGGTCTTGGAGGAAGATAAAAGATTAGAGGGAAGCTTGAGACCCCAAAGCTTAACAGAATATATTGGACAGGTGAAGGCAAAGGAAACCTTAAAAATATTTATTGAGGCCGCAAAACAGAGACAGGAAGCATTAGATCATGTGCTTTTTTATGGACCTCCGGGATTGGGAAAAACCACGTTGGCAGGAATAATTGCCAACGAGATGGGAGTTAATATGAAGGTTACCTCTGGACCAGCCATTGAAAAACCTGGAGAGATGGCAGCTATTTTAAATAATCTTCAGGAGGGAGATTTGTTATTTGTAGACGAAATCCATCGGCTCAATCGACAGGTGGAGGAAGTTTTATATCCAGCAATGGAAGATTATGCCATTGATATAATGATAGGAAAAGGTACAGGAGCCAGATCGGTGCGTTTGGATTTACCAAAATTTACTTTGGTAGGAGCAACCACTCGGGCAGGACTCTTGACGGCACCTTTAAGGGATAGATTTGGTGTGGTTAGCAAGTTAGAATTTTATTCTACCGAGGAATTAACAACAATTATAATGCACTCAGCAAAGGTGCTGGATGTAGAAATTGAAAAAAAAGGAGCTATGGAGATGGCGAGACGTTCCAGAGGAACTCCAAGACTAGCCAATAGGTTACTGCGCAGGGTAAGAGATTTTGCCCAGGTGAAGTATGATGGAGTGATTACTGAACAGGTAGCCTGCTTTGCACTGGATTTACTGGAGGTAGACAAGCTAGGTTTGGACCAGATGGATAGGAATATTTTATCAACCATTGCCGTGAAGTTTCAGGGAGGCCCCGTAGGACTAGATACCTTAGCGGCCGCTATTGGTGAGGATTCCGGAACGATAGAAGAGGTTTATGAACCGTATTTGATTAAGAATGGATTGATTGACAGAACCCCTAAGGGAAGGAAGATTACAGAGTTGGGCAGGAGCCATGTTTCCCTTGACTAATTTTTAACGATGGCTTATACTAAATTAGTCAAAGTATAAGCAAAACAGCAGTACAGATTTAGGAATGTATGGCTGTGAAGTGGAGAGGATGAGTATTATGGCGGAAAAGGTTACTGCACAGGTTTTGATTGGCGGAAGAATATATACATTAAGTGGATATGAAAGTGAAGAGTATTTGCAAAAAATCGCAAATTATGTTAATGGGAAGCTGACAGAGATGAAGGAGTCAGAGCCCTTTCGTAAACAGTCCTATGATTTGCAAGCTACCCTGATTCAGTTAAGCATTGCAGATGATTATTTTAAGGCAAAACAGCAGTTGGATATTTTAGAAAACGAAATTGAAAGCAAAGACAAGGAAATTTATGATTTAAAGCATGAAGTTATCTCGACTCAGATTAAGGCGGAAACCACGGAAAAGACAGAGACAGAATTGCAAAAACAAGTAACAGAACTGGAACAAAAGATAGCGTCTCTGGAGGAAGAGTTAGAAGTTTATAAAGCGCTTGTGGATGAAAAATAAAGAAATAGATGTGATATAGAATTTATGGCTGTCTTAGACAGCCATTTTCTACATAAATAAGGAGAGATTATGACAAGAACGGTTGAACTGTTGGCACCAGCAGGTTCTTATGAAGGATTGGTGGCAGCCATCAATGCAGGAGCGGATGCGGTGTATATAGGGGGACAAAAGTTTGGTGCCCGTGCATATGCAGACAATCCGGAACAGGAAAAATTAATTGAAGGTATTCAATATGCTCATTTTCATGGAAAAAAAGTACATATGACAATCAATACCTTATTAAAGGAAAAAGAGCTACAGAAAGAATTGTACCAGTATTTGCTGCCCTATTACGAAGCAGGCTTAGATGCGGTGATAGTTCAGGATGTGGGTGTGGTGAAGTTCATTCAGGAGTATTTTCCGGGGTTACCAATTCATGCTAGTACACAAATGACTCTTACAGGGGAATTGGGAGCAAAATTCTGGGAGGAACATGGAGTAGAACGGGTGGTTCTGGCAAGGGAACTTTCCTTACGGGAAGTAGAACATGTTTGTAGGAATACGAACATTGAAGTGGAATGTTTTGTTCATGGGGCAATTTGCTATTGTTATTCGGGTCAGTGTCTGTTTAGTAGCTTTTTGGGAGGACGAAGTGGTAATCGTGGAAGATGTGCTCAACCATGCCGGCTTCCTTACCAGGCCTACCAAGAAAATAAAAGAATTTGTGGAAAAGATCAGGTGTATCCATTAAGTTTAAAAGATATGATGACAGTACAGTATCTTCCGCAGCTTATTGATGCTGGAATTACATCCTTCAAGATAGAAGGAAGGATGAAGCGTATGGAGTATGGGGCCGGTGTAGTTGAGATTTACCGAAAGTATATTGACTTGTATTTAAATAATCCAGATAACTATAAGGTTGATGGAGCAGATATAGAGCAGCTTTTGAATTTATACAGTAGAAGTGGAAATTCTAAGGGCTACTACAAACAACACAATGGAAAAGAAATGTTGAGTCTTACGAATCCGGCATATCGTATGGGAGAGGAAGAACTATTTCACAGAATTACTGAAAAGTACTGTACTGGTCCGAAACAGAAAAATATTTCGGGAAAATTAAAAGTTTTCCAAGGTGAAAATTTAGAATTTTGGGTTACAATGGGGGAACATCAGGTTCATGTCAGTGGAAATATAGTGGAAAGAGCTAAAAATCAGCCAATGACAATGGAAAAAATTGAAAAGCAGATGAAGAAAACAGGTGGTACTTTATTTGAGTTTGGAGAACTAAAGGTTGATATGAAGGGAGAGGTTTTTGTTCCACTGCAAGGGTTAAATGAAATTCGCAGACAGGCTTTGGATGAATTGACGACCAGGATTTTAGAGCCATACAAGAGACAGAAGGACAGCTATGATAAATCAAAGAAAACAATGGAACATTTCGGTGTAGAAGACAGTAGAGCTTGTAAAAATCATTCAGAATATAAATTACATGTCTCTTTGGAAACAAAGGAACAGCTAGAAGCAGTTTTGCAAGCGAAGACGGAAAAACTTTCAGCGGTTTATCTTGACTGTAGTATGTTTTCTCTTGAAGATGAAAAAGACTATATTAGACAGTTTAAAAGCTTACTTGATAATAGAATTCCTAAAACTTTGGATGTTTATTTTATGCTACCTGCAATTTTTCGGGAAAGCACCCGGAAAAAATTTGACAAAATCTCAGGGAAGTTATTGCAGCTTGGATTTACAGGTATGGTTGTGAAGAATTATGAAGAACTTCAGTGGTTAAAGGTATCTGGATATTTGGGAGAAATCATTACAGAATTTAATATGTATGTCTTTAACAAAAGTGCAGTGGAATTTTATGAGAAAAACGGAGTTCATAGGATTACCTATCCATTGGAATTAAATCTCTATGAGATGAGGGATTTAAAACTGGAACAGGGGATATTATGTGTGTACGGGCATATTCCGTTTATGACAACAGCACAGTGTGTAAATAAAACTTTCCAAGGCTGTGATAGTATTTCTAAAAAAATGATTACCTTAAAAGACAGATACAATAAGAAATTTTTGGTGAGCAATTACTGCGATTATTGTTATAATGTGATTCGTAATGGAATTCCTTTGTCACTTTTAGGGGCAAAGAAGCAGGTGGAAATGTTAAAGTGTAATACACTGCGGTTAATGTTTACAGTAGAAAATGGTAAGAAGACCTTAGAAATTTTGGAGGCATTTTCGAAAAATGTATGGGAAAATGAAGATAAAATTTTGCCAGAGTTCACTAGGGGACATATGAAAAAAGGAGTAGAGTAATGGAGGTATATTCATGTTAAATTTATTAACAGAATTTATGAAATATATATTTATTATAATGATAGCTGTATATACTATCTATGCTTTTCGAAGCGCCTCTGCAAAAACAGAACGAAGAAAGAATAAGCTGGCATTTACACAGCGAGTTATTATGTTTTTGTTTCACGGCTTGTGTTTTGGGTTGCTGTATTTAAGGACAATGGATGGACAGATGGTAGTATTTTACCTTGCACAACTAATATTCTTTGTTGCCTTGTTTGTTTTGTATAGAGTTATTTATCCCAAAGCTTCTAAATTGCTGTTGAATAATATGTGTATGTTATTAATGATTGGCAGTATTATGCTGGCGAGACTAAGTTTTCCAAAGGCAGTGAGACAGTTTGAAATAGCTGCAGTTTCATCGCTTATCACAATGGTCGTACCTTATGTTTTTCGAAAATTTCATCAATTGGAGGAGTTTACATGGGTATATGCAGTGACGGGCATTATATTGCTTGCTTTGGTGTTTATTATTGGACAGGTTACTTATGGAGCGAAACTTTCTTTTGAGGTTGCAGGAATTGGAGTTCAGCCTTCTGAATTTGTAAAGATAATTTATGTTTTTTTTATTGCTTCCATGCTTGCAAAGTCGAAAGAACTATATCAAATTGGAATTACAAGTGTCTTTGCAGGACTACATGTAATTATTTTGGTAGTCTCAAAGGATTTGGGTAGTGCGCTTATCTTTTTTATTGCCTACCTTTTTATGGTTTTAGTTGCCACCCATCGTATATTGTATTTTTCTGTAGTTACATTAGCAGGGTGCATAGCTGCAGTTTTGGCGTATTTTCTGTTTCGTCATGTACAAGTAAGAGTTATTGCCTTTTTAGATCCCTTTAGTGTAATTGACAATGAGGGGTATCAAGTCACTCAGTCTTTATTTGCCATTGGAACTGGTGGCTGGTTTGGAATGGGATTGTATGGAGGATATCCAAAATTAATTCCGGTTGTAGAGGAGGATTTTATCTTCTCTGCAATCTCGGAGGAGTTTGGAATTTTATTTTCTATCTGTGTGGTGATGATTTACTTGTGTTGTTTTGTGGCATTTTTACAAGCTTCTTTAAGAACAAGAAATCAGTTCTTTTGTCTTGTGGCTACAGGGTTAGCTTGTGTTTTGGGCTTTCAGACTTTTTTGACTATTGGAGGGGCAGTGAAGTTTATCCCATCTACCGGAGTAACTTTGCCTTTGATTAGCTATGGTGGAAGCTCTTGCTTTAGCACATTGATTATTTTTGCTATTGTGCAGGGAATCTACATTTCGTTAAGAGAACGTGAGGAAATGGAAAGAGGGGAATATCAATGAAAAGCAGAAGAAGAAGAAGAAATTTAAATATGGATAGAGAGCATTATAGAGAGTATGAAGAAAATCCGTATGAGTATCAGGAAAGAGAAGAAGAATATGATCTTGAAAGAAACTCAGGGAAAAAAATAAAGAATCCCAATGCAAAGTATATTATGTTTGTTACCTATGTATTTGTAGGAATATTTGTAGGTATGTTAGGATACATGGTTTATTATAATGCAGTATGTGCACCAGAAACAATCAATAGCTCTTATAATAAAAGACAGGATATTTTTGCAGAGAAGATTATAAGGGGAAAGATTTTGGCCAATGATGGGACTATTTTGGCTCAGACAAATGTAGCAGGAGACGGCTCAGAAACCAGGGAATACCCGTATGATAGAATGTTCGCCCATGTGGTAGGATATTCTGCAAAGGGAAAGGCTGGAATTGAATTAAATGCTAATTTTAAATTGTTGGATTCCCATGCCTTTCTTTTGGAACGAATTAAGAACACCATAAAGGGGGAAAAAAATATAGGGGATGATGTAGTATCTACATTGGATGTGCAATTACAGCGAATAGCCTATGATTCTTTAGGAAAGTATAAAGGTGCTGTCATTGTTATGGAACCGGAAAGTGGGAAAATCCTTGCTATGGTCTCTAAACCAGATTACAATCCTGATGAAATTGAAAGTACCTGGTCAAGTCTGCATGAAAACAGTGCCCAGGACAGTCCTTTGCTGAATCGTGTAACTCATGGTGTGTATCCCCCAGGGTCCACCTTTAAAATCATTACAGCGTTAGCATATATCAGGCAAAATAAAAATTATGAGAATTATAGTTATGATTGTACCAGCAGTATTACAAAGGATGATGTAACAATTAACTGTTATCACAATAAAACTCATGGCACAGTGGATTTACCAACATCTTTTGCAAAATCATGTAACTCTTCTTTTGCAAATATTGGTTTGTCCCTGGATAGAAATAAATTTAGAGAAACCTGTGATGGTTTGCTGTTTAATCAAAAACTGCCATTGTCCTTCTCTTATAAACAGAGTAGTGTGACAATCTCTGAAACCTTAGATGCTGACGAAGTGATGCAGACATCTATTGGTCAGGGAAAGACACAAATGACACCATTACATATGGCTCTGATTACTTCTGCAATTGCTAATAATGGTATTTTAATGAAGCCATATTTTATTGATTCAGTTCAGAATTATTCAGGTACTGTAATAAAAGAATATCATTCTAAAGAAATGGCTAAACTAATGACAACCCAGGAAGCGGAGGCTTTGCAGAAATTGATGCGTGGTGTTGTGACAGAGGGAACTGCAAGCAAATTAAATACATCTGGTTATGAGGCTTATGGAAAAACTGGTTCTGCAGAATACGGAACTGAAAAGGGGAAAAGTCATTCCTGGTATACTGGATATGCTACCAAGGATGGAAAAAGTATTGTTACAACCATTATTGTGGAGGGTGCTGGTTCGGGTAGCGAATATGCAGTCCCTATAGCAGGGAAACTTTACCAAAACTACTTTACAAGATAGTTATTTAAGATAATAGATAATTGTTACTGTACAGATACAATAATAGTTTTTCTTGGTGGTTGACTGGAATCTGAAAAAGGGGTATACTTAGGACAGTCTTTCAGTGCAATTAAAGCACGTCAAGAGGACACACCAGTGGCGGAAACGCTAGAGAAACAGGAGGAATTGCAATGATAGAAGCAACGAGCTGTGGTGGTGTGGTCATATTTAGAGGAAAAATTTTATTGTTGTATAAAAATTTTAAAAATAAGTATGAAGGCTGGGTATTGCCAAAGGGAACTGTAGAACAAGGTGAGGAATATAAGGATACAGCCACAAGGGAAGTTTTAGAGGAGACAGGTGTACGTGCTCAGATTATCAAGTATGTAGGAAAAAGTCAGTATTCCTTTAATGTTCCGGAAGATGTGGTTGAGAAAGAAGTTCATTGGTACCTGATGATGGCGGACAGTTATTACAGCAAACCACAACGGGAAGAATTTTTTGAGGACTCAGGATACTATAAATATCATGAGGCATACCATTTGTTAAAGTTTTCCAATGAAAAACAGATTCTAGAAAGTGCTTATAACGAGTATCTTGAGCTAAGACGATGTAATTTATGGGGAAGCAAAAAGTACTTTTAGAACAGAGGAATGTATCGAAGTGTAAAGTAAGACCGGGCAAAATGCTCGGTCAATCTATTCATGGAGTGGATGAATGAAACGGATAGAATGGTGTAAAAATATGTATGTATCTCCATCTGCCCAAAAGATTAAGAAAAAAATAGTGTGGAAGATTGGTCACAAAGCAGGAATGCTGAACATATATTTAATTACTCTGCCACAAAGTGGTCATAATCAGTTGGAAATTATTAATTCTTCGGAATTTTTACAAAAACACTATAATAAGGTGACTACATATGTGGTAGGAATTGCTGTGGGATATGAGGAGGCATTGGGACTAGTAGAGCGGATGGTAAATGATATAATGATAAAAAAACAGGAAAAAAATATAAGAGAATATTTTGAGAGAGAGTTGAAATGTTAGGAATTATATTGGGAGTTTTGAAAATCCTGGGAATCTTGTTGCTTCTTTTGCTCATAATAATTTTGATGCTGGGAATTTGTGTATTATTTTATCCTGTATCTTATTGCTTGCAAGGAGAAATCAAAGATGAGATAAGAGGAAAAGTTATTATCCGGTGGCTTTTTGGACTGGTAAGGTTTCGGGGGATTTATCAGGAAAATACGGGATTTTTGTATAGAATATATTTAGTTTTTTTTAAGATTTATCCCAAAGAAGAAAAGGTAAGAAAGGAGAAAAAGAAGAAAAAGAAGATAAAAAAAATTGAGACAGGGAATAATGAAAAGAAAGTATCCTCTAAAGAGAAAAAATCAGATGATAAGAAGAAAAAAGAGATAAATGTGATGGAAACAGATACTATGGAAGATAAAAAGATGCCTAGTGTTATGTCGCCTAACGGATCAGCAAAGAATATAAGTCAGATACAGGATGCAGAAAAGGAATTGGGATTTTTTAAACGAATTGGCCAGTTGTTTCATGGTATTGTAGAGAGAATTGATGGAATCGTTAAAAAAATCAAAAAGATGTGGCAGAATATAAAAAAAGCGCTATCTAGTGTAGAAGGATTTTTTGATTTTATACAAAGTAAGGAATTTAGAGATACTTTGTCCTTTTTAAATGAACAAAGAAAGTATCTTTTTAGAAAAATAGCGCCGAAAAAGTGTATGATAGAGGCAAAATATGGGACAGGTGATCCTGGAACTACAGGGGAGATATTGGCAGCGTTAAGTGTTGTAAGGACTTTCCTGCCAGGACGATGGAGAATTTATCCGGATTTTGATAATGTCTTACTTGAGGCAAGTGGTTGTGTCAAAGGAAAAATTCCATTGTATGTTATTGTTCTATTGGTATATAGGTGTTACCAAAATGATATGATAAAAGAAATCTATAAAAAATTTGAATAGCAATTAAAAGGAGGAGCAGAAATGTCAGAATTTAGTACAACGGTAGAAAGTTTATTTAAGGGGATGGATAGTTTTATTTCCTCTAAGACAGTAGTTGGAGATGCAGTGACAGTAGGGGATACCATTATTTTACCCCTGGTGGATGTTACTTTTGGTGTGGCGGCAGGTGCATTTCAGGAGGACAAGAAAAATAAGGGTACCGGTGGTATGGGTGGAAAAATGTCCCCTAGCGCAGTGCTTGTGATTCAAAATGGACAGACTAAGCTTGTAAATGTGAAAAACCAAGATGCAGTTACAAAGATTTTGGATATGGTTCCAGACGTAATCAATAAGTTTACTGGAAAAGAAGGAAAGATGGAGAGCAATCCAGAAGTAGACAAGACCATAGAGGAAATGGTGTAATTCTTGTGAATTGTGAATGAAAAAAAGACCTGAAAATCAGGTCTTTTTTTATCTCAATGTTTGATGTTTCGAACTGAAACTGATAAAAGATAAAAAGCTTAAGCTCTTTCAACTTTTCCGGAACGTAAACAAGAAGTACATACGTACATTCTCTGAGCGGCACCGTTAACCTTAACTCTTACAGACTTTACGTTTGAGTTCCAAATTCTATTTGATCTTCTATGAGAATGGCTCACATTGTTTCCAAAATGAGCACCTTTCTGACATACTGCACACTTTGCCATGACTTTGCACCTCCTTGATTCTATTGGCCTAAATTGAACTTTTTTGAGCCCACTTAGGCTCACAACATGAACATTCTATCAGAAAATACACAATAATGCAAGAAAAATAATTAATTTTCATAAAAAATAATGTATTTTGCTATTTTCAAAAAAATTCTATTTCTTTTTTTAGGGAAAAAGGGTATACTATATATGATTGTACGTATGTTTGAGAATAAAAGAAAATAGGGAGGTATTGGTATGAAAGCACATATAAATACAGGGCTGGGAGATGTATTGGTTGACAATAATGTAATAGCAAAGTATGCCGGTTCTGTGGCGGTAGAATGCTTTGGCATTGTGGGAATGGCAGCCTTAAGTGTAAAGGACGGATTGTTTAAATTATTGAATAAGGAATCTTTGACCAACGGAATCCAGGTGTCTGTAGATGAAGAGAAAAAAATTTCCATTGATTTTCATGTGATTGTAGCTTACGGTGTAAGTATTAATGCAGTGGCGGATAATTTAATGGATAGTGTAAAGTACAAGGTGGAAGAATTTACAGGGATGGAATTAGATAAGATTAATATTCACGTTGTTGGTGTCAGAGTGATTGATTAAGGAGGAATTTTGGTGAATATGAAACAAATCGATGCACAGATGCTGTCTAAAATGTTCCTGGCAGGAGCGAAGAATCTTGAAGCTAAGAAGGAATGGATTAATGAGCTGAATGTCTTCCCGGTGCCAGATGGTGATACTGGTACAAATATGACTATGACGATTATGGCGGCTGCAAAGGAGGTCTCCGCATTAACTAATCCAACAATGCAGGAACTTGCAAGAGCAATTTCTACTGGGTCCCTCAGAGGGGCAAGAGGAAATTCAGGAGTTATTTTATCACAGCTTTTCAGAGGATTTACAAAATGTGTAAGTGAATATGATGTCATAGACGCGAAGGGATTGGCAAAGGCCACACAAAAAGCCGTGGAAACTGCGTATAAAGCAGTAATGAAGCCAAAAGAAGGAACCATTCTTACTGTTGCCAAGTCGGCAGCAGATAAGGCTATAGAGATGGCAGAGCGTACCGATGACTTGGAGGAATTTATTTTTGAGGTGATTAAGCATGCTGATTACACCTTGAGTCAGACACCGGAAATGTTGCCAGTGCTAAAAGAAGCGGGTGTAGTAGATTCTGGAGGACAGGGTCTGATGCAGGTGTTGAAGGGAGCTTTTGATGCATTTTTGGGAAAAGAGTTAGACTTGACTATTGAAGGTGCAGCTGCTGTGAAAGCGAATGTCAACACAGGGGTAGCCACAGATGATATTAAATTCGGCTACTGTACAGAGTTTATTATTATGTTGGAAAAAGAATTTGATGTGAGAGAAGAAGGAAGATTTAAGGATTATTTATCTTCTATTGGGGATTCTATTGTGTGTGTTTCTCTGGATGATATTGTAAAGGTACACGTGCATACCAATGATCCTGGTCTTGCCATTCAGAAAGCATTGACTTATGGTTCCTTAAGTAATATGAAGATTGATAATATGCGGTTGGAGCATCAGGAGAGAGTGATTAAAGATTCTGAAAAACTTGTAGCAGAGCAGTTACAAAATAACGACCAAAATTCTCAAGTGGAAGAAATAAAGGAGGTAGGCTTTATTGCTGTTTCCATCGGAGAGGGCATGAATCAGATTTTTAAGGATTTAGGGATTGATTATATTATTGAAGGCGGTCAGACCATGAATCCGAGTACTGAGGATATGTTAAATGCCATTGAAAAGGTAAATGCAAAAAATATCTTTATTTTGCCAAATAATAAGAATATTATACTTGCAGCAGAACAGGCCACATACCTGGTGGAAGATAAGAGAATTATTGTGGTTCCAACGAAGACAGTTCCTCAGGGGATTACCGCAGTCATTAATTATGTGCCAGAGAAATCCATTGATGATAATCTGGAAACCATGAAGGAAGAAATCACAGGGGTAAAGACAGGACAGGTCACCTATGCAGTTCGTGAAACTAGCATTGATGGACATGAAATCAAGCAGGGAGATATCATGGGAATCGGGGATGGTTCTATCTTGACAGTAGGACAGGATTTGCAGGATACTACAAAAAAAATGATTGATAAACTAATTGACCAGGAGTCGGAATTACTCAGCATTTATTATGGGGCAGAGGCAACAGAAGAACAGGCTATGGAAATTGCAGATTATGTGGAAGAAACCTATCCTGAAATGGAAGTGGAAGTACAAATGGGTGGACAGCCAATTTACTATTATGTAATTTCAGTAGAATAGTTGCTGTATGGCAATTTTGCAGTGATAAATAAAGAATATGTAGGAACAAAAAGAAAGCCATTCTTAGAATAAGGGTGGCTTTGCTTGTATCATGGAGAAAATATTATGAACATAACAGATGATATTACGTCATTAAAAGGAATTGGGGAGAAAAGCGCAGCTTTATTTCATAAGCTAAACATATACACCATTGAGGATTTAATGAGACATTATCCTAGAGATTATGAAAGCTATGATATGCCTGTTGGTGTTCGAATGGTAGAAAGGGATACCCTTCAAAGTATTCGATTATCGATAAAGAAAATAGAGGGAGTCAAAAAAGTAAGGAACCTTCAAATTTTAAACGCTGTAGGTGGTGACAGCGAAAACTCAATTTTTCTTACGTGGTTTAATATGCCGTTTTTGAGAAATAAGTTATCTTCGGGGCAGGTGATTGTGAGAGGGATTCCCTTTATTAAAAATGGACGATTGACTATGGAGCAGCCAGAGGTGTTTACTTTAGAAGAATATGAAAAAAAGCAAGGACAGCTTCTTCCGGTTTATCCTCTGACAAAAGGTTTGACCAACAATGCAATTACCAAAGCGGTAAAACAGGTGATTGACAGTGGTATGTTAAAGAAAGAATACCTGCCCATAGGCATTCGAAAAGAGTATGAATTGGCAGAATACAATTATGCAGTTTCCACAATCCATTTTCCAAAGAAATTTGATGACCTGGTTTATGCGAGAAAACGATTGGTATTTGATGAGTTCTTTTTCTTTGTATTGTCTCTTCGCTTGTTAAAAGAGAGTACAGAAAAAATTAGGAATGAATTTGATTTCTCAAAGGATACTATGACGAATTTTTTGTTAGAGCATTTGCCATTTCAATTGACAAACGCACAAAAAAGAGCGTATGAGGATGTGAAAAATAATCTGCGCTCAGAGTATGTAATGAATCGGTTGATTCAGGGAGATGTGGGTTCGGGAAAAACTATTGTTGCGGCCCTTGCTATGTGTTTGGCGGCAGAAAATGGATATCAGTCAGCTATGATGGCACCTACAGAAGTTTTGGCAAAGCAGCACTATGAGTATTTTGAACACTTAAGAGAAGAATATCATCTGGATATCAGTCCAATTCTGCTTACAGGCTCCATGACAGCAAAACAAAAAAGAACGGCAAAAGAACGGATAGAAATAGGAATGATAAATATCGTCATTGGAACCCATACATTGTTCCAGGAAAGTGTACATTTTGATAATCTGGCTTTGGTAATTACAGATGAACAGCATCGCTTTGGTGTGCGGCAGAGGGAAATGTTGATGGAAAAGGGAAATAATCCTCATGTCCTTGTTATGAGTGCCACTCCTATTCCAAGAACCCTGGCGATTATCATCTATGGTGATTTGGATATCTCTGTGATTGATGAACTTCCAGCCAATAGAATTCCTATCAAAAACTGCGTGGTTGGAACTTCCTACCGTCAAAAGGCTTACGAATTTATAGAAAGAGAAATCCGAGCTGGACATCAGGCTTATGTGATTTGTCCTATGGTGGAAGAGACCGAGGGAAAAGAAGCAGAGAATGTGGTTGAATATGAAGAAAAATTAAGAGAGGTTCTTCCAAAGGATATTCATGTGGAATGTCTGCATGGGAAAATGAAGCCGGGAGCGAAAAACGATATTATGGAACGGTTTGCAGCCAATCAGATTCAGGTGTTGGTATCTACTACGGTAGTGGAAGTAGGGGTGAACGTACCCAATGCAACGGTAATGATGGTGGAAAATGCAGAACTATTTGGCCTTGCCCAGCTGCATCAGCTTAGGGGAAGAGTAGGAAGAGGAGCTGCCCAGTCTTATTGTATTTTTGTCAGTGGAACCGAAAAAAAGGAGACAAAAAAGCGTTTGGAAATTCTAAATAAGTCTAACGATGGATTTTATATTTCCTCAGAAGATTTGAAACTCAGGGGGCCGGGAGACCTGTTTGGATTTCGCCAAAGTGGACTTTTGGAATTTAAAATTGGAGATATATTTACCGACGCTTCGATTTTACAGGCGGCAGCAGATATGGCTGGTGAGATATGTGAGAATAAGGGAGTGTTAGAACAGCCAGAATATTGGGAGTTGAAAAAATGTCTCACACGTTATTTGAATGATGGAGAAACTGGTGGCACATCTATAAACTTATAATGAATAATGAATGTTTTTTTACAATAGATGTGATATAATGTAGATATGAATATTGCGTATATATTTTGAAAGGGGAAGATTTATGGTACAAGCATACACAAACGAACAGTTATTTTCCATTGCGAAAGAAAACTACAATACATTACTTTATCATTGCAAAGTTCTTGAAGTGGAAGGGTATTGGGAGGAACCGGAAAAATTATTAAAGTATACTATTAGTGAAGCTTTAGATTTGTATGTTCAGTCTTTTTTGCTGTTATATCCGGTGTACAATAATAGGATGACAGAGGAAGAAAGAAAATTTTTACTCTGTGTGACGGATAGGAATATGCTGTCCATACCGGAGGAAGGTCCAATTCTGGAGGAATCTATTGCCCAGGCAGAAAAAATGATAGCCTCGCCA
This sequence comes from Lachnospiraceae bacterium, assembly GCA_045119215.1. Classification (GTDB taxonomy): domain Bacteria; phylum Bacillota; class Clostridia; order Lachnospirales; family Lachnospiraceae; genus RUG11237. Next base: position 36,930 of record JBGVDD010000154.1, on the reverse strand, counting down.
CCAATCTTAATGCAGTTGTGTTCATTGAAGGATAGTCGCAGTGAAACAAATTTAGCAGAAATGTTTACTGAGACTTTATTGAATATATTCATGGCAATGGCTTATTTGAACCAGGAGAAGGGAAATGCGGCTGCAAGCTACATACGTGCTTATTTTAAATCGGTACAGGCTTTTGTGACGTCGGACTTGCTGTATCTAAAAGAAATAGATGAAAAATACATGTTCCGTAAGATTTGCAGTGAGCAATTTGAAAGAGGTCATCTATTTGATGAAAAGGCGTCCAAAGCTCAAATGAAAAAGAGGAAAGAGGAAAGGCAGCGGGAGGCCAACAGGATTGCTTTGGAGGAAGCTAAACAATTAGAGGAAATGGAAAACGACGAAAGTTTTGAACTTCAAGAGGAAGAAAAAGTGGAAATGGAACTTCAGGAGGTGATTTTCGAAGATTCTGAGGAAGAAGTGGAAACAGAGGTAGTTAGGGAACAGACTATCCCCCTCCGAAAGGAAAGAGTGCTATCGGAGGAAGAAATAGCACAAGCTGCTCAAAAAGCAAAAAAAGAAATGGAAGAAGTAAAAGCAGCAAAGCGAGCCGCTGCCTTGGAGAAACTGATGCAGGAGTTGAATGACCTGATTGGGCTGGAAAACGTAAAAAGCGAGATGCAGTCTTTGGTAAATTTGATTAAGGTTCGAAAAATGAGGGAACAGCATAATATGCCACAGATGGAAATGTCCTACCATATGGTATTTACAGGAAATCCAGGCACAGGGAAAACTACAGTGGCAAGAATTATTGCAGGAATCTATAAGGAACTTGGAATTTTATCCAAGGGAAATTTTATAGAAACAGACAGAGCCGGACTGGTAGCCGGGTATATTGGACAAACAGCCATGAAGGTAACAGAGGTGGTTGAGAAGGCAAAAGGCGGTGTTTTGTTTATAGATGAAGCTTACTCCCTTAGCAGTCACGATGGTCTGGGTGCGGACTTTGGCACAGAGGCCATTGATACTTTGGTCAAGCTGATGGAAGATAACCGAAATGATTTGGTGGTGATTGTGGCTGGCTACACAGAGGAAATGAAGGAATTCTTAAAATCCAATACAGGATTGGTGTCCAGATTTAACAAGTTTATTGAATTTAAGGATTATTCCAATGAAGAATTACTTGATATTTTAGTTCAGATGGGAAAAAAATCGGCTATGGAATTTAATGAAGATGCTTTGGAACACATGAAAAAAATGCTGTCTGAAATGACAAAAGAGCAAAAACAAGTGTTTGGAAATGCCAGAGGGATTCGTAATGTATTTGAAAAGATTATTACCAATCAGGCAAATAGGATCATTGTGCTCCCAGAGCCTACGATTGAAGAATTAAGCGAGATTACTTACGTGGATGTTTTGGGTACAGTATAAAAGAGCGTTGGCGAAAGCCAACGCTCTTAGCTTGATTTTTAATATAATTTTTAATACAATTTCTTTTCCATCGCAAGTTTATCTACGGAAAATTCCAATGCTTCAGCGGCATTGATTCTTTCTTTAGCATACAAATCATAGATACAGTCATCCATAGTCTGCATTCCGATCTTTTTGTTTACCTGTACAATAGAGTCGATCTGGTGATTCTTACATTCACGAATCAGACTCTTAATGGCAGGGGTACCAAGCATTACCTCAAAGGCAGCTACACGGCCTTCTCCATCGGAGGTAGGAATCAACTGCTGAGAGATAACACCCTCTAGTACGAAACCGAGCTGTGTACGAATCTGCTGCTGCTGGTGAGGTGGGAATACGTCAATAATACGGTCGATGGTAGCAGAAGCACCGATGGTATGCAGGGTAGAGAATACCAGGTGACCGGTTTCGGCAGCAGTGATAGCTGTGGAAATAGTATCAAGGTCACGCATTTCTCCAACAAGGATAACGTCAGGGTCTTCACGAAGTACCGCACGAAGAGCGTTTCCATAAGACTGGGTATCAAGTCCGATTTCTCTCTGGTTCACAATACAATTTTTGTGTGAGTGCAAGTATTCGATAGGGTCTTCCAAGGTTACAATATGTGAAGTCTTTTCCTGATTGATAATATCAATCAAGGAAGCAAGAGTGGTAGACTTACCACTACCTGTAGGTCCTGTCACAAGAACCAGACCTCTTTTTCGTTTTGTCAGATTGATGACAGCTTCCGGCACTCCCAATTTTCTGGCATCAGGAATCTTGGTGGTAATGGTACGCATTACAGCGGCAAGAGATCCTTTCTGCTTAAAGATATTCACACGGAATCGACCTACAGAATCAAGGGAATGTGAAAAGTCTACTTCCCCTTTTTCGTCTAAAATTGCCTGGGTACGCTTGTCCAAGATAGGACGAAGTAATTCTGCTGTATCCTCAGCAGTTAAACGAGGATAAGGCATGGTCTGTAATTCGCCGTGTAAACGCATCTTGGGCGGAATACCTACTGAAATATGTAAGTCAGAGGAACCACTGTTCATGGTGGTGGTTAATAAATCTTCAATTGTAAAATCCATAATCAAATCTCCCTTATTTTTTAAATTCTGTTGTAATTATAAATGCTTATCACATTCTAATCTATACATTTGTCTAAAATTATACTCAATAATAATGGAAATATCAAGGGAATTGTATAAAAAAATTGTGATTTTGGATAGATTTTTAGAATTATTTACAAAAATTAAGTAATTATTGCCTACTGTACAAAAATTCTACCCTTTGCTATACTGATATACGTGTAAAAGCATAAAAAATAGCGTCTGTTCAGTGATGCTGAACAGCTACAGAAAATAGTATGGAGGAGAAGCCGTGAGAAAACAGGCATTGTCAGATGATATATTATTAAAAATAGATAAACCGGCAAGATATATTGGAAACGAAGTCAACAGTGTAGTGAAAAACAAAGATGAGGTTGAACTTCGTTTTGCTATGTGTTTTCCGGATGTGTACGAGATTGGAATGTCCCACTTAGGTATCCAGATATTGTATGATATGTTTAATCAGTGGGAGGATGTGTGGTGCGAAAGGGTATACTCTCCTTGGATGGATTTGGACAAAATTATGAGGGAGAAGGATATTCCATTGTTTGCCCTGGAAAGTCAGGATCCCGTGAAGGAATTTGACTTTTTGGGGATTACCATTCAGTATGAAATGTGTTATACAAATATATTACAGGTGCTGGATTTAAGTAAAATTCCCTTGTTTTCCAAGGATAGGACCTGGGATGATCCCATTGTTATTGGAGGAGGTCCTTGTGCCTACAATCCGGAGCCTTTGGCAGATTTTTTTGACTTATTCTATATGGGAGAAGGAGAAACGGTTTATAGAAGACTTTTGGACTTATACAAGGAGTGTAGAAAAAATCAAGTCTCTAGAGAGGAATTCTTAAGGGAGGCAGGAAAGGTTCCGGGAATCTATGCTCCATCTATGTATCAGGTAGAGTATAAGGAAGATGGAACCATCAAAGCTTTCTATCCAAAATATGAGGATATGCCTAAGACCATCAAGAAAGAAATTGTAATGGATGTAACCAACACTTATTATCCAGAAGCTCCGGTGGTGCCTTTTATCAAGGCAACTCAGGATAGAGTGGTATTGGAGATACAAAGAGGGTGTATCCGTGGATGTCGGTTCTGTCAGGCGGGAATGATTTACCGTCCGGTGAGGGAACGAGATGTAGAGATGCTAAAGGATAAGGCATATAAGATGCTTAAAAATACTGGACATGAAGAGATTTCACTAAGTTCTTTAAGCTCCAGCGATTATTCAAACTTAGGGGAGCTGGTAAACTTCTTGATTGATGAATTTAAGGGGCAGGGAATTAATGTCTCTTTGCCGTCTCTTAGAATTGATGCCTTTGCCTTAGATGTTATGAGCAAGGTTCAGGATGTACGTAAAAGCTCCCTTACCTTTGCACCTGAGGCGGGCTCCCAGAGAATGAGAGATGTGATAAATAAAGGTTTGACAGAGGATGTTATTTTAAGAGGGGCAGGACTTGCCTTTGAGGCAGGCTGGAATCGGGTGAAGTTATATTTTATGTTGGGACTGCCAACAGAGACGGAGGAAGATATTAAGGGGATTGCATACTTATCGGAAGCAATTGCAAAAAGATATTATGAAATTCCAAAGGAAGAGAGAAATGGAAAAGTACAGATTGTGGCAAGCTCTTCCTTTTTTGTGCCAAAGCCTTTTACCCCATTCCAGTGGGCATCTATGAATACAAAGGATGAATTTTTACACAAGGCACATATTGTGAATTCAACCATAAAGGAACAATTAAACAAAAAGAGCATCAAATACAACTGGCATGAGGCAGATGTGACAGTATTGGAAGGTGTGCTTGCCAGAGGTGACAGAAGAGTGGGTAAGGTGATATTAAATGCTTATAAAAATGGAGCTTTGTACGATGCCTGGTCTGAAACCTTTGACAATGAGATTTGGATGAAGGCCTTCCAGGAAGAACAGGTGGATATTATGTTCTACACCAAGAGAGAGCGTGATGTAGATGAAATTCTACCTTGGGATTTTATTGATGTGGGTGTGTCAAAAGAGTTTTATAAAAGAGAATGGGAGCGTGCTAAGAGTGAGGTAGCGACACCTAACTGTCGTATGGCGTGTCAAGGATGCGGAGCCGCAAGCTTTGGAGGAGGTGTTTGTTTTGAAGCTAAGAATTAAGTTTACAAAATCAGGGGTGATGGTGTTCATTGGTCACTTGGATATGATGAGATATTTTCAAAAGGCAATGCGCAGGGCAGAGATAGATATTGCCTACTCCCAGGGCTTTAATCCTCATCAGATTATGTCCTTTGCCCTTCCTTTAGGAGTAGGGGTGTATAGCGATGGAGAATATTTGGATATTGAGGCCAATTCTGTTACTTCCTCTAAGGATATGAAAGCGCGATTAAATCAGGTGATGGTAGAGGGTGTGACGGTGGAGAGTGTACGGCTTTTGCCAGAGGGTACTGCCAATGCCATGAGTGTTGTGGCGGCAGCGGATTATCTAGTGGATTTTCGAGAGGGTCATAAATTAAAGAACTTTGATATGGAAGGTTTTTTAGATTTTTGTGCTAAAGACTCTATTGTTGTGACAAAACAGACAAAGAAAAATACCAGAGAAGTTGACTTGAAAGAATATATGTACAAAATCGAAGAAAGAGATGGAAAGATTTATATGTTGATTGGTGCCGGAAGTGCCAACAATATTAAGCCGGATTTGATTATGAAAGCATATGCAGACAGTATCCATGAAGAATTAGATGAACTTGCCCTAAAGGTAAAGCGTCTAGATTTGTATGGAGATACGTCAGAAAAAGAGGGGGAACACAACTTTGTTTCCTTAGAAGACTTTGGTAAAGAGTTTGATGAGAATTTTGGAGATGAGTCAGATGAGTAAGGTGGTGATTACCAGGTTTCATAAGGCCTTGGTAGCAGCCGGATACCAGGAAAATCGTCCTATCTGGTTTGAATGCAGACGGGAGGATCAGGTATCTATTCTTGGAAATATTTATGTGGCAAAGGTTGTCAATGTAGTGAAAAATATACAGGCGGCTTTTGTTCAGATTAGTCCAGAGCAAATGTGCTATTATTCTCTAAAAGAAAATGCACAGCCAATTTTTGTAAAACAGCAGTGTCCCGGAAAGCTTGTTCAAGGAGACGAAATTATTGTCCAGATTGATAAGGAAGCTTTGAAAACAAAGGACCCGGTGGTGACCTCAAAATTAAATGTTCCAGGGAAATATATGGCGTTGACCACAGGGGAGAAAGGTCTTGGTATTTCAAAAAAATTATCTGTAAAACAAAGGATAGGTTTAAAAGAAATTTTCGCATCATTACATAATGAACAGGAGCCGTTTGGTATTGTGGTGAGAACAAATGCTGTTTTTGCTACACCGAATGAGTTAAAAAAAGAATATGAGTATTTGAAACAGCATATGCTTAGCATTGTGGAAAAAGGAATTTATCGTACTGTATTCACCAGACTATATGAGGCCAAGGATTTTTATATGGAAAGGATACAGGACCTTCCCGTGGATTCCTTAGAAAAGATTGTGACAGATCAGTGGCAGGTCTATGAAAAAATATTGGACTATTATAGAGCCTATGGCCTGGAGGGAACCATGAAAGAAAGACTGGTATATTATCAGGATGAAATATGTCCCCTTGGTGCTCTTTTTAACCTCAGTCGGGATTTGGAACGAGCACTGGGCAAACAGGTATGGATGAAGTCGGGAGCTTATCTGGTGATAGAGCCTACGGAGGCATTGACTGTTATCGATGTGAACACGGGAAAGTATTCAGGAAAAAATAAAGACAGACAGGAAACCTTTTTGAAGATTAATCTGGAGGCGGCAAAGGAAGCAGCATTGCAGATTAGATTGAGAAATTTGTCTGGCATTATTCTTATTGATTTTGTGGACTTAGAACAGGAAGAGGACAGAAAGACTTTGATGCAGGCGCTAGAGCAGGAGTTACAAAAGGATTCCCTGCCAGTGAACCTTGTGGAGTTAACCAAACTGCAGTTGGCAGAGATTACCAGAAAGAAGGTAAAAAAACCGCTGCATGAACAGATTAGTCTTAAGGATTTGAAAGAGGAGAGAATATGAAAAATAAAGTAATTGCGTTGTTTTTATGTTTATGTGTGACAGGAGCCACTTTAGGAGGTCAGTGTCAGGTGTCTGCACAGGAATATGATATAGAGGAGAAGGGGATTTATGGATATGCGGATGGAGAGTGTTTTACAGAACAGGGAATAGTGTACCAATACATTTCAGCAAGTCAGAGCCTTAGGGTATACAGCCTTGCTAATTGTACCAAGGATATTATTGATATTCCTGCCATAGTGGATGGATATTCAGTCACTGAGATTAAAACTACTAGCAGTTTACCAAGTTCAGCTACAACCATTATGATTCCATCTACAGTTAGTAAGATTTTAAATAATTTTAATGGGCGTAATGTGAAAAATATTTATGTGGATAGTGATAATCAAATTTTTTCTTCGGTGGATGGCGTTCTTTACAATAAGGCAGGCACGGAATTATTGGAGTATCCCGTAGGAAGAAGAGATACATCCTATGAAGTTCCAGAGGGGACAGAAACTATCGATGTTTGGGCTTTTATAAATGACTATTTAGAGTGTGTGAAAATTCCATCTACGGTGACAACGATAAAGAGGGCATTTTGTAATGCTAAAAATTTGAAATACATAGATGTTAGTAGCGGAAATGGAAGTTTTGTATCTGTTGATGGAGTAGTATACTCTAAACAACGAGATATCCTGATTAGTGTTCCGTGTAATAAAAAGGATTTTCAGTTTTTACGTACGGAAACAAGAATTGAAGATTATGCATTTGAAGATTGGAAGGGAAAAGAAATTGCCATTCCGGAATATGTGACAGAAGTTGGAACGAGTGCTTTCGAAGGAGCCATGATAGAGAGTCTGGAAATTCTGGGGAATCCTAGTATAGATAGTTTGGCTTTCCAGTCCTGTAAGAAACTAGAAACGATTTCTTTTGGAAATAAATTGACTGAAATCGGAGGCTTTCTATTTAATTTATGTACATCCTTAGAAAGAGTAATCATTCCGGAAAATGTAAAAAAAATAGGTACGTGGACATTTAACAACTGCTCTTCGTTGAAGGCGGTTTATATACCAGGTAGTGTTACTGAGATTGGAAAAGAAATATTAGGTAGTAATTCCAGTGGAGCAACAATTTATGGAGTAAATTATACTAATGCATATTATTATGCAATGAACAATAATTATCCTTTTGTTGCAGGAAATATTCCAACCCCAACAACCACCAACACTCCAACGCCAACAGCAACCAACACACCAACTCCAACGGCCACCAACACGCCAACCCCAACGGCAACCAACACACCAACTCCAACGGCAACTAACACGCCAAGGCCAACGGCTACCAACACGCCAAAGCCAACGGCTACAAATACACCAGTACCAACAGCAACCAACACGCCAAAGCCAACGGCTACAAATACACCGGTACCAACAGCAACCAGTACGCCAAAGCCAACAGCTACAAATACACCGGTACCAACAGCAACCAGTACGCCAATTCCAACAGCTACAAATACACCGGTACCAACAGCAACCGGTACGCCAATTTCAACAGCTACAAATACACCGGTACCAACAGCAACCAGTACGCCAACCCCAACGGCAACAGATATGCCAGAATTGACAGTGACCAACACGCCGATTTCAACGGCTACCAACACGCCAACCCCAACGGAAACGAATACCCCAACCCCAACGGACACTAATATTCCCACCGCTACACCAGGTGTGACTTTGACTAAGGAGCCTACCAAGGCTGTAAATCCAACAACTACACCTGCATTGGTGAGCTATAAGATTACTTATCATGGGAATGGAGGAAAGTTTGGAAATGAAATGTACAAAACTGTTATTAAGAAAAAGGGTGAAATTTTAGGAACCCTTCCTACTCCACAAAGAAGCGGTTATGAATTTTTGGGATGGTATACCAAAAAGACTGGTGGAAGCAAAGTGAGTAATCATTATAAGGTAGGCAAAAATACTACCTTGTATGCGCGGTGGCAGAAGAAGTTAGGAAAAACTAAGGTTACAGTTACTGCTGATTCTAAGCATTCTTATAAGGTAAGCTTTAAGAAGGTGAAAGGAGCCAAGGGTTATGTGGTGTATCGTTCTACCAAGAAAAATAGCGGTTATAAAAAGATTGCTACCTTAAGTTCCGCAAAGAGCAGCTACATGGATGAAAATCTGGTAAATGGAAAAACATATTACTACTATGTATTGCCTTACCAGACAGTAAATGGAAGGAAATCCTATGGAGAGAAATCCAATATCGTAAAGAAAAAATGTATTATACGTCTGGAACAGCCTGAGATGAATCCACCAGAATATAATGCCATTACGAAACAGTTGGATTTGTCATGGAAAAAAGTGAAAAATGTAAAGTATTACAAGATATATTGCCAGCGTGGAGAGAAGGATGCTAAGGGCGTGATTCGCTTAGGGGATGGAGTTTTTGTAAAGAAAGTCACCAAGACAGCGTATAGTTTGGATGTATCTGATTACCAAACATCCAAATACTGGTACCATTTCAGTGTGGTAGCCTGCACAAAAGATGGAAAAGTAGAGATTATGTCTACTCCTTCTTCGGATAAATATGTTTTGGGAAGGTAAAAAGGTTACTGTACACACAATGTGTGTACAGTAACGTAAAAAGATAAATATATAGGGGGAAACTTTGATATGGATGGGAAAGTGATTACAATGGATAGCCTTCTCCAATTTTTTGCATTTTGGTAGAAGTTGGTTAGAGATTGGAAGAAGGTGATAAAATGACAAGAGAAGTAGCGATTCAGATTGTAGAAATTATGAGTTTTGTAAGCATTGGGGTATTTTATTTTGGCTGGGCACGTATTACAGAGTATTCGCCCAGAGTGAGGACCATTGTGTTCTGGGTTATAAATATCCTTGGTGGTATTTTTATGTTGGATTATATCATTACAAAGGGATGTCACATTTCCTGGGGGTATGTCTGTCTGGTGGTGGGAATGATAGTGGTTGTATTCTGGTTGGCGGAGGAACATCCTAAACACCCGAATGCGAAAATACGTCGAAGGGGAATCATCTCTTTCAAGGAAGATTTGATTTTATTTATCAATACCCTTGTGGTATGGATAGGGATACCATTCGTGTGTATTCAATTACTGTCAATTTTTATTTGAAAATTTTCTTGACAAACAAAAAAACAGATGGTATTATAACGGAGTATGCCGCACAGCGAGGTTATAAGAATGCGAAAGCAACACCGAAACTGGCGAGTAATTATTATAGGAGGTGCCCGTATGTACGCAATTATCGCAACAGGTGGAAAGCAGTATAAGGTTGCTGAAGGAGACGTAATCAGAGTTGAAAAATTAGATACCGAAGCAGGTGCTAAGTTCACATTTGATCAGGTTCTTGCAGTAAGCAATGATAAGCTTGTAGTTGGAAATCCAACAGTTGCAGGTGCAACCGTTGAAGCTTCTGTTGTAGGCGAAGGAAAAGGTAAGAAAGTCATCGTTTACAAGTACAAGAGAAAATCTGGCTACCACAAAAAGCAGGGTCATAGACAAGCATACACAGAAGTTAAGATCGAAAAAATTAATGCTTAATTTTGTATGTAAATAAGGGAAAATGATTAAAATAACAATCTACAAAAACCAGGAAGAAGAATATGTAGGATTTCAGTGTGAAGGACATGCCGGATATGCAGAGCACGGACATGATATCGTTTGTTCAGCCGTGTCTATTCTTGTGATAAATACTATCAATGCTATTGAGAAGTTTACTTATGACAAGTTTAAAGGGGAATCGGAAGAGGAGAAAGGCTTTATAGAGTTTATGTTCCACTCTGAACCCAGTGCGGAGGCAACCCTTTTAATTGATACTATGATTCTTGGTCTGGAATCCATTCGGGAGTCTTTAAGTGAGACATCGGATGAGTCGTACTTACTATTAACTTTCAAGGAGGTGTAATGACAATGATGAAAATGGACCTTCAGTTTTTTGCTCATAAAAAAGGAGTTGGTTCTACTAAGAACGGTAGAGACTCTGAATCAAAGAGATTAGGAGCAAAGAGAGCAGACGGACAGTTCGTTAAGGCTGGTAACATTCTTTACAGACAGCGTGGAACAAAGATTCATCCAGGTACTAACGTAGGTATCGGTGGAGATGATACTTTATTCGCTTTAACAGATGGTGTTCTTCGTTTCGAAAGAAAAGGTAGAGACAAGAAGCAGGCTTCTGTTTACCCAGTTGAGAAATAATTGTTCCTATGAGATAGGATATGAGAGCTTCAAACGTTTGTTTGGAGCTCTTTTTGGAAAATAATGTAAATCATAATTTTAGAAAGACGGAGGTAAAATATGTTTGCGGATCATGCCAAAATTTATGTGCGTTCCGGCAAGGGAGGCGACGGTCACGTAAGCTTTAGACGTGAAAAATATGTACCTAACGGTGGACCAGACGGTGGTGACGGTGGTCATGGCGGAGATGTTATCTTTATTGTAGATGAAGGCTTGAATACCCTTTCAGATTTCCGTCATATTCGAAAATATTGCGCCGGTGACGGAGCAGTAGGAGGAAAGCGTAACTGTCGAGGAAAAGATGGTGAAGATATATATATTAAGGTGCCATTAGGTACTGTAATCAAGGAATTGGAAAGCGACAAGGTTATCGTGGATATGTCGGATGCAAAAAAAGAATTTCGTATTCTTACCGGAGGAAAAGGTGGACTTGGAAATCAGCATTTTGCCACCTCTACTATGCAGGCACCAAAGTATGCTCAGCCAGGTCAGCCGGCCAAGGAATTGAATTTAAAATTGGAATTGAAAGTAATTGCTGATGTTGGTTTGATTGGATTTCCAAATGTAGGTAAGTCTACGTTGCTATCCAGAGTTACCAACGCAAGACCAAAGATTGCCAACTATCATTTTACCACCATCCATCCAAACTTAGGTGTGGTGGATTTAGATGATGCCAGAGGCTTTGTTATTGCGGACATCCCAGGACTTATTGAAGGGGCCTCTGAGGGTGTGGGCTTAGGACATGAATTTTTGCGTCATATTGAGCGTACAGGTATCATGATTCATCTGGTGGATGCGGCCTCTACTGAGGGAAGAGACCCTATTGAAGATATTTATGCCATCAACAAAGAACTGGAAAATTATAATGAAGAGTTGGCAAAACGGCCACAGGTTATTGCAGCAAATAAAATAGATTGCATTTATACAGAAGAAGGAGAGGAAAATCCCGTAGACAGGATTCGAAAAGAATTTGAACCACAGGGAGTGAAGGTTTTTCCGATTTCTGCAGTGTCAGGAGAAGGATTAAAAGAACTTCTGTATTATGTAAGCTCTATCCTGGAAGAAAACCAGGTGGAGCCGGTGATTTTTGAACAGGAATATTTCCCAGAAGAAGAACTGTCATCTGGAAATGAATATGACGGTGATGGATATACCGTAGAGTACTATGCGCAGGATGACGTATATTTGGTAGAGGGACCAAAGATTGAGAAGATGTTAGGTTATACCAACTTAGAATCAGAAAAAGGATTTGCCTTCTTCCAGAAGTTCTTAAAAGAACAGGGAGTGTTAGATAAACTGGAGGCGGCAGGAATTACAGAAGGAGATACCGTTCGTATGTATAGTTTAGAATTTGATTATTATAAGTAGGAGGAAAATATGACCAGTAAACAAAGAGCGTATTTAAAAAGTCTTGCAAGCAATATGGACCCAATCTTCCAGGTTGGAAAATCCAGCTTGACACCAGAGCTTACCAAGGCAATTGATGAAGCTATCACTGCAAGAGAGTTAATTAAAATCAGTGTGTTAAAAAACTGCTTTGATGATCCAAAGGAAATTGCCAGTATTGTAGCAGAGCGTACTCGTTCAGAAGTGGTAATGGTGATTGGAAAGAAGATTATCCTTTACAGAGAAGGCAAGGATAATAAAAAGAAGATTAATCTTCCTTTATAAGAAGTAAAAGGGGGGTATTATGAGTCGGAAGAAAATAGGAATTTTAGGTGGTACTTTTAATCCGGTGCATATTGGACATTTACAGCTTGCGAAGAATGCCTATGAAACATTCCAGTTGGATTCGGTGCTGATGATGGTCAATGGTATGCCCCCTCATAAAAGAACAGCAGAAGTCCTGGATGGTGGTATCCGCCTGGAAATGTTGAAAAGAGGAATTTCTCATACCAAGGGATTAAAAGCCTCTGATTTTGAGTTGAAACGGGAAGAGGTAAATTTTACCTATAAGACTCTGGAATTACTAACATTGGAGTATCCGGATACAGATTTTTATTTTATTATGGGGGCAGATTCACTGTGTTCTATTGATTCATGGAAACATCCTGAGAAAATCTGTCAGCTTGCCACTTTACTGGTGGCTGTGCGGGATGATTGGGATAGAATTCTGGTTTCCCGTGAAATTGCCAGAGTACAGAAGAAATATCAGGCAAAAATAGAATTTTTGGATATGCCGGAGATAGAGATTTCTTCAAGTGAAATTCGCAAGCGGGTGAAGCAGGGGAAATCCATTTTACGCTATGTGCCTGTGGAGGTAGACCATTATATAAAAAAACATCAGCTGTACCGTGAATGAAAATGAGGGAAGCGTATGAGTATGTGCCGAAAGGAGAAAAATATGTCTAAGTCAGGTTGTTTTCCAGAATACCAGAAGAAGTTAAAAAAAGAATTGGATGAGGAGCGTTACGAGCACACTCTTGGAGTTGCATATACAGCTGCGGCATTAGCTATGAGGTATGAGATAAATCTACAGCAGGCCCAAGTAGCAGGGCTTCTCCACGACGGTGCAAAGTGTATCCCGAATCCAAAAAAAATTCAGATGTGTGAGAAATATAATATTACTATCACGGATTTAGAACGTAAGAATCCCTTTTTGTTACATGCAAAGTTGGGAGCTTTTCTTGCTATGGATAAATATGGGATTACAGATAAAGAGATTATCAGTGCAATTTTAAATCATACCACAGGAAAACCCAATATGTCTTTGTTGGATAAGATTATTTTTGTGGCAGATTATATTGAACCTATGAGAAAAAAACAGCCCAATCTTTTACAGATACGTAAAATGGCATTCATAGATTTAGATAAGGCACTGGTATGGATTTTAAAAGATACCTTGAATTTTTTAAATGCTTCTGAGGGAGAGGTGGATCCCATGACCCAGAAAACTTATGATTATTACAGGGAGAGGGTTGACCTTTCGGATATTACGGGAATGGAATAAAAAAGAGATGGAGGAAGGAAAATGTTCGAAAATTCAAAAAAAATGGCGAAGCTTGCGATTGAAGCTTTGGAAGACAAGAAGGCGGAAGATATCAAGATTATCGATATCAGCGGCGTGTCAGTATTGGCGGACTATTTTATCATAGCAAACGGAAATAACACCAATCAGGTGCAGGCTATGATTGACAATGTGGAGGAAACTTTAGGAAAAGCTGGATACACACCAAAGCAGATTGAAGGTTATAACGCAGCTAACTGGGTGCTTATGGATTATACGGATGTGATTGTTCATGTGTTTGACAAAGAAAACAGACTGTTTTATGATTTGGAAAGAATCTGGAGAGATGGAAAAGAAGTGTCCATAGAGGATGTAAGATAGTGGAGTGAGGGTCAAAACACCTTTTGACCCTCATATCATATTATATGACAGGAAGGTAATGAGAAATGGCGAAACAGGTAACTTATGATGCGCAGAATATTTCAGTTCTGGAAGGTTTGGAGGCAGTTCGAAAACGTCCGGGAATGTATATAGGAAGTACAACAACGAAAGGTTTAAATCATTTGATTTATGAAATTGTGGACAATTCTGTAGATGAGCATCTGGCAGGATTTTGTTCCAAAATTGAAGTGACCTTGGAGAAGGATGGTTCTGCAACCATTAGTGATAACGGTCGGGGAATTCCGGTAGATATGCATGAGAAAGGCATGAGTGCAGAACGTTTGGTGTTCACTACCCTTCATGCGGGAGGTAAGTTCGATGACTCTGTTTACAAAACCAGTGGTGGTCTTCATGGAGTTGGTTCTTCTGTTGTAAACGCCTTATCTAATTACCTGGATATTCAGATTAAGCGTGATGGGATGATACATCACGACAGATATGAGAAAGGGAATCCTGTAATCCCGTTGGAAAATGGATTGTTGCCAACCATAGGTAAGACAAAGGAAACGGGCACTACAATCAATTTCCTTCCGGATGATACTATTTTTGAAAAGACTAAGTTCAAGGCAGAAGAAATTAAGTCAAGACTTCACGAAACTGCCTATCTGAATCCGGAGCTTACCATTATTTTTCAGGATTTGCGCCAAGTTGAGCCGGAACGTGTAGAATATCACGAGCCGGATGGAATCGTAGGTTTTGTAAAAGATATTAACCATAAGAGTGAGGCTGTGACGGATGTAGTATATTTTAAAGGAGAAAGTGACAATATTACGGTAGAAGTGGCATTTCAGTATGTAAATGAGTTTCACGAGAATATCTTGGGATTCTGTAATAATATATACAACGCAGAAGGTGGAGCCCACTTGACTGGATTTAAGACGGTGTTTACCACTATTATCAATTCCTATGCCAGGGAGTTGGGAATCCTAAAAGAAAAAGATGCCAATTTTACCGGTGCAGATATTCGAAATGGGATGACAGCAGTGATTTCTATTAAACATCCGGACCCTAGATTCGAAGGTCAGACTAAGACAAAGCTTGACAATCAGGATGCAGCCAAGGCAGTGAGCAAGGTGGCTGGGGATGAAATTACAAGATTTTTTGATAGGAATCTTGAGGTACTGAAAAGTGTGATTGGATGCGCAGAAAAGGCAGCAAAGATTCGAAAGACAGAGGAAAAGGCAAAGACTAATATGTTGAGTAAGCCAAAGTTTTCCTTTGATTCCAATGGAAAACTGGCAAACTGTGGAAGTAAGGATGCTTCCAAATGCGAAATCTTTATTGTGGAGGGAGATTCGGCAGGTGGTTCGGCAAAGACGGCAAGAAACAGGGAATATCAGGCAATTCTTCCCATCCGTGGTAAGATTTTGAATGTGGAGAAGGCAAGTATGGATAAGGTGTTAGCCAATGCGGAAATCAAAACCATGATAAATGCTTTTGGATGTGGATTTTCGGAAGGGTACGGCAATGACTTTGATATTACCAAGCTTCGCTATGACAAGATTATTATAATGGCAGATGCGGACGTGGATGGAGCACATATCTCTACACTTTTGCTTACCTTATTTTATCGATTTATGCCGGAACTTATTTTTGAGGGTCATGTTTATATCGCCATGCCCCCACTTTATAAGGCTATGCCTTCTAAGGGAGAGGAAGAATATCTTTATGATGACAAGGCTTTAGAAAAATATCGTAAGACTCACAAGGGGAATTTTACCCTGCAAAGATACAAAGGATTAGGAGAAATGGATGCAGACCAGCTGTGGGAGACAACCTTAAATCCTGAGACCAGAATGCTGAAACAGGTAGAAATAGAGGATGCAAGACTGGCATCAGAAGTTACGGAAATGCTGATGGGAACGGAGGTTCCGCCGAGAAAAGCATTTATTTATCAGCATGCCCAGGATGCTGAACTTGACGTATAGAGGATGGTAGAGGAAGATGGAAGAACAGATTATAAAAACAGAATATTCGGATATTATGCAGAAATCCTACATTGACTATGCCATGAGTGTTATTGTTGCAAGGGCATTGCCGGATGTGCGGGATGGATTGAAGCCGGTACAAAGAAGAACACTGTACGATATGTATGAGTTGGGCATTCGTTACGATAAGCCTTATCGAAAATGCGCGCGTATTGTTGGTGATACCATGGGTAAGTATCATCCCCATGGGGACAGTTCCATATATGAAGCCTTGGTTGTTATGGCTCAGGACTTTAAAAAAGGTCAGCCTTTGGTGCAGGGGCATGGTAACTTTGGTTCTATTGAGGGTGATGGGGCAGCGGCCATGCGTTATACGGAAGCCCGTCTGGAGAAAATCACCCAGGAAGTTTATCTGGCAGATTTAGATAAAAATGTGGTGGATTTTGGACCAAACTTTGATGAGACAGAGAGAGAGCCTTTGGTATTGCCAGTAAAGGTACCAAATTTCCTGTTAAATGGTGCGGAGGGAATTGCGGTAGGTATGGCTACTTCTGTGCCTCCTCACAATTTAGGAGAGTTGATAGAGGCGGAGAAAGCATTTTTGAAAAATCCAGATATCACCACAGAGGAATTGATGCACTACATTCAAGGACCAGACTTCCCAACAGGGGGGATTGTTGTAAACAAAGACGAACTTCCTGAAATCTACAAAACCGGTGTGGGTAAAATTAAAGTCCGGGGTAAGGTGGAAGTGGAGCATGGAAAGGGCGGAAAGGACAAAATCGTCATCACAGAAATTCCTTACACCATGGTTGGAGCCAATATCGGAAAATTTTTAAATGATGTGGGTAATCTGGTAGAGAGTAGAAAGGCACCGGATATTGTAGATATCTCAAATCAGTCTTCCAAGGAGGGAATTCGTATTGTACTAGAATTAAAGAAAAATGCGGATGCCCAGCAGATTATCAATATGCTTTACAAGAAGACAAAGCTAGAGGATACCTTTGGAATGAATATGTTAGCGGTGGCAGATGGAAAGCCGGAAACTATGGGATTACGTCAGGTGATTGAATACCATCTGGACTTTCAGTATGAGGTAACCACTAGAAAATATAGAACATTGCTTGAAAAAGAACTGGAGAAAAAAGAGATTCAGGAAGGCTTAATCAAAGCCTGTGACGTGATTGATTTGATTATTGAAATCCTTCGAGGCAGTAAAAATATTAAACAGGCAAAGGCTTGTCTGGTGGAAGGTGATACAGCAAATATTAACTTCAAGTCAAAGGCATCCCAGAAGTCTGCAGCGAAACTAAGGTTTACAGAACGTCAGGCACAGGCAATTTTGGACATGAGATTGTATAAATTGATTGGTCTGGAAATCGATGCCTTAATGAAGGAACACGAGACTACCTTGGCAAACATTGCAAAATATGAGGATATTCTCAATAACAATGCATCTATGACAAAGGTAATACGCAAGGAATTAGATGATATCAAGAAGGCATACGCAAAGCCTAGGAAAACTGTAATTGAAAACGGTGTAGAGGCAGTTTATGAAGAAAAGAAAATAGAAGAGCAGGAAGTGGTGTTTGTTATGGACAGATTTGGCTATGCAAAGACCATGGATACTTCTACCTATGAGAGAAATAAAGAGACAGTAGACGGAGAAAATAAATATGTTTTTTATTGCATGAATACGGACAAGATTTGTATGTTTACAAAGGCTGGAATGATGCATAGTCTCAAGGTATTAGATTTGCCAGCAGGAAAACTGCGTGATAAGGGAACACCGGTGGATAATCTGAGTAACTTTAGCAGTACAGAAGACGAGATTGTATATGTGCAGGCTGTGAAGAATATGGAAGATAAAAATCTAATCTTTATCACAGCGCATGGTATGATGAAAAAGGTTATGGGCAGTGAGTTTAATGTTTCGAAGCGGAGTATTGCAGCAACAAAACTGTCAGAAGGGGATCAGGTTTTAAAAATTTTAGAGGAGTCCATGATTCTGATCACAGAAGATATGAGTGTGTCAGATATTCCCCAAAATACCAATAATATCTGTCTGGTGACTCAAAAAGGAATCTTCTTGAGATTTGACTCCAGAGAAGTTTCGGAAATGAAACGAGGCGCTGTAGGGGTAAAGGGAATTGCTCTGGAGGGTGCAGATTTGGTGGAAAATGCTTATATATTTGATGAAAATGAGTCCTATACTGTCTCTTATGGTGAAAAAGAGGTTACACTTACCAGATTAAAGAAAGCCAAAAGAGGAACTAAGGGAAATAAGTATAGGGGCTAGGAGGATAAAATGAGAGTCATAGCAGGAAGTGCAAGAAGATTGCTCTTAAAAACAGTGGAAGGACAGGATACCCGTCCTACCCAGGACAGATTAAAGGAAACCTTGTTTAATATGATACAGTACGATGTGGCGGATTGCAGATTTTTGGATTTGTTTAGTGGAAGTGGCGGAATTGGAATCGAGGCGTTAAGCAGAGGCGCCCGTTATGCCTGTTTTGTAGAAAAAAATCCGGCCGCTGCAAAATGTATTCGTGATAATCTAAAGACAACTCACCTTGGAGAGCGGGGAGAACTAATGGAAACAGATTATCTTACTGCGCTGAAGCGATTGGAAGGGCAGAAAGGATTTGATATTATATTCATGGATCCTCCCTACAATCATGAATACGAGAGAGAAGTGTTACGTTATTTAAATCACTCTTCTTTGATGCAAGAAGATACTATGATTATTGTGGAAGCATCGCTGGAGACGGATTTTGATTTTATAGAAGAGGAAAATCTATCTTTTGAAGTTGTGAAATACAAAAAATATAAGACCAATATGCATGTGTTTATAGCAGGAAAAGAGGCTTAAGATGACAAAAGCATTGTATTCTGGAAGTTTTGACCCGGTAACATTGGGACATTTAGATATCATAAAAAGAGCGGCAAACGTATTTGACGAAGTAGTGGTGGCAGTTTTGAATAATAAGGCGAAAAATCCATTGTTTTCTGTAGAAGAACGTGTTAATATGTTAGAAGAAACTACAAAGGACTTACCAAATGTAAAAATCACATCATTTAGTGGTTTGCTGGTAGACTTTGCGAGAGAGGAAAATATCAATGTAATTGTAAGAGGCTTAAGGGCAATTACAGATTTTGAATACGAACTGCAGATGGCACAGACTAATCATGAGTTATTACCAGAAGTGGATACCATGTTTCTTACTACAAATATCTTGTATTCCTATGTAAGCTCTACCATTGTAAAAGAGGTGGCTTCATACCATGGAGATGTTTCGCATTTTGTGCCAGAATGTATTGAAGAGAAAATAAAGGAAAAATACAAAAGTGTATAAAATGGAGCAGAAGGAGAAGGGATATCATGGCTAGTGTAAGTAGAATAGAAGAAATCATAGATGACATTGAGGATTATATTGAAAGCTGTAAATTTGTGCCGTTGTCTTCCCAAAATTTGATGGTATCAAAGTCGATTATTGAGGATTTGATTCGGGAACTGAGGATGAAGACGCCGGAAGAAATCAAAAGATATCAGAAAATTATTGCTAATCGGGAAGCAATTTTGGAAGATGCCCAGTTGAAAGCGGATGCAATGTTAGAGGAAGCTAATAGGCAAACGGCTGCGTTGGTCAATGAGCATGAAGTGATGCAACAGGCAGTGGAACAGGCAACTCAAATTGTTAATCAGGCAACACAGCAGGCACAGCAGATTCTGGACGATGCTACCAGAGATGCCAATGAGATTCGTATCAGTGCAATGGAATATACAGATGATTTGCTGAATAGTTTGCAGCATATTATCGGTCATGCTATGGATACAGCTTCTGCCAAATATGACAGTCTAATCTTTGAGTTAAAGAAGACTTGTGACGTGGTAGACGCAAATAGAGCTTCTTTGGGAGAGTCCATAGGCGCTGCACCACAGCAGGATTATCCGGAACAGGATTTTCCTTTGGAAGAGGAGATGCTGCAAGACTTCCCGGAAGATATGGAGATTACATATCAGGAAGAGAAACAATAGTATACAATAAGCAATAAAGCAGAGATTCCGCATTGGCTCCACTTGTTTTTTATATATGATAGTGGAGATAGTGGGGAATCTTTTATTATGCTGCAGGTCTGCAGAATACCACAGAGTCCTCCAAAGATGGATAAAGGCAGGGAAAAAAATATTTTTAATTCTATGGAGAGTTCCAAGGAATTTAGGTAATTTAATCCGGTAGTGATTTCTGTAAAACCTGAAAGAATGGCACTGACAATAGGAGGGGAAGGAAGCAGGGTGAAACAGCCGGAACAAATAGAACAAAGGATAATATAGCCCCCCAGTCTGGTGATGTTTACAAAGCCATTCATGATCGCTTTATCTATCATTTCCATTGTCAGAATGTTGATTTGACCTGTAGAGGGCATGGCGTTCATATGTTTATAAAGTGTTTTTTGGCTGGGACGTCTCATCAGCCCGTACATAACAGGAATTCCGTAGATGATAAAAAGAATCATAGGGAGGGAACATTGTTCTTGTAAACAGGTACTATATAAAAATGTGCTGACAAACACAGGGCTTAAATTATTGCAAAAAGAAAGGAGATAGTTGGCCTCCTGCTGGGAGATAATCTCTTTTTGCAGCAAATCAGAAACAAGTTTAGCACCCATGGGATAGCCGCATAAAAAACCAGAAAAAATCACAAAACTTCCAGGCAAGGATACGTGAAAAAGCCGGGAGAGAATTGGAGAGAGAATATTGCATACAAGATAGATTGCTCCAGTTTCCATTAACAGGCGGGATAATACTATAAAAGGAAACAGGGATGGCAAAATTACATGAAACCATAGAAGAAGTCCGCTTTTTCCGTAATTTACACAGGTATTAGGAAATAAAATAAGAAAGATTAATGAGAGAAATAGCAATAGATAAGTACAAAATTTATGCATGCTTCACCTGAAAACTTGTTTGTTATCTAGTTTATGAAAATAAAGCGAATATATGTGTAAAAAGAAGCAGACCTTGTTTGTAAAAATAAGGTTATATTTTTGGATTTGCTTTCATAAAATAAATTTGTTAAACAGTGTAACAGTTCAGGCAGGTCTGCGCATTTACTGCGCTGACCGTGCAAAAATGTGCATTTAACAAAAATCGGGCAATTTTGCATGCGTAAGCATTGCCCGATTTCGTAACAGTTTAGCCTATGGCTGAACTGTTACGAAACAGTTATGAAAGTTCTGTAAAATCGTGGAAATCCAAATAAAAGTGTGGTACACTATAGTAAGATTTGGAGCAACTATTCAAGAAACAAAACTAGAACGGATGTCAGAGTAAAATAAATGGAGTGTTTTTTATGGAAATACAGTTGTGGAGACAGCTGCTAAATCCCTATGAGTTGGCAGTGGAAGAGCTTCAGGTTAAATTTAATCATAATATTAAAGAGCATAGGGAAAGGGGATTGTACTCTCCAATAGAACAGGTGCTAGGCAGGGTGAAATCGGTTACCAGTATCATAGAAAAGGCACAAAAAAAGAATATACCCATGGAACGAATTGAGGAAGAAATTGAAGACATTGCAGGGATTCGTATTATATGTCAGTTCGTGGAAGATATATATGCTATTGCAGAGATGATTAAAAACCGGGATGATATGAAGGTAAAGCAGATTAAAGATTATGTGGCAAATAAAAAAGACAGCGGATATCAAAGCTATCATATGATTGTGACATACAAAATCCAGACTTTAGATGGACCAAAGGTAATACCGGTGGAAATTCAGATTCGAACTCTGGCAATGAATTTCTGGGCCACAATTGAGCATTCTTTACAGTATAAATATCGTGAGAATATGCCACAATATGTGAAGGACAGCTTAAGTGGTGCGGCTACGGCGGTGATTGTTTTGGATAAAGAAATGTCAGCAGTGAGAAGTGAAATTATGGATGCACAGAACTCTTTCCACATCAAAGCAAATGTGGTGGCGTCCATTCTCAATACCATGCAGAATTTATACAAAGTTGCAAATAAGCGTGAGTTGTTGAAGATTCAGGAGGAATTTTATAGAATTTACGAAAAAGATGACTTAGAACAGCTAAATCGATTTGACCATGAATTGGATTTAATTGCACAAGGTTATAAAGTACAGGGCATTAAGCATGTATTGAATTAATGAAACGAAAGGTGTAAAAAACCATGTTAGTAAGACTGGATAAGTTTTTGGCTGAGACAAAGATTGGAAGCAGAAGCGAAGTGAAAAATCACATTAAAAAGGGGCTGGTGTCAGTAAATGGGGTGCCAGCCCTAAAACCGGAAATCAAAATCAATGTAGAAAAAGACGTGGTGGAATACCAGGGGGATGTAGTCACAAAAAAAGGCTTTGTTTATTATATGTTAAATAAACCCCAAGGGGTGGTAAGCGCAACTGTAGACAACTTAAACCAGACAGTAGTTTCTCTCATTAAAGAAAAGTATCAGGAGGAGCTATTTCCGGTGGGAAGACTGGATAAGGATACAGAAGGTTTATTGTTGCTGACGAATGATGGTCAATTAGCTCATAGTTTACTGTCACCAAAAAAACATGTGGACAAAACCTATTATGCATTGATACGGGGATATGTTACTAGTGCAGAGGTAGAGAAATTTAAGGAGGGTCTGGACATAGGTGAAAGGAAGCTTACTATGCCTGCAGACCTTTGTGTTTTAAAAGCAGGAGAAATCTCTGAAATACAGGTGACGATTTGTGAAGGAAAATTTCATCAGGTGAAGCGTATGTTTCAGGCGGTAGATAAAGAGGTGATTTATTTAAAACGAATTTCTATGGGGAGATTGCATTTAGATAAAACATTGCAGCCAGGGGAATATAGACCGTTAAGTGAATGGGAAATACAGATGCTAAAGGAGAAGTAAGCCATGGAAAAGGGTTTTTTGCCTATTTGTAAAGAGGATATGACAAAGAGGGGAATAGAACAGTTTGATTTTGTCTATGTGATAGGGGATGCATATGTGGATCATCCATCCTTTGGACATGCTATTATCAGCAGGGTGCTGGAGGCACACGGATACACGGTGGGAATCATTTCTCAGCCAGACTGGAAGGTGAAGGAAAGTATTGGGATTTACGGGGAACCCAGATTAGGATTTATTGTCACAGCAGGGAATATGGATTCTATGGTAAACCATTATTCTGTTTCCAAAAAGCGCAGGGATACAGATGCATTTACACCAGGAGGCGTGATGGGAAAAAGGCCGGACTACGCTACGGTAGTGTATTGTAATCTGATTCGGCAGACATTTAAAAAGACACCGATTATTATTGGTGGAATTGAAGCTTCTTTAAGGAGACTTGCCCATTATGATTATTGGTCAAATTCCATGAAACGTTCGATTTTATTGGATTCCGGTGCAGATTTACTCATATACGGAATGGGGGAAAAGCCCATTGTAGAAGTGGCAGAAGCATTACAAAGTGGAATCGATATTAAAGATATTACCTTCATTGATGGTACGGTATATAAGACAAACAATCTGGAAAGCGTGTATGGTGCTATTACCCTTCCAGGTTATACAGAATTGAAAAATGAAAAGAAAAAGTATGCTCAGAGTTTTTATGTGCAATACTGTAACACAGATCCTTTTGTGGCAAAACCATTGGTGGAACCCTATAAGGAGAAACAGTTTGTGGTTCAGAATCCACCAGCAAAACCGTTAACACAAAGTGAGATGGATCATGTATATGCCTTGCCTTATATGAGAAATTATCATCCAAGTTATGAAGAAGCCGGGGGTGTTCCGGCAATCAAAGAAGTGAAGTTTAGTCTGGTAAGTAACAGGGGGTGTTTTGGAGGATGCAGCTTTTGTGCACTCACCTTCCATCAGGGAAGAATTATCCAAACAAGAAGTCACGAGTCACTGTTAGCAGAGGCAGAACAGATTATCTGGGACAAGGATTTTAAGGGTTATATTCATGATGTTGGGGGACCTACAGCAAATTTCAGGCATATGGCTTGTGAGAAACAAAAGACCAAGGGAGCTTGTCCGAACAAACAGTGTTTGTTTCCGAAACCATGTCCAAATTTAAAAGTAGATCATAAGGATTACCTTTCACTGTTGAAAAAATTGCGACAGTTACCAAATGTGAAGAAGGTTTTTGTACGGTCAGGAATCCGTTTTGATTATCTTATGGCAGATAAAGATGATAGCTTTTTTAGAGAACTCTGCGAACATCATATCAGCGGACAGTTAAAGGTGGCGCCGGAACACATCTCAGACAATGTTTTGAAATATATGGGTAAGCCGGAAAATGCTGTGTATGAAAGATTCCAAAAAAAATACAAATCAATTAATGAACGACTAGGAAAAAAACAGTTTTTAGTGCCTTATCTGATGTCCAGTCATCCGGGTTCAACGTTAAAAGAAGCCATAGAATTAGCAGAGTATTTGAGAGACTTAGGATATATGCCGGAGCAGGTACAAGATTTTTACCCCACACCGTCTACACTGTCTACCTGTATGTATTATACAGGGTATGATCCTAGAACTATGGAAAAGGTGTATACCCCTAAGAATCCTCATGAGAAAGCTATGCAAAGAGCATTGATTCAATATCGTAATCCGAAGAATTATGATTTGGTGAAGGAAGCATTGATTCAGGCGGGAAGAGAGGACTTGATTGGATTTGATGAAAAGTGTCTGATTCGTCCTAGAAATATGGGAAATCGTAAAGGCACAACTTCTCAAAAAAACAGTAAAAAGAATACAAACCTAAAAAATACGAAGCAGACACCAGGAGAAAGACCAAAGAAGAAAAAGACCATTCGTAATATACACAAAAAGAAAAAATAGATAAATGAAAAAGATATGATTTGAAATATAGGAAGGTGAAAAGGAATGGGAAAATCTTTTAGTGAAAGGAAGAAACAAAGAAAAAAGGTGGCTGTTGTTACCGGGGCTTCTTCAGGAATGGGGAGAGAGTTTGTACGTGCCATTGCAAGAGATTACGAAAAGTCAATTCAGGAAATCTGGGTGATTGCAAGAAGAAAGGAACGCTTAGAAGAGTTACAAGAGGAATTGTCTGGCAGTATGAAATTAAGAGTGGTTGCTCTGGATGTGACAGATGAGAAAGCTTATGAAGAATATGTGGACCTTTTGAAAAAGGAGAATCCAAGAGTATGTATTTTGGTGAATTCAGCAGGGTATGGAAAGATTGGAAGCTTTCAGGCAATTTCCAGGGAAGATAACCTGGGAATGGTAAAGCTAAACTGTCAGGCTTTAGTGAATATAACCTATGATACTTTGCCCTATATAGTGAAAAAAGGAAAGATTATTCAGCTTGCATCAGCAGCCTCTTTCCTGCCACAGCCTTCCTTTGCAATCTATGCGGCTAGCAAGGCTTTTGTTACAAGCTTTTCCAATGCTTTGTCCTGGGAACTATCTAATAGACAGATTACGGTGACTGCTGTTTGTCCAGGACCGGTGAAAACGGAATTTTTTGATATCGCAGAGGAGAAAGGCAGTATTGCCTTGTACAAGAAATTAATTATGGCCAATCCTGTAAAAGTGGTAAGAAAGGCAATGAAGGACATGAGACGAGGGAAAACCATTTCAGTTTATGGGATTACGATGAATACATTTCTGGTTTTATGTAAGGTGTGCCCCAATAAGATGCTTTTGAATATAGGATTTAAACACAAGGAGTAAAACATGCAAAAGGGTGAATATGGCTATCTACGATACAAAAGAAAAACGGAGACAATAAAAAGCATTGTGTTTTTTGCCATAGCTATGGCGATTTTTGTGATTGGATATATTTCTACCGGGACAAAGAAAAACTGGTTTACTGTTCTTGCAGTAGTTTCTATGCTTCCGGTGGCAAAACAGATTACTGTTACTATATTGTATTATAAATATAAAAGTGGAACGAAAGAGGTTTTTGACAGAATGAAAGCTCATGAAAAAAGTGCATTGTGCCTTTCAGATATTGTGATTACAGCTTATGATAAAACCTTTGAGTTGATGCATGTAGCAATTGTGGGAAATACTGTGATTGGATATTCAGAAAAGAAGAAGACCTCAGAAAAAGATGGGGAAGTTTACTTAAAGAATATTATTGAACAGAATGGTTATCAGGGAGTGTCAGTTAAAATTTACAAAAAAGAAAAAGACTACATTGACAGGCTGGTACAGATGCAGGAACATTTATCAAAGGATAAGGATGCAAATAGAGAAAAAGCTGAAAAGAGCCATCGACTGGAAGGAAATATTGCACAGGTAATCAAGGCAGTTTCCATTTAGGTTTATGATTTTTATGATTTATAAAATAAGGATACGAAAAAGATTATGAAACAGATAGAAATTGGAGAAAACGAGGCAGGGATTCGCTTGGAAAAGCTCCTTGCAAAGTATTTAAATAAGGCCCCGAAAAGTTTTATTTTTAAAATGCTTCGAAAAAAAAATATTACATTAAACGGAAAAAAAGCTGATGGAACAGAAAAAACTAAGGTAGGCGATGTAGTAAAACTTTTTCTTAGCGACGATACCATTGAGAATTTTAGGGAGATTAAGGAAGCTGCACCTCAAAAGAAGATTCCACACTTGGATATTGTTTACGAAGATGCTAATATTATGCTCATAAATAAGCCCACCGGGATGTTGGTGCAGAAGGCAGACATGAAGGATTATTCCTTAAATGAAATTCTTATAGACTATCTATTGCAAAAAGGTGAGATATCAAAAGAAAGTTTAAGTACATTTAAACCGTCTGTTTGTAATCGTCTGGACAGAAATACCAGCGGGTTGGTGGCAGCGGGAAAATCCATGGCAGGATTACAGGAATTGTCAGAAATGTTTCGGAAACGGACGATTCATAAGTATTATTTGTGTTACGTCAGTGGAAGGATTGATAGACCGTCCGTGATTAATGGATACCTGTGTAAGGATGAAAAAAATAATAAGGTGATGATTTTTAAGGAAGAAAAAAAGGGTGCCAGTCAGATTATTACAGAATACTATCCAATAAAAATTTCTGATGAGTTTACCTTGCTGAAAGTAAAACTAATCACAGGAAAGAGTCATCAGATTCGTGCACATTTAGCGTCCATTGGTCATCCGATTATTGGAGATGTAAAATATGGTAAAAAATCTATCAATGAGAAGTACAAGAGAGAAGCAAAAATCACCTCTCAGCTGTTACATGGATATGAACTGGAGTTTCCTGCCATGGAAGGCAGGTTGTCTTACCTTTCTGGAAAATCCTTTCAGGCAAGGCTGCCAAAAGAGTTTGAAAGAATGGAAACGATGATGGGAACATTAGGAAGGTGATATTATGGCAACATGGAATTCCAGGGGACTAAGAGGTTCCACCTTAGAAGAAATGATAAACCGTACAAATGAAAAGTACAGGGAGAATCGACTGGCATTGATTCAGAAAATTCCTACTCCCATTACACCGATTAATATAGATAAAGCCACCCGCCACATCACTTTGGCATATTTTGAACAAAAGAGTACCGTGGACTATATTGGAACGATACAGGGGATTCCGGTTTGTTTTGACGCCAAGGAGTGCAATACAGATACCTTCCCTTTGCAGAATATTCACCAACATCAATATGAGTTTATGAAGGATTTTGAACAACAGGGGGGGATTGCTTTTCTGGTAATTTATTACACACATAAGAACCTGCTTCATTATCTGACTTTTAAGGAATTGAATCGATTTTATCAGCGCATGTTGCAGGGGGGCAGAAAAAGCTTTCGTTATGATGAACTTGATGATTGCTACCATATGAAAGGAAAAGGTGGAGTTTTGGTACCTTTTCTGGAGAAGGTTCAGAAAGATCTTGATGAAAGAGATGTCTTGACATAATACAAAACAGTGGCTATAATGAAGAAAGTTTATTGAATTAGTGCGTTATCACTTTAATGTGATAAAGTGACATACAATGTTTTTTATATTTTATATAGAGAAAAACACAGAAAGGATACATACATGGAAAACAGATTATTACATACTCCGGAAGGGGTAAGAGATATTTATAACCAGGAATGTGAGAGAAAACAGGTTATTCAGAACAAATTATTTGAGGTGTTGAAGCAGTATGGATATCAAGCTATTGAAACCCCTACTTTTGAATATTTTGATGTATTTTCAAGGGAAGTTGGAACTACAGCCTCAAAGGAACTTTATAAGTTCTTTGACAGAGACGGAAATACTTTGGTAATGCGCCCGGATTTCACTCCATCCATAGCTCGTTCGGCAGCAAAGTATTACAGTGATGAAGAAATGCCAATCCGTTTTGGATATATGGGAAATACCTTTATCAACCATTTAAGCCATCAGGGAAAATTAAGAGAAGTTACCCAGCTAGGTGCAGAATTAATTGGAGATGACAGTGTAAATGCAGATGCAGAAATTGTGGCATTAATGATTCGATGTCTGAAAACCTCCGGATTAAAGGAATTTCAGGTGAGTATTGGTCATATGGATTTCTTTAAAGGACTTATGGAAGCGGCAAATTTAGATGAAGAAGTAGAACTTCAGCTACGTGAGTTAATTTCTGTAAAAAATCATTTTGGAATAGAAGAGCTGTTGTCAAAATACGATGTTTCACAGGATATCAAAGAGTGTTTATGTAAATTACCAGAATTATTTGGTTCTGCACAAATGTTGCAGGAAGCAAAGAAGATGCCTTTGAATAAGCGTTCACTGAAAGCTTTGGAGAGATTAGAAGCGGTTTATGAAGCTGTAAAAGTTTATGGAGAAGAGGACTATATTACCTTTGATTTAGGGATTGTAAGTAAATATAACTACTATACAGGGGTGATTTTTAAGGCTTATACCTACGGGGTTGGAGAGGCGATTATCTCTGGTGGAAGATATGATACTTTGCTAAAACATTTTGGAAAGAATGCACCAGCAATTGGATGCGTCCTTTTGGTGAATCAGTTACTTGCAGCGTTGTCAAGACAGAAGATAGAAATCGAAACCTGTAATGATAGTGTGCTTATGATATATGAGACAGACGCATTGACAGAGTCTATCCGTAACGCAGAGGAAATGCGTGGCGATGGAATGAAAGTTGCTTTGTTAGAACGAAAGAAAGACAAAACATTAGAAGAATACGTTTCCTACGGTAAGAGAAATAATTTTAATACTATTTATCATGTGACAACTGAGGGAAAGGTAGAACAGGAGTAAATTATGGAAAACAAAAAGGAAGAAAGATATTTAACCTTTGCACTTGGAAAGGGAAGATTGGCAAAAATAACACTGGAGATGTTTGAAAAAATCGGAATTACCTGTGAGGAGATGAAGGATAAGGATTCAAGAAAGTTAATCTTTGTCAATGAAGAACTAAAGCTTCGTTTCTTCCTGGCAAAGGGACCTGATGTGCCGACTTATGTAGAGTATGGAGCAGCGGATATTGGAATTGTGGGAAAAGACACCATTTTAGAAGAAGGCAGAAAGCTGTATGAGGTTTTGGATTTAGGGTTTGGAAAATGTAAGATGTGTGTCTGCGGACCGGAAGATGCAAAAGATTTATTGCAGCATCATGAGTTGATTCGTGTAGCTACAAAGTATCCAAACATTGCAAAAGATTATTTTTATAATAAGAAGCATCAGACCGTAGAAATCATTAAGTTAAATGGCTCCATTGAATTGGCTCCTATTGTAGGATTGTCAGAAGTAATTGTAGATATTGTAGAGACTGGAACTACTCTTAGGGAAAACGGACTGACAGTTTTAGAGGAAGTTTGCCCATTATCTGCAAGAATGGTAGTGAACCAGGTCAGTATGAAAATGGAAAATGAGCGTATTACAAAGATTATAAATGATTTAAAAAAATTGGTATCTGACCAGAAAAACTAAAAAAACACACAATAAAAGGAGAAGACCATGAGAATCGTTAAATTAGATGAACAGACAAAGAAAAATATTCTTGAAGATTTATTAAAAAGAAGTCCAAACAGTTATGGAGAATTCGAACAGCGTGTGGCTGACATTGTGGATAATGTAAAAGAAAACGGCGATAAAGCTATTTTTGACTACACAGAGAGATTTGATGGAGTGAAAGTGGATGCTCAGACCATCCGTGTCACAGAGGATGAAATCAAGGAAGCATACGAACAAATCAGTGATGAGCTTTTGCAAATTATTCGCAAAGCCTTGAAGAATATTGAAGACTACCACGTAATGCAGCGCCAGCAGAGCTGGTTTCACTCAACTCCACAGGGGACGATTCTAGGACAGAAAGTTACTCCATTAGAAAAAGTAGGAGTATATGTACCAGGTGGTAAAGCGGTATATCCTTCTTCGGTATTGATGAATATTATGCCAGCAAAAGTTGCAGGAGTAGACAGAATCATTATGACTACACCACCAGGAAAGGATGGAAAAGTGTGCCCTACCACTTTGGTTGCTGCTACAGAAGCAGGGGCAACAGAAGTATACAAAGTAGGCGGTGCCCAGGCCATTGCTGCTTTGGCATATGGAACAGAGAGCATACCAAAGGTAGATAAAATTGTGGGACCTGGTAATATTTATGTGGCTTTGGCAAAGAAGGCAGTATATGGACATGTAAGCATTGATTCTATTGCAGGACCTAGTGAAATTCTGGTAATTGCAGATGAAACTGCCAACCCACGTTTTGTTGCAGCAGATTTATTGTCCCAGGCAGAACACGATGAGATGGCATCGGCTATTTTGATTACCACCAGCCAGGAATTGGCAGACAAGGTATCAGTGGAGGTAGATAAGTTTACAGCAGAGCTTTCCAGAAAAGAGATTATCCAGAAATCTTTGGATAACTATGGATATATCCTGGTGGCAGATTCCATGGAGGATGCCATTGCCGCTGCCAATGAAATCGCCTCAGAACATTTGGAAATTCAGACCAAGGATCCATATAATGTGATGACAAAGATCCGCAATGCAGGTGCAATCTTTATAGGAGAATACAGCTCTGAACCGTTAGGAGATTATTTTGCAGGACCAAACCATGTGCTTCCAACCAATGGAACAGCAAAATTTTTCTCTCCTCTTAGCGTTGATGACTTTATTAAAAAGTCCAGCATTATCTCCTATTCAAGAGAGGCTTTAGAAGAGGTGCACAAGGATATCATTAAATTTGCTGAATCTGAGCAGCTTACTGCACATGCAAATTCTATCAAAGTAAGGTTCCAGTAACAGTTTAGAAAGGTGGTTTACGGCCGTGGAACATAGAAAAGCAAATGTTACAAGAAAGACAAACGAAACAGATATTTTCATCCAACTGGATTTAGATGGTACAGGAAAAGCAGAGATTGATACGGGAATTGGCTTTTTTGACCATATGCTGGAGGGATTTGCAAAACATGGTTTCTTTGATTTGAAGTGCAAGGTAAAAGGTGATTTGATTGTGGATTGTCATCATACAATAGAAGATACGGGAATTGCTTTAGGAACCGCAATCAAAAAAGCATTAGGCAATAAAAAAGGAATTAAGAGATTTGGACAGAGATATCTTCCTATGGATGAAACGTTGGTTTTATGTGCCATTGATTTGTCCGGGCGTCCTTATCTAGCTTTTGATATGGATTTCACCGCAGAGCGGGTGGGATACTATGATACAGAGATGGTAAAAGAATTTTTCTATGCAGTATCATATTCTGCAATGATGAATCTTCATATGAAATTAGAATACGGAAGCAACAATCATCACATCATAGAAGCTGCATATAAGGCATTTGCCAAAGCTTTAGATGAAGCCTGCAGTTATGACGCAAGAATCAATGATGTGTTGTCAACAAAAGGGACTTTGTAATTGTCTCACAGGAGAGGAAACCTTATGGAAAACAAGATAAAACCATTAAAAAGCAATATGAAGTGGGAAGATTTTAAATTAAATTCGGATGGAATGTTACCGGTGATTGTTCAGGATGTAGAAAACAACCAGGTATTGATGATGGCATACATGAACAAGGAAGCCTACGAAAAAACCATAGAAACAGGAACTATGACTTATTACAGCAGAAGCAGACAGGAATTATGGATTAAGGGCTTAACTTCCGGTCATTTCCAATATGTAAAGGAAATGTACCTGGACTGTGATGTAGATACCATGCTTGTTAAGGTGGAACAGGTAGGTGCAGCCTGCCATACCGGAAAGAGAAGCTGTTTTTTTAGAGATGTGTTGAAGAAAGAAGAAATGTAAGAAAAATAAGTTACAAATTTCTTTGGGAGCAGAAAAGTGAATAAGGCAAATGAAGTTGTTGAAAAAATAAAAACCAAGTATGATAAGTTAAGTAAAGGTCAAAAATTATTAGCGGATTATATTATCAGCAATTACGATAAAGCAGCGTTTTTAACAGCGGCAAAACTGGGAGCGCTGGTGGGAGTAAGTGAATCTACCGTGGTACGGTTTGCCATGAATCTGGGATATCAAGGATATCCTGAATTTCAGCGTGCCTTGGAAGAAATGGTGCGGAATAAACTCAATTCCATTCAACGAATGGAGGTTGCTTATGGAAGGATTAGTCAGTCCCAGATTTTAAGCTCTGTGTTACAGTCAGATGCAGATAAAATCAAATTGACGTTGGAAAATATTGATGAAAAGGCCTTTGAGACCGCTATTGACATCCTATTAAACTCAAAACATATATATGTGTTAGGGATTAGAAGTTGTAGTCCGTTAGCAAATTTTTTAAGCTTTTATCTTAATATGTTATTTGATAATGTTCATTTGATACAGACCAATAGTGCCAGCGAGATATTTGAACAGATGATTCGTATTGATGAGCAGGATGCGATTATAGGAATCAGTTTTCCAAGATATTCCGTAAGAACATTAAAAGCTATGGAATTTGCAAATAATAGAAATGCCAAGGTAATTACCTTAACAGACAGTATCCATTCCCCGATGAATCTATATTCTTCCTGTAATTTAATAGCCAGAAGTGATATGGCATCCATTGTGGATTCTCTGGTGGCTCCATTAAGTGTAATCAATGCCTTGGTGGTAGCTTTATGTATGAAGAAACAGACAGAGGTGGTAAATACACTGGAGACTTTGGAAAAAATATGGGACGAATATCAGGTATATAATAATGACGAAATTAATTATGTGGAAAATGATGTGATATTAAAAGATCCTTATTTGGAGAACAATGTATGAAAAACGTGATTATAGTAGGTGGCGGCGCAGCAGGAATGATGGCAGCAATCCAGGCAGCCAGAAGTGGTGCGAAAGTTGCCTTATATGAGAAAAACGACAGGTTAGGAAAGAAATTATTTATTACCGGGAAAGGCCGGTGTAATCTTACGAATGCTTGTGATATGGAAGATTTGTTAAAGTCAGTAATGAAAAATTATAAATTTATGTACAGCTCTTTTCAAAACTTTAACAATTGGGAAGCTTTAGGATTTTTCGAAGACTTAGGGGTACCTACCAAAATAGAACGTGGGAACAGGGTCTTTCCTGCTTCGGATCACTCTTCGGATGTAATTCGTGCTATGGAAAAAGAAATGGAACGGTGCGGAGTGCATGTAATGTTACGACAGCCTGTAAAGAAGATATTATGCTCTGAAGGCAAGGCCAGTGGAGTGGTGTTAGAATCTGGAAAACAGGTACAGGCAGATAGTGTTATTGTTGCAACGGGAGGTTTGTCTTATCCTTTGACCGGTTCTACTGGGGACGGATTTAAATTTGCAAAGGAACTGGGGATAAATGTAACACAAACTTCTCCGGCTCTAGTACCATTAGTGACAAAGGAAGACTATATACCGAAGCTACAGGGCTTGTCTTTGAGAAATGTAAGTTTGAAGATAAAAAAGGATAGTAAGGTGCTCTACCATGAATTTGGGGAGATGTTATTTACTCATTATGGTTTAAGCGGGCCGCTGATTTTAAGTGCCAGCAGCATTATTCTTGACGATTTGAAGAAACAGCCCTTGAAAGTCGAGATAGACTTGAAACCGGCTTTAACAGAAGAGCAATTGGATCAAAGAATCCTTAGAGATTTTTCACAGGCACAAAATAAACATTTTAAAAATGTCCTTGGAAATCTATTGCCAGCCAAAATGATTCCTGTAGTTATTGCATTAAGTGGAATTTCCCCAGAAAAGAAAGTAAATGAGATTAATAAAAAAGAGCGTAGAAGACTTTTGGAAGTTTTCAAAAAATTTCCTGCCACAGTTATGGGAGTCAGAGATTATAATGAGGCTATTATTACCAGAGGTGGTGTGGATGTGCGGGAAATATCCCCTGCCACTATGGAATGTAAGAAGGTGAAAAACCTCTATTTTGTAGGCGAAGTTCTAGACGTAGATGCCATCACCGGAGGATTTAATTTACAAATTGCCTGGTCCACCGGGGTAGTAGCTGGAAAAACGGCGGCAAGATAGTTAGAATATGAATGAAATACGAAAAAAAGGAGAAAAATATGTCTTATAATATAGCTATTGATGGACCAGCAGGGGCTGGAAAGAGTACCATCGCAAAGAAAATTGCAAAGGAGCTGTCATACATTTATGTGGATACCGGTGCCATGTACCGTGCTATGGCGTTATTTTTTCTTCGTCAGGGAATTCGTCCGGAAGAAACTGACAGAATCAGTGAGGAATGTAATAATGCAAATGTTACCATTGAATATCAAAATGGAGAACAGCAGGTTTTACTAAATGGTGAGAATGTGAATGGATTGATTCGTACAGAGGAAGTTGGCAATATGGCATCTGCAACTTCTGTCAATGCAAATGTAAGAACCAAAATGGTTCAGTTGCAGCAGCAGCTGGCAAAGACGGCAGATGTGATTATGGATGGCCGCGATATAGGGACTAAGGTGTTGCCAAATGCTACATTAAAGATTTATCTGACGGCCAGTTCAAGAACAAGAGCTACAAGAAGATACAATGAATTAGTGGCAAAAAATGTGGAATGTGATTTGGATACCATAGAAAAAGATATTATAGAAAGAGATGATAGAGATATGCACAGAGAACATTCTCCATTAATGCAGGCAGAGGATGCCATTCTTGTAGATTCTTCAGATATGACTATCGATGAAGTGGTAGAGAAAATTATTACCCTTTTTAAAGAGAGACTGTAGGGGATTTGAATATGGAAGTAAAGCTTGCAAAAACAGCTGGATTTTGTTTTGGCGTAAAAAGAGCTGTGGATACGGTGTATGAACAAGTAAAGACAGGAAAAAAAATCTATACTCTTGGACCGATTATTCACAATGAAGAAGTTGTGAAAGATTTGGAACAACGAGGAGTTATTGTATTGAATTCCGAAAAAGATTTGGAAAATATTACAGAAGGTACTGTGATTATCCGTTCCCATGGTGTGGAGAAAAGGGTTTACGAGCTGCTGAAACGTCAGAAACTAGAGTATGTAGATGCCACTTGTCCGTTTGTTCGAAAAATACACAAAATTGTAGAAGAGGAAAGCGAGAAGGGGAATAGGATTCTAATCATTGGAAATGCAACACACCCGGAAGTAGAAGGAATTAAAGGATGGAGTAAAACTCCGGCTTATGTAGTTAATAATGTAGAAGAGGCTCGTAATTTTGACGAAAATGTCGAGAAAAAATTGTGTATTGTATCCCAGACGACATTTAATTACAAGAAATTTCAAGAATTAGTTGAAATTATTTCGAAAAAGGGGTATGATATAATTGTTTTGAATACCATTTGTAATGCAACGAACGAACGTCAGCAGGAGGCACAGGAAATTGCAAAAGAGGTGGACGCTATGATTGTTATAGGTGGCAAGCATAGTTCCAACACACAAAAGTTATTCGAAATATGTAAAAAAGAATGTGAAAATACTTACTATATACAGACACTTGTTGATTTAGATTTTGACAGACTAAAGACTGTTGGCTGCGTAGGTATTACCGCAGGGGCATCCACCCCAAAGAATATTATTGAGGAGGTTCAATGTAAATGTCAGAATTAAGTTTTGAAGAAATGCTGGATCAGTCTTTTAAGACTATCAGAACCGGCGAAAAAGTGGAAGGAACTGTAATAAGCGTAAAGGAAGATGAAATCATCTTAAATATAGGTTACAAAGCAGACGGTATTATTACAAGAAACGAGTACACTAACACACCAAATGTTGACTTGACTACAATGGTTCAGGTTGGCGAAACAATGGAAGCAAAGGTTATCAAAGTAAATGACGGAGAAGGTCAGGTATTGTTAACCTACAAGCGTCTTGCAGCAGACAAGGCAAATGAAAGATTAGAAGAAGCTTTCAACAATAAGGAAGTATTAAAAGCGAAAGTTGCCCAGGTATTAGATGGTGGCTTAAGCGTAGTTGTAGATGAAGCGAGAGTATTTATTCCTGCAAGCTTGGTTTCAGATACTTACGAAAAGAATTTAGAAAAATATGCTGGTCAGGAAATTGAATTTGTGATTAGCGAATTTAATCCAAAGAGAAGAAGAATCATCGGTGACCGCAAGCAGCTTATTATGGCTGAGAAAGCTGAAAAGCAGAAAGAATTATTCGCAAAAATTTCTGTTGGTGACGTGATTGAAGGCGTAGTTAAGAATGTAACAGATTTTGGTGCATTTATTGACTTAGGCGGTGCTGATGGATTACTTCACATTTCAGAGATGTCATGGGGAAGAGTTGATAATCCTAAGAAGTTATTCAATGTTGGTGATGTTGTTAAAGCAAATATCAAAGATATCCAGGGTGAGAAGATTGCTTTAAGTTTGAAATTTGAAGATCAGAATCCATGGATTACCGCAGCCGATAAGTATGCAGTAG